>NZ_JAIUHH010000001.1:0-1004707 GCF_020165015.1 Mesorhizobium sp. CA7
GCCGAGGTTGGCATCGGCCGAGATCCGCAGCGTGCCGCCATTGATCGCGGTGCCGCCGGTGTAGCTATTGGTGCCGGCCAGCACCAGCGTTCCGGCATCCGTCTTCACCAGCTGGGCACTGCCGGTGAACGCCGAAGCGATCGTGGCCGTGTAGCCTGTGCCCGCGCTGCTGCCGTCACCGACCCGGATCGTCGACTGCGGCCCGAGGAGACCGATGTCGCCGCCCTGGATGACATAACCGTCGGTCGAGAACTGCATGCCGGCCGCCGTTACCTGGCCGAGCCCGTTGTCCACCGTCACCGTGCCGGCCTGCCCGGCGAAGATGGCGAAGGCGCCGTCGGAATAGCCCGCGTTGATCGAGCCGGTGTCTTCAGTCCAGTTGTCGTTGCCCGAGGAGCTTTGCCAGGTGCCGTTGCCGCCGTTGATGGTGCCGTCGAACTTCGGACCGGCATCGCCGTCCCAATAGTTCAGGTTCAGCCCGTTTGCATTGACCAGATTGACCTGATGATCGACGGAGGTTTGCACGAAATAGTTCGAGGACGGGATGGAGCCGACGGACAGGCCGTTGTTGGTCAAGGTCCCGCTGTAATCGAACACGCGGTAGATACCGGGGCTGAAGGTGCCGCCTGGCGAGACAGTCACGTTGAGCGTGCCGTCGAGAACGAGATTGCCGCCGACGGTGGTCAGATCGTTGAGAGCTCCTCCAGCGACATTCGCCCGGCCAAAGCTGTAGTTGAGGATCGAGCCGCCGGCGAGCGTCAGATCGCCGGCGATGGCCAGCGTGCCCGGCGTGCCGTCGGCAGATCCTGGCGACAGCGTCGCGCCGTCGGCCACCGTGACATTGCCGCCGATCGTGCCCTTGCCGCCAAGCGTGGCGCCGATCCCGACCGAGGTAAGCCCTGTGGCCAGGCTGTTGTCGCCATCGACATAGAGCCCGCCTGCCGCAACGGTAGTCGGCCCGGCATAGGCATTGGTACCGGTCAGCGTCAGCGCCGCGCCGCCCGTCTTGGTGAAGCGGCCCGCGCCGCTGATCGGACCGGACAGCGTGAGAGCGGCGTCTGTCTGGAACGTGCCGCCGCCCGTGTTGAGGGTGACGTCGCGCGCCGAGCCGAACGCGGCAGTGTTTTGCAGCGTCGCGCCATTGTCGAACGACAGCGCTCCCGCCGCGTCGCCGAGATTGGCATCGGCCGAGACCTGTAGCGTGCCGCCATGAATGGCGGTGCCGCCGGTGTAGTTGTTCGTGCCGCCAAGCACCAGAGTTCCGAGGTCGGTCTTCACCAGCTGGCTGGCGCCGGTGAGGGTCGCGGCGATCGTTGCCGTGTAGCCCGCGCTCGGCAGGGTGCCGTCGCCGACGCGGATCGTCGCCTGCGATCCAACCAGCTCGATGTCCTGTCCTTGGACCAAGTAGCCGTCGGTAGCGAACTGCATGCCCGCGGCCTGCACCTGGCCATTGGTGTTGTCGACCGTCACCGTGCCAGCGCTACCTGCGAAAATTGCGAAGCTGCCGTTCGAGAAGGCGGCGTTTATGTCGCCGTCGGAGCCGGTCCAGTTGTCGTCGCCGGCCGCCCGCCAGGTGCCATTGCCGCCGTCAATGCCATCATTGGCCTTCGGCCCGGCATCGCCGTCCCAGAAGTTGAGCGTCATCGCGCTGATATCGACCAGGTTCACCTGACCTGCAACGGAGGTCTGCACGACGTGATCGCTCGACGTGGTATCAAGCCCGTTGTCAGTCAGAGCGCCGTCATAGCTGATGACGCGATAGATGCCCGGGCCGAAATTGCCGCCGGGCGCCTCCGTCACGTTGATCGTGCCGTCGAGCGTCAGATTGCCGTGCACGACCGTGAGGTCGTTATAGGCGCCACCGACGACGCCAGCCTGGCCGAACGAATAGTCGAGGTTCGAGCCGTCAGCCAGTTCGAGCTTGCCGTTGATGGTAAGGGTGCCGGGCGTTGAGCCCGGGCCACCGGGTGCCAGTCGGCCCGCAACGTCGACGAAGACATCGCCGCCGATGGTGCCGTTGCCGCCCAGCGTGCCGAAATTGACGTTGGTCAACCCAGTCCCGGCGCTCTGGTCGCCATCGATGTAGAGCCCGCCACCGCCGACAATCAGCGTGTTGCCGGCGTAGCTATTGTCGGCCGTGAGCACGGTGTTGCCAGTTCCGTCCTGGGTGACGCCGCCGCTGCCGGAGATCGTGCCGCCAAAAGCATAGAGATTGGAGCGGTTGAAGCTGAGCGTACCGTTGTCGACCACATCGCCGAGGATCGACCCGGTCGTGCCGCCGGTGCCCAGCATCAGGAGGCCGCTCGCAACAGTCGTGCCGCCGGCATAGGTGTTGTCGGCGCCGAGGATCAGCGCGCCGGTTCCCGTCTTGGTGAGCGCCCCTGCCCCGTCGACCGCGCCTTCCCACTGCACAGTGCTGTCGACCTGGAACGTTCCTCCGCCCACCAGAAGCGTCGCGTTGCGGCTGGCGACGATGCTGGCTGCACCTTGCTGGAAGAGCGTGCCGCCATCAAAGGTGACCTTGCCGGCAGCGTTGCCGAGATTGGCATCGGCGGTGATCTGCACCGTGCCGCCATTGATGACGGTGCCACCCTGGTAGCTGTTGGCGCCGCTGAGAACCAGCGTGCCGGCGCCGTCCTTGGTCAGCGCGCCGGTGCCGCTCACGGTGCCGTCCAATGCCAAGCTGGTCGCCCCATCGGTGTCGAAGGTGCCGCCACCGACATTGAGCGTCACGGCGCGCCCGGAAACGATATCGGCCGTCGTGTGCAGCGTGCCGCCATCGAGCGAAAGCCCTCCGGAAGCATCGCCGAGATTGCCGTCAGTCGAAACCTGCAGCGTGCCGCCATAGATCGCCGTGCCGCCGCTGTAGCTGTTGGCGCCCGACAGCACCAGCGTGCCCAGGTCGGTCTTCACCAGCTGGGTCGCGCCCGTCAGTTTGGAGGCGATGGTCGCGACATATCCGGAACCCGACGCCGACCCATCGCCGACGCGTATGATCGATTGCGGGCCGACCAAGCCGATGTCGCCGCCCTGGACGAGGTAGCCGTCGGTGGCGAACTGCATGCCCGAGGCCCGCACCTGGCCATTCGTGTTGTCGACCGTCACCGTGCCGGCAGCACCCTGGAAGATGGCGAAGCTGGCGTTAGCGAAGGGCGCGGCGAAGTTGCCGCTGGCATCGGTCCAGTTCTGGTCGCCGGCGGCCCGCCAGGTGCCATTGCCGCCATTGACGATGCTGTTGGAATGGGGGCCGGCATCGCCATCCCAGTAGCTGAGCTGCAGCCCCGCCGAGTTGACGAGGTTGACCTGGTTGGCCACGGAAGTCTGCACGAAATAGTTCGGGTCCGTGACATTGAGCCCATTGTCGGTCAACGAGCCGTTGTAGCTGATGATGCGATAGGTGCCGGGTCCGAAATTGCCGCCAGGGCTCTGCGTCACGTTGAGCGTGCCGTCGAGGGTGAGGTTGCCGCCGACATTGATCAGGTCGTTGAGCGGACCGCCGACGACATCCGCCTGGCCGAAGTTGACGTTGAGGTTGGAGTTCCCCAGCGCGAGGTTGCCGTTGATGCTCAGCGTGCCTGGAGCGTTGCCGGCCCCGCCCGGGCTTAGCGTGGCGCCGTCGACGACGGTGACGCTGCCGCCGATCGTGCCGGTGCCGCCCAGCGTCGCCCCGTTCGCGACCGTCGTCGGTCCTGTGGCGCCGGATTGATTGCCGTCGATGAGCAGCGTGCCGGCATTGACGTTCGTCGCGCCGGTATAAGTATTGGTTCCGGTGAGCGTGGTGGTTCCGGTGCCGAGCTTGTTGACCGCGCCGGTGCCGGAGATGGCGCTACCGAAGGTGTAGTTATTGTTCAGGTTGAAGGCGAGCGTGCCGTTGTTGGTCACGTTCGGCGTCGTCAGCGCGCCGGCGACAGCGCCATTGCCGATCTGCAGCGTGCCGGCGGCGATCGTCGTGCCGGCGCTGTAGCTGTGATTGCCGGTCAGCGTCAGCGTGGCTGCGCCTTGCTTGTTCAGGCTTTCGAAACCGGTGATCTGAGCGCCGTCGAGCGTGCGGCTGAGGGTGGTGGTCACCTGCAGCGTGTCGGAGCCGCTACCGCCGTCCACGCCGACTCCGGCGATCGTCGCAAGACCGCTCAACAGGAAAGTGTCGTTGCCGCTGCCAAGATTCAATGCGGCTGCGCCGGTATTCAGCGAACCGGCGGTAAGATTGAGGCTGTTGCCGCCTCCGCCAAGCGTGCCGTTGCCGAGCAACGCGCCGCCAGTGATGTTGATCGTGGCGCCGCCGGTCCCGCCCGTGAACAACGTCTGCGTGCCGCCGGCGGCCTGGACCGTGCCGCCGCCGACGTTGAGCTTCGAGCCTGAGTTCATCGTGATCGTCGGCGTGGTTATGGAGGCGCCCCCTCCGTTGCTCTGCAGCGTGCCAGCGTTGATCGTGATCCCCCCGGCGCTCGTGAGGCCGCCATTCACCTGCAGCGTGCCGGCGTCGATGCGCGTGTTGCCGCCGATCGCGTTGGTTGCCGAGGTGAGGATCGTCGTGCCGGTGCCGATCTGGGCGATGTTGCCGGAACCGCTCAGCGTGCCCGTGAAGCTGAAGGTGTCGGAGCGGTTGAAGGAAAGCGTGGAGGTCGCATTGGCGACGATGACGTTGCCGGCGCCGGCATTGCCGCTGGTGCCGCCATTGCCGATGATCAGGTTGCCGTCATTGATGACCGTGTTGCCGGTGAAGGTGTTGTTGCCGGTGAGCACCCAGGTGCCGCTGTCGTTCTTGGCGAGCGTGGTCGTGCCGCCGGGGCCATCGATGATGGTGCCGCCCATCGTGTTGAGCCCGGTATTGGTGCCGCCCAGCGCCAGCGTGCGGTTTCCGCTGCCGGTATAGGCGGCCGAACCGGTGTTCTTGAAGACGATCGCGCCGGTGCCCGAGGATTCGATGAAGCTGATGCCGGTCTGCAATGTGAACAGGCGATCCGTCTCGTCACCCGCGCCCGTATAGCGCAACGTCGAGCCACTGCCGATCACCAAATTCGTCGCGGCATTGGTTGACTTTCCGATCGAGCTCGCCTGATCGCCGTCGGCGAGCTTGCTTACCGCAAGCACCCCGCCGCTGATCGTGGTGACGCCGGTATAGGTGCTGGTCGTGTTGTTCAAGACCCACGTGCCGGCACCGGACTTCGTCAGCGACGTGGCGCCCACGGAGGGATCGTCGATGCGCGCTGAAAGCGAGTTGTTGGCCGTGTTGCTGCCGGCGAGCGTGAGCGTGCGGTTGCCCGTTCCCGACAGTGTTACCGCCGTGCTGGTGAAATTGATCGCGCCCGAGCCGGAGGCATCGAGAGTGCCGCCGCTCGTTCCGAGCGTGAACTGGCGATCCGTGCTGCCGGCGGCGCCGATATATTGCAGCGTGCCGCCGTTAAGCACCAGGTTGGTTGCCGCGGCGCTGGAATCGCCTATCGAGCTTGCGAACCCGCCATTGGCGAGACAGCTCACGGCAAGCGTGCCGCCGGTGATCGTGGTGACGCTATCGTAGGTGCTGCTGCAGCCGGAGAGCGTCTGCGTGCCGGAGACGCTTTTCGTGAGGCCACCAGTACCCGTGATCGCTCCACTGAAATTGAAGCCACTGCTAAGGGTAAGCGTGGCCGTTCCGAGAGCCACGCTGCCGCCCCCGTTGAGCCCGCCCACTGTGTTGTTGTTGTCGGCGAGATCAAGTGTCGCGCCACTGTTCACCGTCACGGCGCCCGTGCCGAAGGCGCTTGTCGAACCGGCCCGCAAGATGCCGCCGGTAATCGTCGTTCCACCGCTGTAATTGTTGGTCCCGGACAATATCAGCGTGCCGGGTCCGTCCTTACGGAGCGCACCGAGACCTGTGGCCTGCCCGCTGAAGGTCAGCGTGGTGGCCGCGTTCGCCACACCGATAGCGCCCGTTCCTCCCTGGAGCGTGAAGCCGCGATTCGTCGCGACCGTCCCGCCGGTATAGTTCAATGCGCCGTTGCTAAAAACGAGATTGGTCGACGCACTGCCGGACATGCCAATGTCACTGAGCTCGCCGCCATTGGCCAGGCAGCCGACGTTGAGGGTGCTGTTGCCAGTCAGCGTGGTGGCCCCGGAATAGGTGTTGCCGCAGCCGCTGAAGGTTTGGGTGCCGGCCGCGAGGGTGACCCCGCCCGTGCCGCCAATCACGCCCGTGAAGTTGCCGTTGCTATTGATCTTGAGGGTGCCCGAGCCCAGCGTGACATTGCCACCGCCATTGAGCCCACCGACGAAGACACTGTTGCCGGCGAGGTCCACTGTCGCGCCGCTAGCCACGGTCATAGCGCCAGCGCCCGCGCCGGCAGCGTCGCCGCCAAAGGCTTGAGCAGACCCTGCCCGCAGGATGCCGGCGTTGACGGTGGTGCCACCGGTGTAGGTGTTCGTGCCCGACAGCACCAAGCTTCCGGCGCCGGTCTTGGTGAGGCTTCCCGCGCCGGCCGCCGTGCCGCTCATCGTCAGCGCAGTGCCGCCGATCACGTCAATGCCGCCGCCGCCCGCACCGAGTGTGAAGCCGCGGTTGGTGCTGGCGGTTGCGCCGATATAGCCCAGCTTGCCACCATTCTGCAGGACCAGGCTGGTCGAGGCATTGCTGGAAGCGCCAATGGAGCTGTTGATGCCTCCATTGGCGAGCGTGGTCACCGCAAGCGTGCCGCCGTTGACAGTGGTGGTGCCGGTATAGTTGTTGTTGCCCCCGGCAAGCGTCAGCGTGCCGGCGCCGTCTTTGATGAAATTGGCACCGTCGGGGCTCACCACCTGCCCGGAGAAGGACAGGTTGGCGGCGGCATTCGTCACGTTGATCGTGCCCGAGGTGGTGGCGCCCGAGCGGGCCAGGGTGAAGCCGCGGTCGGTGGAGGCGCTCGGCCCGGTATATTCGAGCGTGGCGCCTTGGATCATCAGGTTCGATGAAGCGGAGGTCGAAGCACCGATGGCGCTGGCGACACCGCCATTGGCGACCGAATTGATCGAGAGCGTCCCCTGGCTCACGGTCGTGGCGCCAGTGTAGGTATTGCTGCCGGACAGCACCACCTTGCCCGTCCCGGCCTTGCTGAAGCCGACGATGCCGGTGTTGTCGACAATGGTCGAGGCGATGGTGAAGGTGCCGGTGCCGTTCTGCTGGACGCCCAGCACGCCGCCGCCCAGCGTGCCCGTCATCGAACCGCCGGTGATCGTCTGGTTCGCCGCGCCCACTGAGGGTGCGACGATGATGGTGCCGTCAACGCCGAGGGTTTGGCCGCTCGCTACGGTCACCGTCGAGTTTGCGGCCGCGGTATATTGCAGCCCGCCGATCTGGATGCTGGCGCCGACCGTGTTGAAGAAGGGCGTGTTCGCCGCTCCGCCGGCGTCGCTCAGGATCTGGTTGGCCTGCCATAGGCTGGCATTGTCCTGGTTGACGTAATCGGCCGCGGTAAAGGCAACGATATTGCCGCCCACCACCTTGGCATAATCCGAGCCGTTGACCGTCGCCCAGCCGCCGAGCGCGCCGTCGGCATTGCTGGTCGCAATCGCGCCGGCGGTGGGCAGAACGAAATTGGCGAGGCCGCCGGTGCGGGTGATGGCGCCAAGACTGACGGTGGTGCTGCCGCCGGCGCCGGAGGTGGCGCTCACCGTGTTGTTGCCCGTGGTGATCGTGAGGCCGCCGAAGCTCTGCAGATTCGTCTCGCCTGCGGCACCCTTGACGGTCAACGTTCCGCCATTCATGACGAGCGGCGACGAGCCAGAGATAATGCCGCTGGTCGGCCCTCCGGCCGGCGAGAAGTCGAGCGCCAGCGTGCCGCCGCCGATCGTCGTTGCGCCCGTATAGGTGCTGGCGCCCGTCAACGTCAGCGTGCCTGCGCCGAGCTTGGTCAGACTGCCGCCGGTGCCGGTGATGCTGCCACCATAGGTGTTGGTGACCCCGGTGCCCAGATTGAGGGTAAGGTTGCCGCTCCCCATCGCGACGGCGCCGCCCGTGCCGTTTAGCGAGGTGGGCGCAAGATTGTTGCCATTGAGGTCCAGTATGCCGCCGTTGACCGTGACATTGGTCACGGTGCCGAAGGCCGAGGCGCTGCCGGCGCGCAGCGTGCCACCGTTCACGGTGATGGCGCCCGTGCGCGTGTTCGCGCCTGTAAGCACCCAGGTGGCCGCGCCAGAGCTGGCGAGGGTGCCCGTTCCGGAGATCACGCCGGATAAGGCGTTGTCTGCGCCGGCATAGCTGCCGCCGAAAGTCAGTGTTGAGCCGGCATTGAGCGTGGTGGTGCCGCTGAGCGTCAGCGCTCCTGAACCATCGTTGCTGACAGTGCTCGCGCCGCTGACCGACAATGCACGGTTGCTGCTTGCGCCGGCGCCGGTGTAGCTGAGGGTTCCACTGGTGAACGCTATGCTCGTGCCCGCGCCGAGAGAGCTGTTCACCCCGCCATTGGCGAGCGTGCCGACCTTCACGACACCGCTTTCGATCGAAGCCGATCCGGTAAAGCTATTGGCATCCCCGAGCGTGATGGCGCCGCTGGCGCCGGCGATGAACCTGAACGGGTTGGCCGTTGAGCTGCTGAGAACGCCCAACAGCTGCAAATCGGCGTTGGCCGCCGAAAATGCGACAGCCGTGCCCCCCGTGACCGAAACATTGCCAGTCAGCTTCAGGAGGCCGCTGCCGGAGTTCTGGATAAGAGCGGTCGGTGCGCCGATACCGGTGTTGATCTGCCAGTTCCGGTTGGATGTATTCCCGGTTCCGGTATAATAGAGCCCCGACACACCTGAGTTGGCCGACAAGCTGATCGTGTCCCCGGCGCCCAGGGCGCTGGCCTCGCCGATATTGCCTATCGAGGTGAACGAGGCCGCAGCCGCGCTGTTCACAAAAAAATTCACCGGACCGGCAAAGTCGTTCGTGTTGTCGCTCAGAGTGATCGAGCCGGTGCTGCCGACAGCGGTGACGTTCAACCCGCCGCTTCCGGTGTAGTGGGCGGATCCGGCGCCTGCTACCTGCACGGTGCCTTGGCCCGTGAGGCTGACGGTTCGCCCACTCAGCGAACCACTGGCACTTAAAGTCGTTCCCGCGGACAAGTTTACGACGTTGGTTGCGTTGCCCAGCGCGGCGTTCGAGCTGACAGACAGAATGCCCGTGTTGACGTTGATTGCACCGGTGAAGGTGTTTGTGCCGGTCAGGCTCAAGGTGCCGGCGTTGATATTTACATTTCCCGAAAACGTGTTGTTGCCGGACAAAGTCAAAGTGCCGCCACCGGCCTTGGTCAGCCCTGCCGTACCGGCGACGATTGAACTGATGGTGGCGTTCCCGGCTGCCGTGATCGTTGGCGTCGTGCCGCCGAGTGTCAGCGTACCGCCTGCAATGGTATAGCCGCTGACGTTGAACGTAAGGCTGCCAGCCGTGATCGGCGCACCAAGCGTGACCGTCCCCGCCGTGCCGGCGAAGATGGCGTTGTCCGGGGTGCCGTTGTTCCAGGTGACGAACGGGCCCGCCGTGGCATTGCCGGTGGTGTTCCAGAGCGCCGGCGCCGCGGTGTTCCAGGTTCCGGTGCCGCCAAGCTGAAGTCCCGAACCGTCGGCGTCCCAGTAGAGATCCGCGGCGCCCGCCTGGTTGGCCGCCAGGCCCGTGAGAAGCGCGAGCAGGACAGCGGCGCTACGCGGACGAGAGACAGATGCGATCATGTGGGCAAGGTTCGGCGCAAAGCTCGCCGCCTCGCCCTTCCACTTGGTCATGCGCCCGCCGCGCAGCAGCTGCGAGAAGATCGGCCTGTCAGCTTGCTTCGCCGCCCGTCCCCTGGAACCCCGACGCGCTTGGGAGGATGCGCGCCCGGGATGTAGGTCGCCGGTTTTCGACCTCGGGTCGTGGCCGCCGTCGTCGGCGGCCTTCTGGTCGTGGATCGTCCCGCCGCAGGCCAACCCAGCCATGTATTCCCCCTAAATTAGCAAGCAGTAATGCATTGTGCTCCGATGAATCAGAGCACAAATTGAAAACAAGGCATGGAAACGCTGCCGCGTATTTCAAGAAAAAGCGAAATTTTGCAGAAAACGGCGATCCATATCGCGGCCCGGGCGTCCTTGAATGAAAGTGTTACTCCAAAGGCACAAGCTGTTGTTGTACAATGCTAATATAGGATTAACGGGATGCGGCCCGTTTCAGGACGAGGAGCGTAACCGGGTCGGTGTGGTGCCTCGGTATTTCTTCATCGCCGCAGTCAAATGGCTCTGGCTGGAGAACCCGCTGAGATAGGCCACATCGGCTATTGTCAATTGCTGCTCCGCGAGCACTCCGGCAGCGTGGTCAAGCCGCAGATCGAGCAGATAGCGGTGCGGCGATTTTCCGAAAGTTTTGGTGAATGCGTGGGTAAATTGACGGGGCGACAGGTTCGCTAGCGCCGCAAGCTCGTTGACGGAGATCTTCTGTGCAAGATTGACCTTCAGGAAGTCCTGAAGGCTGCGCGTTGCTTTCCGCGTAAGACCGCCCTTGAAAGGTTGGGGCACGACGTCGTCGCGCGCGGAATAGGCTTGAAGGAGATGCACGCCCAGGATTGCAATGAGGCGCTCGACGTAGAACTCGCTGGGGCCGTGCTCCTTTGTCAGTTCAGCTTTGAGCAATTGCGCGATGCGCAAGGCCGTGTGATCCACAGCACCGAAAGGCGGGGGCCCTAGTTCGGCTTGGCCCGAGCCGAATTGCTGCCGGGCAAGCTCTTTTAGGCTGTCATCCGGATAGACGATGATCGCGCTTTCCCGGGCCTTCGCCAGGTAGAGGCGAGCTTCGAGATGCGCCGGCTTGACAATGATGTCGCCTGCAGGAGCGTCATAGCGCTCGGCTTTGCTGTCGCCCAGTCCGGCGCACGTGCCCGGCGCGGATTCGAGGCCGACACAAACGACATGGTGACCGGCCGGCAAGGTGTGCGATCCGGACGGCGTCACCGAATATGCCGCCGCCCCTCGCTCTGTGGATATCGTCGAAGCGTCGGCCATAGAAAGGATCGAATCCAAACCAACTGAGTGAGGACCGGCATCTTGATCATGCTTCGAAGGAGCCATGCTAGTTTGGCCGGCAGTACGGGTCATGCGTTAGCATTGCCTAAAATGTATCCGCCTTGTGGGTTTGAGGACCCAACGTTATTTACACGCTCACGTTCCGATGGAACGGCATTTTGTGATGTTGGCTACTTTGGGCCACCTGTCGGCATCCGACCAAGAACGCAATAACATTTGATGCTACTGGCTGGCGCAACAAGAAGCCGCTGCGCCAGGCTCGATGGCGCTCGTGCGTGACCTTTGCCCAAACCTTCATGGTTGGGATCCACAAGAGCAGTTGAGCTATTGTCGCAGTTATTGCTGCAGGGCCATGCGCAATGGACGAGGACAGCAGGCCGCAGACCTGTTATTGCTACTTGTCAAACGACCGCTCGCCGCAGCACTCTTCCCCACTCCTCGATTCTCAGCCTCACTGATGACATTAGGCGGGCGCTTCAATCCATAAAAGAGCGCGTCATCGAACCCTTCGTTCGGAATTTTGAACATGGAAAGCCACCTGCCTTACGAACTGAAAGACATAAGCTGTTTCGTTCAGGTCGCCCGCGCCGGAAGCATATCCCGTGCCGCGGACACTTATAGCATTCCCAAATCGACGCTCAGCCACCACCTGCAGAGATTGGAGGATGCGCTTCAGGTGCAATTGTTCGTGCGAAAGCGCCGAGGGCTGGAGCTTACGGACGCCGGGAGGGAGTATCTCGACAATTGCGTGGCCATCTTCGACAGTTGCGAGAACGCCGCCAGCGCTGCGCAGCGTGCTCACTCGTCCATCAGCGGGAGTGTCCGTGTTATAGCCAGTTCCGAATTTGGGACGGCAATCATCGGCGCTGCGGCGCACTTCCTCCTGCGCGATAACCCCGACATCGATATAGACGTGAAGATCATCCCAAACGACAAGCTTATCGTGGGTGACTTCGATTTCGACTGCATGATCTATGTTGGCGAGCCGCCAAACTCGGCCCTGATGCGTCGAACCCTGGGCGCCATCTCCTACGGACTGTATGCCAGCCCCGACTTTCTGGCTCGGCATGGAACACCGGAAACAATCGCCGACATCGAACGGCTGAACGGCGTGGTCTACATGCGCAACAGCGTGGTCGAACGGTGGCGGCTGCGCAAAGACAAGACCCTCGCCGAGGCCAAACCGATCGGCAAGTTCAAAGTCAACGACTATTGGATGACGAAATACTTCACGGCAATAGGATCAGCGATCAGCTACCTGCCCGATTTCTTCGTCGAGTACGAAGTAGAGGCCGGCGCGCTGGTGCCCGTCTTGCCCGCCTGGCGCTCCGAGAAGCGATCCATCTATGCGCTCTACCCGGCGCAAAGACACCGCAGCCCGCGCGTCATGAAGTTCGTGGAGACCGTCTCTCGCGAGTTCGACGGGGTCATCCGCTATCCAGGCTATCTGCTGGTCAAGCTGCAGGAAGGCTCGGGCGATGAAACTCACCGTGGAGGATCGGCACCATCCACGGACGGCAAGGACATTGCGAGGCTCCGAACTGCGCCCGATCGATTTCCATCAGACCAATCTCCGCCTCCGAAGCTTTGAATAGAGCATTCTGAGCGTACGAGGTCCGCATAGCGGGCGAATCGTTTCGGCACAGTGACGTCAGCCGCGCTGCCAAGGGAGCGGATAACTGCAGGGTTGGGGGGCAGCGCGCCTCATCGACCGTGCCAGAGAGATCTGCTTTTCGGTAGTTCGCCTGAATGGCCCATACGGGACGCATAGCTGCCTTTTTCCGACATCGGGCCGTGGTGGCTGACAATACCCCAACTCAACCAACCGGCAGGCCATCGGCGCGCTGCTGAGGCTGAGGTCGTCATCAACGTCCGCGACGTGCGTATCCTCGACCAGACCATCGCGCCGACTAGCTGCTGGCCACAACCGCGCAATGAACGTCGAATCGGCGATTGCCTTCCCCGAAACGCAATAACCGTCCCGGTTGGACCGGGACGGTTATTGATTTATGATAAAATTGGTTGCGGGGACTGGATCAAGCCCGCCGTCACGATGTAGCGGTCCTGTGCCACCGCAAGTATCGGCCTCTGGTTCCGCCGCATCTGCCGGTCACATGTTCCGCAACTTCCATCAACTCAAATCGTGCCGGGCGTCAGCGAATGCGACTACCGTCCCCATCGAAGATGCAGGTGCGCGTGGGTTGGAAGCGTAGTGTGATAGTCTCGCCGAAGCGCGGCTGATCCTCGCGTCGTTCTGCGACGATCGTTTCGCCAGAGGGCAGCGCGCCATGGACATATGAGGTCGAACCCAGCCGCTCGGTGACGTCGACGGCGAGCGAAAGCACCACACCTTCGTCCTCATCGAGATGTTCCGGCCGGATGCCGAGCGTAACGTTGCGGCCGTTCTCGAGCCGGGCTTTCAAATGCGTGATGTCCATCCTCGCCTCGCCGGCCGTGAGCGCCTTGCCGTCATCGACCACCGTCGCCTTGAGAAAGTTCATGCGCGGAGTGCCGATGAAACCGGCAACGAAGGCATTGTCCGGATCGTCGTAGAGCGACAGCGGCGTGCCGGTCTGCTCGATGCGGCCCGCCTTCAAGACGACGATCTTGTCGGCGAGTGTCAACGCCTCGGTCTGGTCGTGCGTGACATGGACCATGGTTCGGCGGATCGACTGGTGCAAGCGCTTGATCTCGGCGCGAAGCTCGGTGCGTAGCGCGGCATCCAGATTGGAGAGTGGCTCGTCGAACAGAAAGAGCCGCGGGTCGCGGACCAGCGCCCGGCCAATGGCGACGCGCTGCCGCTGGCCGCCGGAAAGCTCGCGTGGGAGACGAGAAAGCAGCGACTCGATCTGGAGCAGGCGCGCGACGCCGGCAACCTTCTCATCAGACGTGCTGCGGTCGAGGCCGCGCATCTTCAGCGGGAAGGCGATGTTCTGTGCTACCGTCATCGTCGGGTAGAGCGCGTAGGACTGGAACACCATTGCGACATCGCGGTCCCGCGCTGGCAGGTTGGTGACATTGCGGTCCCCGATGACGATGGCGCCGGAATCGATCGGGTTAAGGCCGGCCACCGCATGCAGCAGCGTCGATTTCCCGCAACCGGACGGGCCGAGCAGGACGACGAAGGACCCCTCCTCCACCTCGACTGAAACGTCGTCCAGCACCTGGACCGCGCCATAGGATTTCGAGACCGACCGTATCGAGAGTTGCGCCATCTGAAGTTCAGCCTTTCACGCTGCCGAGCGTCATGCCGCGCACGACCTGCCCCTGCACCAGGATGCCGAGCACGATCATCGGCAGCATGATGAGCGTGGCGGCCGCGGTGAGCGCGCCCCACTGGATGCCCTGGAACGTCAGGAACGAGGTGATCGAGACCGGCAGTGTCTGGGTGTCGCGGCCAGTGAGCACCAATGCGACGAAGAACTCGTTCCAGGTGAAGAGCACACACAGGATCAGCGTCGCGACAATGCCGCCCCGCGCCGCCGGCAGATAGACGTGCCAGAAGATCGAAAACTCGCGTGCGCCGTCGACGCGCGCGGCGTCGCGCAACTCCTTCGGAATGTCATCGAAGAAGGTGATGAGCAGTGAGATGGCGAAAGGCACGTTGACGAAGGCATAGGCGGCGATCAGCAGCCAGTGCTTGTTGAGCGCGCCGATGCGGGTCGCCAGATAATACATCGGAATGACGAAGAGCAGCGCCGGCGCGATGCGCAGGCTGAGAATGAATTTCTCCCGAGCGCGGCGCAACTCCGCCGGCTGCTGCGCCAACCCGTAGGCGGCCACCGAGCCGACGGCGACAGCAAGCGCGCTGGAGAGGATCGAGACGATGAAGGAATTGGCGAAGGCGCTCAGGAAACCACGATTGGCAAAGACCGTTCGGTAATTGTCCAGCGTCGGACTGAACAGCCAAACCGGCGGGATGGCGAAGGCATCGCGGGTCGTCTTGTAGGACGTGACGACAACCCAGTAGAGGGGGAACAGCACCGCCAGCAGAAGCAGGGCCAGCCCGAGATAGAACAGCGCGCGCCTGGCCATCAGCGCTCCCCCGTCTTGGGGAAAAGCACGCTGTACATGGTCAGCAGCGCGACATTGGTGAACACCGTCAGGATGATGGCGATGGCCAAGGCATAGGAGATATCGAAATTGGTGAAGGCGGCGATATAGCCATAATAGTTCAGCGTCTCGGTCGACAGCGCCGGCCCGCCGCGCGTCATGATGTAGAAAAGGTCGAAGGCCTTGATGCTGTCGATCGCCCTGATCAGCGCGACGATGGCGAGTGCGCGGCGCAGCATGGGAAGAAGCACATACCAGGTGACCTGCCATTCGCGCGCACCATCGACCCGGGCGGCGTTGAGCGGGTCGGTTGGTGCCGATTCAAGCGCTGCCATCACCAGGAGAATGACGAAAGGTGTCCATTGCCAGATGTCGGCGATCAGCACCGAAAACAGCGCTATCTGGGGGCTGCCCAACCAGTCGACCTGGGAGATGCCTGCCAGCGACAGGAGATAGTTCGCCATGCCGGTGGCGGGATCGAAAAGGAACCGCCAGGTGAGCCCGACGACCACCGGCGTCATGATGATTGGCACGAGCAGCAGGGTGCGCACCAACCGTTTCATGGCGAAATCGCGGTCGAGGAAGAGCACTACGGCAAGGCCGAGCGCGATCTCGATGACCGTCGCGAGCACGGTGAAGAGCACGGTGCGCCACAGTGCCGCCATGGCGCGCGGATCGCCGAGGAAGCGGATGTAGTTGTCGAGGCCGACGAATTTTTCCCGGCCCGCCCTCATCAGCGAAAGGTCGTGTAGCGATATCCAGATGACGAACAGAGTCAGCGCCACCGACGCCACCGTCAGGCAGACGATGATCGGCTGGAAGAAATGTCTTGTCGGATCGGACGCTGGGGCCACGGGTCTCATCGGATCAACCTGAGAATTCACCCTGCCGCGCACAGGGAGCGCACGCGGCAGGGCACGCCTCTCGCCCTAGCGGGCGAGTGCGGCGTTGTTGGCGTCGTCGGCTTCCTTCAAGGCGTCGGCCGCACTTGCGGTTCCGGCGAGCGCCTTGGAGACGGCGATCCCTGTGTTGTTGATGATCTCGTTCGCCTTCTCAACTGTGGGCAGATACTGGGGATTACCGGCGTTGATGGCCGCGATCATGCCTTCTTTGAAGGCGCCGTAGCGCCTGCCGAAGCTGTCGCTGTTGAGCGCCGACAGCGAGGTCACGCCGGAGTTGGGATCGGTTTCCATCGACTTCAGCTGCTGCTCCTTGGCGGTCGCCCAGGCGGCGAAAAGCGCTGCCGCTTCCTGGTTCTTCGACTCGGCCGAGACGTACATCGAATGCACGGCGAGCGAGGACGAGCCGCCCTTGGGCGAAGCCGACTTCATCGGCACCGGCACATAGCCGACCTTGCCGACCACCGTCGAGACGGCGGGATCTTCGTTGTAGGCGCCGTTGACGGTCGCATCGAGCGTGATTGCCGCCTTGCCCTGCTGAAAGAGCAGCCGGTTCTCCTCCCAGCCGAAATTAGCGACGCCGACCGGGCCATAGTTCTTCAACACCCTGGTGAAAGCGTCGAGCGCGGCAATGCCCTCAGGCGTCGCCAGTGCCGACTTGCCGCTCGCATCGAAGAAGGAGCCGCCGAAGCCCCACAGATAGGCCGCCCAGACATAGACGCCCTGGATGCCCTGCTGGCCGCGCATAGTAATGCCGGCGATCTGCTTGTTGGTCTTTTCCGAGATGGTCTTCGCCGCGTTCTCAATGTCCTCGAAGGACTTG
The DNA here is from genome assembly GCF_020165015.1 of Mesorhizobium sp. CA7. NCBI lineage: Bacteria > Pseudomonadati > Pseudomonadota > Alphaproteobacteria > Hyphomicrobiales > Phyllobacteriaceae > Mesorhizobium > Mesorhizobium sp. CA7. Next base: position 16,753 of record NZ_JAIUHH010000001.1, read on the forward strand.
GGCGCGGCCAGCCCGTATTGCTCGAACAGGTCCTTGCGGTACATGACGAAGGTGCTCTCGCCATAGACCGGCAGCCCGTAGACCTTGCCGTCCAGCACATTGGTGTTGAAATAGCCGGGCACGAAATCGGTCTTGTCGAAATTCTCCTTGTGCTTGGCCAGGAAATCGTCGAGCGGCACTATGTAGCCGGACTTCACGAAGCCCGGCAGGTAGATGATGTTGTTCTGGACGACGTCGTAGCGGCCCGACTTGGAGGAGAACTCGAGCAGCTCCTTGGCGGTTATGTCCTGCTCCGGCACGACCTCGATGGCGACATCGATGCCGGTCTTGTCCTTGAATTCGGGCACCATCTTCTGGATGGCGTCGGTGGTCGGATGGCCCTCGAGCAGCACCGATATCTGAACGCCGTTGAACGGCTTGTCCTCGGCGGAGGCGGGCGCGGCAAGCGCCAGCGCGGCGGCGGCCGCGCCAAGCATAAGTAGATTGCGTCTGTTCAGCATGTTTTCGTCTCCCATTGTTGGGCCGCTTGGCCTCGTTGCAACAGCGCCTTTCGTTCGATTGTGCTCAATCGAGGCGCACGATTTCGCCGCTCTCGGCCGACTGCATCATGGCAAGGGTGAGTTCGAGCGAACGAAGGGCTTCCCGGCCAGTGGCGATCGGCATTTCCGCGCCGTCCAGCCAGTCGATGAGGCCGCCGAGCTGGCGCGCAAGGTCGCCGTCGATGCGGCCGTTGAGCAAAGGCCAATGCTGGGTGTCGATCTCGCGCGACCCCTCATTGCTGGCGAAATAGAGCCCGCTGTCGCCGCACTGGACTTCGAAGGATCCGTCGGTACCGATGAGTTCCATGCGCGCGTCGATCATGTGGCGCGCGCCGGACGGCAGCGACCAGGCGCTCTCGAAATTGACGACAGTTCCACCGGAAAAGCGCACGATCGCCGCGATGCTGTCCTGCGTGCCCGAGGAGCCAAGCAGCTTGTCGGTCTGCTGGGCATAGACAGAGACGGGCCGCTGACCTTCCAGCATCCACAGCACCATGTCGACGTCATGGACGGTGACATGCAGCGCCAGCGGCAGCTTGCCGCCATAGCGCTTCGGGCCTTCGGTGCGGGCGCTGTTGCGCCTAGTATAGATGTGGATCGGCTCGCCGATCTTGCCCGATGTCATCAGCTCCTTGGCGGCGGCATAGCGGGGATCGAAGCGCAGCAGATAGCCGACGCCGAGTTTTACGCCTGCCGCCTCGCAGGCGGCGATGATGGCCCGGGCGTCGTCGACGTTGGACGAGATCGGCTTTTCGACGAAGACGTTGATGCCAGCTTCGGCGACCGCAACCGCCGGCGCCAGATGCAGATTGTCCGGCGTGCAGATCGAGACGAGGTCGAGATCGCGCTCCGAGCCGAGCAACGCCTGATGACTGTCGTAGACTTTGCAGCCCGGCGCTTTAGCGGCTACCGCCTCGGCCAGCGCGCGGTTGGGATCGACGATGGCCGCGAGCTCGGAGCCCACCATGTTGGCAAAGATGCCGGCATGCATAGAGCCCATGAAGCCTGCACCGATGACGGCCACGCGACGGCGCTTGATCATGATGGATTCCTTTTCAGTTGCGGACGGGCGTTCCAGGCGGCGACCTCCTCGGCGAAGCGGCGGGTGATGGCGTCGGGCCGTGTGATCGCGCCGCCGACGACGATAAAGCGGGCGCCGAGCTCGAAGCAGCGAACGGCCTCCTGCGGCGACCATATGCGCCCCTCGGCGACAAAGGGCACGCCGGCGCCGGCGAGTTCCTCCATCAAGGCGAAGGCGGGGCCGTGCTGATCGCTGGAATAGTCCGTGTAGCCGGCCATGGTGGTGCTGACGAGGTCGGCGCCGGCATCCAGCGCGCGCTTGCCCTCGTCGAGCGTGGCGACATCGCCCATCGACAGACGCCCTTTCGCGGCAATGGCTGAGAACATCGCCGTCAGCTCGGCTGGTCGCGGCCGACGAGTGGCGTCGATCGCGACGATGTCGGCCCCGGCTTCGATAACCGCGGCGACGTCGTCGAGCGTCGGCGTGATGTAGACCTCGGTGTCGTCGCGCCTGGCCTTGATCAAGCCGATCAGCGGCACCTCGACCGCGGCGCGAACGGCGGCGATGTTGGCCGCGCCCTCAATGCGCACGCCGGTGGCGCCGCCCAACATGACGGAGCGCGCCATCGCGGCGATGTGTCCGGGAGCGTCGAGCGGCAGGCCAGGCTCGGCCTGGCATGACACAACCAGCGTTCGATCGAGTGTGGCGAGCAAATCGCGCTGCTTGGCCTGCACCGGGGCTTCTCCTGGAAGAGCATTACCGCTCTAACCAAGCCTAGATGAAACTTTTTGTCAAGAAGTTATTTCTGATGAAAATTTCCGTCAGAACTTTTCGATCGTGCCAGCATAGCTGCGCCAAGCAGGCCGGCATCGGCGCCAGTCCGCGCGGCAACGATGGGGCGCCGATAAACGCGCGGCAGATCGAGCGAGCGCACTTGCAGCGCCTCGATGAAGCCGCCGGCGAGGCCGACTCCACCACCGACAGCAAAGCAGTCGATATCGACGGAGGCCGTCAGGTCGGCAAAGGCGTCGACCAGCGCGACGACCGCGCCGGCGATGATTTCCGCGGCAATGCCGCTGCCTTCTTTCGCCGCCGCAAACAGCTGCGGCGTCGTAACCTTGCGGCCAAGGCGCGCGCTGCCTGCCCGCGCCAGCGCCGTACCCGAGGCGACCGTCTCCAGGCAGCCGCGCCTGCCGCAGCCGCAGAGGATTCCGCCGGGCTCGGAGCGTGTGTGCCCGACATGGCCGGCAAGCCCGCTCGCCCCGCTTTGCAGCCGGCCGTCTATCACTAGGCCGCAGCCGATGCCGGTCGAAACAGTGAAAAAGGCGAAGTTGGGAAAACCCGTGCCGGCGCCGAGCGTGAACTCGGCCCAGGCGGCGGCTTGCGCGTCGTTAATGACGAGCGGCGGCATGCCGAAGGCCCGTTCGATCGCCGAAGCCAGCGGGTAGCCGTCCTCGATCGGGAGGGTCTGAGGGTTGAGCGCGGTCAGTGCGCCGTAGCGCACAATGCCTGTGGTGGCTACGGCGACCGCACCGAAGCCGCCGTCCGGCGCCAGCTCGGCGATGGCTGCGATGAGATCGTCGCCTTTGCCGGTGCGCGGCGTCGGTGCCTGCCGCCGGTTGGCGATCCTGTCGCCGCTCACCTCGGCGATGGCTATCTTGGTACCGCCGACATCGATGGCGAGCACCGGCAAATCAGAAGCTGCGGTCACTCACGACCTCCGCCGTGCGGCTGAGCTGGACCAGCCGCTTCGGATCCTGCCTCGTCATCTCGGCGACCAGTGCGTCAACGATGAGCAATTGACTGATCTTCGACGGGAAGGCGCCGCCGGTGAGCGGCGTCTCCGGCCAGGAGGCTATTAAAGCCAGGTTACAGACGGCGATCAGCGGGCTCTTCGAGCGATTGGAGATACCGATGACGAAGGCGCCCTTGGAGCGGGCAAGCTCTGCCACGCGCACGGCGTCGATGGTCGAGCCAGAGCTGGATATCACCACCTGAACAGTTCCGTGCTGCGCGGTTCCCGCTGCCATCATCGCCAGATGCGCGTCGCCCAAGGCGCGGCTGAATTTGCCGATGCGGGTCATCTTGTAGGCGAGATACTGTGCCGTGACGGCGGAGGCGGCGATCCCGAAACACTCGACCACGGAAGCATCGAGGAGCTTTCGCGAAGCGGTAGCCACGTCTTCCCGGACGATCAGTTGCTCGGTCTCGCGCAGCGAGGTGATCGCGGTATCGACCAGCCGCTGGATGTCGTCGGACGGCGAGCCGTTGTCCCGGGCCCGCTCGTCGGTCGCGAGTTCCTTCGCCAGCGCCAGCTTGAAGTCCTGAAAGCCGGAGAAGCCCTGGTCGCGGCAGAAGCGCATGACGCTCGCCTCGGACGATCCCGATGTCTCGGCAAGCTCGGTGATGCTCTGGCGCAAGGTGGTGTCGGGCTGCGCCAGCACCGCCTCGGCGACGCGCGCCAGCGCCGGCGTCATATCGCCCGCCGCTGCTCTCAGCGAGGCTATCAGCGCGTGTGTCATGCGAGACCCCTCAGAAGATTCTCGGTGCGAGCAGGATCCTGGCCGAACCATGCTCAAAAATGCTCAGCCACCCAGGGCGGCGGTCCAGCGAACAGCTGATCACAGCGACGTATGTCAGCCGAGTCGCCTGCAACGAGGCCATACTGCGCCAATTTCGAGGCACTGCGAAAGCCCGTGAAGAGCTGGACGAAGGCCGGCGCATCCATGCGCACGGCCGGGCCACATAAATCAGCCCCCTCGCGCACTTCGGCGGCGCCTTCGCGAATTTCGATTTCGAGCGATATATCGCCGATGCGCAGCGCGAGCTTTGCCTCGTCGACATGGTAGCCGCGCTGGCGCAAGGCCGTCGCTGGATCGAGCACCCGCAACAACCATTCCTCCTGGCGCGCAAGGCGCCAGCCTTTGTCCGGTATCGCCGCCACTAGATCGTCTTGTGGCGCGCCATGCCAGCGAACCGCCGGATAGACCGAGCGGAAGCGGGCAAGAAAGGAAAGCAAGCCTTGTGCCGCCTCGGGCGAAGCGGCGGACCAGTCCCGTACCGTCAGGCAAGTTTTGTCAGCCATGTCGAGTATCAGATAGGCGGCCTCGCCTTCGGCGAGATAGGCGGCGAGCGAATCTGTTGGGGCACGCCGCAACTCGTTCCAATGCGCGGCAGCGCGTGCAAGCAACCCGGATTCGCCAAGTGTCTTTGCGACATAGGCGCCGGCCAGGCGCGAATCGTCGAGTTCGATGCGATCGAAGGCGAGCCGGCTCGCGGAAGGTAGTGCCGCTGTTGCCGCCTCATAGACGATCTCGTGCCCGGCAAGCTCGAAGCCGGCCTTGCGGTAGACCGGCCGCGTTGAGGCAAAGAGAGTGGCGATCGCGGCGCCCTGGCTCCTCGCCTCATCGCAGAGAGCATCCACAAAAGGCACGGCAAGGCCCTCTCCGCGCCGTTCCGGCGCGATCGCCACGTGTACGATGTTGGCCGCGCGCACGGGCTTGCCGTGGAAAATATGCGCAGTCTGCAGCAGACCCGCGCATAGGACCGGACAACCGTCCTCGCCGCGACTGAGCCGCAGCGCCTCGACCCCAATATTGGCGATGTATTCTTGCGACCTCGCCTTGCTGAAACCGAAGGCCCAACTCAGCAGGCGAGCGACGTCGGCGAGATCCTTGGTGGTCGCCATTTCGGTTGCGAAGTTTTTTTTCATGTCCGTTCCGTCTATGACGCTTTTCATCATAGCGAATAATCGCGGGCGCGCAATGGCGGCGATCCAATAGGCAGATTTGCGTGGTCGGCGGAATCTTTGTTGGCCACCTTTCGACACGAAATGGTGGCCAGCGGTAACGGCTTCCAACAGAAACAAGCACTTACCTTTAAAGGCGGGGTAAGTCGCTCACTGTGCTCAGTGCTTGGGTGTCTTCAACTTGCCGGTCCCGAGCTGATCCGAGCCGATATCAGTCTACCGATCCATGGCTTCCAGCAGATAAGCTCCCAGGATGAATGCGGTTTGGGAATCCGGCGGCCTCGAGCAGGACACGTACTGAAAGCGGACTTTGTCAAGCTAATGCTTGACCTACAGAATGGCGCCTTCCGCCGCTAGAAGCTCAGCGGGCGCTTCTCGACGACGCTGTGGTTGAATTGTCGACAACGACGTCAATGGTGTCGCGCACACGGCGCGCTACAAGTTTGATTGTAGATCCGTCCGGTGCCGGCTTTTAGGCCGAAAGCCGACCGGCAGCTTGAGCCCATGAATCTTCAAGAATGGACATTCAGCTGGCCCGGAGGATCGCCATCTGGACGTTTTCAGGAAGCGGCGCGCAAACTCTCGATATCCCTTACGATTTGACGATCTCCGTCACGCAATGGACGTAGTCTATCCGGTGGCCTTCGGGGGCGCGCGCTACGTCGGCTTCATAAGCGCCGTAAAGATCGTCGACGATTGCGGCACGGTCATTGGCGGGACGCGAGGGATCGAGCGCGTTCGCAAAAACGGTTTCCGACCAGGAGCGGAGCGTCGGCACATAGGCCCTGGCAAAATCCTGCGCGTTGCCATGGACCCGGAAGGCCTCGGCATAGGGGCACGGCGTCACCATGGTGAAGATGTTTTCCAGCCTCAGCCCGGCCTGCGACACCGGCGAAACGGGATCGCGAAAGGGTGCTGCGAACTCGTCCGGCGTCTTGTAGAATTGCTGGAACGTCGCGTTGACATATTCCGTCTCGCTGATCCGCCCCGCCGCAAGCAGATCGCGCCAATGGCGCGCGAAGCTGTCGAACATGTCGACCCCTGTCGTATGCCCGAGATAGCGCCCTTCCTCGTCGACGCAGAAATTGGCCAGCGCCAGCCGGCCGCCGGGCCTCAGCTCGCGGGCCCTCGCCAGCAGGATCATCTCCCAATCGCGCAGCCCCTGGGCGCGAAACTGCGCCCGCTCGGCTTCCGTCGCGCCGACCGCCTGGACATGGTCGGCGATCATGCAGGGCCGCTTGCTGATCCAGTGCATCGCCGTGGCGGAAAAGCCGAACGACAGCGAATTGTCCGGCAGGATCTGGCGGTAGAAGCTGGTGCCGCTGCCGAAGATGTAGAGGCCGGGCGTCTCCGCCAGCGGAACCTCGGTGGAGGTTCCCAACAGTCCTTGGCTCAGCCGGAACAGGGTCGAGAAATCATTATGGGGCAGGTCGGTATAGGTGATCGATATCGCCCGATCCGGTTCCCTCTCCCGAACGGCGCCAACCAGCCGCCGCATCATGTCCATCGAGGTGCCGCCGTCGGCCGCGCCGAAATCGGCGACGGCGAATGGCTGGCCATCGGCCAGCCGAGGCATCCCGGCGACTGCCTTGACGACGAGATCGCCGACCTTGTCGATGACGTATTTGGCGCCGACGGTGTTGGCCGAGTAGTAGCCCGCCCCACGCATGGCGATCTTCTGGCCGTCGGCTGCACTCATTTTCTTCTCCCCTTGTTGTTATTCATCGTCCACCCGGCCTCCGCCAGCTCCGCGCATGCGCGATCGCTCGCTTTCCGGCACATAGGTTCTGACAGCGAAGGAATTGAGCGCGGCAAGCGTCCGCTCGTCGATCGCGCCGCGCCGGCCTGTGGCCGGCCGCTCGATTTCGGCGCGATGTTCGATGACGACATCGGCGCGCTTCGCCAGCCCCGCAGGTCGCGCGACGCGCATGGCCGAGCGGCGCAGCATGGCGTCGAGCCAGACCGGCAGACCGACACCAATGATCGCCAGCGGCAGCGCGCTCGCCGGAAGCGGATCGTCGAGCAGCAGGGCCGCGGTTCGGATCGGACAGAGTGGCATTTCGGCAGATTTGTCGGCATTGCCTTTTCGCCAGCGCGCAGCGCGGGCAGGGTCGGGCACCGCGAAGGACTGCGTGTTTTCGGCAAGGCTCAGCATGGCCATGCCCCAATTGTCGTCCTCGACCGCGAGCCGGCGCGCCGCGCGCCCGATATCCTCGGCCAGTCCCCAGGAAAATCCCGCACCCCGCGCCGTCTTGGCGCTGAGCGTCTCCACCTCGTTGAGCGACAGGTCGATCACGCGGCTTCTCCAGCCGATGCGGCGCTGGCGACCTCCTCGATCAGGGGCTCGCCGCTGAACAGCGCGATCCGCAGCCAGCGGTCCGAGCGGGGATCGAAGCTGCGCGCGCCGAAGAACGCCAGCTTGGCGCGCAATATGTCGACGGGCCGCAAATCGGCGCCGATCAGATTATCGTGAATCTCGGCATAGGGGAATTTCGCAACGATCTGGGTGCGCCGCACCGCATGGCGCCATTCGGGCCGGCGCAGCAGGAATTCCGCGACACTGGCCGAGGCCGGCTCCTGCGCCAGCGCGGCCGCCAGACCGAGCGCGTCGCGCGCGGTGGCCAAAGGCTGTTCGAGCTCGGCGCCGTCCTCCTCGAACCGCTCGCCGAGCCGGGGCTCGAGCTTCTCCGCCGATACATACCAGAAGCGCGCATTAGCGGAGGGCTCTGTGAAGTCGATTGCCCCCGCCCATGAATAGCAGTCGAGAAGCGCCTGGCGCAGCGAGCCGCAGTCCATGGCGCCGTCGATGGCATGGCCGGGCGTCTCGTCGGCTTTCATCGTGTCGCCGAGCTCGTCGACCAAGGCGCCATGCGGCTCGAGGACCAGGGAGACGCAAGCCTCCTGCCCTTCCAGGGAGAACTGCTCTTCCGCGAAGCGATAGACCGCATCCCACGGCCGCGGCTTCGCCAGGAGCCGGTCGAGATTTTCGGCCAGCGTGTCGAGATCGGCGGCTAGGGACCGGGTGGCGGCGGCCTGGCGGTCGTCGTCGCTGTGCCAGCGACCAACGCGCTGCGCCAGGTCGGCGAGCGCCTGCGCGAAAATTCTGCGTTCCGCCACGGCGGCCTGCGGTTCGGCGCGCACCCGCGCCAGAGCGGTTTCGCGGGCCAGAAACCAGCTATGCGTCAGCAGCGGGTGGCGCACGAGGAAGGGCGCCATGCCGAGTCCCGTCGCGTTGCCGACCCCGAGCGCCCGGCGCAATTCCGGCGCCAGTCTTGCCGCGCCGGCCGGATTGCGGCGACGGGCGATGTGATCGACCAGATCGAGCGTGAAGGATCGGATCAACCAGACGGTGAGCATCTCGGCCTGGAAAGACCCGGCAAGTTCCGGACGCGCGGCGATCTCGTCGCGGTCGGCGATGCCGAACTTGCCGTTGCCGTAGACTGCCGTGGTGCGTAGCAGATAGCCGACGCCAAGCAGTTGCTCCTCGTCAGGCTGCCGTCCCTGAGCCAGCGTTGAAGCCACGTCTTCGAACAGCCGCACGCTCTTGTTGGCGCGCGCCAGCACCAGCTCGCTTCTGGTGTATCGGCCCGCCTCCTGCAGCGGAGCGTTCGCCTCCAGCCGCGCGATTTCGGCGGCATCCGGCAATCCGTCGTAAAGAACGTAGCTCGTATCCCAAGCCTGCGCGATCACCCGGTCGGACCGCTTCTCGTCGTCAAGCGGCGTCGAGAACGCGACCAGGCTGTAGGTTCTTGCCGGCGTCTCGACGGCATACACCGCGCGTCCAAATCCGTTGTCGTCGAGGTCGAACAGGTGCTTGCGCACACGCCATTTCTCACTGGTGGCACGGCGGATCAATTGGCGCAGGAAACTGAGACGCGTCGGATGCGCCGCGCCAAGCCGCTGCAGTCGCATGACGATTTCCGGCGGGCGCAGCGGAATCGCCGTCATGCGGCGGTCCCGGCCAGCCTTTCAAGCGCGGCGAGCGCTTCGGCCGCCACCTCGATGCCGTCTCTGCTGTTTTGTTCGCGCGCGCCGAAGCGCCTTGTGCCCGGAAGCCTCGTATCGCCGACGAAGGCGCTGGCGATGGTTTCCAGGTTGCCCGAGAACGCCCCGGCCGACGTTGCGTCGGGCGACACCGCCAAAAAGAACTGCCCGGTTCCGGGCGGACCTCCGGCGGTGCCGGAGAAGGGGCTGGCGACAAGCCCGGGGTTCGCCCCCGTCAGGCATGCGGCGAAGATCTCCACCAAGAGCGCCGAGCCGACGCCCTTGTAGCCACCCGCCGGCGCCATCGTGCCCTTCAACGCTTCGCCGGCATCGGTCGTCGTATCGCCGCTTGCGTCGAAGGCCCAGCCGGGTGGGATCGGCTCACCCGCGCGGGCGCGCTTCATGACTTCGCTCTTGGCGACGACACTGGCGCTCTGGTCGATGACGAAGCGCGCCCCGCCCTGCCCGTCCGGGACAGCTAGCGACCAGGGATTGGTGCCGAGGGCCGCCTTGCGGCCGCCCCAGGGTGCGATTGAGGCCGGCGCGTTGGTGAAGCCTAGCCCGACCAGGCCGGCTTGGGCGATCCGCTCGGTGTGATAGCCGAGCGCGCCGCAATTATAGGAGTTGCGGATGGCGAGCGCCGCCACACCTTGCGATCGCGCCGCTTCGATCAGGGCCGGCAGGCCGAGGGCGATGGCCGCATGCGCAAAGCCGTTGGCGGCATCGACGGCGACGACCGCCGGAGTCGGCCGCGTCAGGCGTGGTTCGGCCTGCCCCAGCACCTTGCCGCAGATCAGGTGTTCGCAATAGGTCGATAGATACATGAGCCCATGCGATTTCAGGCCGTCGCGTTCGGCCGCGGCGATGCCGGCGGCCAGCGCCTCGGCCTGCCGCTCGCTTGCGCCGTGCCGCATCAGCGCAGCGCGCGCGAGCGTTTCGATGCGGGCTTGGGTCAGGCGTGTCATCCCCTCACCCACCGATCATGCCGCGGCATAGCCGAACTCCCCTTCGCTCGCCCGCGTCTGCAGGCGGATGCATTCGATGAAGCGCAGCGACGCCGGCTGCAGGTTCCGGCCCTTCTTGGCGATCCAGCCGACGGTGCGGCTCGAACGCGAATCGGCAAGCGGCAGGAAGCGCACGTCGTGGCTCGATTTCCAGCGGCAGAGCCGGGGCAGGATGGTGACGCCGAGCCCGGCCTCCACCATCGCCAGATTGGAGCTCACATTGGTCGCGGTGAGCTTGGAGCCGGCGGCAAGCGCTTCGGTCTCGGCAAGCCCCAGTGCCGCGGCCGCGCCATTGCGGATGAAGCTCTCGCCGTCGAGCTCAGCCCATTTCAACGGGCGCTTCGATCTTGCCAGGGGATGGTCGGCCGGGCAGACGAAATCGAGCGGCTCATGGAACAGCGGCTCGAAACGAAGCTGTGGCCGCCTGATCGCAAGCACGCACAAGCCCACCTCCACCATGCCGTTCTCGACCGCCTCGACGATAGCGCTGGAATCGCTGTCTCGGACATGAATGTCGAACTGGCCGCCCTCGGCGCGGAGCTTGGCGATGGCGCGAGGCAGCAAGGTCACCGCGACCGAAGGCACGCTGGCCACCTCGCAGCGCCCCTGCCGGTCCGCCGCGTAGCTGGTCATTGCCAGACAGGCGCGGTCGTAGTGGGCGATCATCGCGCGCGCCTCGTCGAGCACCACACGGCCGACAGGCGAGAGCGCGCCCTTGCGTTCGCTCTCGAACAGCGGTGCGCCGATATCGTCCTCCAGTTGCTTCAGGGTCATCGACACGGCCGAGGGCGTGCGGCCGATCTGGTCGGCGGCGGCGCGCACGCCGCCGGTCTCATAGACCGCGACGAAGCTGCGCATGCCGGTCAGGCTGATGGTTTTGGTCACTGTTAAGCTTGCCTGAACATTTGTGCCAAAAATTGAGCTTGATTGAAGTTCACCGCATTGGTTAGGTCGTTGTCAACCCAATTGATGCAGGTCGAACAGGATGCTGAGCGGTCAGAACTTCGTTGCAGGCGAGTGGCGCGACGGTGCCGACTGGGTCGAGGATATCAATCCGTCCGACGTGACCGATGTTGTCGGGCGTTTCGCGCAGGCACGGCCGTCCGACATCCATGACGCCGTCGCGGCGGCGCAAGGCGCGCAACGGAAATGGGCGGCGGCCGGGCTGGAAGCGCGAGCCGCCGTTCTGGACGCCATCGGACGCGAGTTGATGGCGCGCTCGAAGGAGCTTGGCGAGTTGCTGTCGCGCGAGGAGGGCAAGACCCTTCCCGAGGGCGTCGGCGAGGTCTATCGCGCCGGCCAGTTCTTCACCTATTTCGCCGCGGAGGCCTTGCGCAATCTGGGTTCCTCGTCCGATTCCGTCAGGGCCGGCGTCGATGTGCTGATCGAGCGCGAGCCGCTTGGGGTCGTCGCGATCATTTCGCCCTGGAATTTCCCCATCGCCACCGCGTCCTGGAAGATCGCGCCGGCGCTAGCCTTCGGCAATGCCGTTATCTGGAAGCCGGCCAGCGTCACGCCGGCCAGCGCCTGGGCGCTCACCGAGATCATCAGCCGGCAGGCGATCCCGAAGGGCCTGTTCAACCTGGTGATGGGTTCAGGATCGACGATCGGCCGTGAGCTTGCCGCCAATGCCGACATACAAGGGCTGAGCTTCACCGGCTCCGGCGCCATCGGCTCCGGCATCGCCGCGCTCGCCGCCGCGCGCTTCGTGAAGCTGCAGCTCGAAATGGGGTCGAAGAATCCATTTGTGATCATGGACGATGCAGACCTCGATCGCGCCGTCGACCTTGCCGTGAACGGCGCCTTCGGCGGCACCGGTCAGAAATGCACGGCCTCGTCCCGCCTGATCGTCCACCGGCCGGTGCATGACGCCTTCGTCGAGAAGCTGCTGGCGAAAACAAAGGCCCTGAGGGTCGGCCATGCGCTCGAGGCCGGCGTCCAGATGGGGCCGGTCGTCAGCGCCGAGCAGCTCTCGGCCAATCTCGATTATGTGACGCTCGGCATCAGCGAGGGCGCCGAGCTAGCGACCGGCGGCGAGGCGCTCGATCTGGCGCATCGCGGCCACTACATGGCGCCCGCAGTGTTCCTCAACGGCCGTTCGCGCATGCGCATCAACCAGAAGGAGATGTTCGCGCCGATCACCTGCGTGATGACCGCCGACGATCTCGACGAGGCGATCTTTCTTGCCAACGATACGCCCTATGGGCTGACGGCCGGCATCGCCACACGCTCGCTGGCGCGCGCCACGAAGTTCCGCCACGCCTCGCGCTCTGGCTGCGTCATGGTCAACCTGGCGACCGCCGGCACCGACTATCACGTGCCGTTCGGCGGCGTCCGCGCCTCGAGCTACGGGCCGCGCGAGCAAGGCCGCGCCGCGGTCGAGTTCTACACCCAGGTCAAAACGTCCTACATCCACGCGGGCGCGCCCGAATGACCAGCGACGCGCCGCAGGTGCTCATCGACGGGTTGCAATACTGCAAGTGGTCGCGCGCAATCTTCGAGGAGATGCGCCGGGGCGGACTGACCGCGGTCCACGCCACTGTCGGCTATCACGAAGGCTTTCGCGAGACGGTGCGCCATCTCGTCGATTGGCGCACTTGGCTTCGCGATAATGAGGACCTGATCCTCCTGGCGCGCGATGCGGGCGACATCGAGGAGGCGCGGGCCTCGAACCGGACGGCGATCCTGCTTGGCCTGCAGAACCCGATGCCGATCGAGGACGACATCGGCCTGATCGAGATGCTTTTCGATCTCGGCATCCGCTTCATGCAGCTCACCTACAACAACCAGTCGCTGCTCGGCTGCGGCTGGATGGAAAAGGAGGACAGCGGCCTGACGCGGATGGGGCGCGAGGTGATCGCCGAGATGAACCGGCTCGGCATGATCATCGATCTGTCCCACGCCGGCGAGCGGACCGCGCTGGAGACGATCGCGCTCTCCGAGCAGCCGGTGGTCGTCAGCCACGCCAATCCACGCTGGCTGCGCGACAGCAACCGCAATGTCTCCAAGGCCCTCTTGCAGGCATTGCGCGCAAAGGAGGGGCTGCTCGGCCTTTCGCTCTACCCGCTGCACCTTCCGAACGGCTCGGACACGACGCTGGAGCAGTTCGGGAAAATGGCTGCGGAAGCGGCCGGGATCATGGGACCTGACCATCTCGGCATCGGCTCGGATCTCTGCCAGGACCAGCCCGACAGCGTGGTGCGCTGGATGCGCGAAGGCCGCTGGACCCGCGAGACACAGGCGGCGGCAAGTTTCCCGCAGCAGCCATCCTGGTTCAGATCGAGCCTCGATTTCCCGAAGTTGGCGCAAGGCCTTTCCTCGGCGGGGTTCGGTGCGGCCGAAACCGCGCTTGTTCTTGGCGGCGCCTGGCATCGCTTCCTCGAGGCCAGTCTGCCTTCGACCCGAGATTCGCCAGCCACCAGTAGGTAGATTTGCCCCGCATGATGGCGCTGTGGCCTTGAAGATGAAACCGCTTTCAGGTGTCACCGGACGCCGCCATCCTTTCGCAGGCGAAGTCTGCTTTTAAGAAGCGGCAAAAGTCACCTCGATGATCGAGATGGGTCGCAAAACTGCCGTTCGCGTCGCAGGTAGCTTGCGTGTCAGACTCTCCCGGTCCTACCGGTCTTCGCAGCACCAAGACAGACCCATCACGCCCGACGCTGTAGAAAACATCGTACGCTCTCCGAGTGGGGGAAAGGCGGTAGTGCTCTCCCGACTCGAACCCCTGATCACGTTCGTAATGTATGAGGCACTTTGGGCGCCATCCAGTGGCGCATCGGGGCGCAGCGTGGGGCCGGCAAACTCGCTATCGTACTGATGGCCGACCGGGCCCAACATGTGCGGCGGCTTCGGAACCTTGCGATCAGAAAAAGCGCTGTGGGATCGCGTGCGCCGCCGAAGGGTTTGGCAAAGCAAAGGCGGAGTGGCTGGCCCGGTCTGGTCGGCAACGCCGTAATGGTTTGGAACCGGCGGTTCGCCGCGGAGTTAGCTTGTACCCGTCAAGGGTGATTTCACCCAACCGGAAGAACTCCGATGGCAACAAGCAAGAAAGCCGCTGCCGCTGATAAGGGTCTCGCGGACCTTCGGCAAGTTGGCACGGTCAGTCGGGACATAAGCCGCTAGACATGGACAGCTGAGATGGTGGCCGAGCTGACTCCAGAGCAGTCGAAGGCCGCGCGAGCCCTGCTTAACTGGTCACAAGTCCGTCTGAGTGCCAAGTGCAATCTGAGTGAGGGCACCATACGCGATTTTGAGAATGGTATTAGGACGCCGCGCCCGTTGAAGGTCGCAGCCATCCGTCAAGCATTCGAATCGGCGGGCGTGGTATTCGTCTCAGGCGCGAGTCCTATCCTGAGTAAATGACTTCCATGGAAATCCGCGCATTAAAAAACCCGCCGGCCGGAAGTAGCGGGCTTATCCAGTTCGCCTGAGCTTCGATAGATCAGGGCGGAGGCGGCGGCACAGGTGGGACCGCGACGATTGCGGAAAGCTTCGCCTTGCGACCCAGCGTCGGCTGCTCGTAAGTCTTCTTCATGAGAATTCCCCCGGTTTCGATTGATCCCTCAAACACGATGACACTGTCCCGTGCCTTCTCTGGTTGCCAAGCTGCGAGAAACAAAGTTGCACCGGATGGTTTGGGCCTGTCGACCAAGGGCAGAGCATCATCACGACCTATTATTTCGACGTCGACAACAGCTAATTCATCTCCGACGTAGATGGTGTCAATCTCCCGCGGCAAGGAAGGAGCCGTGCGGGCTGCCGGCGAGATGATAAACGAGAGCAAACATTCTTTCTGGAAGTATACGAAGCCTCGGATCATGAAAGTGACGGACGATGAAAATCATCTCCTGTTCACGCTTCAGGTCGCGGCGAAAGTCCCATCAGGGAATGCGCTCTACATACCGCAAACGGAGGCTGTGCACGGCTAGGCCGCCGTCCGACAAAAAGCCCGCCGGCCAGAGCCAGCGGGCAGTACTGGAGTAGCCTGGGGCGCGAAGTGGCAACGTGCGCGGCAGGCTACTCGGGAACAGCGCAAAAGCCCGAGTTGTTCCCCCGACACCTGTGTCTTGCCCGTCAGTCGTAATACGCGTCGGACAGACGTCTTATCCGCCAACTCATAAGTCCCGACGACGCAACATATTCCGTAGATCTTCATTTGGGAGTGCTGGCGAGCATAGTCCCTTCATCGCCAGTTCATGGATGCCCACCATTACCTGCGACGATGGTGGGCATCCATCAGCCTAAAGGTGCCGGATTGCCGATTCCCCAAGAGCTTAACGACGAATATCTCACCTTTGAGTGCCCACGGTGCGAACGCCCCATCGTTCGAAAAGGCACGTGGTTTAAAACCATATCCTCATTCAAATGCCCGTCCTGCAACGCGGCGCTGAGGCTTGGATACCCCGAAAAGCTGCACCTGTTCGAGAAGCACAAGCGTCTGACCGGGGGACCTCACGAACCGGCGAACCCGCCTGCCTGAACCAAGCCGTGGCTAGCCGTACGACCTGTATGGATCGCATCGCACGCCAATCTTGCTCCATTGATCGATTATCAAGCTCTCAAATGGGCTGCTTCTTCGAATAGGGCAAAGACCTTAGACTGAGGTAGGGGCGACCGAACAGCCAACCCTGTCGGTACAGCCATTCTCCCTGATCAACTGATACTGTTCCTCAGTTTCGACGCCCTCGGCTGTCGTGGTCATGCCGAGAGTGGCCCCAAGTTCGGCGACGGCCTTGACGATCGCCCGGCTTTCGCTGCTTTCACAAATCAGGCTGACAAAGCTACGATCGATCTTGATGCGGTCGAAAGGGAAAGAGCGCAGATAGGTTAGGCCGAAGCCTATTGTTCGCCTGAAGGCATTCATCCGCGATCCCCTACCAATCGGCAGAGGTTAGTGTTGTCCGGCTTAGGAACCGCTAATGATCCACCGAGATGGATTTCTAATCTAACAAAAATAGGACCTTTACTCGCCGCAGTCACTGGGTGCGAACGGCCGGTAACGGCTGCAAATAGCAGCGCTTATCTTTAAAGGCGGGCTAACTCCCTCCGCCCGCTCGCCGCACTGTCGGAGGCTATCGAACGAAACCGACCGCCGGCTCTAACTATTGATTTCCTGCCCGACAGCTCAATTGGCACCACCGCAGGCGTGAATGATCCGTGTCATGCCACCACCAAGTTTTGGCGCATGCTCCTTCGGCATTTGCGGCAGCGAACCTTCCGCACGAGGGCAGACACAATCCAGAAACATTCAGGAAAAACTGCAGAAATCATTCAAGCGTATCATGCTCTGGAGGGATCAGTTCATCGGCTGCAGCAGTGCTGCACTTGCTCGGGTTTGCGACAAGCGATGCACAGAATCTCGATCAACTTGATGGGTGCGTTGCTCAGCTTGTCGCTCGCTACGGCAGCGACCGGACCCTCCACCTCAAAGGCGGCGCCGCTCACCCGGACCGAGCGTTGCACCATTCTCAGCCGTCAAGTCGACGAAGCCCTCAAAACGCATGCCGCGGCAACGCAGGTCACCGCGGCGAAAGCTCTTCAGAGAAAGGGAAACCGGTACTGCGCCAAGAAGAAGGAGGCGCAGGGAATCCGGATGCTCGCGAAAGCTTTGAAGCTGCTTGGAGTAACACCCATCGATCCTGATGGGTGACGCTCAACCCCCGACTTGCCAAACAAGGAATAGACACATGAAAAAGTCTCTTCTGTCTGCCGTCGGTCTTGCATTCGCGCTCGCCGTCTCGATGCCAGTTCTCAGCCCTAACGACGCCGCCGCGGCTACGAAGCCAGCGCCAGCAGCGACGGCCGCAACTGGCTCTGCACCCGCTTCGGATGCTATGACCATGAAGAAGGCTAAGAAGCACGTAACGAAGGCCTGCAAGGCGACCAAGAAGCACAAATGCCCGGTGAAGCACAGGAGGAGCGCCGCGAAGAAGGCCTATTAAGGTGTGAAGTATTGCAAAGAAGGCCGTCCACCTCCGCATATACCGGGATGGCCTTTTTTGCTCCCGCCTGCGACTGAGTGGGCGCAACGACCGGCTCTTCGTGCCGGCCCGCTCTTTTCGTCATGGACAGCAGCAGGCTCGTTACGCGCCCTTTGCGGCGTCCTCGATCAACCTGACCACGAAGTTGCGGCATCTCTGGCCCGGACTTATCCCCTATATTTCCAACCTCCTCCGCCCCATTGCGGGTACAGAAACGGACACCTCCCCGCTCAACTGCGCGCTGACTGTGAATGTCCCAAAAACGTATCAGAACTACTCCAATTTTTAGGCTGCCATGTTCAGCCTATGTCGTCGCGAATGCATGCCTTCATACGTCCAGGAGCTATCTCCCGTAGCCGTGGCACGGCGCCGGCACAGGCAGCCATCGCTGCGGGACAGCGCGTTCTGAAAACACATCCCGACGGCGGATTGGCGGGACTTGGGATGTCGCCTTTCAGTATCTGCCGTTGCTTCCTGGCGAACGCATCTGGCGATGGGACGGCCGACAGCAATGCCCGTGTGTAGGGATGCCCAGGCCGGACATAGAGATCGGTCGCGGGCGCGACTTCCATGATGCGTCCGAGATAGAGAACGATGACCGTGTCGCAGATATATTCGACAACGGCGAGGTCATGCGAAATGAACAGCATGGTGAGGCCAAGCCGGACCTGGAGATCGCGAAGAAGATTGATCACCTGGGCCTGAATAGACACGTCGAGTGCCGAGACCGGTTCGTCCGCGACGATAAACTCGGGCTCCAGCATAAGGGCTCGCGCGATGCCGATGCGCTGGCGCTGGCCGCCCGAGAATTCATGCGCGTATCGGTCATAGGCATCGACCGGCAGTTCGACGGTGGCGAGCGCCTTTTCGGCGCGGGCGCGGCGCTCGGGCCGACTACCGATGCCCTGGATATCCAGGCCCTCGGTGAGGATCTGGCCGATAGTCATGCGCGGCGACAGGCTGGCGAAGGGATCCTGGAAGATATACTGCATGTTGCGCCGTTGACGTCGAAGCTCCCTTGCCCCGAGCTTGACGATGTCCTTGCCGTCGAAGCGTATCTCGCCTGAGGTCGGCTCGATCAGCCGCAACACGGAACGGCCAATTGTCGTCTTGCCGGAACCGGATTCGCCGACCAGCCCGACCACCTGACCACGTGGAATGTCGAATGAAATATCCTGCAGTGCCTTGACCACAGGTCCGCGCGAGAACGCTGTCGGCGGGAAATGCTTGGTCAGGTTGCGAACGGACAGATAAGGAGCCGGCGCGCTCATAGCTCCTCCCAGCGGATGCAGCGGCTCGTTTGTGTCGGCGATACCTGCAACAGCGGCGGCACGGCGGCGCGGCAGGAGTCGATCGCCATCGGGCACCTTGGAGCAAAAGAACAGCCTCCGGGCAGCATGGCCAGCGAGGGGACATTGCCGGCAATCGTCGGCAGCGGTGTGCCGGCCGCCTTCAGCACCGTTGCTTGGCCAAGTCGCGGTGCCGATCGCATCAGGCCTGTCGTGTAAGGATGGCGCGGCCGGGCAAAGACTTCGCCAACCGGGCCGGTCTCGACGATGCGGCCGGCATACATGACGGCCACGCGGTCGGCGATTTCCGCAACAACGCCAAGATTGTGGGTGACGAAGAGGATGCCCATGCCGCGTTCCGCCTGAAGAGTGGCAAGCAGATCGAGGATCTGCGCCTGGATCGTCACGTCAAGCGCCGTCGTCGGTTCGTCGGCAATCAGCAATGTCGGGTTGCATGCGAGCGCCATGGCAATGGTGGCCCGCTGACGCATGCCGCCCGAGAGTTCGTGCGGGTATTGTTTCGCGCGCCGCGCGGGGTCCGGGATGCCGACCTGCATCAGCAAGCGCACCGCTTCGGCTGCCGCCTCGCGATGCGATTTGCCAAGATGGATGCGCATCGGCTCGGCGATCTGCTCGCCGATAGTGTAAACCGGGTTCAGGCTGGTCATCGGCTCCTGAAACACCATGCCGATATCGTTGCCGCGCACGCGGCGCAGTTGCTCCGCGTCCAGCCCGGTCAGCTCGGTGACGGAACCGTCGCGTCGTCTGATCGAGATATGGCCGTGAGCGATATGGCCGATCTTCGGCGCCAGGAGCCCCATGATGGAGAGGCTGGTGACTGACTTGCCCGAACCGGACTCGCCGACCAGCGCCACGGTCTCGCCGGAGCCGATCTCGAGATCAACGTCCTGTACGGCCGCAATGTCGCGCCCCGCAATGCGAAACACGGCACGCAATCCGGCAATCTGGAGGATCGGCGCTTCCATGATCAGCCAAGCAGGCCGACGTCGCGCAGGATCGCGTCGACCTTGGCGGTTTCCTCGGCATTGAGATCGCGCTGCGGGCGGGCCATCCTGTTGGTGGCGATGATGCCGAGGCTGCGCATGGCGGTCTTGAAGGAGCCGACGCCGGCTGAACCGGCACTGGTGCGCCCGAGCGCGATCCAGACGATCTCGAACAGCTTCAGCAGGCGTTCCTGCTCGACGCGGGCCTCGGCATGCTTGCCGGCCTGCATCAGGTTCCACATCTTGACGTAGCCGTGCGGGTCGACATTGGCGATGCCCGGCACAACACCATGCGCACCCATGGCGAGAGCAGTATCGACCATGATCTCGGAGCCGGTCATGCCGAAGAAGCCGGCATCGCCGGCCATGTCTTTCAGTACATAACGCAGATTGCCATCGTCGCCGCTGGAATCTTTCAGGCCGGCCACGGTGCCTTCCTTGGCAAGCGTCACCGTCGTCTTGCGATCGAGCTTGATATGGACGCAGACCGGGATGTCATAGGCAATGATCGGGATGTCGATCGCATCCTTGATGTAGCGGAAATGATCGATGATCTCCGGCTGGCTGGTGCGCGTGTAAAAGGGCGCGGTGACCACGATTGCATCGGCCCCGGCCGATCTGGCGATCTTCGAATGGTTGATGACACGGTCGGTGGTCGGATCGATGACGCCGGCGAAGATCGGAACGCGGCCGTTGTTGACCTTCACTGCGTGCTCGATGATCGCCTTGCGCCCGGCTTGGTCGTGGAAAACCACCTCGCTGGTCGAGCCAAGCACGAACAGTCCGTGGACGCCGCCGTCGAGCAGGTTCTCCAGCGTCCGGGTGAACGACGGAAAGTCGATGCTGTAGTCGTTGTTGAGGGGGGTAACGACTGGCGGCACGACGCCGGTAAAAAGTGGCATTTTAAAACCTTCAGTTGAGATCGGATCGGGGATCGAAAGCGTCACGCAGCCCATCGCCAATGAAATTGATGGCGAGGACCGTGAGTACGAGGGCGGCACCGGGGAACATCCACTGCCAGGGGTATTGTTCGAGGACGACGGTGGAGCGGGCAAGATTGAGCATATTGCCCCAGCTCGCTTCGGGTGGTGCGATGCCGAGGCCGAGGAAAGAGAGGCCAGCTTCCAACAGGATCGCGTTGGCGATCTGCAAAGTTGCGTAGACGACGAGGATGTCCATGCAATTGGGCAGGCCGTGGCGAAACAGGAGATGCGGCAGCCCTGCCCCCATGCCGCGCGCGGCAACGACGAAATCGCGCTCGCGCAGTTCGAGGAGGCGGGCCCTGACCATGCGCGACAGAACCGGCCACGATAGCAGCGAGATGACGAGGATTGTCGGCGCGATGCCGGTGCCGGCGATCGAGGCAAGAACCAGCAAGAAGATGACTGGCGGCAAGGTCATGGCGAGATCGACGAAGCGCATCGCGGTTGCATCGATGATGCGGCCGCCGAAGCTCGCGATAGCACCGATGAGGAAGCCAATAACGGTGGAGATCGCGACCGAGCAGACGGCAACCAGCAGCGAGATGCGACCACCCTGCAGAAGTCGCGCGAAAACATCCCGCCCGACGCCGTCGCTGCCGAGCCAATGGGTGGCGGACGGTCCCTTGTTCATGGCCTTCAGGTCGATGGCGTTAGGAGCGTATGGCCACCACCAGTGGTAGGTCATGACCGCTATCAGTACGGGGATCACGATGACCAGACCGGCCCGCGCGGCGCGGTTCTCGATGAAGCGGCCGAGTGCGCGGCGCAATGGACCCTTGATGCGCTGCATGGGTGGTTCGATCTCGGCAATCGTCATCACCCCACCTGGATGCGCGGGTCGACAAAGGCGTAGACAACATCGGTGAGAATGTTGACCAGAATGACGCAGACACCGATCACCAGCGTGGCACCCATGATGACGGGATAGTCACGCGTGCCGACGGCATTGACCAGCAGCAAGCCCATGCCTGGCCAGTTGAAGACGCTCTCCAGGAAGATCGCGCCGCCGATCGCGATGCCAATGGTCGACCCGATCAGCGTGATGACCGGCAAGAGCGCGTTGCGGGTGGCGTGCTTGATGATCACCCAGAACTCTCGCACGCCTTTGGCCCGGGCGGTTCGGACATAATCCTGGTTGAGCACTTCGAGCAGCGAAGCGCGCATATAACGCATGATCAGCGCCGCGTGGCCGATCGACAGCAGGCATGCCGGCAGAATTAGGTGGGCAAGCACATCGGAGATCGAGAATGGCGCGCCCGCGGTCTGCATGCCGCCTGACGGCGCCCAGCGCAGCAGAACCGAGAAAAAATAGAGGCCAAGCAGAGCGGTCAGGAAGGCCGGACTCGATATGCCGATGAACGACAGCACCGACATCGCAATGTCGGGCCAGGCGTTGCGGCGCACGGCGCTGTAGATACCGCTCGCGATACCGACGATGATGGCGATCGCCAGCCCCGTGCCCATCAGGAGAGCCGTGGGTCCGATGCGCTCCATCACCAGCGGCAACACCCGCACGCCGTTGCGCTGGGTCGAATAGCCGAAATCACCCGACAGAGCCGCACGCACCCAGCCGAAATACTGAAGCGGCAGCGGCCGATCGAGACCGAGGCGATCGCGCAGGGTCTCGAGATCGGAAGCCGACATCGGCACGGAAGGATTGATATATGCGTCGATCGGATCGCCAGGCGACAGGCGCAACAAGATGAAGATGAGGAGGCTCAAGGCAACCAGCATCAACAGTCCTGTGGCGCAGCGGCGGGCTATGAAGCTCAGCATTGGCTTTCCGCAAGTGGATGGTGTGGGCCGAATCCCAGAGGAAACCGGCCCTTGTGGCGGGCCGGGAGACCCGCCTGCTCACTGAATGTCCCAGGCCTCGGGATGAGCGGCGTAAGGACCGCCAGCGGGTGCAGGCGTCCAGACGAAATCCTTCAGCTTATTGGAGGCAACGCCGTAGCGATTGGCCACCCACAGCGTTGCCCACGGAAGGTCCTTGTTCATCACCTTGCAAACATCCCGCCAAGCGGCATCGAGCTTGGATGCATCGGTTTCTCCGAGCGCCTTGTCCAAAGCCGCGCTCAGATCGTCGAACTTGATGCGCATGGTGTTGAAGCCGGCGGGCGGAATCTGCGACTTGTTCAGGCCCGGATTGATGCCAGCCGGGTTCGGGCCATTCTGCAGGCCGGCATAGACCATGGGAAATGCGTTCCAGTCCGGCGTGCCTCCCTTGTAGACGATGCCATTGTAGGTCGGCGTATCGACGACACGCGGCACGACGTTAATGCCGACCTGCGACAGCATGGACTGGATGGCTGCCATGACATTGGCAGCCTGCGGAGAGCCGTAATAGGTCAGCAACGTGATGGGCTTGTCGCCGTTGATCTTGTCCCAGCCCGCCTCTGCCAACAGCGCTTTGGCCTTGGCCGGATCGTAGGCGTAGGTTTCCAGCCCTTCGGGGACCAGTTGCGGCGCCACAAAGCCGCAGTTGGCTGGTTTGGCTGCGCCGCCATAGAGGCTCTCTATGATCGCGTTACGGTCGATGGCGTACATGATCGCCTGACGAACCTTGAGATCCTTGAACAGGTCGACCTGCTGGTTGAGACCGATATAGTTGACCACGTAGGAGCCGCCTTCGATCACCTTGAAGTTGGAATCGGTCTTGAACGACGCCGCGTCGTCAGGCTCGACATAGGTGAATTGGATCTCACCAGCACGCAGCGCCGCGACCGCCGCGGCCGGGCTCTCGAAATAGCGGTTAATCAGCACGTCGACTTTCGGCTTGCCGCCACGATAATCGTCATCCGCGGCCAGTTCGACATATTGGTCGGTGACGTATTTCTTGAACTTGAACGGACCTGTGCCGACCGGATTGGTCGACCACCAGGTGCTGGTTGCCAGCGACTCCGGCGGCATTCCGGCAAGAGCATGTTCCGGCAGGATCAGCACCTGCGAAAGAATGGACAGGAAGGAGGCGTTCGGCTTCGACAGCTTGATGATTACGGTGCTGTCGTCGGGCGCCTCGACCGAAGCGATATCGCCGAGGCGTGCCGCGAACAGGCTGCCGGAAGCTTTGTTCTTGGCAAGGTCGATGGTGAATTTCACGTCCTTCGACGTGAACGGCTTGCCGTCGTGCCAGCTCTCCTTGACCAGGTTGAACGTATAGGTCAGCTGGTCGGCGCTCACCGTGTAGTTCTTGGCCAGGTCGCCTTCGAGTTGGGTCAGCCCTGCATTCCAGATGACCAGCGGTTCAAAATAGGTGCTGAGCCACGTGAAGCCGCCAGTCGCGACTAGCGGGTTGAAGTTCTTGGGGAAGCCGCCGGGACCGACGTCGAAACCACCCGCAATGGTCTTTGGACTTTGCGCCTGCACGATGGTCGGCAGGCCGGTGCCGAACAGCAGCGCGGCAGCGATGGCTATCGTCTTGATGCGCATGGTTTCCTCCCTTGGCATTTTTCAGGTTGTGCGGTTTTTGGCGATAACTTGCTGGATGCCTCTGTAGTGATCGTCGAGCCGGCTACGTGCCCGGTCGACATCCTTGGCGGCGACCGCCTCGACGATTTCATGATGATCGCGCCAGGTGGCGAGCGGCGTCGGATTGTCGAGATTGGTGAAATCCGAGGCCTTGTTGAACGCCACCCAAAAGATATCGATCAATGCGCTGAGCATGTGGTTGTTCTGGCAGCGGAACAGCATCTGATGGAATTGCTGGTCCTCTTCGGCAAAGCTCTCGCTGCGCTCCGCGCGCTGGCGCATGCTTTCGGTCAACCGGCGAAGCTCGTCGATGTCTTCGGCGCTGATCATCTCGATGGTCTTGGAGATCAGCCCGGTCTCGAGCACACGGCGAATCTCGCGCAGTTCCTCGACATCGCGCAGCGAGTCCTGCAGGCCATAAGCCAGATTGTCGAGTAGTGGCTTGAAGGAGAATTCCTTGACGAACACGCCGATGCCACGACGCGTCTCCAGGATGCCGATCGATTCCAGCGCCTTGATCGCTTCGCGGACCGAATTGCGGCCAACGCCGAGCCGCTGCGCCAGGAAGGTCTCCGGGGGCAACGGGTCGCCTGCCTTGAGCCTGTTCGCCTCGATATAATTCCGCAGGCTCTCCTGGACGGTCACATGCAAAAGCGGTGGTCGGCTAAGCGGTTCGATCGACTTCAATACCGGCATCTTGTTTCCTGTTTCCACTGCTGTCCGACGCCGATAACCACTTCGCTTGAGAGGCTGACGACTTGTCCTATAACGACTTGTAGGATATCCTGCAAGTGCACCAGGAAATACCAGGAGATGAAAATCGTTTTGGCCGGCATTAGCCATTGGCACGCCGACTTGCATCTCGATGCGGCGCGCGATGCCGGCGCTGAAATCATCGGCGTGTGGGATGAGGACGAGGCGCATGCAAGGGGCTTTGCAGCGCGCAACTCGCTTAGGGCGATTGCTGCATTCGAAGACATCCTTGCAACACCTGCGGATCTGATCTTGCTGATGGGACACCCTTCGAACGTGCCGGCCAGGGCGCGCAGGATAATCGAAGCCGGCGTCCCGCTTGTCCTCGAGAAGCCGGCAGCGACCGGCACGGCGCCGCTGATGCAACTGAGAGACCTAGCCCATCAACGAAAAGCCTTCGTCGGCGTGCCTTTGCCCAATCGCTTTGGCCCGGCGGTGATCGCCTTTGAGAGACTGCGAAGGGAAGGCCGCGCCGGCCAAGTCGCGCACGGCCATTTCCGCGTCGTCAACGGGCCGCCAGAGCGTTATGCCGCCGATGGTGTCGGCTGGGTGGTCGATCCCGCGATTGGCGGAGGCGGCGCATTGCGCAATCTGGGCATCCACGGTGTCGATGCAGCGCTGAGTCTGGCCAGTGGAGAGCTCCATCTCAAAGCTGTATCGATGGGCAACCGCATCCACAGGGCTCCGGTTGAGGACTACGCATTGCTGGTGCTCGAGGATAATGCCGGCGCGGTGTTCACCATTGAGGCGGGCTATACCTTCGCTTCAATGCTCCCTGGTGGGGATTTCGAATGGCGCATCGTCGCCGCCAACGCCACCCTCATCGACCGTGGCGACAAGGCGATCTGCGCAACTCTCGACGACGCTGCGGTTGTGGACCTGCCGGTCGAACTGCCGGCTACTCGCTACCGCCTCAGCATGCGCGACACATTCGAACGGTTGCGGCGAAACGCTGCGCCGGCAATCTCCATAGACGACTATGTTGCGGCGATGTCGCTGATCGACGCCGCATATCAGAAGGCAGGACGATGATTGCATTAGGCATTATCGGCGCGGGCGATTTTGGCGCCGCGCATGCACGCGCAATCAAGGAGGTCGACGGCATCCGCCTCGTCGCAGCCTGCCGTGGAAACGCGACGGCGCTGGCGGCTTTCACGGCCGAGTATGGCGGCAAGGGCTACACCGACTGGCGCGAACTTCTCGAAGACAGCGGCGTCGATGCCGTCGTTATCGCTGCCCCGCACGCGCTGCATGCCGAAATGGCGATCGGCGCGGCCAAGGCCGGCAAGCACATTCTGCTCGAAAAGCCGATGGCGCGAACTGTAGCCGAATGCGATGCAATCAATGCGGCTGTGGCGCAGAGCGGCGTCAAGCTGATGGTCGCCCACCTCCTGCATTTCTCGAAACCTTGCATGGCAGCCAAGAAGGTCATCGAGGCAGGCGAGATCGGACGGCCGCTGATCGCGTCGAGCTGGATGATCAAGCTCTGGATGGAGCACAACCGGCGCGACTGGCACCTGCGCAACGCTACCGGTGGCGGCATGCTGATGACGGCCGGCATTCACGCGCTCGACCGTCTCGTCTGGCTGATGGATGACGAAGTCATCTCGGTGAGCGCCATGCTCGGCGCAAAATTCCATCAACAGGAAGCGGATGACACGTCGATGCTGGCGCTGCGTTTCAAACGTGGCGGCCTGGGCCAGGTGCAGAGTATTGGCTATCGCAACGGTGCGGTCGGCTTTGCGATGGATCTCGTCTGCGAGCGCGGCACGCTACGCATCGACATGGATCGCGGCACGATGATTGGTCGCGATACCGTGTGGACCGACCTGCCGGATTCGTTCGAGCCCGCCTGGATGCACAATGCGGTGAAACGCGAATGGGCAGCGTTGCGCGACGCTATCGTCGACAACAAGCCGGTACCGGTGACGGGCGCCTATGGGCGCAATCTCATCGGCATCATCGAGGCAGCCCACGCCTCGGACAAATCCCGCCGCGAGGAAACAATCGCTGATGCCGGCTGACATAGATACGATTGCCGAGGCCATCGCCGAGGCTCACAGAAACCCGCGTCGACGCGTACCGGGGTCGCGTTTGGTCGACCTGACGCGCGGCGATGCGATGGCCGTTCAAGGCGCGGTGTTGAAGCAGCTCCGAGAGCGCGTGCCCGTCGCCAAGGTGGCCATGCCGCCCGATGGTATCGCGATGGCTGCGGCGATCCCCGCCGGAATGCTTATCGGCGATGGCGAAACGATCGAACTTGGCGAACGCGACCTCGCCGGGCTCGAGATCGAAGTGGCTGTCAGGCTCGGCGCCGACCTGACGCCTGAGATCGCCAAAGCTGGCCGCTCGGCCGTGTTGCAGACCATCCAGCATTTCATTCTCGGCATCGAGCTCATCGGCTCTCGCATCGACGACCGGACCAAAGCCGGCCCGTTCGGCCGCTGGCCGACAATATGGTCACAGGCGGTTACGTCATCGGCAGGCAGACACTGGCGCAAGCGCCGAAGGTCGACGGGATGGCGATCACGCTTTCCAGCGACGGAGCGATCAGCCAGCGCGAGATCGCCAAATACTCGTTTGGCGACGCCCCTTCTCCCATCATCGCTTTCGCCGGAATGGCCGACGATCATTTCGGCAGCTTCAAAAAAGGCATGGTGATCACCACGTTGTCGCCGCTGCTGATCGCTCCAAGGAGGGGTCGCATAGAGGTCAATCTTGGAGACTTCATGCCGCTCTCCTTCACGCTGCGCTAGTCGGACCATGAGTGATCATCTCTCCGCCCTCCCCGAACACGCGCCGCGCGGCATCTGGGGCGCCGTGATGCTGGCCGTGGGCCTGGATGGCAATATCGACTGGAGCGTCACGCAAGAAACCGTCGCGCGGCTCTGCGCATCCGGCGTTCACGGCGTCTATTCCAACGGCACGGCATGTGAATTCCATTGCCAGACTGAAGCAGAATTCGACCGGCTGAGCGAGATGGTGGCGGCAGTCGCCGGTGCCGCGAGAATCCCATTCCAGATCGGCATCAGCCAGTCCAATCCGCGAGTTGCATGCGAGCGATTGAAGCGGGTTGCGGGATTGGGACTCTCGGGAGTGCAATTCACCTTGCCGGACTGGTGGCCACCAAGCGACGAAGAAGTGCTGCGTTTCGTCTCGGGCTTGGCCGAGGCAGCGCCGAGCACTCCTCTGGTGCTCTATAACCCGCCCCACGCCAAGCGGCGGCTGACTCTAGAAAGTATTGCCGCATTGGGCACCGCGGTACCCTCGCTTGTCGGGGCAAAACTCCCCGGCGGTGACGCCACCTGGTACGCCGGCATGCGGCGCGAACTGTCGGGCCTTTCGGTGTTCGTGCCAGGCCACACGCTGGCAACCGGTTACGCGAACGGTGCGCATGGCAGCTATTCGAACATCGCCTGCCTTAGCCCGAAAGGCGCACTGCAGTGGTGGGCGCAGATACGAGCCGGGGAACAAGCGGCCTTCGAGATGCAAGCACGCGTACAGGCCTTTCTCGCGGACCACGTCCTACCATTTCGGGCACGCTACGCCGTCAGCGACGCCGCCCTCGACAAGGCAATGGCGGCAGCCGGCAGTTGGAGTTCGATCAGGGCCAAGCTATTGTGGCCCTATTCTTCGGTCCCCGACGAGGACATCCCACCGCTGGCGACGGCGGCACGCGTTGCCTTCCCTGGATGGTTCTAGCATGGCGCGCTTGCCGAATGGTACTGACGGGGAGACTTTGGCGATATGGGGCAGCTGCGGCTGCTTTTCGCACTCGGGCGCTATGCGCGATCAGGAAAGTCGGCGTGACGATCGCGATGTTTTCCTTGCCGGCCTTCAACGCCACCGACTCTGCGCCGACACGGTCTTGGTCGGCTCGGCATTCAGTCGCGGTGAAACCGTCGCCTGGCGGCATCCATCGGGCTGGCGGTCATGTTCGTGGGGTTCGAGAACTCACCATGGAATGCCGACGGAGGAATCGCGCGACAACGCCGAGCGCGGCGTTGCCATGGCCCGCGTAGCCGCTAGTTATGCGGAGCGGCCACTTGCATCGGCTCATCAGGCCATGGTCTCGTTGGAATTGCGTCAGCTGACCAGTGTCCCATTTTGTCCATGAGCACCCTCAATTCGGGCTGAGGCGCGACCCAGAAAGTTCGAAAGCTTCCAAGAACCCCAGACAAATGGATGCCGCCTCGGACATTGAGCTCACGGCTATCGCCGCCAACGTCCGCGATGGAGCGGCCAATATCGCCGGCAAAAGAGCGCCCGATTTGGACTGTCGGCGGCTCCGTCCTGGTAAACGAAAAAAGAATTGCAGCCGGCCGATCCTATTCGCGATCGCATGCCGCGCAAGTGATATCGGTCCGCCTCAAGCGATACCGGCAGCAATCGCGATGAAATGCTGTCGATGCCGGTAGCACTGTCCAGCTTACTGCAGCTTGGCCTGCAGGGCATTGACATCGTCGGTGGTCATTTCACCATCGGTGGTCACTTTGCCGTCGACAATCTTCCACAACCGGAACGGACCGGTGATGTCGCCGAATTTGTCGAAGACGACCGGACCGATGACGCCTTCATAGCGGATCGGTTTGCCGTCCTTGATCAGGCCGAGTGCCTTGGCGAACTCCTCCTTCCCGGCAAAGATCGGCGTGCCGGCCGGGTCGACCGCCTTGTATATGGCATCCCTGATCCTGGCCGGATCCTCTGAGCCGGCTATGGCAATGGCAAGGCCAACGATGGCGCCGGCGTCATAGGAGCGGTCGGCCGCCGGATTCGAGGGCTCGATACCGGAGAACGCCTTGTAGTTCTTGGTGAAATACTCGGTCGATGCGGTCGGGCTGGTGCCGGACGATGTGCCATAGGCATCCTTCAAATAGTCGGCACCGACCGACTCGATGAAGTCAGGGCTGTTCATGCCGTCATTGAGCAGAAATTTCTGCACGCCCCCTTGCGATATCCAGGTGCGGGCGATGGTGGCGCCATCGACCGGCGTGCTGACGAGATAAAGTCCGTCCGGCTCGCCTCCCATCGCTGCCGTCACTTCCGAGGCATAGCTCGACTGCTTCTCATTGTAGGGCGTGTCGGAAACGATGGTGCCGCCGAGCGCTTTATAGGCGCGCGAGAATTCGGCCACCATGTTGACGCCGAAATCGTTGTTGACGTGAATGATCGCCAGCTTTTTGAAGCCCCTGTCGAGGGCGTATTTGGCCGCGGCCACGCCCTGCAGCGCGTCCGAGGTGATGGTGCGGAAGAAGATGCCGTTGGTCTTGCCCTCGCGGCCGAGTGCCGTCAGCGTCGGCGAGGACGAAGCCGGCGAGACCTGGACGATCTTGGCCGGCGCGGTGACCGAGGTCAGGATCGGGATCGACACCGAGGAGATGATGCCGCCGATAATGGCCGGCACCTTCTTGACCTGTACCAGCTGGGTCGCGGCATCGACCGCGATGTTGCCCTGGCTCTGGCTGTCGCGCGTGTCGGTGACGAGATCGCAGCCGCTCACGCCACCGGCGTCGTTGATGTCGCGGAAGGCCATTTCGACAGACTTGGCGCCGGCCTGGCCGTATTCGCCGGCGGGACCGGTCAGTTCCATGACGAGGCCGACGGTGATCTTGCAATCGGCGGCCTGCGCGGCGCTGGCAATCGTGACGAGAGCGAGCGCGGTGGTGAGTTGGAGTATCGTCTTTCTCATTGTTGTTCCCCTTTAGTTACACGAACTGGTTTGACGTCTCGAAAGTGTCAGTGTTCCGGCACCTGCAGCCAGGTTTCATGCAGATGCCGCCATTGGACGCCATTGGGCGCCGATGAACTAGCAGTGAAGACGGCACTCGACTGGCGGCGGCTGTGCTTGCCGCCACGCAACTGCGCCTCGACATAGAGGATGACGATCGTGTCGCGGGCCTGCCAGCCGGGCTTGATGTCCTCAATCGAGATGGCGAAGCCATCGTCGCATGTGGCGCGGCTGGAGCGGACATGCTCAACGACGGCCTTACGGTCGAGGATCTGGCCGGTTGGTGCGATCACCGTCAATCCTTCCCCCATGGCGGCTTCGAAGCGGCCGAAATGCACTCTATCGGCGCGCGCAGCAACGAACCAGTCGGCGAAGAAGCGATGCAGGTCGATGACTTCGGCACTGGCCCGCGAAAACAGCTTTCCGTCCATCGTTTTCAAACCCGGCCCGCGTTGAGATTGTAG
Organism: Mesorhizobium sp. CA7; assembly: GCF_020165015.1. Lineage (NCBI taxonomy): Bacteria > Pseudomonadati > Pseudomonadota > Alphaproteobacteria > Hyphomicrobiales > Phyllobacteriaceae > Mesorhizobium > Mesorhizobium sp. CA7. The sequence continues at coordinate 47,718 of NZ_JAIUHH010000001.1, forward strand.
TGCATGATCGAGCCGTGGCGGCCGTGGCGGTCACGCTCCAGCGCGTAGACATCGCCCTCAAGACCGGCGCCTTGCGCGATGACGGCAGCGATCCGTGCGCGGTCGTCGGCATCGAGCTCGATGTCCATGATGTTCGCATTTGCCAATGCATGCGCCTGGTTGCGGGCACCGACGATCACGGCGGCCACTCGCGGCTGCTCCAGCACCCATGCGCTGGCGATGGTGGCAATGTCGGCCCGATGGCGATCACCGACGGACTTGAGCGCCCGCAGCATTTGCTGGAACAGATCCCAGCCGCCGAAATCATCGATAATCAGCTTGTATTTGACCAGCGAGCGGTTTTCGAGCGGCGTGGTGGGTTCGGCCACGCCAAGCCATTTCTCGCTGAGGAAGCCGCCGGCCACCGAGCCGTAGCAGAGGAAGCTGACGCCGTTTGTCTTCGCAACTGCGGCGAGGCTGTGCGCAGGCCGCTGGTCGAGCACCGAATATTGCAGCTGCTGGCTGACCAGCGGGATGCCGGCGGCCAGGATTTCAGCGAGCCGGGGCGTGTCGAAATTGGTGGTGCCGAGATTGTGCACCTTGCCCTCGCATCGAAGCTCGTCCAGCCAACCCATCGCTTCGACGTAACGAGGCTGCGCATAGTCCCACCAGTGGAACTGCACGAGATCAAGCCGCTCGGTCTTCAGCCTGAGCAGCGACTGGTCGACGATGCCCCTGATATAGTTGCGGCTGATGGTGGCCAGCCGCTCGAGGTCGGGCACCAGCTTGGTGTGCACCTTCATCCTGGCCGCCGCATCAAGGCCGCGCTCATCGGCCAGCCGCAGGCGGGCGGCGCCGATCAGTTCCTCGACGCCGGTGTAGATGTCGGCGCAGTCATAGGTCCAGATGCCGGCATCGAAGGTAGCGATGAGGTCGGCCACCGCCTGGTTGCCGTCGATGGCGCCATGGCCGCCGGCGAGTTGCCACCCACCGCGAATGACGCGCGAGATCTTGTAGCCTGGACCGAGCTCGAAGGTCTTAGCACTCATCCCTCGTTATTCTCCTTCGGCAGCGGCTCGGCCGTGGTTTCGGCATGGCTGAATCGCCGCTTGGCCAGCCTGACGATCCTGAGCCGACTGGAGCAATTGGGGTCGGGACAAGCGATCTCGGCGTCCGAGGTCATCCAATCATTCTTCTGGGTCGGGCGCTGCTTTGCCGCAAGCAGCGGCAGCACGGCGGCAAGCGAATAGATCGAAAAGCCTTGCCCTGCCGGCATCGACAGCGTTTCGCCCTTCAGCTCGAAATAGTCGCCGGCCTTGGCGCCGCAATAAATCGGCTTGCCTTCGGGGACGATCGCCTCGACGCGAAGATCGAAGAGCTCGAAGCTGTCGTCGGTCATGTCAGGCCTCCACCACGATGAAGCTGATATCGCAGGCGCCGTTGCGGCGGATCGCCCCGCATGCGGCGGCGAACTGATCGCTCTCTTCGGCGCGCACCTGCGCCACCACGCTGCCGGCCAGCCAGCCGATCGGGAACAGAAGCCGCGCCCCTTGCCCGTAGAACAGGCCGATGTCGAAGATGGCATTGGGGTTGCCACCCCACATGTGCGGCGGCACGTAGGACAAGACGATATCGCCGGGCTGCGGCGTCAGGGTCGCGTTCTCCGCCGGCAGCGGCCGGGCATAGGCTTGGCCTTCGAGGTCGGCTGATGGAACCGGACAGGAAATTTCAGGTCCAGTCCACATGGCGTGGATGCCTGGGACGACGCGTGGCGTTGCGAGATACGCCGTGAGAAAAGCGGCGTTTTCCGGCGCCTTCTCGGGCAGTAACAGCGCCGTGACGGCAAGCTTCGAGCGTGGCTCGGTGATCCGGATAGAGGTCATGTCTGATCTTTCCCAGCCGCGGATTGCAGCTTGCTGCGCAAGAAGGTGAAGGGCCGGCTGATGTCGGCGACCAGCGCCTCGCGCGCCGCCCGTGCGTCCTGCGTGGCCAGCGCCTCGACAATGCGGCGGTGATACTGGGCGGTGTCGACCTCACCGGCTTCCGAAAAGGCGTAGATGGCGACGCGGATGCATGGCCCCGATTGCAGCCACAGGCTCTCGATCATCGGGATCAGTACGGCCGAGCCACAGGAGCGGTAAATCTCGAAATGAAAGCTCTGGTTGAGCGTCACTTCGCGGTCGACATCTTTCTTGTGCTTCAGCGCCCGCATCTCATCCCATTCGCCGAGAATGGTTTCGATTGTGGAGATCTGGCGCGGCACCATGCGAGCGGCGGCAAGCGCTATCGCCTCGCCTTCGATCAGGATGCGGGCTCGCAAGAGATCGTCGAGGCGATCCAGCGTGATCGGCGGCACGCGCACCGAACGGTTGGGCAACGCCTCCAGCGCCTTTTCCGTGATCAGCCGCCCGAGCGCCTCGCGCACCGGCATCGTCGAGGTGACCAGCGCATCGGCCAGACCGCGGATGGTCAGCACCTGGCTTGGTTCGAACAGGCCGCCAATCAAGGCCCGTCGCAGTTCGGAATAGACGCGATCCTGCACCGTTTCGCGGCCCACCGGCGCAAGCTGGGCCGCGATCGTCTCGTTGTTCCTTTCGGTGGCAGTCTTGTGCATGGAATTCCGCTCTGGGCCCGGTTTTCGGCTTGCGGAGGAAATTAAAGCCGAATAGCGTGATCAAAGCAAGTGTGATCACAAATCAAAATGGGAAGGCGACAACGCGCGTCTTCGGCCAGAGGGTTTTATGAGCGAGGCAACCAGACGGCAGGGGCGGGAGAGCCGTGCGCCGGTCCTGACGGCAAGGAACGTCGTCAGGCAGTTCGGCGGTCTCGTCGCCGTCAACGATGTCTCCTTCGATGTCAAAGCCGGAGAAATCCTTGGCCTGATTGGACCGAACGGTGCCGGCAAGACGACCATGTTCGATCTGCTGGCCGGCAGCATATTGCCGAACAGCGGCGATATCTTTCTCAACGGCACGCGCATCTCCGGTGAAGCCGCTCACCTGCGCATCGGTCGAGGGCTCGGCCGCACTTTTCAGATTCCACGACCGCTGCCCAACCTGACGCTGATCGAAAACATCATGCTGGCAGCGCAGGGGCAGACCGGTGAAAGGCTGCTCGCCAACTTCGTCACGCCTTGGCGAGTGGCGGCGCAGGAAAGAGCCGCCCGGACAAAGGCGCTCGAACTGCTGGAGCTCGTCGCCCTCACCCACCTCGCGTATGAGCCGGCGCGTGTGCTGTCCGGCGGCCAGCGCAAGCTGCTCGAACTCGCCCGTGTCATGATGGCCGACCCGGCGATCATCCTGCTCGATGAACCGGCGGCTGGCGTCAACGCGACGCTCCTGGAGGTCATCATCGATCGGATCCACGACATCAATGCGCGAGGCATCACCTTCCTGCTGATCGAACACAATATCGACATGGTGGCGCGGCTCTGCCACCGCGTCCTGGTAATGGCGAGCGGTCAGTTGCTCAGCGAGGGCACGGCGGAAGCAGTCGCCCGCGATCCGCGCGTCATCGAAGCCTATCTGGGAGGCGCCGCATGAGCGTGACCGTCCTCGATGTCCGCAATCTCGAAGCCGGCTATGAACCCGGCATGCCGATCGTGCGCGGCGCTTCGATCACGGTCGGCAAGGGTGAGATCGTCGTCGTCCTCGGCCCCAACGGCGCCGGCAAGTCCACGTTCATCAAGGCGATCGCCGGCCTCGTCCCGATTACCGGCGGCACGGTTTTCCTGGACGGGAAGAACATCACCGCAGCACCCGCCCACACCATGGTGCGGCTTGGCCTTGCCTTCGTGCCGCAGACCGAAAACATCTTTCCGCTGATGTCGGTCGAGGACAATCTCAAAGTAGCCTGCGGCATCCTCGAGCGGCGGGAAATCCCCGCCCGCATCGAGGAGATGTATGCCGCCTTCCCCGACCTCGTCCGCCAGCGCCGCACCGCCGCCGGCAATCTGTCCGGCGGGCAACGGCAGATGCTCGCCGTCGCGAGGGCGCTGATCGTCCACCCCAAGGTACTGGTGCTGGACGAGCCGTCGGCCGGCTTGTCGCCAAAATTCGTGTCGGTCGTGTTCGAGATGCTGGCCGGCATCCGCAGATCCGGCGTCACCGTTCTGTTGGTCGAGCAGAACGCCAAGGCAGCGCTTGCCATCGGCGACCGCGCTTATGTCCTAGTCGAGGGCAAGGACCGGCATGAGGGCGTCGCCTCCGAATTGTGGAGCGATCCGGTCGTCGCCGAACTCTATCTCCGCCAGCGCCCCCAGCATCACAAGGGAGGCGCGGCATGAGCCTGCAATTCATCGTCGACGGATTGCTGACCGGCTCCATGATCGGCCTCGGCGCCATCGGCGTGACGCTCACCTATTCTATCCTGCGTTTCTCCAACTTCGCCCACGGCGACTTCATGGCCTGGGGAACCTATGCGACGCTGGCCGTGGTCAGCGCCATCGGCGCGACCTTCGGCAAGGTGGCGCCGATCGGGCCACTGTCCTTCGGCTGGTCGCTGCTCGTCGCCCTGGTCGTCGGCATGGCGTTCACTGCCCTGCTGGCGCTGCTGCTCGACAAGGTGCTGTTCTCGCGGCTGCGCTCGCAAGGCCAGGCAATCATCGTCGTGATGGCGAGCTTCGGCGCCTCCATGGCGCTGCGCAGCCTGTTGGAGTTCACCTTCACCTCACGGCCGACCTATTTCAGCCGCGCGATCCAGATCGCCATGCCGATCGGCTTCGGCATCCGCATCACGCCTGACCAGATCGCCTTGCTGCTGCTGACCGCCGTGCTTGTGCTCGGCGTGCATCTGCTGATGACGCGCACGCAGACCGGCCGCTCGATGCAGGCGCTAAGCCAGAACGCGGCGCTGGCCCGCATTGTCGGCATCGACGTCGCCAAGGTGGTGCGCGTCACCTGGATCGTCGGCGGCTCGCTTGCCTGCGTGGCCGGCGTGATGATTGGCATTCTGGTGCAGATCCGACCGTTCATGGGCTTCGACATGCTGCTGCCGATGTTCGCCGCCGCCATTCTTGGCGGCATCGGCAGCATCCCGGGCGCGGTACTCGGCGGCCTGATCATCGGGCTCGCCGAAGCCGGCGCGGTGCAGTTGATCGGTGCCGAATGGCGCGCCGCCGTCTCCTTCATCATCCTGATGGCGGTGCTGTTCGTGCGGCCGATCGGCCTTTTCGGAGTTGGGGAAAGATGATCGATCTCATCGGCTATGGCGCCTTCTTCCTGAGCACTGCACTGATCTTCTCGCTGGTCACGCTGGGGCTCAATTTGCAATGGGGGCTGACGGGCCTGTTCAATGTCGGCCTCGCCGGTTTCGTCGCCATCGGCGCCTACACATCGGCGCTGCTGACGACACCGGACGACCCCGCGCGCCTCGGCGGTTTCGGCCTGCCGATCCTTGCCGGCTGGGCCGGCGCCATGGTGGTGGGCGGCGTTGCCGCAGCCCTTACCGGCATAGCGACGCTGCGTCTGCGGTCCGACTATCTAGCGATCACCACGTTCGGTGTCGCGGTGGTCGTGCAACTGGTCGCACTCAACGCGCAGAAGCTGACCGGCGGGCCGTTCGGCATCGGTTTCATCCCGCGTCCCTTCGGCAGCCTCGCCGAAACTCCGCTGCTGTTCAATCTGTCGAACCTTGCTGTCGTCTCGGCTGTCACGCTGATCGCCTATCTGGCCTTGGAGCATCTGTCACGCAGCCCATGGGGCCGTGTGCTCAAGGCGCTGCGGGAGGACGAACGAGCGGCGATTTCGCTCGGCAAGAGCGCGCGCTTCTACCGCGTCCAGGCCTTCGCCGTCGGCGGCGCTATCATGGCGCTGGCCGGCGCACTTCAGGCGCATTTCATCGGCTTCATCGCTCCCGACAATTACCTGTCGATCCTCACCTTCCAGGTCTGGGTAATGCTGATCGTCGGCGGCTCTGGGAGTAACGCCGGCGCCGTTGCAGGCAGCGTACTGGTCTGGGCGATATGGGCGGGTTCAGGCGCGCTCACGAGCGTGCTCTTCGCACCGGAACAACAGGCGCGAGCCGCATCACTGCAAATCGTCGCCATCGGCGTTATGCTATGCGTTATCCTGTTGGTTCGGCCGAACGGCGTATTTGGTGAGCGGCCACGTCGGGCGCGTTTCGGCAAGCGGACGAAAGCCACAGCCAGCGAAAGTGGATCCTGAACGCAATGGCGCGGCACGAAGCGCTTTCCCTGTGGCACGCGGTCGGCCGCCACCACTGCCTCCGACCCGCGCTGGAAGATCACCTCGATGTCGATCTTGCCGTCGTCGGCGGCGGCTTTGCCGGCCTGTCGACCGCACTGCATGGCGCCAGCAAAGGCCTTTCGGTGGCTGTGCTCGAAGCAGAGATCATCGCCTGGGGCGCCACAGGCCGCAACGCTGGCTTCATCGTGCCAAACTTCGCCAAAATGGATCCGGACGCGATCCTGGCGCATCTCGGTGCCGAGCGCGGCGAGCGGCTGATCGGGGTCGCCGCGGGCAGCGCCGACCTCGTGTTCAACCTGATCGCGCGGCATAGCATCGCCTGCGACGCCGTCCAGAACGGCTGGATACAAGCGGCGCACTCATCGGCTGCTCTCGAGAGAATCCAATCCCGCGCCAGGCAATGGGCGGAGCGCGGCCGGCCGGCGGTGATACTGGACAGCCACCAGACCGAAGCGTTGACCGGCGCGCGAGGCTATGCCGGCGGCTGGATGGACCGCTCAGGCGGCGTGCTCAATCCGGTCCATTTCGCGCGCGGACTGGCCGATGCGGCCGAGAACGCCGGCGCACGGATTTTCGAGCACTCGCGTGTCACATCGATCGACCGATTGTCCGACGGCTGGACGTTGACGACTCCGTCCGGCTCGCTGCGTGCCGGCAAGGTGCTGATCGCCACCAACGCCTATGGCGGCGCGCTTAATCCGACATTGCAGCGGACCTATTTTCCGCTGAAGGTGTTCCAGATCGCGACGGCGCCGCTGCCGTCGAAGGCGCGCCAGCGCTTGCTGCCTGGAGACCAGGGTTTCTCCGACACCAGACGCAATCTTCTCACCTTCCGCTTCGATGCCCAGAACCGGCTCATCAGCGGCGGCATGCATGTGGTAAGCGCGGGCGCCGACAGGCGCGTGCCGCGGACAATCTGGCGGCGACTGGCGAGACGGCTGGAACTGCCCGACTTGCCACCGCTTGAGTATAGCTGGTCGGGGATCGCCGCCGTCGAGCCGGATTTCCTGCCGCATCTGATCGACCTCGGCCCAGGTCTGATGGCGGCCCGTGCCTGCAATGGACGCGGCATCGCCATGACCACGGCCATGGGCAGGGTGCTCGCCGAGTGGGCCGCCGGGACAGAAGGGCGCGACCTGCCGTTGCCATTTGCGCCGCCGGCGCCGATCCCCCTTCACGGCTTGCTGCGCTACGCGCCCAACATGCTGCTGCCTTGGAGCATGTTGCGCGACCGGTTTGATCGGCCCGGTTAGGACGGTTTCAATCACAGCCAGATTCAAACCATCGCCGCTCATTTCGACAGATGGAAAGCAGGTGGTCTGCGCCGCTCCCGATCGAGAAAAAAGCGCATCGCCCATATCTGTCGAGTTTCAGCGGGCGTTTCGTTCCGACCTTCTTGCCCGCGTTCCATGCGCGGCGATCGTGAGCGGTGGGGTCATAAAGGGAATGTCCCATTTCGTTTCTCCTTCGGGCATGATTGGCCACGGGAGGAACGCCTACGTACTTACTCGGTTGGAGTCTGGGACCGCAAGAAGACCGACAGCTTCTGGCCTCGTAAATGCGATAGCAGCCATTCGGCACGGCTGGACCAACATCGCCTGGACAAAACCGTCGCGGCTCACACAGCGCTGTTCCTGGCGGCCTCCAGCGAATTCACGAAACGCAGTGAGCGCTGCAGCGTGGCCCGAATGGTCGGGATATCGACAGGGGTCTTTCGCCGTTGCGGGTCGCGGCGCTGAGGGCGCTCCAATCGCAATGGCATTTCGATGCTGACTGGAAGCGCCGGAGGGAGCATCCGCCAATATTTCAGGTAATCGACAGCGCCCTCGCCGAGAGCACAGAACGTCCATCCTGCGTCGCGGCTGACAACGTCCTTGAGATGTGCATGACCAATCGTGTCGATGGCTGTCGCGATATCTTCTGCGGGCTGCGTTGCCTCATGGCTATAGGTGAAGACGTTTCCGGCGTCGTGATTGAGGCGGACTAGGCGCGATCCGATGTCGCGTACGAAGCTTGCTCCCATCCGAGCATTGCCAAGTAAATCGCCCCTGCCATGTCCAGGGTTCTCGAGCGCAAGAGCGACACCGGATTGCTCCAGCCTCGGCAGAACGGCATCGATCGCCTTTCGTATGCCCGCCCTTTTTGTCATCGGCCCGGCATTGGTAATCAGGGAGGATGCGCCTAAACCGGCAGCAAAGGCGATGCGCCGCGACAAGGCATCCACCGCATCCGGCCCCGAAAGGTCGAGATGAGCCGATACGGCCTTGATCCCAAGCCCGGCAGCTTCCGCCGTCGCCCTCAGCCTTGAGGCGTTCGTGGTGGTGAACATGCCCTCTTCGAAATCGACATAACCGCGAATGAAGGCCGGCTCGACATGGATGGCGCCGGCCAGCGCGATTTCCCCGATGGCCAGTTCCATCGAATAGCCGTCAAAGAGCGCAGTCGATACCGATATGGTCCTGGGCATCGGAGGCAGCGCTCAGGCTCCTTTGCCGTAGACGATCAGTTCGGAGGCTTCCTTCACCTTGGCTGGAGAGAGGGCCTCGCGCCAATCGTCGCGGACCACGACGCCTTTTGCGAAGCGCATCAGGCGCAGCGCGGCGTCCGAGGGCACTTTCGGAGAGAAGCCGAACCACATGGCTATCTCGACATTCAGATGGCCGATGAGGAAGTCAAGAGCGGCTTGTCTGGGAATGCCATATCTACGCTCGCATTCCTCCACAGCCTCGACCATCGTGTCGACGAAGGGCATCGCAACCATCTCGGACAGGCCCGGCTCGAGTATCGCCAGTTGCTCGACCGTGACCCGGTGGCTTTCGATGATCGGCGACCACATCGTTTTGCACACCTCTTCGCCAAGCGCGTAGTGCTCCTCCGGGCCTTGCATCAGGGCGCAGACGATGGACTGCCTGGCGATGCCGCCGTGATAATCGCGACGCGCCGCCCACTCCGTCTCGTCATTGAACAAAGGCGGATGGCAGGGGTGGCCGATGAAGTAGGTCAGGTCTGGCCGATCCCCGGGAAGATCGCCGGCGTAGGGTGCCGCGGCGTCCAGAATGAGGATCATAGTGCCTTTGGCCAACATCGGCGATATCTGCCGCATCACCTGGCCGATGATGTTGTCAGGCAAAGCCATCACTAGGACTTTGGCGCCGGGAATGCCTTCCTCCATGGCGACGGCGCTGAGGTTGGCGTCGGCCAGCCGCTTGCGGCCTGCCTCGCCGACTTCCACGGCGCGGACATCGTAGCCCGCGTCCACCAGCTTGCGGGTCACGCGGAAGCCCATCTTCCCTCCGGCTCCAAGCACCGCTACGGATGTCCTCATTTCTTCTCTCCCATTTTCACGTTGATGGCGCCCGGATGGCGCAGATTCACCCGAACGCCTGCAGCGCGACCTCGAGTTCCGGATGGTTGGCGGCATAGTCGCGTGCCGGAATGCCTGCGGCAGCGGCGTCGAAAGCATCATGCAGGCTTCGCACGCCTGCAGCCGGCCCACCCGGATGCGCCATGATGCCGCCGCCGCAGCAATAGATGAAATCGTTCAAGCCGAGCCTGCCAAAGGTGTCGGCCGCTTGCACCGCAGTCTGTCCGGACGAAAATACCGGCATGACCATGTCGGGACGGTCCGCGCGCCCAAACATCGGCGTGAGACAGGCATGGGCCGAGGCCATCACCGACGCATCCTGCTCGCAGAATTTGTTGGACAGCCCGTTGACGTGCATGTGGTCGATCCCGGCCAGCCGCCAGAATTTCTGATAGGCGAGATAGCTCATGCCGATATCGACAGAACGGCTGAAAAGGCCCCAGCCTGCGCGATGCCCGTGAAGAGGGACAGCTGAATGTCGGCGAACGTCGATGACGCCCGACAGACCGACGGAATTCAAGACGAGCATGGCGCAGGTCCCGCCGCGCCGACCGATCATATCCAACCGACGCCGCATGGCGTCGACATCTCCCGAAAGGTTGGCCGCGTACATAACCTTGCGACCGGTTCTGTCGGCATGTCTGTCTATAACCGCCATCACCGCTTCGAACCGCTGCTCGAATGGCGAATGCGGAGGATCTCCCATCAATTCGTCGTCCTTGATGAAATCGATACCGGCGGCAATCAACGTATCGGCAAGGGCAGCCGTCTCTTCCGGCGTGAGACCGACGCTCGGCTTGATGATCGTGCCGATCAAGGGGCGCCCTTCCACGCCGGTCAGCCGACGCGTTCCCTCCACGGCGAAAGCCGGCCCGGAGTAAGCGTCCGTAAAAAGATCCGGAAAGGTAACGTCCAGCAGCCGCATGGCCGAGAAATGATGCAGCTCGAACAAGTTGCCGAGAACTGTCGACCAAACCGAGGCAAGGACGGTCCCCGTATTCTCGATATTCCAGGAGAGTCCGACCTTTGCCCGGAGCGGCTTGCCGGCCTTCAGGGTTTTCGGAGACCGCGAAAATGGCAAGGCCTCATTCTCGACTTCCACGACATCGTCGATGAATTCGACGCGCGCTCCAAATCTCCTCAGCAGCTCCGGTGTCTCTCCCGGAACGGCACGGAAGGTCCCGCTGGATTGTTCGCCGGCCATTGCGGTTGCGGCGACCTCTAACGGATAGCGGGTTTCGATCAAATAGGTGGCGCAGAGACGACCATTCGATGCGGCTATTCCAGCTGTGACATCACTCATGGAGGGAGCGTTAGCACCAAAATGACATTATGTCATCACATGAGTTTTGGGTGGCAAAAAAGTTTTCAGAAGCGCGCAATTTAGCCGCCGGCACCGCCGGCCAACTTCGAATAGAGTTCATTGGCGCGGCCAATGTGTTCAGCCATAGCGGCGCTCGCGCCTTCCGCATCGCCGCTGGCAATCGCCTTGTATATTCGTTCATGCTCCTCGACTGTGAGGCGTTCGGCGCCCTTCATGGCGACGAGATCCCGCTTGAACCGGGAAAGCCACTCGAGCATTCCCTTGGCCACAGCTGCGATCATCGAATTCCCGCTCATCTCCGCGATGACGGCGTGAAACTCCATGTCTGCGGTCACAAATCGCGCCTGATCGGTCTTTGCCTCGCGCAAATGGCGCAAGGTCTCGGCAAGTCGCTCCAGGCCCTTGGCCGTGGCGCGCCGTGTCGCGATCCTGACCAGACCGGTTTCCAGCAAGAGCCTGACTTCTTTCAGTTCTTCGAGCCCGCGGGAGTTCGTCGCCAGCATCATGACCATCGCCGCTGAGACCTGGTCGACAATCACCTCGGGCGTCGGATTGATTACGCGTGCGCGTTCGCCATGCGAAATCCTGATAAGGCCCATCTGCTGCAGCGACTGCATCGCTTCGCGGATCGACGGCCGGCCCACGCCAATCATCGTCATCAGTTCCTTCTCCGACGGCAATTGCGAACCGGGCGGAAACTCCGATGTCGAGATCGCGGCCAACAGCCGGTCGAGCACCTCGACATACAGCTTCTTCTTCTGGACCGGTTCCATCCGCCCCTCCGTAATCCTTGTTGGCATATCGACAGCGAGTCGCACGGGCAAACAAGCCCTGCCGGTCAATTGACATTACATATATGATGACCTAATGTCCACCTTGCGTGAGCCACAAACCGGCGCGCAGGATGCCGCAGGGCCGGCACCGAAGCCGGCCCGCAGACTGAGGACAGACTTAACCGACAGGCCCATTTCGTTCCCGACGATCGGAAGCGAACAAGTTCCGCTACCGGCTTGCCTATTTGGTATGCTGGTATAACATGTAGATGGTATGGCATCTTCGGAAGAGACGCTGTAAGGGAAATGACAGACGACCGACCGGGTTGGGCGGTTTTTTTGGGAGGAGATATCCATGAAGTTTGCAACTGTGGCGGCATTTGCCGCCGCGCTGGCGAGTGTTTCGGTTCTACCGGCAATGGCGTCGCAGGACGCGCCGGTCATCGCGCTGGCCAACGCCTATTATGGCAACACCTGGCGGCACCAGATGGTGGAGGCGTTCGAAGCCTCCGCCAAGGAAGCCAAGGCCGCCGGGCAAATCGCCGACTACATCGTCATGAACGGCGACGGCTCGGTCGCGCAGCAGAACAGCCAGATCGCCGAACTAATCCTCAAGAAGGTTGACGTGCTCGCCGTCGACGCGGCCTCGGAGACCGCCGTCAACGGCGTGATCGAGAAGGCCTGCAAAGCCGGGATCATCGTGATCTCCTTCGATTCCGTCGCATCGGCGCCGTGCAACTACCAGCTCAATTTCGACTTCAAGGGCTACAAGGCGGCCCAGGCCGAAGCCGTATTTAAGATGCTCGGCGGTAAGGGCAATGTCATCCAGGTGCGCGGTGTGAAGGGCTCGGCGCCCGACAACGACATGTTCAATGCGCAACAGTCGGTGCTGGCCAAGTATCCGGACATCAAGGTGGTAGCCACGGTCTACGGCCAGGCGACCGCTTCGGTTGCGCAGGCGGCCATCGCCAATGTGCTGCCCTCGCTGCCGCATGTCGACGCCGTGCTCGGCCAAGGCGGCAGCGACGATGTCGGCATCGCCCAGGCCTTCGTCCAGTATGGCGGCGACTACAAGGACAAGATGCCGATCATCGAAGGCGGCGGCGGCACCGACTTCGTCAAATGGTGGGCCGAGGAGAACGCCAAGAACGGCTACCAAACGGTTTCGATGAACACCACGCCTGGCATCGGCGGCGCCGCTTTCTGGCTCGGGCTGTCGCTGCTTAAGGGCGCCAATGCGCCCAAGCTGATGATCATGCCGGTGGCGACGGTCGATGCGAGCAACTTGAAGGACTATGCAAAGCTGCCGGGCGGGCAGATCATCAGCCCGAGCTACTCGCTGGACTGGGTCAAGCAGAACCTGCTCAGCAAATAAGCCAGGCAGTTCGGGATCGGGCGCTGCCGCACGGCCGCGCCCGATCGTTGTCCGCGCAAAACCGGAGGACGAATGTCCCACATCGCCGTTGCCGTACAGGGCACCGCTGCCGCCCCTGCTGGACCGAGCGTCGTTTCGCTGAGCGGGATCACCAAGAGTTTTGGGCCGACGCTGGCCAATGCGGGGATCGACCTGTCTGTGCGGGCCGGCGACGTGATCGGGCTCGTCGGCGGCAACGGTGCCGGCAAGTCGACGCTGATGCGCATTCTGTGCGGCGCGATGTGGCCGACGCTAGGCGCGATTTCCTTTGCCGGCGAAGAGGTTCCTTTCGCAGCCTACAACACTGGCGAAGCGCAGCGCCGTGGCATCCGCATGGTGCATCAGGAGCTGTCGCTATGCGCCAACCTGTCTGTCGCCGAGAATTTCTTCCTGGAGACCCCTGGCGACTCGGCAAGCCGGCCGGGCTGGCGGGCTTTGTACCGAACCCGCGCCCGCGCGGCGCTCGACGCCGTCTTCCCGGGCAACGGCATCGACGCCGATACCGAGGTCGGCCATCTCACCATTGCCGAACGTCAGATGGTCGAGATCGCACGCGCCGCGGCGACGCCCAGCGTCACGCTGATCGTGCTCGACGAGCCGACCTCTTCTCTCGACCTCGACCGCTCGAAGCAGCTGAGAGCCTTTGTCCGCGGACGCGCAAAGGCCGGACTCGCCTTCATCTTCATCAGCCACAAGCTGCAGGAGATCATCGACATCGCCACCGAAGTCGTGGTGCTGCGCAACGGCCGCATGGCCTGGCAGGGCCACGCCTCGAATGCCTCGATCGGCAAGCTGGTGCAGTTGATGGGTGGCGACGCCAATCCGATCCATCAGCACAGCGTCGCCGCGGCATCCTCGCAGGACGTGCTGGTGCGGCTCTCGGGAGCGCTGACGTCGGAGCTCGGCCGCGACCTCGACATCGTGCGCGGCGAGATCGTCGGGTCGGCCGGGCTCGAGGGCAGCGGCCAGAAGGATCTGCTGCACGCGATCTTCAAGCCCGACCGGAAACAGCAGGCGACCGTCGCCAGGTATGCCGAGGCAGGCTTCATCGCCGGTGACCGGCAGAAGGAAGGCGTGTTCCCGCTGTGGAGCGTGCTCAGCAACATCAGCATTGGCGCGCTTGCCCGCCGGTCGGCGCTGGGCGTCGTTTCCGAGCGCGCCAACAGCGATACGGCGAAAGGCGCCGCCAGCAAGCTGCGGCTCGACGACACGCGCTTTCAGTCCAACATCACCGAGCTCAGCGGCGGCAACCAGCAGAAGGCACTGGTGGCGCGGGCGCTGGTCGCTGACACGCCGATCATCCTGCTCGACGATCCGACACGCGGCGTCGACATAGCCACCAAACAGGATTTCTATCGGCTCTGCAACGAAGTCGCGCGTGGCGGCAGAGCGCTGATCTGGCATACGACCGAGGATGCGGAACTGCTTGCCTGCGACCGCGTGCTGGTCTTTTCCGGCGGCCGTATCGTCAGCGAGCTGGCGGGCGAGGCTATTACCGAGCAAGCCATCGTCGGTGCCTCCTTCGCGCAACCGGCGGCCGGCCAATCCAATACCCCCAGCAAGCGGACCGTCATGGCGGGACTCGGGCGCAAACTGGTCAATGCCGCGCCGTTCATCGGGCTTGCCGCCGTGCTTGCCATCATGATCGCGATCAATCCGGCTGTCGCCTCGACTTTCGGGCTCGATCTTCTCTTGATGCCGGCGCTGTCGCTGGTGCTGGTGACGGCGGCGCAGATGTTCATCGTCGGGGGCAGCGAGATCGACCTCGGCGTCGGCGCCTTCGCCGGCCTGGTCAGCGTGCTCAGCGCCACACTGCTCTACGACCAGCCATGGCTCGGCACGCTGGCGCTGGTGGCCGCGCTCGCCGCCTATGCCGGCCTTGGCGGCGTTATCCAGGCGCGCAAGATCCCGGCCATCGTCGTCACGCTGGGCGCATCCTTCATCTGGGTCGGCATCGGCTACGCGCTGCAGCCGACACCCGGCGGCGCAAGCCCGGACTGGCTGATCACCCTCTTCGGCTGGTCGATCGGCTTCATGCCGACGTCGATCATCATGATCGCAACCGTGGCACTGATCGTGCTCGCCATTGACCGGTTGCCGCTCGGTGTGGTGCTGCGTGGCTTCGGTAACAACCCGGCTGCGATGATCCGCTCAGGATGGTCGCCGACCCGCTATGCACTGGTGCGCTATCTCATCGCCGGTCTGTTCGCGGGCGCTGCCGGCCTGTCGCTGACGGCCATCAACACGGCGAGCGACATCAACTCCGGCAATTCCTTCACGCTGCTCAGCGTCGCCGCGGTGGTGATGGGCGGCTGCTCGCTCCTCGGCGGCATCATTTCGCCGGTCGGCGCCGTCGCCGGCGCGGTGACGCTCTCGCTGATCGGCGCACTTCTGGGCACCCTCAGCGTCAGCAGCGACTACAACGCCGCCACGCAAGGGTTGATCCTGATCGCGCTGCTCACCTTGCGCAGCCTGACCGCAGACCGCCGGAGCGAGTCATGAACGCATTTGCCAGCTTCGGCATCTGGGCGCAGCGGAACCGCTGGATCTGGGCGGCGATCGGCGTGCTTGTGTTGTGGCTGGTGCTCTCCGTGGTCACCAACCGCTTCAGCCTGTCCAGCTTGTCCGGAGTCATTTTGTCGGCATCTTTCCTGACGATCGTCGGCATCGGCCAGATGTTCGTGGTGACCACCGGGCGCGGCAACGTCGATCTCTCCGTCGCTTCGGTAATCACGCTCAGCGCCTTCGTCGCGTTGCTCACCATCAAGGGACAGGATGCCAACCTGGCCATCGGCGTCATCGCCGCGATCCTGCTCGGCCTGGCCGTCGGGGCGCTCAATTCGCTGCTTGTCGTCGGGCTCGGCATTCCGGCGATCATCGCGACGCTGGCGACCGGCTATGTGTTGGCGACCGCAACGCTCTTATCGAACAAGGCGATCCCGGGTTTCGCGGTCAGCCCGGCACTGAAGCAACTGGCGACTGGCCGTATCTCCGGCGTGCCGATCATGGCCGTCATCGCCATTCTCGGCGTCGCCGCAACCTCCTTCGTTTTGCGCTACACGGTGTTCGGGCAACTGCTGTCAGCGGTCGGCCAGAACCGCGCCGCGGCCCGGCTCGCAGGCATCAGCAACGGTCCGGTGGTCGCATCGGCCTTCGTCATCTCCTCGGTGCTGGCATCGCTCGACGGTCTGTTGCTCGGAGCCTATATCGGCGGCGCCTTCCTGGAGATGGGCCAGCCCTATCTGCTGCAGTCGATTGCCGCGGTGGTGCTAGGCGGAACGCTGATCTTCGGCGGATCGGCGACGGCTTTAGGGACGCTCTTCGCCAGCATCCTGCTCATCCTCATCGTCACCACCATGCAGATCATCGGTCTGCCTCCGGGCGCGCAAGACATCGTGCAAGGCATCGTCGTTATCTTCGTGCTTGCGCTGGCCGGGCGCCAGGCAATGGCACGGCGCACGCCCGCCGACCTCGCGGACGGCGACAAGGACCCGGAGGCGACGACGAAAGCGCCGGCGGCGACGGTCCAGCCGAGATGACAGACAAGTCATAGACAATTCCTCTTGCCAAACTCTGGTAGAGTGATCATACCAGTATGCGAGATGACGATTGGCGCGGCCCCTCGTCTGAACGTCAGGAGCAGATTGATGACAACGATTGCGCTATTGGGTGCCGGCGGCAAAATGGGCTATCGCCTGTCGACCAATTTTCGCGGCTCGCCCTACACCATCCGCCATGTCGAGATCAGCGAGCCGGGCAAGGAGCGCCTGAAGACCGGGCTCGGCATCGACACGGTCGGCGTCGATGAAGCGCTCAAGGGTGCCGACGTGGTGATCCTGGCGGTTCCCGACACGCATATCGGCAAGGTCTCGGCCGGCATCGAGAGCAAACTCGTCCCGGGAACGATGGTGATCGTGCTCGATGCGGCAGCGCCTTTTGCCGGCCATCTGCCGAAGCGCTCCGACCTCACCTATTTCGTCACCCATCCCTGCCATCCGCCGATCTTCAATGACGAAACCGACATGGCGGCCAAGAAGGACTTCTTCGGCGGCGTCAAGGCCAAGCAGCACTTCGTCAGCGCCCTGATGCAGGGTCCGGAGCAGGACTATGCCAAGGGCGAGGAGATCGCTCGGATCATCTGGGCGCCGGTGATGCGCTCGCATCGCTTGACCGTTGAGCAAATGGCGCTACTGGAGCCTGGTCTGTCGGAGACGGTATGTGCTTCGCTGCTCGTCGTCATGAAAGAAGCCGTCGACGAGGTGGTGGCGCGCGGCGTCGACAGGCAGGCGGCGCTCGACTTCCTGCTTGGCCACATGAACGTGCTCGGCGCCGTCATCTTCGGTGAAACCAAGGGTGTGTTCTCGGACGCCTGCAACAAGGCTATCGAATTCGGCAAGCCGGTGCTCATGCGCGACGACTGGAAGCGGGTCTTCGAACCGGAAGAGATCGCAGCCAGCATCCAGCGCATAACCTGATGCGAAGTCGAGGTTAGGTACAGATCACCTGAATTAGTGGTTGACTCATCATACCAGCTAGCTTTAGCTGCCCTGGCTCGGATTTTTGGGAAATCCGACCACGAAGGAGTGACGGGCGGCGGGGAGAGCAGCGAGACAAGGTTCGGATGAAAGCCGGCAAAGACTTTCAAAATCCGAGCGGCGCGGCCCGCACTGCCTAACTAATTCAGACGCAGACAATCGCCTCGGCCGTCCGGGGCAGGTTTTTCAACGGGAGGACTTTATGAAACTCAATCGCAGAATGACGCTTGCGGCTTTCGCCGGCGTGCTCGCACTCGGCACCGCGATGCCTGCCTATGCGGCGGACCTGATCGCCATCATCACGCCTTCGCACGACAATCCTTTCTTCAAGGCGGAAGCCATCGGCGCCGAGGCCAAGGCCAAGGAGCTCGGCTACGATACGCTGGTGCTGGTGCATGACGACGATGCCAACAAGCAGTCGGAGCTGATCGACACGGCGATCGGTCGCGGCGCCAAGGCGATCATCCTCGACAATGCTGGCGCCGACGCCACTGTCGCGGCCGTGCAGAAAGCCAAGGACGCCGGCATCCCCTCCTTTCTCATCGACCGCGAGATCAACGCCACCGGCGTCGCCGTGGCGCAGATCGTCTCCAACAACTACCAGGGCGCCCAGCTCGGCGCGCAGGAATTCGTCAAGCTGATGGGCGAGAAGGGCAATTATGTCGAACTGGTCGGCAAGGAGTCCGACACCAATGCCGGCATCCGCTCCAAGGGCTATCACGACGTGATCGACGACTATCCGGACCTGAAGAAGGTCGCGCAGCAGTCGGCCAACTGGAGCCAGACCGAGGCCTATTCCAAGATGGAGTCCATCCTGCAGGCCAACCCGGACATCAAGGGCGTGATCTCCGGCAACGACACGATGGCGATGGGCGCCTATGCGGCGTTGGCCGCAGCCGGCCGCAAGGACGTCATCGTCGTCGGCTTCGACGGCTCGAACGATGTGCGCGATTCCATCACGTCAGGCGGCATCAAGGCGACGGTGCTGCAGCCGGCCTACGCCCAGGCGCAGATGGCCGTCGAGCAGGCCAGCGACTTCATCAAGAACAAGAAGTCGCCGGAGAAGGAAAAGCAGCTGATGGACTGCGTGCTGATCAACGGCGACAATGCTCCCAAGCTGGAGACCTTCGCGCTCAAGAACTGAGCCAGCCCGATAGAAGCTGCGAGGGACGAACGCGTTCGTCCCTCGCCTCCATTTTCACTATCCGGGTGTCTTTCGAACGCCATGCCGAACAAGTTGACCTGGCTCACCCTTGGGCTGACCGTTGCCGCGCTCGTTGGTCTCAGCATTAGCGCCTGCAAGATCCTGCCGACACTGTCGGCGCAAGGCGGCGATAGCGCCAACAGTACGGCCTTCAATCCCGACAAGATGGTCGAGGACATCTGGGTCTCGAAGGTCATTCCCTATTTGCAGCAGAAGGCAGGACCGTTCGCAGAGGTCCATGCGCTGGCCAAGACCGATCAAGTCGCCGCCGGCGCCAGATACGGCAATGCGAAGAAGCAGGCGAATTCGCCATGGACTTTCGCGGTTCGGGTCGAAGGCAAGATCGTCGCCGCCAACACGCAATCGCGCGCGGCGACCATCGATGTCGACGTCGATGGCGACGGCAAAGCGGATGCGCGTGTGCAGATCGGGCCGGCGATGCGCGGCACTGCACTTCGCGACAGCCTGGACTTCGTGCAGTTCAACGACTTCACCAACCAGATCGACTTCGCCCAGTTCGGCAAGGCCTTCAATGCCCATGCCGACAAGACCGTGCTGTCCAAGCTGCCGCGTGATACACTCGAGGGCCGGACCGCGAAGGTGCTCGGCGCCTACACGATCGAAAGCAGCCAGAACCTGCCGCTGGTGACGCCGGCGGAGGCCGAGATCGGGCCGAAGTCATGAGCTCCGATCACGACGTCATACTCAAGCTGGAAGACATCTCCAAGGTCTATGCCGGCACCGTGGCGGTCAAGCACGCCAATTTCGAGGTGCGCAAGGGCGCCGTCAACGTGCTGGTCGGCGAGAACGGCGCCGGCAAGTCGACGCTGATGAAGATCATCGCCGGCGTTGAACGGCCAACCGCCGGCCGAATCCTGCTCGACGGCAACGAGGTTTCGTTCTCGTCCTCGGGAGATGCAGTCGGCCGCGGCATCGGCATGGTGTTCCAGGAACTGAACCTGTTCGGCAACCTCACAGTCGCCGAGAATATCTTCGCCACCCGCGAGCTGACCAACTGCTTCCGCAAGATCGACCATAAGGCGCAGGAGCGGCGCGCTGCCGAGTTCCTCGAACAACTCGAAGCCGGCATCCGGCCGGACATGCCGGTCGAGGATCTGCGCATCGGCCAGCAGCAGCTGGTCGAGATCGCCAAGGCGGTTTCGCTCGACGCGCGCGTCCTGATCATGGACGAGCCGACCTCGGCGCTGAGTGCGGCCGAGGTCGAGATCCTGTTCAAGGTGATCGCCGATCTCAAGGCGCGCGGAGTCGCCATCGTCTACATCTCGCACCGGCTGGAAGAGCTGATCCGCATTGGCGACTACATCACCGTGCTGCGCGACGGCCGCATCACCGGCCAGGAGGAGATGAAGAACGTCGACACGCAGTGGATCGTGCGGCAGATGATTGGCTCCGACGCCAAGGATTTCGCCAAGGCCGATGGTCATCAGCCGGGCGAGGAGATCTTCCGCGCCGAGGAGATCTGCCTGCCGCGCGTCACCGGCGGATTGGCGGTCGACCATGTCTCCCTGTCGCTGCGCGCCGGCGAGATCCTAGGCATCTACGGCCTGATGGGCGCCGGGCGCAGCGAACTGTTCGACTGCATCATGGGTCGCCACGGCCAAGCCAGCGGCAGGATCTTCATCGACGGCAAGCCGGTCAAGGAGCGCGACACGACGCGGCGCATCCGGCGCGGCCTGGCGCTGATCCCGGAAGATCGTCAGCGCGAGGGCCTGGTGTCGATCCTGTCCGTCGCCAGCAACCTAACCTTGGCCAGCCTGTCGCGCTTCGTCAGCCTGTTCCACATTCGCGGCGGCGCCGAGAAGCAGGCTGTCACGCAGATGGTGCGCGAGCTGGCGATCAAGGTGGCCGACCCGGCGCAGGAGGTGTCATCACTGTCCGGCGGCAACCAGCAGAAGGTTGTGATCGGCAAGGCGCTGCTCACCGGACCGAAAGTGCTTTTGATGGACGAGCCCAGCCGCGGCATCGATGTAGGCGCCAAGGCCGATGTCTTCCGCACGATGCGCAAGCTTTCGCGCGACGGCCTGGGAATCCTCTTCGCCACTTCGGACCTCGACGAGGTGATGGCATTGTCCGACCGCATCGCGGTGATGAGCAACGGAAAATTGACGGGAATGTTCAACCGCGCCGAGGCGACGGAAGCGGCGATCGTCGCCGCATCAGCGCTTGGCCATGGCCCCGTACACGGAGAGCAAACCCGATGACCGACATCCCAGCCAAGGCTGCCGCGCCATCCGTGTCGAGCGGCTCCATGCTTTTGACGCTGATGAAGCTCCGGACCTTCATCGCCCTGATCGCCGTGCTGGTGTTCTTCTCGATCGCGGCGCCGAATTTCCTCTCGGCGGGCAACCTCATCCTGATGGCCAAGCACGTGGCGCTCAATGCTTTCCTCGCCATGGGCATGACCTTTGTCATCATCACCGGCGGCATCGACCTGTCGGTCGGCTCGATCGTCGGCCTGTGCGGCATGGTTGCCGGCTATCTGGTGCTCAACGGCATCGACTTGCAGATCGGCTACACCGTCTATTTCAACGTCATCGAGATCGCGCTGATCACGCTTGGCGTCGGCATCCTGATCGGCGCCGTCAACGGGCTACTGATCACCAGGCTCAACGTCGCGCCCTTCATCGCCACGCTCGGCACGCTCTATGTCGCGCGCGGACTGGCGCTCTTGTCGTCGGACGGCCGTACCTTCCCCAACCTCGTCGGCAAGCCGGAGCTCGGCACCACCGGCTTCGGTTATCTCGGCGCCGGCAAACTGTTCGGCCTGCCGGTCTCGATCTGGATACTGGTAGTGGTGGCGCTGGGAGCGGCCTATCTCGCCCGCTATACGCCGCTCGGCCGCCACATCTTCGCGGTCGGCGGCAACGAGCGCGCCGCGCGGATCTCGGGGGTGCGGGTCAATATGGTGAAGATGTTCGTCTACATGTTCTCCGGCCTCTGCGCGGCGATCGTCGGCCTCATCATCTCGTCCGAGCTGATGGCCTCGCATCCGGCCACGGGCGAAAGCTTCGAGCTCAACGCCATTGCGGCGGCGGTGCTTGGCGGCACCTCGATGTCGGGCGGCCGCGGCACGATCGGCGGCACCATCGTCGGCGCCTTCGTCATCGGCATCCTTTCCGATGGGCTGGTGATGATGGGGGTGAGCTCGTTTTGGCAGATGGTGATCAAGGGTCTCGTCATTATCGTCGCCGTCGTTGTCGACCAGGCGCAGCGCCGGCTGCAGAGCCGCGTGACATTGATGCAGATGGCGAAGGTGGGTTGAGCATGGCTGAGTTGCGTGGAGCGCTGATCGGCTGCGGCTTCTTCGCCGTCAACCAGATGCATGGCTGGCGCGATATAGACGGCACCTCGATCGTCGCCATCTGCGATCGCGACCCCGAGCGACTACGGATCGTCGGCGACCAGTTCGGCATCGAGCGGCGCTATGGCGATGCGGCCGTGATGTTTGCCGGCGAGACGCTCGACTTCGTCGACATCGCCACCACCGTCGGCAGCCATCGGCCGCTGGTTGAGATGGCTGCGGCCAACCGCGTGCCCGTGATCTGTCAGAAGCCGTTTGCGCCGTCGCTGGCCGACGCCAAGGCCATGGTGAAAGCCTGCGCGGATGCCGGCGTGCCGCTGATGGTGCACGAGAACTTCCGCTGGCAGTCGCCGATCCAGGCGGCGCGCGCGGTTGTCGACAGCGGTGAGATCGGCAGGCCGTTCTTCGGGCGCATCTCGTTCCGCTCGGCCTATGATGTGTTTTCCGGTCAGCCTTATCTAGCAACGGGCAAGCGCTTCATCATCGAGGATCTCGGCATCCACATCCTCGACATCGCACGCTTCCTGCTCGGCGACGTATTGAGCCTCACGGCGCGTACTGCGCGCGTCAATCCAGCCATCGCCGGCGAAGACGTGGCGACGATGCTGATGGATCATGAGGGCGGCGCAACCTCCGTGGTCGATTGCAGCTATGCGACGAAGCTTGCCACCGAGCCGTTCCCGGAGACACTGATCGAGCTTGACGGGACGGACGGCACGATCCGCCTGGCGCAGGGCTACCGCCTGACGGTCACCGGCAGGAGCGGCACCAGCGTCACCGACGTCTCGCCGCCGCTGCTTTCCTGGGCGTCGCGGCCGTGGCACAACATCCAGGAAAGCGTCGCGGCGATCCAGAAGCACTGGGTGGACTGCCTTGCCGCTGGCAAGGAACCCGCCACCTGCGGCGCCGATAACCTCAAGACATTCGCGCTGGTCGAGGCCGCCTATGCCGGTGCGGCCAGCCGGCAACCGGTACGGATCAACGAGCTGCTCAAATGACCGCTGATCCGTTCCTGCTCTACGGGACGCACGCGGTCGAAGCCGAGCCTGTCAGGCTCAGCGCAGGACCGCTTAGCGCCGATTTCGTCAACGGCAATCTGCGCACCATTCGCCACGCCGGCACCGAGGTGCTGCGCGCCATCGCCTATATCGTGCGCGACCGTGACTGGGGCACTTATGAACCTGCGCTGGCGGATCTGGCCATCGAACAGAAGGACGACCATTTCTGGGTGCGCTACTCGGCAAGCTGCGAGGGGCCGGACGGAAGCAGGCTCGGCTTCCAAGCCGCGATCGACGGCCATGCGGATGGCCGGCTCAGCTTCGATGTTACCGCCCTGCCCCAGAGCGATTTCGAGACCAACCGTTGCGGTTTCTGCATCCTGCATCCGATCGCCGGCCTCGCCGGCAGCCCGGTGAAGGTCGAGCACACGGACGGCACCATCGTAAATACCAAGCTGCCGCTGCTGATCGACCCCTGGCAGCCTTTCAAAGACATGCGCGCCATCACTCATCAGGTGCGGCCGGGCGTTAGCGCCGAATGCCTGATGGAAGGCGACATTTTCGAGATGGAAGACCAGCGTAACTGGTCGGATGCCTCCTACAAGACCTATGTGCGGCCGCTCGCTCTGCCATGGCCCTATATGCTGCCGGCCGGCCAGCCGATGCGACAGACGATCGGCCTGCGCATCACCGGTGGCTCCAAGGAGACTGCCAAGGCGATCGGCGCCGAGCCGGTCCGCATCGAACCAGGCGAGACCGGCGCGAAGCTGCCCGATGTCGGCCTGGTCATTTATCCGGAAGATGTCGAAGCGGCATTGGGCAACCTTCCGCTGCTCAAGAAGCTTGGCCCACAGCAGCTCCTCCTCCATTACGATTCGACACGCGGCCACGGCCGGGACGCCTTGCAGGCTTATGCCAGGCTCGCCGCAGCATACCCGGCCTCCACAACGCTCGAATGCGTGGTCGCCTGCGCCGGCGATCTCGACGCCGAGCTCTCCGGTGTCGCCGACATGGTGCGCCGGGCCGGCCTACGGCTCGATGCCGTCGCGGTCTCGCCGTCTGTCGACCGGCAGTCGACACCGCCGGGCAGCGCGTGGCCGGCCTGTCCGCCGCTGGAGGACGTCTATGGCGCCGCGCGGCGCGCCTTCCCGGACATCCGTCTCGGCGGCGGCATGTTCAGCTATTTCACCGAGCTCAACCGCAAGCGCGTTCCCGCCGGCCAGCTCGATTTCATCACCCATTGCACCTGTCCGATCGTGCACGCGGCGGACGATCTCAGTGTCATGCAGTCGCTGGAGGCGCTGCCTTTCATCACTCAGTCGACAAGGTCGATCTATGGGGCGAAGCCTTATCGCATCGGCCCGTCGACGATCGCCATGCGGCAGAATCCTTATGGCGGCGCCACCAAGGACAATCCAAACGGCCAGCGCATCGCAATGGCCAATCGCGATCCGCGTCATGCCGGCTTGTTCGCCGCCGCGTGGACGATCGGCTACGCCGCGCGCGTCGCGCCGGCCAGGTTGGAGATGCTGACGCTCTCCGGCTTCACCGGGCCATTCGGTGTGCTGGCGACAACCGGCGAGCCCGCCGAGGAGGGAAAGCCGCGACCGGTCTTCCACGTGTTGCAGGGCCTGGTCGCACTGGCTGGTCATTCGCAAATTGCCATGCGCGTGAGCGACGATCGCGTGGCCGTTCTGGCGGGCCGCTCACCAGCCGGCGCCATCACGGTCTGGCTGGCGAACGTCACATCGGATGATGTGACCGTCGACGCCTCGGCGCTCGCGGGCGGAGCGGCGGGTCCGGTTACGATCTGGGATGGAGCGGGAGCGCGCAGGCTTGCTCCAGGCGCGGTTTCGGGGCCCCTGGCAATGGCCGCCTATGCCGTAGCCAGGATCGGCTGAAGCTACTTCTCGGAGTTCATCACATACAGGGCGCGCGAGCGCTCGAGATGCTTGATCATCGCCTTCTCGGCGCCGTCGGCATCCTTCTTCTCGATGCGGCCGATGATCTCCTCGTGCTCGGTCAGCGTGAACTTTTCCTTGCCGGTCCAGATCAGCATTTCCGTGTGGTATTCCTTCAGCCAGCCGAGCATCGCCTCGCTGACCGCGACATAGATCGGATTGCCCGAGATCGCCGCGATCTGGGTGTGAAACTTCATGTCGGCGGAGATGAAGGCCTCGGCATCGCCGCGCGCGCCACGTTGCTCGGCGACGGTTGCCCTGAGCCGCTGAACGTCCTCGGGCGTGGCCTTCTCCGCCGCTTCCTTGACCATGCCGCGCTCGAAGAAGATGCGCGCACTCTTTAGATGCTCCAGCGTGTCTTTCGATGACGACAGAATGATCTTGGCCGCGCCGTCGACCTGCTTGATGATCGATTTGGCGGTGAGCTGCAGTACCTTGGCACGCTCGCCATGCGAGATGGCGACCAGGCCCATATTGCTCAGTGCCTGCATCGCTTCACGAATCGCCGGCCGGCCGACCTCGAAGCGCTCCATCAGTTCGCGCTCGGACGGCATGTCATCGCCCGGCTGCAATTCACCGCTAGTGATCAGCCGCTTCAGCCTGGCAAAGACTTCATCGGAAAGCTTGCGTCGGACGATCGGTTCCGAACGGTTCATCGCCGCGAATCACTCCCTTGGCCCTGCTTCCAATCTAGCACCGTGACCGCAATTTGCGGAATGTCCATCGTCCTTTGGCGCCGCGCCAGCCAGGATATTGCTTGCAATGCTTATGTACTCATTATACCAGATTTTGGACTCAGGGAATTCTTTTCCAGGCATTTCGAATGGGTATTGCCGGCCATGATCACCCTCACCTATCGCATCGAGACCTCGGGGAGCATCGAGGGACTGGCGGCTAAGATCGCTAGCGACCAGTCGACCGGCACCTTCGTCGCGCTGCCGGGTGAAACCGAGGAGTTGAAGGCGCGCGTGGCGGCGCGCGTGCTGGCGATCCGTCATCTGCCGGATACGGCGCAACCTTCCATTCCCGAGGCCGGCAGCGGTCCCTTCAAGCGTGCCGATGTCGACATCGCCTTCCCCTTGGACGCGATCGGCACCGATCTCGCGGCACTGATGACGATTGCGATCGGCGGCACCTATTCGATCAGGGGCCTGTCCGGTGTCCGGGTCATCGACATGAAGCTGCCGGAAGAATTCAAGGGCGCCCATCCCGGCCCGCAATTCGGTATCTCCGGCAGTCGCAGGCTGACCGGCGTCGAAGGCCGCCCGATCATCGGCACCATCGTCAAACCGGCGCTTGGTTTGAGGCCGCATGAGACGGCTGAAATCGTGGGCGAGCTGATCGGGGCCGGCGTCGACTTCATCAAGGACGACGAGAAGCTGATGAGCCCGGCCTATTCGCCGCTGCCGGAACGCGTGAAGGCGATCATGCCGCTGATCCTCGACCACGAGCAGAAGACCGGCAAGAAGGTGATGTATGCCTTTGGCATCTCGCATGCCGATCCGGACCAGATGATGCGCAACCACGATCTGGTGCTCGAGGCCGGCGGCAATTGCGCGGTGGTTAACATCAACTCCATCGGCTTCGGCGGCATGGCTTTCCTCAGGAAGCGTTCCGGGTTGGCGCTGCATGCGCATCGCAATGGCTGGGACATCCTGACCCGCCACCCCGGCCTCGGCATGGATTTCAAGGTTTGGCAGCAGTTCTGGCGGCTGCTGGGCGTCGATCAGTTCCAGATCAATGGCATCGGCTCGAAATACTGGGAGCCGGATGACTCCTTCATCCGCTCTTTCGAGGCGGTGACGACGCCGGTGTTTTCGCCTGAGGATTGCGCGCTGCCTGTGGCCTGCTCCGGCCAATGGGGTGGACAGGCGCCGGAAACCTATCGACGCACAGGGCGCACGATCGACCTGCTTTACCTCTGCGGCGGCGGTATCGTCAGCCATCCGGACGGACCGGGCGCCGGCGTGCGCGCCGTGCTGCAGGCCTGGCATGCAGCGGTCGAGGGCATTCCGCTGACGGAATTTGCCAAAGCCCATGTGGAACTGGCGCGCTCGATCGAGAAATTCGCCGACGGCAAGGCGGCCTGAGCATGCAGGACCTGCTCCTCAGCTACTACGGCGACGACCTCACTGGCTCGACCGACGTGATGGAGGCGCTGGAACTCGGCGGCGTGCCGACCGTGCTTTTCATACGCAAGCCGGATGCCGGCCTGCTTCAGCGTTTCGCCCATTGTCGCGCCGTCGGGCTCGCCGGCACCAGCCGAAGCGAATCCCCGCAATGGATGGACACGCATCTCAAGGATGCTTTCGTCTGGCTGAAAGCGCTTCAAGCCGAACTCTGTCACTACAAGGTCTGCTCGACCTTCGATTCCAGCCCGACGATCGGCAGCATCGGCAGGGCGATCGAGATCGGCCGCTCGGTCTTCGCTCAAGAAAGCGTGCCGCTGGTGGTCGGTGCGCCGCAGCTCAAACGCTACACCGCGTTCGGCCATTTGTTCGCCGCGTATCGCAACAGATATTATCGCATCGACCGACACCCGGTGATGAGCCGGCACCCCGCGACGCCAATGAACGAATCCGACCTGCTCGTCCACCTGTCACGACAGACCGGGCTTGCCTCCGGATTGCTCGATCTGGCGACGCTGCGCTCGACCGCGCGAGCGGAGACGTTCGACAGGCTGGCCGCCGAAGGCGCCGCAATCGTGTTGATCGATGTCGACAGCCCCGAGACCCAGGCGCTGGCCGGCAAGGAGATCTGGCGTGCCCGCAAGCCGGGCGGATATTTCGTCGTCGGCTCCTCCGGCATCGAATATGCGCTGCTTGCCGAATGGGCGAGCACGGTTTCGGGCGCCGGCACAGATTTTCCCGCACCGGGCGCCGCCGGGCGCATCGCTGTGGTGTCGGGCAGTTGCTCGCCGACGACGGAGCGGCAGATCCGGCATGCGATGAGCGACGGTTTCGACGGCATCGAGGTCGACCCGGTCGAGCTTGTCTCGGAGCATTCCGGCAAGGCGATCGCGCAGGCGATCGCCGCCGGCAGGACCAGCCTCGAAGCGGGTCGAAGCGTCATCCTCTACACCGCGCTCGGCCCTGCCGCCGATCGCGGCGCCGAGATCGACCGCCAGGAAGGCGCGCGCCACAAGCTCGGCCGCGGCCTTGGCGAATTGCTGCGCGAACTCACCATTGCGCATCAGTTAAAGCGCGTGATCATCGCCGGCGGCGATACCTCCAGCCATGCACTCGGGCAGATGGGAGTCGATGCGCTGACGGTCAGGATGCCGCTGCCGGCGTCGCCCGGCTCGCCGCTCTGCGTCGCCCACTCCAGCATCGCCGCAATCGACGGGCTGGAGGTCGCGCTGAAAGGCGGGCAGGTCGGAACCGACCGTTATTTCCTGGCCATCCGCGACGGTTCCGGCGCGTGACAGCGCCATGCCGCACCCGCCCGCATTCGGATCGCCGCCAAAGGACTGACCAATGACACAGATGCCTCAAATCTGGATCGGCACGAGTTGGAAGATGAACAAGACGCTTGCCGAGGCGCAGGCCTTCGCCGGCGGGCTGCTTGCCGATCCGCAAGGCGATCCGCGCATCCAACGCTTCGTCATCCCGCCCTTCACCGCCGCGCGCGAGGTCAAGGCGATGCTTGAGGGTACGTCCGTGAAAGTCGGCGCGCAGAACATGCATTGGGCCGACGAAGGCGCCTGGACCGGCGAGATTTCGCCGGTGATGCTCAGGGATTGCAACCTGGACATCGTCGAGCTCGGCCATTCCGAGCGGCGCGAGCATTTCGGCGAAACCGACGAAACCGTGGCCCTCAAGACGGAAGCCGCGGTGCGCCACGACCTCATTCCGCTGATCTGCATTGGCGAGACATTGGCCGAACGCGAGGCCGGCCTTTCCAGCGAGGTTCTCGACAGGCAGGTGCGCGGCGCACTCTCCAAGCTCGGCGCCATGCAGAAGAGCGCGCCGATCCTGCTCGCCTACGAGCCGGTCTGGGCGATCGGTGCAAACGGCATTCCAGCAACCTCGGATTATGCCGACGCCCGCCAAGCGGAGATCGTCGCTACTGCCCAAGACGTGCTCGGGCGCCGTGTCCCTTGCCTCTATGGCGGTTCGGTCAATCCCGGCAATTGCGCCGAACTAATCGCATGCCCGCATGTCGACGGGCTGTTCATCGGGCGCTCCGCCTGGGCTGTCGAGGGTTATTTCGACATCCTGTCCAGATGCGCCGCAACATTATGAAGGAGACGATCATGAAGCTCGCGGTTGCAGGCGACAGCGCCGGCGAAGGCTTGGCCAAGGTTCTCGCGGATTACCTGAAGGACAGGCACGAGGTGTCGGAGGTGTCGCGCACCGGGGCCGGTCCCGATCTATTCTACGCCAACCTGTCAGACCGGGTCGCGAGCGATGTGCTGGCCGGCAAATATGACCGGGCTATCCTGATCTGCGGCACCGGCATCGGCGTCTGCATCTCGGCCAACAAGGTGCCAGGCATCCGCGCGGCGCTGACCCACGATACGTATTCGGCCGAACGCGCCGCGCTGTCGAACAATGCCCAGATCATCACCATGGGCGCGCGCGTCATCGGCACGGAACTGGCGAAGTCGATCGCCGATGCCTTCCTGAAGGAGACGTTCGATCCGCAGGGGCGGTCGGCAAGCAATGTTGCCGCTATCGACCAGGTCGACGCAAAGTACAACGCCCGCTGAGACTTCGCGGCTTCATGCTTCGCGACCTTGCTTGGACCAGAAGAAGACCGTTTCCCCGCCGTCGCGAAACACTCTAGTCTCACGATCGGAGACGATACAGGGAGACACGAATGAGCCTGACGCAGAAGCTGATCAACGACGGCAATGCCGCCGTGGACGAAATGCTGGTCGGTATCATGGCCGCCCATCCCGAGCATCTCTGGCGCCCTGACAACGCCCCGCGCGCGGTCGTTGCCAAGAATGGCCCGCGGCCCGGCAAAGTCGCGCTGGTGATCGGCGGCGGCTCAGGCCATGAGCCGACCTTCCTGGGCTATGTCGGCAAGGGACTGGTGGATGCCGCAGCGATCGGCAACGTCTTCGCCTCGCCCCCTCCGCAGCCGGCGGTGGACGCGGCGACGGCCGCGAGCGGCGGTGCAGGCGTCCTGTTCATGTATGGCAACTATGCCGGCGACGTGATGAACTTCGACATGGCCGCCGAGCTGCTGGAGATGGAAGGCATTGAGGCACGCACGGTGCTGACCACCGACGACATCGCGTCGGCGCCGCGCGACCAAAGGCAAAAGCGCCGCGGCGTGGCCGGCAACGTGTTCATCTTCAAGGCCGCTGGTGCTGCCGCCGACATGATGATGCCGCTGGACGAGGTGGAGCGGATCGCCAGGCACGCCAACGACCGCACTTTCACCATGGGCGTGGCGCTCTCGTCCTGTTCCCTGCCGCAGACGCGGAAGCCGAGCTTTGATCTTCCCCTTGGCGAAATGGAAATCGGCATGGGTATCCATGGCGAACCGGGGGTGCGGCGCGGGCCATTGCGTTCGGCCAATGATGTCGCCGACGAAATCATGGACGCGATCCTGGCGGAAATGGAGGCGCCGGCCGGCTCTCGTGTCGCTGTTCTGGTCAACTCGCTCGGCGCAACACCGCTGATGGAACTCTACATCCTGAACGCGCGGATCGCGGAGCGCTTGAAGTCTGCCGGACTGGCGGTCCACAAGACGCTTGTCGGCTCCTATTGCACGTCGCTCGACATGGCCGGCGCGTCGATTACCATCATGCATCTCGATGACGAATTGCAGCGCATGATCGACCATCCCTGCGACTGCGCCATGTTCCGGAGTTGAGCGAGATGGAGTTTACGACCGCGGATTTGAAAATTCTTTTCGGCACCATCTCTGCGCGGATGGCAACTGAGCGCGACAGGCTCTGCGCCCTTGACGGGGTCATTGGGGACGCCGACCACGGTATTGCCATGGAACAAGGCATGAAAGCCGCGGCCGATGCGGCCCAGGCTACCGAGGGCACGCTGCAGGACGTCTTCAATGCCGCCGCCAAAGGCTTTCTCAACGCAGTCGGCGCGTCCTCAGGGCCACTCTATGCGACCGCCCTTCTGCGCGCCGGCAAGGCCGCAGGTCCGCGCGGATCAATGCCGAATGGCGAACTGCGGACCATCATTGCGGCGATGCGCGACGGCATCGTCCAGCGTGGCAAGGCGGAACCCGGCCAGAAGACGATGCTCGATGCCTGGGGACCGGCCGCCGATGCCGCACTCGATGGTCAGAATGCTGATGCCATAGTCACGGCTGCCCGACAGGGAGCAGAAGCGACACGCAACATGGTCGCAACCGTCGGCCGCGCCGCACGTCTCGGCGAGCGTTCTTTGGGCCACCCGGACCCGGGCTCGATTTCGGCCGCCATGCTGGTCGAAGAAATCTGCAACGCCATGAAAGCCGCTTGACCGTCCTTTAGTCGGCGATGAGCTCCCGGCGAATGGGCTGACTTGCACCGCAAGCCCAGCCGTATCTAAGCTATTGTCGTTTGTTTCTGGTTCTGAAGCGACTTCGACCTACCCGTATGGTCTCCGGCAATGTCTGCTTCCGGGAAAAGGCGAGGCGAAGATCTCTGCCCGACATCAGGCGCGTTGCCGCCGAATCTCGTTGCCAGATCTTAACCAGGTCGCAGCCGCGAAGCTTGCTGTCGATCGCAAGATCGAACAGCGCACGGTCACGAATACGGCGCTCGCGATCGAGGAAGAAGCGGACGGCCCAGATCTGTTTCTGCGTGAGCGGACGCTTGGTTCCCACCTTCTTTCCAGCGTTACAAGCTGCGCGCTCCCGGCTAGCATCATCGAACTGAGAATGGCCCATTTGAGTTCTCCTCGGCCTTGATCGGCCGAAGGAGAAACGGTGCGGGTCGCCGCTCTGGGGCCGACTGCTGACTGTCCGGTCCTGGAGCGGACCCTGCAGATAGCTGCCGTTCGGTAACCGACCTTAGTTCCTGCCACCACTAAACAGGCCGCGCAGCCACTTGCCAAATCGGACCCACCATTTGCGATTGTGCGGGCGAGCGGCATAGTAGGTCTCGCCTCGGTGCTGTTCCGCGATGCGGCCCGCGTTGATGTTCTATTCACTCCACTGGCCTGCCCACAGGACTTTTCCGCCTGTGATGACGGAGTGCGAGCGGCGCGGCAACTGCCAGTTCCCGATTGAGGGAACGACTGTAGGCCCACCGTTCGCATAGGTCACTCGCCATTCAGGAGGGCCGAGCGGCGTCGTAACTTCGTACCGCAACCGCAGGCGCAAAGATGCACAGCGATGTCGAACTCATCGGCCACGTATAGCTCGCGAGCTACACCCCGAAGTTCGCCTACGGTCGCTAGTATCCTCAGGTCCTGGCGCAGCCGAACTGCGCGATACCGACGAGCATCGCTGTGCCGTCCTTCCGGTCCGCCCCGCAAAACGTCCGCTTAGGCGCTTATCTGCCGTTCGTGGCAGCCACCGGAACGACCACGCCACCCAGATGACGGTGCGACATGATCCCGGTGCGATTGAAGGGAAAGTCGATTTTTTCTCATTCGGGGCCGGATGCCGAAAGGGAGCTTCAGGTCTTCGGATGCGCGATAGCGGACGTTTACCGTGAGCGCCTTGAAGTCTCGACCTGATCCAAAGCCGACGTAGGCGCATTAAAGCAGGCGGTTGCTTTCAGCAAGGTGACGCGCCCACCGCATCGTGCCGTCGGTGTCGGCGATCTTTCGTCTTGCGGCTTCGTCGCTTCTGGTCGTCAGCCGCTTCGATAGGACTTTTGCGGCCTCGACGATTGGCTCGATCGTTACGACCGGAGCATCCGGGGTTTCAAGTATCTCGTTATCCTTTCAGGCAAAAAATGAAAGCGAGCGCGGAGCAGCTGCCCGCTCCGGCAAGTTATGCACGGCGACAAGGTTACTTTCGTACGATCCAGGCCAGCAGTGCCGAATCAAAATCGGAGTTGCCGGCCTAATCGCGGATCAGAAGCGCGGCGTTTCCCTGCCATTGATTCTCAGGGATGTGATTTTCGATGACCGATGTTCTGAAGGCGTCGCGCACGATATTGCAGTCAAAAGTCGAAATCACATCGGCGGAATGATCGTTGTCCATAATCCGGCTCCCATCGAGGGGCGGGAGTATGATGGACGCTCTCAAGCGCCGGTGCCCATGTTCTGGCCAGCGACAATGGCACTGTAGGCCCCCGACATTCCGGCGGATTTATTCGTTGGTACATCGGTACAAGTCAGCGGCCGGCCTCTTCCCGCCGCTTGGCGTCTTGATCGCTCAGCCGGCTACCATCTCGTACGCTTGGCCGGCATTGATGCCGACCATGATCTTGTGATCGGACTCGGCGGCCTGGCCGGTGAAGACGTCGAAAACGGTCCAGCTGTCCGGATGGTCCATACGAAGCCCGTGGCGGTTTACCAAATTCCGCGTCCTTTCGTTTTCGCCCGCCGCCGATCGGTTCAGGTTTGCAGAATGAAAAATACCGCCGCCAGGACAAGTACTGTCCACAGCGCCACGCCGAGGTTCAAAGCCAGGCCCCTGCGCGACGAGAGACCTTCTCGCATACGGGCCGCCAGGTTCGTCATATTGCTGGATGTGGCCGAAGCCGCCACGATGGCGACCGGCGACTTGACCCCAAGCCTGCCGAACGCTGGGGGTAGCGTCGGTTCACGCACGGCCGTCTCCTGGCGCCAAGGTCTCAGTATCCCATTCCGCCCATGCCGCCGCCGCTAGGTGAAGGTGCGGCATCCTTGGCCGGAATGTCGGTGATCATGGCTTCGGCGGTGATCAAAAGCGCTGCGATCGAGCCGGCATCCTGCAGTGCCGTGCGCACCACCTTTGCCGGATCGACGATGCCTGCCTTGATCATGTCGACATATACCTCGTTCTGGGCGTCAAAGCCCTGATTGTGGTCCTTGCTGTCGGCAAGCTTGCCGACGATGATCGACCCTTCGACGCCGGAATTCTCAGCGATCTGGCGCATCGGCGCTTCGAGCGCCCGGAGCACGATCGAGATGCCTGCGGTGACATCGATATTGGCGCTGGTCAGGCCCTTGAGCGCCGACCTGGCGCGCAGCAGCGCCACACCACCGCCGGGCACGATGCCTTCCTCGACAGCCGCGCGCGTGGCGTTCAGCGCATCGTCGATCCGGTCCTTCTTTTCCTTGACTTCCGACTCCGTAGCACCGCCGACGCGGATCACCGCAACGCCACCGGAGAGCTTGGCCAGCCGCTCCTGCAGCTTTTCCTTGTCGTAGTCGGACGTGGTTTCCTCGATCTGACCCCTGATCTGGGCGACGCGCGCCTGGATGGTGGCCTTGGCGCCGGCGCCGTCGATGATCGTGGTGGTGTCCTTGTCGATCAGCACGCGCTTGGCGCGACCGAGCATGTCGATGGTGACGTTTTCGAGCTTGATGCCGAGATCCTCCGAGATCATCTGGCCGGCGGTGAGCACGGCGATGTCTTCCAGCATCGCCTTGCGGCGATCGCCGAAGCCCGGCGCCTTGACGGCCGCGACCTTGAGGCCGCCGCGCAGCTTGTTGACGACCAGCGTGGCCAGCGCCTCGCCTTCGACGTCCTCGGAGATGATCAGCAGCGGCCTACCGCCCTGCACCACTGCTTCGAGGATCGGCAGCATCGCCTGCAGGTTGCCGAGCTTCTTTTCGTGGATAAGCACATAGGGCTCTTCCAGTTCGACGCGCATCTTGTCGGCATTGGTGACGAAATACGGGCTGAGATAGCCGCGGTCGAACTGCATGCCCTCCACGACGTCGAGCTCGGTCTCGGCGGTCTTGGCTTCCTCGACAGTGATGACGCCGTCATTGCCGACCTTGTCCATGGCCTTGGCGATCATCTCACCGACGCTGGCATCGCCATTGGCGGCAATGGTGCCGACCTGCGCGATCTCGGCCGACGACTTGACCTTCTTGGCCCGCGCCTTGATTTCCTCAACCACGGCGGTGACCGCCTGGTCGATGCCGCGCTTGAGGTCCATCGGGTTCATGCCGGCAGCGACCAGCTTGGCGCCTTCGCGCAGGATCGAGGCGGCCAGCACCGTGGCGGTGGTCGTGCCGTCCCCGGCAAGGTCGTTGGTCTTCGAGGCCACTTCGCGCACCATCTGGGCGCCCATGTTTTCGAACTTGTCGGTAAGCTCGATTTCCTTGGCCACCGTCACACCGTCCTTGGTGATGCGCGGCGCGCCATAAGCCTTGTCGATGATGACGTTGCGGCCCTTGGGGCCGAGCGTCACCTTGACGGCGTTGTTCAGGAGCTCGACGCCGCGCAGCATGCGGTCGCGCGCGTCGGTGGAGAATTTGATTTCCTTGGCAGACATGATCGTTGATCCCGTTCGAAAATTGGAGTGCGCGGCTTGCCGTGAAGACTGCCCGGTCAGGCGGCGTTCTTGACGGCCATTGTCTTGTCGACGATGCCGGTCTCGCTCTTGTCGATGATGCCCATGATGTCGGCTTCCTTCATGATCAGAAGGTCCTCGCCATCGATCTTGACCTCGGTGCCGGACCATTTGCCGAACAGGATGAAGTCGGCGGCTTTCACATCGGGCACGATCAAGGCGCCGCTTTCGTCGCGTGCTCCCGGGCCGACGGCGATCACTTCGCCTTCCTGCGGTTTCTCCCTGGCATTGTCGGGAATGATGATGCCGCCCTTGGATTTGGTATCGCCTTCGGCGCGGCGAACGACGACGCGGTCGTGGAGTGGCCGGAATTTCATGGGAACTTCTTTCTGTGGCCGGCATTGGGCGGCCCCTGCCTCTGTATAGGCGGGTTGGCACTCGATAGATAGGAGTGCCAGAATTATTTCTCGCCGATGGCCAAGAATTCGAATGAAATAATTCGAGCCGCGCAGAAATTCATCCGTACTTGTGGGAAATTTTCTGCCGGCTTGAATTCTGCGGGCGTGCGTCTGTTATTTCAAGGGACAAATAAAAAGCGTCTCGACCTTGTTTAGAACTCAAATGAGGCGCATAGGTAAAACTCGTTGATTTGGTCGAGTTGGCTTTGTGTCAGAGCCCCGCCATTCACCACCGAATTCTCGAAAACGAGTGCAGCGCCGGTCCGGCGCACATTTCGTTCCGTTCGAACCCCTGGAATGACATCGACGCTGACCACGAATGTACTGGCAGCGTCGGGCATCATTCCGGTGGTTCGAGTGGGAATGATAGGGAAACGCGCAGGCGCGGGTTTCCGCTGAAAGCCGCAACAAATGACCAGCCGCACCACACCAACTATCGTTCGCTTCAAGTCGGCGTTTTCGCTGCCCGGCTTTGATGCACCGCAACCACCCGGGGATTACCGCGTCGATCACGACGAGGAAGCCCTCGAAGGAGCTTCCCTGATCGCGTGGCGCCG
Organism: Mesorhizobium sp. CA7; assembly: GCF_020165015.1. Classification (NCBI taxonomy): domain Bacteria; kingdom Pseudomonadati; phylum Pseudomonadota; class Alphaproteobacteria; order Hyphomicrobiales; family Phyllobacteriaceae; genus Mesorhizobium; species Mesorhizobium sp. CA7. Next base: position 84,179 of record NZ_JAIUHH010000001.1, read on the forward strand.
CGTCGCCACCTTCATTCACCTGCCGGCGATCTCCGCAAGCGGTGCTACGCGGCAGATGGTGCCGATCGAACCGGCATCGCTCAAAGCCGCACTGGAGCAGGACCAGAGACAATGATGAGAACCACGATGATGCAACGCAACCCACACCCGGTCCGCCGCGAAGCCGCAACGCATCTATTTGCCCTCGGACAGGCTGTCCGGCTGAAGGGCGGCTTCGGCACGTTTCCAAAGACTTCGGAAATCTACCGGATCACAGCCAGACTCCCGCCGAGGGAAGATTCGGCGCAGTACCGCATCCGCAACGACGGCGAACCTCATGAACGGGTGGCGACGCAAGACAGTCTCGAACCGGTCGCCACATCGCCGGGTGACACCATAACGCTCATCGAAAGGACGTTCGCACATGGCAAAGGGACCGAAACGCTCGAGCCGGGAAATCAGGAAGCCGAAGCAGGAAAAGGCCCTGCCCAAGCCTAAAAGCGTGTTCGGCGCCCACACCAGACTTCCTGACATCAGTACCCCTCGCGGCTAAGGCGAGAACTGACACAGCGAGATGGATGATGATGAAGATCATGATCGAATTCTATCGCACCCGAGAAGCGGACGATGCGCATGCCGTGCTCGGCCGCGAGGCCGCGGAAGCCGCCGACCTCGACGATGCGATCGAAATCGCCAGGCTTTTGGCTGGGACCCTGAACATGCCGCAGCGGCCGGACGCCATGACGATCGCCGATGCGAATGGCGCAACGCTCTATTCGGGCGTTCTCGCCGGGGAAGGCGAGTAATGAGGATCGGCTAACATCATGAGTGGCCATAACGACGAAAGCTGTCGGACCCGCAACGTCGCCGCGCTTGCGGTCTGGGAAAATGAGGGCGGCGCGTCCGGGCGCAATTTCTATGGACCATCAAATGGCCGTCGAGTGGAAGTTGGTCGCTCCTGGACCGACTTCCACGTTTTCAGCGCGCAACGCCGTCGGCCTCACCGATCATGACGGCTTGCTTCTTGGTCGATGTCAGGCGCTCGCGAAATCGGATATCGCCTTGGCCGAGACCGGGCCTGCTGAAACAAGATACCTTTCAGCATTCGAGGCCTTGCTGATGTCCATCCATGATGTTGCTTGCCAAGCCTACTCCCGCAACCGTCGCGAATCCTGCACTCTGACCCCCGCTGATTTCCGGCAGGAAAGATCCACATGCTGATCCGCTACGGCTATGAGATCACGCTGACCTGCCAGCAACCGACCGCATTGGTATGCCTGCTATCGGTCCACGACGACCGCGCGGCCGACATCAGGATCCCCGAAACGGTCTTCACCACGCCCGATGTTCCGACATCGACCTACCATGATCTCTTTGGCAACCGATGCCGCCGGCTTGTCGCGCCCGCGGGCGACCTGACGATATGGGGCGATGCAACGATCGAGGATGACGGCAAGATAGACAGGCTGCTGCCAGCTGCCCGCGAAGTAGCGGTGTGGGATTTGCCGGACGGCTGCCTTGTCTACCTAATGGGCAGCCGCTACTGCGAAACCGATCGTCTCAGCCAGGCGGCGTGGGACATGTTTGGCGCCACTGCCCCAGGTTGGGGCCGCGTGCAAGCAATCTGCGACTTCGTCCACGGTCATATTCAATTCGACTACATGCAGGCCAGATCGACGCGAACGGCCTTCGAGGCGTACCAGGAACGCATAGGCGTCTGCCGCGACTTCGCCCATCTCGCGCTGACTTTGTGCCGCTGCCTCAATATTCCTGCACGCTACGTCAACGGACATCTCGGCGACATCGGGGTCCCGGTCGTCGACCCCATGGACTTCAGCGCCTGGATCGAGGTCTTCCTGGACGGTGCTTGGCATACTTTTGATCCCCGAAACAACACGCCCAGGATTGGCAGGATCGTCGTCGCCCGCGGCCGCGATGCGGCCGACATTCCGCTCATCAACTCCTTCGGCCCGCATGTTCTCAAAGGGTTTCGGGTCTGGACCTACGAAGTGCAGAACCTTCATCTCACATGAACAATTTGCAGGCGGGGCGCGGCCTCTCGACCTGTTGAAGTAGGGGCCGTTTCTGGCGCCAAGCGGATCGTCTGCTAGTGGCGCTATGATGACTTCCAGCGCGGTCGCCTGCGACGTCCGCTTTTAGGCAGGGGCACAGCTAACTTTAATGACCAAAGTGAGGCGCAAAGCTGTCGTTCATATTGGAAATGTGTGATGAAGCGCGCTATCCGAACACCGCCCATATCATAAGCCGGTGCCTTACAAACCGACCAAAAACCGAACCTAATACCCCGCTTTGTCCATAAGCACCCGCAATTCGGGCTGAGGTGCGACCCAGATTCCGAAAGTTCCAGGAACCCCAGGGAAATTGGATGCCGCATCGGACTTTAAGGCCCATGGATATCGCAGCGAACATTCGCGATGGAACGGCCAACATCGGCGGCAAGAGAGCGTCCGAATGGGACTGTCGGCGGCTCCGTCGTGGGAACGAAAAAAGAAGAGAAGCAGAACGTTTGTGTGCGATTTTTGCACACGGCTGCCCGCAACCATCTGATATTACTTAGCTATCTGCCCGATCCATCATTGGTGCTATGGCGAGCGTCGTCTGCATAAGCCTATTCAATGCTGTTTGCCCCTGTCATAATCAAATCTGTCAGCGCAATATACCGCATTCTCTTTTATTTTCAGATACTTCGATGAACAGGGACATAAGTCCCATTCGAGAGGGACCATTTTCCCCAGTCACATAGTTATTAAAAAATCAATAGTCCAGTTTTAATTTTCCACAAATAAGAGTAAACATTAGCTGCTCATAATATGGGCAGTGGAGGCGTGCAGGCAGTCATGCCTGTTGGGGAGGGGCGGTTAGTATGCCCTCATCATTTATCTTCGGCGCCCGCCGTGGGCGGATTGCCGATGCGCACAGGACGCATCCCCCCAGCAATGTCTGACGGGGCAAGGAGCGGAGGATCAGCGGCGGCTCCTCCGAACCCCCTCTACCCCTCCCGAGAGTCAATTCACCACTCCAGTTTTCTTTAACGATGGCGCGTAGCGCTGGCCTGGCCAGCGGATGCGCGTCCGTGCGGCCGGTTGCCAGCGTTGGGGCTGAAATCGCGCTGCCGCATTGAAACCAGGGAGAATTTCCAATGGCACTCGATATCACAGCTCAAGACATCATCATCGACGAGACCACCGGCCCGCAGGATGACGACATCAACCCGGCCCTTCCGCCGCACAGCACCAACGACACGCTTACCTATCTCTTGGGCCTCGACGGTCCGGGAGGGCTGGCCTCACCCGAGGTCGCCTTCCAGAGCGACTTCGTGATCGCCACGGCAAATGCGGGCGAAACCATCACCTCGGTTATTCTCACGCAGAATGCCTCCGGAACTCCGTTTTCGACCACCGTCGGCGTCAACAGCGGCATCCGGACGGTCGATGGCAATTATGTCTGGCTGTTCCAAGATCAAACTCACCCAAACGTTGTGATCGGCGTCATTGGGACCTCAAACGCGGCCACCATGCCCGCCCCGACCGGCCCACTCGCCTTCTCGTTTGGGCTGGCCAGCACCAGCGCCACCAATGCAGACCTGTACCTGGTTCAGTATGTGCCGTTGTTCCATCCGGATGCAACCAACCCGAACGACCAAATCGATCTGCTCAACAAGGTGTTCGCATCGGTCACGGGAACGACCGTGCTCAATTTCAGCCAGCTCGGCGACGCCCCTCCCGGACACAACAATTGGTACATCCTCGACGCCGACGTCGCGAGCTCACAGAAGATCCTTGTCACCGCTCACGACAATGGGGTGCAGGCTGAAGTCAACGTCAGCACGCAAGGCCTGGGCGTCTCATCCCAGGATGTACGCTTCGGCCGTGAGCTTCAGATCGATCTGATAAATGGCGGCACCCAGAGCGCTGGCAAGAACTTTACCGACACGCCGCTCGCGCCCAACTACACCGACCACATCGAGAACGTCTCCGGCGCAGGTTTCTCGATCTCGCAGTCCACACCCACCAACACCGTGGCCGATATTGAGGTCCACGCCTACAACAATAACGACAACGCGAAAGGCTCCGTGTTGCCGGGTGACGACAACGATACCGAGATCAATATCACCGGAGTGACGTTCAAGCTGAACGGCGTCGCGACGACGGCCGCCGCCCTGGGCATAACAGTTGATCTCAGCGGCACCGGAATGGTCCTGCACAACGTCCGCGAGGGCGTGACCGTCGATTTCACGACCGCGGGCGGCTCGGGCGGAACGTTCGACCGATTCACCATCAAGAATATCGACACGGAGAAGGACTATTTCGACGTCAAGGAAGTGCACTTTGCTGGGAACGTGGCCAACGCCTACAACGAACAAGTCGGCTCTTTCATCAACTTCAACGACGATGGACCAAGCATTTCGACGACCGGCACCGAGCCGACGCTGACCGTTGACGAGACGATTCTTGGCACCAACGACACGAAGAGCTTTGCCGCCAACTTCAGCCCGCTCTACGGGGCAGACGGGGCGGGCACGGTGACCTACGCGCTTAGCTTTACGGCAGGTTCGACCGGACTTGTCGACACCGCGACTGGGCAGCCTGTCGTCCTCTCGCTGAGTGGCGGCGCCATCCAAGGTCGCACAGCCACGAGCAACGACCTCGTGTTCACGGTCTCTGTCGACGCCTCGGGCAACGTCACCCTCGATCAGATCCGCGCGGTGGTCCATCCCACCAGCGACCCGGACGAGAGCAAGACTCTGGCAGCCGACAATTTGATCCAACTCACCGCGACCGTCACCGACAAGGATGGTGACCACGCACCGGCCACCCTCGACATCGGCCAGAACCTCAACTTCAAGGACGACGGGCCGAGCATCTCGACGACCGGCACCGAGCCGACGCTGACTGTCGATGACACGGTTCTTACGACCAACGACACCAAGAGCTTTGCAGCGAACTTCAGCTCGGCCTTCGGGGCAGACGGAGCCGGCACGGTGACCTATGCGCTCACCTTTACAGCGGGCTCGACCGGACTTACCGACACCTTAACCGGCCAGGCGGTCGTCCTCTCGCTCAATGGTGCCATCATCGAAGGTCGCACCGCCACAAGCAACGACCTTGTGTTCACAGTCTCCGTTAGCGGTACCGGTAGCGTCACCCTGGATCAGCTCCGGGCAGTGGTCCATCCGACCAGCGACCCGGACGAGAGCAAGACGCTGGACGCGGATAACCTGATTCAACTCACCGCGACTATCATCGACAAGGATGGCGATCAACAGGCGGCCACACTCAACATCGGCCAGAACCTCGTCTTCAAGGACGACGGGCCGACGATCACGGTGCCGTTCGACGGGGACCCCGTTACCCCAGGTATCCAGCACGAGACGCTGGCCAACACGCTCAACGCGTCGGCCACCGGGGCCTTCGGCTACGATGTTGGCGCGGATGCCCACCCAGCCGCGTTCTACGACACCACGCACTCGGACTTTGTCGACCAGGACGTCGTGGCTAGCGGCATCCAGCTCAGCCTTGGTGGCAACCTCACAGGTCTTGTCCCCAACACGCAGACGCCGTTCATTAGCTCGTCCGCGACGCTCCAGTCGGAAGACGCCACCCAGGCAACTTTCAACTGGCAAATATCGTACGACAGCGACCCGAATACGGCCGGCGACCAAACGGCCACGGCGGGCGGCACCCTAGTCTTCAACAAGACTGCTGACACCTACACCATCACCTTGAACGACGCGGTGGAGGGCTTCACCAAAGACATCCTGCACACCAGTGAGCTTCTATCCAAGGAACCCACGAGCAATGTCGGCCACCCGAACATTGTGGTGGAGAAGCTCTTCGAGGCGGACAGCACTCCCGAAACGACCGACCGGGACTTCTTCGTGCAGTTCACGGCGAACTCGGTCACCAATACCATCAAGTTCGGTCTTAACTCCACCGGCGACAGCGACAACGCGACACCCACCGACACCGCGTGGAACCCTGGCGATCTGGTCACCAGCAACCACGAGGACTGGGTGTCTGCCACCCAGAGCACGAACGGGGTCGCGGGCGACACCATCCAGAAAGGCGAGTTGCTGACGCTGCGGTTCTTCGACACCAGCCCCGGCATCGGCACCGAGATCGTCACCCCCAGCCAGACGGCGGCCGACATGGCCATCAAGTTCGACGGGATCGGCACCAGTGAGGACCTGATGGTCATCCTTCAGCTCGTCAGCAGCACGGACAGTAGCGTGCATACCACGAAGGCGATCTACATCGAGAACGCCGACATCTACAAAATGGGGCAGGTGCCCACCGCATACGCAGCGGACTTCCCACTCGATAATAACGACGGCCTCATCATCATCGAGAGGAACGACTACAATGGTGTCGGCGAGAATTGGGTGATCCAGGGTGCCCAGATCATGCAGTCCGGCAACGGAATCACCGGCGACGGCACGGCGATCGACCTGAACCGAGCCACTGGCTCGGGTGGCGGCAGCTCTCAAACCACATTGGTGAACTGGGACCCGACCGACAACGACGTCTTGAAGATCGTGGACCTCGGCTTCACCTCGACGCAGACCACGACACCGGACGCGCACCTCGACTTCGGCGTCCAGATCGCGGACGCGGATGGCGACACGACAGCGGTGCAGCACATTCTGGTCGACATCGCCTGACGCCTGACCTTACGGGGGCAGCCAATGCTGCCCCCGTAACGACACCGGCCCAGACGCCAATTCAACGCCAGGGCCGGGCACTGACAAACGGCATCGAAGCGGAGGGTATCCGTGATGCAGCCAAGACCGCAATTCCAGGAAGTGATGCATCTGGCCCGCCATCAGGTGCCCGCCCTCCTTCTCTTCAGCCTGCTTACCAATCTCCTCCTGCTCGCCAGCACCGTCTACATGCTGCAGATCTACGACAGGGTGCTGTCGAGCGGGTCGATCGACACGCTGCTATGGCTTACCCTTGCCGTGATCGGCGCCATCGCCGTCTATGGCCTGCTGGAACACGCCCGCCGGATGATGCTCGGCCATATCAGCCAGTGGCTGGACGACCAACTCAGCGTTCCGGTGATCGAACGCGCCATGGAGGCGCGCCTGGCCGGCAGCAACCTCGAAACCGGCCTGAAGGACGTGGGCGATCTGCGCGGCTTCATTGCCGGCGATGGCATACTGACTTTCCTCGACGCGCCATGGACGCCGGTCTTCCTGGCGTTCATGTGGTTTCTGCATCCGGCATTGGGTGTAGTCGGCCTTGCCGGCGCCGTGCTCCTGTTCTGCGCCGCGCTCGCCAACGATTTCCTCACCCGCCGCAAAGGCCAGGATGCGGCAGCGGGGCTTCGCCGCAGCCAGGCCGCCGTCGGTCAATTCGTCGACGGCGCCGAGACATTGCGCTCGCTCGGCATGTCCGGGCCGGCGCTGCGGCGGTGGGAGCAAAACCAGCAATCGCTGATCGACATCCAGACCCGGATTTTACAGCGCACCACCATCATCGGCAGCCTGTCGCGTTCGCTGCGTCTCGCCCTTCAGGTGGCCGTGCTGGGGCTCGGCGCCTATCTCGTCCTGCGTCGCGAGCTGACACCCGGCTCGATGATCGCGGCTTCCATCCTGCTCAGCCGCGCGCTGGCGCCGATAGAGCGCTCGATAGGCGCCTGGCGCAGTCTGGTCAGCGCGCGGACCGCGCGCCGCAACCTGATGAAGCTTTTCGCCGAGACCAGGTCGATGCAAACAGCCGGCGTCAGCCTGCCCCGCCCGCAAGGCCGGCTGAAGCTCGAAAACCTGCATTATTGTGCGCCAGGGACGTCGCAGGCGCTGCTGAACGCGATAGGCTTCGGCGTCGAACCCGGCCAGACCTGCGGCGTCATTGGCCCATCCGGCTCGGGCAAGACCACGCTCTGCCGTCTCATTGTCGGCACGCTGCGGCCCTCGCTCGGCCACGTCCGGCTGGATGGCGCGGAAGTCTGGAACTGGCCTGCGGAGGAACTCGGCCAGCATATCGGCTATCTGCCGCAGCAGGTCGAGCTGTTCCCTGGAACGATCGCCGAGAACATCGCCCGCCTGCGCGACGTCGACAGCGAAGCGGTCATAGCCGCGGCTCAACTCGCCGGCATCCACGAAATGATCCTGCGGCTGCCGAGCGGCTATCGCACCGAAGTCGGACCGCATGGGGCCCGGATATCGCGCGGCCAGCGCCAGCGCATCGCGCTGGCCCGGGCGCTATTCGGTGACCCGCCGCTGATCGTCCTCGACGAGCCGAACACCGGCCTCGACGGCGAAGGCGAAGTGGCGCTGTTCAACGTGCTCCAGCAGCTCAAGGAGCGGGGCCGCACGGTGGTCATCATCAGCCATCAGACCAATCTTCTGCGCACTGCCGACCATATCGCCCTCATCCGCGACGGATCCCTTTCGATGTTCGGCACGCGCGACGAGGTGCTCGGCGCGCTGGCAGGCCAGCCCAGGCACATCCCGGTGCCGGCCGCCATACGGGACAAGATCGCCGCCAATGCGCCAGCAAACCTGAAGGCAGGGGAGTGAGCCATGGGCGGTGATCGACTTGGCGACTTCTCGACGATGCTGGACAGGCTGATGGATAGCTTGGGCGCGTTGGCGGACAGGCTGTCCATTTCCGCAGGCGATCTGGTCGCCGCGGCATCGATTTGGTTCCGCGGCCTGAACCAGCCGACGCGCGTCACAATGATTGCGGCCGCCGGCGTGCTCGTCCTGCTGCTGGTTTCAGGCTTGGTCCGGCGGCGGTCACCTGCCCTCCGCGCCAGCGGCCGCGACCTGAACCGACGGACGCGGCCAGCGCGCATGCTGGGCTATGTGTCGGCGATCGTCTTCGTGGGCGGCACCGCCGCGTGGTCAAGCGTCGCTCTTCTGGCAAGCGCCGTCGTCGCCAACGGCGTTGTCAGCCCCGAGGGCTATCGCAAGACCGTCCAGCATCTGGAGGGCGGCATCATCGGCGCGATCCACGTAAAGGAAGGCGACAAGGTGAACGCCGGCCAGGTGCTGATCAGCCTGAAGACGACCGACGCCCAAGGTCGCTATGACGAGTTGCAAGGCCATTATATCCGACTGCTGGCGACCGAAGCGCGCCTGGTCGCGGAGCTTGCCGGGCAGGACCGGATCACCTTCCCCAAGGAGCTGACATCGATCGACAGCGAGACGGCGCGAAAGGTGGTAGCCGAGGAACAGGCGCTGCTCGACAGCCGCCTGGCGACCCGTGCGGGGCGCACGCAAATCCTCAACAAGCGCATCGCGCAAATCCAGGAGCAAAGTACAGGATCGAGGGAGGTGATTGCCGCCGAGGCCGAGCAGCTCAGGCTGATCGACCAGGAGATCGCCTCAGCGCAGGAAATGTACAAACAGGGACTGGAGCGGCTGCCGCGGATACTGGCGCTGCAGCGGTCCCAGGCCGAGATCCGCGCCAATCAGGCGTCGAACCGCGCGCAAGTGGCACACAACGACCAGCAGATCGGCGAGACCGAGTTCCAGCTCCTCAACCTGCGCCAACAGGACAGCGAGAGCGCCAATGAGGATCTCGCAAAAGTGCGAGGAGACCTGGCTGAACTGCGCAGCCAATTACCTTCGCGCCAGGATGTGCTGGCCAGGACCGACATTGTCGCACCAATCGCCGGAACGGTGATGAACCTGCGCATGACGACCGAATCGGGCGTGATCGCAAGCGGCCAGGCGCTGCTTGATATCGTTCCCAACGAGCCCAATCTGGTCATCGATTCACGCATCAAGCCGGCGGATATCGACGTGGTACATCCTGACATGCCGGCTCGCGTGGTGTTGTCGGCCTATCCGAGCCGGCATCTGCCGCAAATCCATGGCCTGCTCACATCGGTGTCGGCCGACCGGCTGACGGACGAAAAGACCGGCGAGCCTTATTTCCTCGCCAAGGTCAAGGTCGACACCGCCGATCTCGCAGAGCTGCATGACGTGCACCTGTCGCCCGGCATGCCGGCGGAGGTCATGATCCTGACGGGAGAGCACACTTTGCTCGACTATATGCTGGCCCCGGTGCAGGCTTCGCTCACACGCTCTTTCAAGGAAAACTGAGCCGACGACAGCACAGCGACGTCGGCCATAAGCCGACGCCTCATCATCGCATCTGTCAGGCGCAGCCGCGGGGGCGTGACGGCGCTAGCGCCTCAAGGCGTGGACATTGTCCATCGATGCGCCGCCCAGCGGCAGCGCCATGTCGTCGTCGAGCAGCCGGGTGATGCGGGCAAAGCCGACAAAGGCTTTGCGCGCTTCCTCGGCCGACATCTTGCCAGACAGTGCCGCCGCACAGCAATTCAGGGCGCATTGATAAACCGGGCCGCGCCGTCCCGTTGGCCACTTCCGCAGGAACACCATCGCCTCGGAGACGCTATCGACTTCCTCCACAGGGTATCCCTGCCCACGCGCAATTCGCACTGGGGTAAAGAAATGCAAGCGATCCATAATTATCCTCCCGGTCGACCGCAGCGCAGTCGAACCGCAATAAACGCACGTCCCGCGAATCGGTTCCAAACAAATTTGGTTGCCGATGGAAAAAGTTCGAAACGCGGGCCCGCGCCTGACATGCGCGAAAATCAATTGGCGACTCAGCCAATGCAGGCCTGGAGCCGCCGGATAACGGCGATTCTCATTGAATATCTTTAAGGCGAAAGCCGGCAAATGGGTTGCTTGCCGGTTACCCTGCGTCAGGCTTAACCTCCGCGGTCAACGCGTGAGGGCGCGTTTTGCAAAAAGGGGAACATTTGCAATGACCATTCAAGGCGCATCGCCTGACCTCTACAATGAGGATCTGGCTCCCGCAACGGTCAGGAACTGGGGACCGTTTTCGATCTTCAACGTCTGGACCTCCGACGTCCACAGCCTCTGGGGCTACTACCTGGCGGCAAGCCTGTTTCTGTTCTGCGGCGGCTTCGTCAACTTCATCATCGCCATCGGCATCGGCTCGCTGATTATCTATGCGCTGATGAATATGGTCGGCTATGCCGGCGTGAAGACCGGCGTACCCTACCCCGTGCTTGCCCGCGCCTCCTTCGGCATCTGGGGCGCCAACGTCCCGGCGCTGGTGCGGGCGATCGTCGCCTGCTTCTGGTACGGCGCCCAGACGGCCGCGGCGTCGGGCGCAATCGTGGCGCTGCTGACGCGCCTGCAATGGTTCGACGAGTTCAACAAGAGCTCGCACCTTCTGGGACACTCGACGCTGGAGGTGATCTGCTTCATCATCATCTGGGCGCTGCAGTTGCTGATCATCCAGAAGGGCATGGAAACCGTCCGTCGCTTCCAGGATTGGGCCGGCCCGGCCGTGTGGATCATGATGCTGATCCTGGCCATCTATCTTTGCGTGAAGTCCGGCACTTTCGCCTTCACCAGCGACATCCCGATGGATGTGCTGCTGGACAAGACCAAGGATGCCGGCGTTCCGGGCGAGCCTGGGTCCTGGACCGCGCTGTTCGCGGTGGCAGCGATCTGGGTGACCTATTTCTCGGCTCTCTACCTCAACTTCTGCGATTTCGCCCGTTACGCGCCGGACAATGCAGCGCTGCGCAAGGGCAACATCTGGGGCTTGCCGGTCAACCTCATCCTGTTCTCGCTGGTCGCCGGCGTCACCACGATCGCCGCCTATGACGTCTACCATGAGGTGCTGCTGCATCCCGACCAGATCTCGGCCAAGTTCGACAGCTGGTTCCTGGCGGCGCTTGCCGCGCTGACCTTCGCGGTGGCGACGCTGGGCATCAACGTCGTGGCGAACTTCGTCTCGCCGGCGTTCGATTTCTCCAACGTCTTCCCGCGCCAGATCGACTTCAAGAAGGGCGGCTACATCGCGGCGCTGATCGCGCTGGTGCTCTATCCCTTCGCGCCATGGGAAGGCAGTGCGGCTTCCTTCGTCAACGTCATCGGCGCGACGATGGGACCGATCTTCGGCGTGATGATGGTCGACTACTACCTGATCCGCAAAAGCGAAGTCGACGTCGAAGCACTCTATCGCGAAGACGGCGAGTTCCGTTTCCAGAGCGGGTGGCATGTCAACGCCTTCATCGCTGCCGGCATCGGCGCCATCTTCTCCTCGATCCTGCCCAACTTCACCAACTGGCTGCCGTCCTGGTGGGGCGTCTATGGTTGGTTCTTTGGCGTGGCGATCGCCGGCGCCGTCTACTACGTGCTGCGCACCATGGCGCTTGGCGCCGGGGCAAGGACCGCCAAGGCCTGAAACAAGGCAGTAGGCAGTAGGGCTTAGGCAATAGAGAATGCCACTCTACTGCCTACTGCCTACCAACTCCGCCAGACGGCGCACCGTGTTCCAGTTGCGCGACGTGCCGATGCCGAGGCGCTTGTGATTGGCGGCGGCAAGCAGCCGCGAGCTCGGCCGCTCGCGCGAGAAGACAAGCCAGATATCGCCGTCGACTAGGAATACTTTTTCGTCGGCGGCGGCATAGGCCTGGAGTGCCTCGACGGTGTCCGCCGGCAGCGGCTCGCGCATCACGCGCACCGCAACCTGATCGGCCGTGTCCGCTGATTCGCCCGGAAATGGATTGGCGGCGGCAAGCTTCAGCCAGTCCTCGGCACGGCGCACGATGATGTCGACATGCCGGCCGAAGCTTTTCTCGAACGCCTTTTCCAGCCGGCCCTCGAGCTTTGAAAGCTCGCCTGTGCGCGCCTCGAACACCAGATTGCCTGTCGCAACCAGCGTGCGGACGTTTTTCAGCCCGAGGCTTTCCGCCATGGCCTTCAGGTCGGACATGACCACCCGCCGCCCCTCGCCCAGGATGATGCTGTAGAGCAGCGCGACATAAGTTTGCATTACGGTCCGCATAGCTGGCACGCAGGCCGGAGCTAAGGCGTGCTGAGATTCAGGTCAGGCCGAGTCGAAAATGGTGGGTTCCGAGAACCGGAGCGGAACGTACTTGAAGTACGTGAGCACCGGAAGCGCAGGAAGCCGCCATTTGCAGGCCGGCCTCACCTGAATATCAGCACGCCTAGACGAGCCGCGACTGATCCACTGCAGCCGAGATAAAGCTCGCGAACAGCGGATGCGGGTCGAGCGGGCGGCTCTTCAGTTCGGGGTGATACTGCACGCCGATGAACCATGGGTGGTCAGGATATTCGACCGTCTCCGGCAGCACGCCGTCGGGCGACATGCCGGCAAACACCAGGCCGCAATCTTCGAGCCGCTGCTTGTAGTCGATGTTGACTTCGTAGCGGTGACGGTGGCGCTCGGAAATCTGCGTGTCGCCGTAGATATCCGCTATCTTCGAGCCCTTGGCGAGCTCGGCCTGATAGGCGCCAAGCCGCATCGTGCCGCCGAGATCGCCTGCGGCCCTGCGCTTCTCAAGCATATTGCCCTTCAGCCACTCGGTCATCAGACCGACGACGGGCTCGTCGGTGGGGCCGAACTCGGTCGACGACGCATGGTCGACACCCGCCAGAGAGCGGGCCGCCTCGATGCAGGCCATCTGCATGCCAAAGCAGATGCCGAAGTAAGGCACCTTGCGCTCGCGGGCGAACTTTGCCGCCAGGATCTTGCCTTCCGAACCGCGCTCGCCGAAGCCGCCGGGAACGAGGATGCCATGCACCTTCTCCAGCCACGGCGCCGGGTCTTCCTTCTCGAAGATCTCGCTTTCGATCCAGTCGAGCTTGACCTTGACGCGATTGGCGAGGCCGCCATGCGACAGCGCCTCAATCAGCGATTTATAGGCATCCTTGAGGCCGGTGTATTTGCCGACGATGGCGATCGTCACCTCGCCTTCCGGATTGTGGATGTGGTTGGAAAGCTTCTGCCACGGCTCCATGCGGGGCTTCGGCGCCGGGTCGATACCGAAGGCCGCCAGCACTTCCGAATCGAGGCCCTCCTGGTGATAGGCCAAAGGCACGTCATAGATATGCGGCACGTCCAGCGCCTGGATGACGGCGCTTTCGCGCACGTTGCAGAACAGCGAAAGTTTCCGGCGCTCCTCCTTCGGGATCGGCCGGTCGGCGCGCACCAAAAGGATGTCAGGCGCGATGCCGATGCCGCGCAGTTCCTTGACCGAATGCTGCGTCGGCTTGGTCTTCAGTTCGCCGGCCGTCGGGATGTAAGGCATCAGGGTCAGATGCACATAGACGGCGTTGTTGCGCGGCAGGTCGTTGCCGAGCTGTCGGATCGCTTCCAGGAACGGCATCGCCTCGATGTCGCCGACCGTGCCGCCGATTTCGCACAGCACAAAATCGTAGTCGTCATTGCCGTCCAGTACGAAATGCTTGATCTCGTCGGTGACGTGCGGGATCACCTGCACGGTCGCGCCGAGATAGTCGCCGCGCCGCTCGCGCTCGATGATGTTCTTGTAGATGCGGCCGGTGGTGATGTTGTCCTGCTGGTTCGCCGAGCGCCCGGTGAATCGCTCGTAATGGCCGAGATCGAGGTCGGTCTCGGCGCCGTCATCGGTCACGAACACTTCGCCGTGCTGATACGGCGACATCGTCCCGGGATCGACATTGAGATAAGGATCGAGCTTTTTGATCCGCGCGCGATAGCCTCGCGCTTGCAGAAGAGCCCCAAGAGCTGCTGCGGCGATGCCTTTTCCGAGTGAGGAAACCACGCCGCCTGTGATGAATACATATCGCGCCATGGGAGTCATCGCTTAACGCGGCCTGATTGATTCCGCCAGAGAAAAAACCGCCGCGAACGCTTTTTCCCAAAATGGCGACGGGGCCCGCACGGGCTTGGATTCAGTCAAAACAAAAGGGCCGGCGATGCCGGCCCTTTCGGCAGTTTGACGGAAAGCCTTAGATAATAACAACCTTCGTGCCGATCTTGACGCGGCTGTAGAGGTCCATGACGTGCTCGTTGATCATGCGGAAGCAGCCATTGGAGGCGCTGGTTCCGATCGACTGCGGCGCGATTGTGCCGTGGATGCGCAGATGCGTGTCCTTCTTGCCGTCATAGAGATAGATGGCGCGCGCGCCGAGCGGGTTCTCGCCGCCGCCGGGCATGCCGTCCTTGTATTGGCCGTAATGCTTCGGCTCGCGCTTCTGCATGTCGAGCGTCGGTATCCAGCGCGGCCATTCCTGCTTGTCGCCGACGGCTACCGTGCCCTTGAACTGCAGGCCTTCGCGGCCGACCGCGATGGCATAGCGGCGTGCCGTGGAAAACGACTCGACGAGGTAGAGGCGGCGCGCGCTGGTGTCGATGACGATGGTGCCCGGCTCATAACCGGTGAACGTGACGTCCTGCGGCACGAATTCCGGCTTCACCTTGAACGGCCGCTTGGCGGCCTTCTTGGCCAGCGCCGAATCAAGCGCACGGGTCTCGGGCAGGTAACTGATCGAGGTCACCGACGAGCCGCCGAAGAGGCCGGCAAACAGCCCGCCGCTGCTCGTCTGCTTCTGGCCGGGCTGCTCACTGCGCAACTCGCCATTGTTGCCGGTAGCGGTGATGTTCATGACCTCAGCCGGGATAGGCTCCTCGGCTTTGACCGGCATGATCTGCGCCACCGGGTCCAGCGGCGCGATGATCTTGGTGGTCTTCTTGGCCGGTTTGGCGTCGGCGACCTCAGCCGTCGCGGCAGTGCCCTTCTTGGCGAGCCATTCCTGGCGCGCCGCGTCAGCCTTGGCCTTGGCGGCCTCGCGCATCGCCATCTTGCGAGCCTCGAGCGCCTTATCGTTTGCCGCCTGCTTGTCGGCGGCGATCTTGGCCTCGAGCTTGCCGATCTGCGCGAGATCATCCGAGGTCGGATTTTTCTTCTTCTTGAGAAGCCTCAGCTGCGATGCGTCGCTCTTGGCGGCGGCAACGGGAATGGCGTCGGTTTTCTCTACCGACGGGGAGGAGACCATGTTTGCCGGCCCGGCAAGGGCCGCGGAACCCATGCCGAGGACGGCACAGACTCCCAAAATGATGAAGCTGCGAAGCTGCATGGCGAAGATCCGATCGTTCAATGCGTGTTGCCCACGGCGTCGCCCGGCGTCCCCCAAGGACGCCAAAAGTGCCGCGCGCAATCTATAATCGATTAGCTGTCATCGCCTCAAGCTGAGGCAGGCGCCACGCCCGGTTGAATCTTCGGGATCGGGCGCGCATTTGCCGCGACTGTGTTCAAAGAACAACAGATCGCGGCAGTGCTTGTCCGGCTACTGGTTCGGAACCTGAGGGGTGACCGGCAAGGTGACGCCGTTGGTCGCCGGCGCGGTGCTCGGATTCGCGGGCGCCGGAGCAGGCGTTGTGGCCGGAGCCGGCGCTGTGGCGCCGTTGGCAAGCGGCGTGGTGCTCGTCGCACCGCCAGCCGGAGCCGCGGGAGCAGAGCCGCCGGCCGGGGCTGCGGGCTGCGAGCTGCCCACCGGTCCGTTCGATCCCGGCAGCTGGTTGAGCACGCCGTTGCCCTGGCTGGACGTTGCCGGGCGGTCGAGGATGTCGATCGGCTTTTCGCCGTAGCGGGCAAGGATCGACAGCGCCAGCGACGTCACGAAGAAGGCTGCCGCCAAGATCGCGGTGGCGCGCGTCAACGCGTTGGCGGCGCCACGAGCGGTCATGAAACCGGAACCGCCGCCGATGCCCAGGCCGCCGCCTTCGGAGCGCTGCAGCAGCACCACGCCGACGAGGGCGAGCACGACCATGAGGTGGACGACGATCAGTACGGTTTCCATAATTTATCCTGGCGAGGCCTTGCGCGAGCGCGCATACGACCGATGATTTGGAGGCGGCTCCTTACAATGCTTTGGCGGCATTTCCAAGCCCGTGGCCGGGAATATGGGAACCAATGCGGCCATTACAACGATTTAGCCCACGCGAGCCCGGGAGACGGCTAGGGTGTGTTGAGATTCAGGTCAGGCCGAGCCGAGAACGGTGGTTTCCGAGAACCGGAGCGGAGCGTACTAAAGTACGTGAGCACCGGAAGCGCAGGAAACCATCGTTCGCAGGCCGGCATCACCTGAATATCAACGCAGGCTAAGCCATGTTCATATAAGCTTCCGCTATGGCCAGGAAGTCGGCTGCCTTCAGGCTGGCGCCGCCGACCAGCGCGCCGTCGACATTGTCGACGCCGAGCAGTTCCACCGCGTTGGAAGGCTTGACCGAGCCGCCGTAAAGAATGCGCGTCCTGGCCGCGGCATCGCCGAGCAGCGCGGTCAGCTTGCCCCGGATATGCGCATGCGCCTCGGCGACATCGGCGGCGGTCGGCGTCAGGCCGGTGCCGATCGCCCAGACCGGCTCGTAGGCGATAATGGTGTTGGCGGCGGTGGCGCTCGCCGGCACGGAACCGTCAAGCTGGCGCGACAGGACGTCAAGGGTGGCGCCCGCCTCCCGCTCGGCGCGCGTCTCGCCGATGCAGATGATGGCCACCAGCCCAGCCCGCCAGGCTGCCGACGCCTTGGCATGGACCATTGCATCGTCGTCGCCGAACAGCTCGCGGCGCTCGGAATGACCGACGATGACGTGGCTTGCGCCGGCATCCTTGAGCATCTCGGCCGAAATCTCGCCCGTGAAGGCGCCGCTCTCCTTGGGATGGCAATCCTCTCCACCGGCACGCACCGGCGTGCGCGACAGGATCTCGGCGGCGCGCTGCAGCAAGGTCGCCGGCACGCACACGACCGCTTCGGTCTCCGCGTCGAGCCCGCTCATGAACCCGTTGCCTATCGACCGCAGCTCGTTGAGCGAGGCGCTGGTGCCGTTCATTTTCCAATTGCCGGCGACAAGCGGGCGGATTCCAGGGGTCATGGGGGCGTTCTCCGAGCGACATTAAGCAGCGCCCTCACTACCAAAATCAGGTCACAAAGCAATCGACAGTGGGCCGGAAGGGCGCTATTGCGCTTGTTTCAGACTCGGCGCACGCGAAAATGCGCAAAAATCGGAAGTATGCATGCTTGGTATATTGAGAAGCGCGGCAGGCACCTGGGTCGCGAAGGCGTTGCTGTCCTTGCTGGTGGTGAGTTTCCTCGCCTGGGGCGCGACCACGCGCATGGTGGGTGGCGTGCTGGGCGGCCATCACGCGGTGATCACGGCCGGCGGCACGGAGGTCTCGATCAACGAGTACCGCCTCGCTTACGACCGCCAGCTCAGCCTTCTGTCGCAGCAATATGGCCAGCGCGTCACCCACGAACAGGCCAAGCTGCTCGGTGTCGACAATCAGGTGCTGGCGCAACTCGTTTCGGGCGCAGTGCTCGACGAACAGGCGCGCAAGCTGGGGCTAGGCCTCTCCAAGGATCGGCTGGCCGAACTGACGCGCGAGGATCCGGCCTTCAAAGGCCCCGGCGGCCAGTTCGATCGGCGCACCTTCGAGTATCTGCTGCGCCAGCTCGGCATGCGGCCCGAGGACTATCTCAGAAACCGCTCGCAGGTGGCCGTGCGCCAGCAGATCGTCGAGGCGATCTCCGACGGCCTCAAGGTTCCGCAGACTTTCCTGAAGGCGGTTTCTCTCTATCGCGGCGAGGATCGCACGATCGACTATGTCGTGCTGCCCAAGACGCTGGTGCAGCCGATCGAGGCGCCGTCCGACAGCGCCCTCAAAACCTATTTCGACGCCAACAAGAAGAACTATGCCGCGCCGGAATACCGCAAGTTCTCCTATGTCCGGCTGGAGCCGCAGGACATCATGGATCCGTCCGCGGTGACAGACCAGCAGATCAGCGAGGACTACAACAAGAACATCGCGCGCTACACGACGCCCGAGATGCGCACCATCGAGCAGCTGGTGTTCAAGACGCCGGATGCGGCCAAGGCCGCGTTGGATTCGCTGAAGGCTGGGGCTACCTTCGACAAGCTCGTCACCGCCGAAGGCAAGACGCAGGCCGACACGCTGCTCGGCACACTGGCCAAGGACAAGATCGCCGACAAGGCGGTGGCCGATGCCGCCTTCTCGCTCAATGCCAACGAGGTGAGCCAGGTCGTCCAGGGCGCCTTCGGTCCCGTGCTCTTGCGCGTCACCGAGATCAAGCCGCAGGTGGTGAAGCCGCTTTCGGAAGTGTCCGGCCAGATCCGCAAGGACCTGGCGCTTGGCGAGGCAAGCCGCATCCTGCTCGATGTGCATGACAGCTACGAGGACACCCGCGCCTCGGGCGCCTCGCTGGCCCAGGCCGCCGAGAAGTTGAAGCTCAAGGTCGTCACCATCGACGCCATCGACCGTACCGGCCAGCGGCCGGACGGCACGATCGTCAACGACCTGCCGGAATCGGCCGAGCTGATTAAGTCGGTGTTCGCGGCGGAGCCCAATACCGAGAACGAAGGCCTGACGACTGCCGGCAACGGTTTCGTCTTCTACGAAGTGCAGTCGGTCACGCCGGCGCGCGACCGCACGCTGGATGAGGTCCGCAAGAAGGTCGTCGCCGACTGGACGGAGGCCGAGACCAACAAGCGGCTCGACGCCAAGGCTCAGGAGCTGGAGAAGCGCCTCAAGGCAGGCACCGCGCTCGACGTCATCGCCGGCGAGCTCAAGCTTGACAAGCAGACCAAGCGCGGCCTGAAGCGCGAAGCCGACGATGCCGATTTCGGCAAGGAAGGCGCCGCGGCCATGTTCGGCGTCGGCGAAGGCGGTACCGGTTTGATCCCCTCGCCCACCGGCGACGGCCAGATCCTGTTCAAGGTCGCCGAGGTCTTCGAGCCGGCAGGCGCCGATGGCAGCGCGGTGCCGGACGACGCGCAGAAATCCTTCGGCGCCGGCATGTCCGACGATCTGCTCGACCAGCTGGTGGCGCAGTTGCAGTCGCAATATGACGTTCGCATCGATCCGAACGCGGTTTCGCAAGCACAGACACGATGAGCGCTCTCAAGACACACATAGCCAAGGTCGCATCGGGCACCGCGCTTTCCTTCGAGGAGGCGCGCGAGGCGTTCGACATCATCATGTCCGGCGACGCGACGCCCGGCCAGATCGGCGGCTTCCTGATGGCGCTGCGCGTGCGCGGCGAGACGGTGGGCGAGATTTCCGGCGCGGTCGCCACGATGCGCGCCAAGATGCTGCGCGTCGAGGCGCCGCAAGGCGCCATCGACATCGTCGGCACCGGCGGCGACAATTCGCATTCGGTCAACATCTCGACCGCTTCAGCCTTCGTCATTGCCGCGGCCGGCGTGCCGGTCGCCAAGCATGGCAATCGCGGCCTGTCCTCGCTGACCGGCTCCGCCGATGTGCTGACGGCGCTGGGCGTCAGAATAGACATCCCGCCGGAGACGATCGGACGCTGCATCCATGAGGCCGGCGTCGGCTTCATGTTCGCTCCGGCGCATCATCCGGCGATGAAGCATGTCGGGCCGACCCGCGTCGAGCTCGGCACGCGCACCATCTTCAACCTGCTCGGACCGCTGTCGAACCCCGCCGGCGTCAGCCGCCAGATGGTCGGCGTCTTCCTGCCGGAGTGGATCATGCCCGTGGCCGAGACGCTCAAGGCGCTGGGCGCCGATCACGCCTGGGTCGTCCATGGCGACGGCTATGACGAGATCACCACGACGGGCGAGACCCAGGTGGCTGAGCTTGCCGGCGGCGAAATCCGCAGCTTCACCCTGACGCCGGAAGCCGTCGGCTTGAAGCGACACACAAAGGAAGAGCTGCGCGGCGGCGACGCGGCCTACAACGCCAAGGAATTGCGCGATATGCTTGGCGGAGCCGCCGGCGCCTATCGCGATACGGTGCTGATGAATGCCGGCGCCGGGCTGGTTGTGGCCGGCAAGGTGACGACGCTGGCCGACGGCATCGCGGCGGCGGCGCAAGCGATCGACAGCGGCCGCGCGCTTGCGGTGCTCGACAAGCTCATCGAGATTTCGAACGGATAGACCCCTTGTCCGATATCCTGCGCAAGATCGAAGCCTACAAGCGTGAAGAGATCGCCGCGGCGAAGCTCGCCGTGTCGTTCGCCGAGATCAAGATGAAGGCCGGGGACGCCGAGCCGCCGCGCGGCTTCCTTGCCGCGCTGGAAGCCAAGCGCCGAGACGGCGGTTTTGCGCTGATCGCCGAGATCAAGAAGGCCAGCCCTTCCAGGGGCCTGATCCGCGCCGATTTCGATCCGCCGTCATTGGCACAGGCCTACCAGCAAGGTGGCGCCGCCTGCCTTTCGGTGCTTACGGACGCCCCGTCTTTCCAGGGCGCTCCCGAATTCCTGACAGCCGCTCGGGCAGCGGTGCGCCTGCCGGCTCTGCGCAAGGATTTCCTGTTCGATCCCTACCAGGTCTACGAAGCACGCGCCTGGGGCGCCGACGCGATCCTGATCATCATGGCGAGCGTCGACGACGCGCTTGCCAAGGACCTGGAAGCGACCGCCTTCGAGCTCGGCATGGACGCTCTGGTCGAGGTGCACGACGAAAACGAAATGCAATGCGCGCTTCGCCTTTCGTCGCGGCTGATCGGCATCAACAACCGCGATCTCAGAACCTTTGAAACCAGCCTCGACGTCTCGGAGCGGCTGGCGGCCATGGTGCCGGCGGATCGGCTGCTGGTCAGTGAAAGCGGCATCTTCACGCATCAGGATTGCCGCCGGCTGGAGAAGAGCAAGATCGGCACCTTCCTGGTCGGCGAGAGCCTGATGCGGCAGGCCGACGTGGCCGCCGCCACGCAACTGCTGCTCACCGGCAAGGCGCGTGCCGAGGCCGTTTGAGGATGGCCTCCCTTACTCATCTTGGCGCTAAAGGCGAAGCCAATATGGTCGACGTCGGCGACAAGGCCGAGACGACGCGCACGGCAGTCGCTGAAGGGTTTGTCTCCATGCAGCCGGAAACGCTGGAGATGATCCTGGCCGGCGACGCCAAGAAAGGCGACGTATTGGGGACTGCCCGTATCGCCGGCATCATGGCCGCAAAGAAGACGCACGAACTGATCCCGCTCTGCCATCCGCTGCTTCTGACCAAAGTTGCCGTCGAGATCGAGCCGGACCATTCCTTGCCAGGTCTCAAGGTCACCGCGCTCGCCCGCGTCACCGGCAAGACGGGCGTGGAGATGGAGGCGCTGACCGCCGCTTCAGTCGCCTGCCTCACCATCTACGACATGGCCAAGGCAGCGGACCGCGGGATGGTGATTTCCGGCGTCCGGCTGGTCGAGAAGACCGGCGGCAAATCAGGCGACTACAAGGCAGGTTCATAATGGCCTTGCTCCCGGTCACCGAGGCGCTCGAACGCCTGCTCGACGGCGTGACGGCTCTGCCGGGCGAGCGCGTTCCGCTGGCTGACGCGGCGGGTCGCGTGCTGGCCGAGCCGGTGGTCGCGCTGCGCACGCAGCCACCTTTCGATGCCTCCGCGATGGACGGCTATGCCGCGCGCTTCTGCGATGTCGCCTCGGCGCCGGCGCTACTCGAGGTCATCGGCATGGCGCCTGCCGGGCGCGGTTTCTCCGGAACCGTCGGGGAAGGCCAGGCCGTGCGCATCTTCACCGGGGCGCCGTTGCCGGAGGGCGCCGACACGGTCGTCATCCAGGAAAACGTCCGCGATCTCGGCAATGGCAGGATCGAAGTGACGGAGCCGACCGCGGAAGGACGCAATGTGCGCCGCCGCGGGCTCGACTTCGGCCGGGGCGACGTGCTGCTCGAAAAGGGCCGCGTGCTCGATGCGGCGGCCCTTTCGCTGGCGGCCTCGGCCAACCACCCAGCCCTGAACGTCGTGCGCCGGCCGCTGGTCGCGATCATCGCCACCGGCGATGAATTGCTGCCCCCGGGCAGCGCGCTCGGCCCCGACCAGATCATTTCGTCGAATGCCTACGGCGTTGGAGCCGCCGCCCAGTCGGTCGGCGCGCTCGCGCTCGATCTCGGCATCGCCGCCGACCGCCAGGAGGCGATTGCCGCGCTGGTCCGGAAAGCGGTCGAGGCGGACGCCGATGTCATCGTCACGCTCGGCGGCGCCTCGGTCGGCGACCACGACCTCGTCCATAGCGTGCTGACCGGCGAAGGCATGCAGCTCGATTTCTGGAAGATTGCCATGCGCCCCGGCAAACCACTGATGTTTGGCCGGCTTGGCCATATCCGCTGCATCGGCCTGCCCGGCAATCCGGTGGCAAGCATTGTCTGCTCGCAACTCTTCCTGAAACCGCTGCTTGCCCGGCTCGGTGGCCGCGATCACCATCAGGATATGCGAACGGCCCGGCTTGGCACCGCGATGCGGGCCAACGACCTTAGGCAGGACTATGTGCGCGCCGTCGTGCGCGAGGACGCCGGCACCTTGGTCGCGACGCCTTTCGGAATCCAGGACTCCTCGATGCTGCGGATGCTCGCCGACGCCAACGGCCTGATCGTGCGCGAGCCCTTTGCGCCGGCGGCGGAAGCCGGCGCTGAATGCAGCGTGCTCATGCTGCGCTAGGCGTCGACGAAGTCGATCCTGATACGTCGACGAAGTCGATCGTAGCCCTTATTCGTCCACCAGCGTACGGGTCAGGGGATGATCCGGGTCGGCGAGGCCATCGACAATGTTGAAATGATGTCGGTCCGGCTCGACCACTGAACGGGTGGAGGCGCCGAGCCCGGTCCAGATGTTGGCGAGCAACGCGCTCTGGCGCAGGAATTCCGCACGCTCGCCGCCGCCGGCCCAGCAGGTGATGCAGGCTCCCTGTCGAGGCCGCAACAATGCCGGGCTTTCGCTCCGCGCTTCCGGCTCGTCGATGTTCAGGGTCTCGTTCAGCGCTGTGAACATCAGCGGCCGAAGGTCGTGCAGGCCTGAAATCGAAACGACCTGGCGTATGCGCCGCGCCACATCGGATGATAGCGGTGAGACCGTGGTCACCATTCGGCTGGCGAGATGCCCGCCGGCCGAGTGCCCGGTCAGCATCAGCGGACCATCGACCATGGCCGCCGCCTTCTCGATCGCTGCCGCGGCCTCGCCGACTATGCCGCTGATCCTGGTCTGCGGGCACAGCGTGTAGGAGGGCATGGCGACGGCAAAGCCGCGGCCGAGCGCGCCTCCAGCCAGATGCGACCAGGAGCTCTTGTCCGACTCCATCCAATAGCCGCCGTGGATGAACACGACGAGCCCCCTTGGCGCCGCAGACGGGAGAAACAGGTCGAAGCGCTTGCGCGGCGCTTCGCCGTAGACAACATCGAGCCGCGCCCTGCCCTCTGACAGCAGCCTTTCGCGAAACGCCCGCGCCGGCCGATCCCACGCAGCCGGCCAGCGGTCGCCGCCCGCGATATTGGCGCCATTTGCATAGGCGTCATCCCAGTCGACAATACGATGTCCCAGCAACGGTGTCTCCGCGATCAGGTCATTTGTTCGGCATCGCCGATTCAAAGTCAGGTAACGGTTGTTTTGACGGCAAAGCGTGCGTCTTGCCAGATGCCAGTGCGCAGGATGTCCTCCAGCACCTCGACCGCATCCCAGACATCGCGGTAGCCGACATAGAGCGGCGTGAAGCCGAAACGGATGGTGGATGGCGCGCGGAAATCGCCGATCACGCCGCGCTCGATCAAGGCGCGCATCACCTGGTAGCCATTTGGATGGGCGAACGATACCTGGCTGCCGCGTTCTGCGCCTGAGCGCGGGCTCTCCAGCTCAAGACCGAAGCCGCCGCATCTGGCCTCGACAAGCCGGATGAACAGGTCCGTCAGCGCGACGCTTTTTCTCCGCACGGCCCTTATGTCGACATCGTTCCACATATCCAGCGCCCCTTTCAGCGCGCGCATCGACAGCACCGGTTGCGTTCCGCACAGGAACCGCCGGATGCCCGTGCGCGCAGCGTAGCCCTGCTCGAACGCGAAAGGCCGGGCATGGCCCCACCAGCCGCTGAGCGGCTGGCGAATGTCGCGGTGATGGCGGCTCGCGGCGTAGATGAAGGCCGGTGAGCCCGGCCCGCCATTGAGATACTTGTAGGTGCAGCCAATGGCGAAATCGGCATTAGAGCCGTCGAGATCCACCGGCAGCGCACCCGCCGTGTGGCAGAGGTCCCACACGATCAGCGCACCGGCTTCATGAGCCTTGCGGGTGAGCGCCGCCATGTCGCGCAGCCGGCCGGATTTGTAGTTGACGTGGTTGACCAGGATGACCGCGACGCGATCGTCAACCAGTTCCTCAATCGTCGGGGCATCGGTGCCTTCGAGCCGCAGCACCGTGCCGGGCCGCGTCGATGCGACGCCTTCCGCCATGTAGAGGTCGGTCGGAAAGCTGTCGCCCTCGGCAACGATCACCGAACGCTCGGGCAGCATTGCAAGTGCCGCATGCAGGACCTTGTAGATATTGATCGAAGTCGTGTCGCAAACGACCGTCTGGCCGGGTTTCGCGCCGATCAGGCGCCCTAGCTGGTCACCCAACTCGATGGGCATATCGAACCAGCCGGCGGTGTTCCAGGCGCGGATGAGATCCCGCGCCCATTCCTGCCTCGCGGCAGTCTCGATCTCGCTGAAGGCGTCGATCGAAGCAGCGCCCAGCGAATTGCCGTCGAGGTATATGACGTCTTCCGGCAAGACGAAGCGATCGCGCATGGCGCGCAGCGGATCCGCGGCATCCATCGCCTCGACTTCGGCGAGATCAGGAATTCCCCTCATTGTGCTGCCGCCTCCATTTCGATCTGGCCAAGGGGGTTGTCTCACCACCGTCGGCGACAGGGCAAGAACCTTTGGTCCTATGTTAGCTGGTCCATAGACGGCGAAGACTGCGGATCGGAACTTCGCCAAGGTTGGCATTTTGGGTTCGTTTCGTTCACGGTGCCACGCGCTTACGGTAGAGCCGACGTGATCCCAACCACGGCTTCGTGATCGTGGCGGGTTGTATTTCAGCGTAAGGGGAACTCCAAAATCGAGCGAAATCAATGCCGCTGCCCCACGAGGGGCAGCCGGCCGTCACCGGATACGACATTGTTTCGGCAGCCTTAACAAATTCACTAAACTTTAAACGGTTGCGGAACACAACTGGAACAGATAGTGTTTGTTCTGGGTTTGTTTTTCTGATTCTGGTTTCAGAACCCGTGGGGGCCGCCGATGCTGACGCGCAAACAACATGAACTCCTGATGTTCATCCATGAACGCCTGAAGGAGAGCGGGATTCCTCCATCCTTCGATGAGATGAAGGAGGCGCTCGACCTTGCCTCCAAGTCCGGCATCCACCGGCTGATCACGGCGCTGGAAGAACGCGGCTTCATTCGCCGGCTGCCGAACCGGGCGCGCGCGCTGGAAGTGCTGCGCCTGCCCGACTCAATCGCGCCTGGCCTGAATGCCGCGAAGAAGTTTTCGCCGAGCGTCATCCAGGGCGGCCAAGGCAATCTCAGTCGCCAGGTCAAGCCGACGACGCCATCGCGCACTCCGACGCCAAGCAATGACGACGAGGCCGCGGCGGCCGTATCCATTCCGGTGATGGGCCGCATCGCCGCCGGCGTGCCGATTGACGCCATCCAGCACCAGACGCATTCGATCTCGGTGCCGCCGGACATGATCATGGGCGGCGAGCATTACGCGTTGGAGGTCAAGGGCGACTCGATGATCGAGGCCGGCATCTTCGATGGCGACACCGTCATCATCCGCAATGCCAACACCGCAAGCCCGGGCGAGATCGTGGTGGCGCTGGTCGACGATGAGGAGGCGACGCTTAAGCGTTTCCGCCGCAAGGGTGCCTCGATCGCGCTCGAGGCCGCCAACCCGGCCTATGAGACCCGGATCTTCGGACCGGACCGGGTCAAGGTTCAGGGCAAGCTCGTCGGACTTATTCGCCGCTACTGAGCAGAACTGCTCGCCGTCTTCGCCCGGACGACAATCTATTGGGCCGGTGCGGCGGCTGGTTTTTCCGGCTGCTTATAGGGCGCCAGTCCCCTCGCCTCGCGCGTGTATTTCCGCTGCTCGTGCCAGGGTCGGTATGGTTCTACGACCGCGTAGCGGACGGTTGGCCGCGCGGTTGCCGATTGCGGATCGAAGAAAACGGCGGCGCTGCCGTCGCGCGCCAGCTGCCGCTTGGTGACGACGAGCACACGCGGATCGCGGCAAGGGTTATAGGCCGTGGCGTCGTTGATGACGATGAGGTCGGCGAAGCCGCAGGCCGGCCGGGCGGTGTCGCGGGTCTCGGCGAGCGCGACGATCGCGCCGGAAGGATGCCGACCGATGCAGAGATCGCCGCTGCAATAGAAGGGCGAGCCGGGCGGCAGGTCGACGGGATCGGCAATGTCCAGCGTATCTTTGGCGAACCTTTCCGGGGGCACGATCTCCTCGGCTTTCAGCGCCCGTTTCCAGTTGTCGGTGGTGAACTCGTTGGAGCGTTCGCGATTGACGGCAAGCTCGCCGCCGCCGATCGGCATCGCCACCAGATGCGCATCCTCCGAGATAAGCACGTCCGGTGTGCGGACGTGCGAAATGGCCAGCAGCGCAGCGAGCGCGAAAGGTACGGCGGCAAGCCTCAGCCAGGTGGTAGCCATGGTCGCGATGACCAGCGCGACCGTCGCCAGCAGCACCGACTGGATCGAGATCAGCCCGACGGCGTCGACCGGTGAGCGCTCGGAAATCCATGCCGAAATGGTGATCATCGCCGTCAGGCCTTTGCCCATGACAAAGAGGAAGGGACCGTCTAAGCCGAAGGGCATGGCCAGCGCGCTCAGCACGGCGAACGGCATGACGACCAATGAGACGATCGGCATGACCGCCAGATTGGCCAGCAGGCTGAGCGGCGACACCCGCTGGAAGTGCCAGATGGCAAACAACAATGTCGCGCTGCCCGCGATGAGCGACGTCACGGCGGCGCCACCCGCTCCAATCGCCAGTTTTCGCGATAGGAACCCGAGAAACGAACGCTTTGCCGGCGGCGCGGTCGTTTTGCCGGCGCGATAGTCGGCAAAGCCGGCATAGGCGCCGACCAGGGCGGCGGTGGCAGCGAAGGACATCTGGAAGCTCGGGCCGACCACTTCATGCGGCGAGACCAGGATGACGGCGATGGCAGAGATCGCCAGGTTGCGCATGGTCAGCGCTGCGCGGTCGAAAAGCACGGCGACCAGCATCACGCCAAGCATGATGAAGCTTCGCTCGGCCGCCACCACGATGCCGGAGATCACGAGATAGGCGGCGATCGACGCCAGCGCGATGCCAGCGGCATATTTCTTCACCGGCCGGCGCGACGAGAAATCCGGAAACAGCGCGAAGGCGCCCCGTAGCAGGACCATGATCGTGCCGGCGACCAGCGCCATGTGCAGGCCGGAGATCGAAATGATGTGGTAGATGCCGGTCCGCCGCATCGACTCGTTGATTTGTTCCGGAATGCCGGCACGAACGCCGACGATCAGCGCCGCCGCGATCTCGCCCTCGGAACCCCCGATGCTGCTCCTGATGTGGTCGGCAATCCCCTCGCGAGCATTTTCTATGGCCGATGCCACGCGCGCGCCAAACGGCACTTCCGTTGCCGCAGTCGGGGTCGGCGCGACAAGTTTCGGATCGCCCAGGAAAAAGCCGCTGGCGCCGATGCCGGCAAAATAGCTGTCGAACGAAAAGTCGTAGCTGTCCGGCCTGACCGGACCTGTCGGCGGCAGCAGCTTGGCATAGCCGGTCAGCATCGACCCGGCTGTCATGCCGGACGGGATCCTGCGCGCCGACAGCCTGATGCGGTTCGGCGCGTAGCGCAGCTTCGGACGCTCCGTGGATATCAGATCTATGGTGAGCCGGACACGGCCGTTGGCCATCGCCTCGGCGGTGACGAGGCGGCCCGTCAGCCGTGTCTGGATTTCGGAACCCAGCATCGGGGTCGCCATCCGCCAGGTCTCCACCTTGGCCGCGAGAAAGCCCAAGGCGCAGAAAAACGCCGCCATGAAGACAAGGTGCGTTCTGTGCCGGGAACGCGAGACCGCCGCGCAGACCGCCATCAGGGCGACCGCCGCGAGCGGCCTGTAGAGGTCCGGCTCGGCGCTCAGCGAGAAGTAACAGATCACGCCGGCTGCCAGGAACACCGGCACCAGCAGAAAGCCGACGCCACGGTCGAGCTCGGTGGTGGCGGCGACCGCAACGCTTCGGCGCAGAGCAGGAAGCGAAACGCGGCCAAGCTGTCTGCGGATCCGGCCGTCGTTGGCTGTCGGCGATGCTGGCGGTAACATGCCGCCGCCAGTCGGCAGAAGCCCGGCTGGCGGACGCGGCGCCGGAAGCGAAAGCGGCGTTCCCTCTTCGGGCACGGCATGAGCAAACATCAGGCGTTCGCTGACGCCTGCTGTCGTTCCCCCGCCCTCCTCCGCGCCCCGGCCACGTCCAGCCATCGGGTCTGCCCCTTGCGCCCCAGACCGCCTATGCTACATGAACGCCGGTCGCGTGGAAGTCTGCGCGAAACATGCATTTTTCAGCGCTTCCTCGAGAGTTCCATGTCCGACAAGGTCGTCACCCGTTTTGCCCCCTCGCCCACAGGCTACCTGCATATCGGCGGGGCGCGCACGGCGCTGTTCAACTGGCTCTATGCCAAGCACACCGGCGGCACGATGCTGTTGCGCATCGAGGATACCGATCGCGAGCGCTCCACCGAAGCCGCCACGGCCGCCATTCTCGACGGGCTGACCTGGCTTGGCCTCTCCTGGGATGGCGAAGCCGTCTCGCAGTTCGAGCGCGCGCCGCGTCACCGCGAGGTGGCGGAGGAGCTCGTGCGCATGGGCAAGGCCTATTACAGCTACGAGACGCCGGCGGAGCTGGAGGCGATGCGCGAGGCCGCACGTGCCAAAGGCCTGCCGCCGCGTTACAACGGCCATTGGCGCGACCGCGGCCCCTCCGAGGCGCCGGCAGGCGTCAAGGGCGCGATCCGCATCAAGGCGCCGACCGAGGGCGTGACGATCGTCAACGACCGCGTGCAGGGCGAGGTGCGCTTCCCCAACAAGGATCTCGACGACTTCATCATCCTGCGTTCCGATGGCGTCCCGACCTACATGCATGCCGTCGTCGTCGACGATCACGACATGGGCGTCACCCACATCATCCGCGGCGACGATCACCTGACCAATGCCGCGCGCCAGACGGTGATCTACAACGCCATGGGCTGGGATGTGCCATCGATGTCGCACATCCCGCTGATCCACGGCGCCGACGGCGCCAAGCTGTCGAAGCGGCACGGCGCGCTCGGCGTCGAGGCATATCGCGCCATGGGCTACCTGCCCGAGGCTCTGCTCAACTATCTGGCCAGGCTCGGCTGGAGCCATGGCGACGACGAGGTGATGTCGATTAAGGACATGATCGCCTGGTTCGACATCGGCGACGTCAACAAGGGCGCGGCCCGCTTCGACTTCGCCAAGCTCGAGGCGCTGAACGGCGTCCATATGCGCAAGATGGACGACCGGGCGCTGTTCGACATCTTCGTCGCCACCTTGCCTTATCTCGAAGGCGGCCCGGCGCTCGCGGCAAAGCTCGATGACCGGCGCAAGGCGCAACTGCTTACCGCCATGCCCGGCCTTAAGGAGCGGGCAAAAACTCTTGTGGAACTGGTCGACGGCGCGGCGTTCTTGTTCGTCGAGCGGCCGTTGCCGTTGGACGAGAAGGCGGCGGGCTTGCTCAACGCGGATGCGCGCGCGATTCTGCGCGGCGCGCATGGCGCATTGTCTTCTGTTCAGGGCGACTGGAACGCCGCCTCGGCCGAGGCTTCGATCCGCGACTTCGCGCAGGCCGGCGGGCACAAGCTGGGCGCCGTGGCGCAGCCCCTGAGAGCCGCGCTGACCGGCCGCACCACCTCGCCCGGCGTGTTCGACGTGCTTGCCGTGCTGGGCCGTCAGGAAAGCCTGGCGCGCATTGGGGATCAAATCGATTAGGAGCGAGCTGGCCCAAGAAGATTGGCATTGAAAGGTGTGTTTCGCAGTGCAACATTGGGCTTGGCCCAATCTGGCACGCACCTCCTAAAATGCGGTGGCGAGTTCGCGCATTCCGGTGACTTCGACGTGTCGTTTGCAGGAATTGCCTTGCCGGCATGAGGAACAAAAGGAGTTGAGAATGAGCGAAGCTGCGACAAAACCGGAACCGGGCAGCAAAAAGCGCGAGTCGGCCGCCAGGCTCGAGCTCGCCGGCAAGACGCACGAATTGAAGGTGCGAAGCGGGACGGTCGGGCCGGACGTCATCGACATCGGCTCGCTCTACAGCACCACCGGCGCCTTCACCTACGATCCCGGTTTCACCTCAACCGCAAGCTGCGAATCGGGGATCACCTTCATCGACGGCGATGCCGGCATCCTGCTGCATCGCGGCTTCCCGATCGATCAGCTCGCCGAACACGGCGACTTCCTCGAGGTCTGCTATCTGCTGCTCTACGGCGAGTTGCCGACCAAGGCGCAGAAGGACGACTTCGATTATCGCGTGACGCGCCACACGATGGTGCATGAGCAGATGTCGCGCTTCTTCACCGGCTTCCGCCGCGACGCGCATCCGATGGCGGTGATGTGCGGCGTGGTCGGCGCGCTGTCGGCCTTCTATCACGACTCGACCGACATCTCGGACCCGTATCAGCGCATGGTCGCCTCCATGCGCCTGATCGCCAAGATGCCGACGATCGCGGCGATGGCCTATAAGTACCATATCGGCCAACCCTTCATTTACCCGAAGAACGATCTCGGCTTCGCGGCCAACTTCCTGCACATGTGCTTTGCCGTGCCGTGCGAGGAATACAAGATCAATCCGGTGCTGGCGCGCGCCATGGACCGCATCTTCATCCTGCACGCCGACCACGAGCAGAACGCTTCGACCTCGACCGTGCGCCTGGCCGGCTCGTCGGGCGCCAATCCCTTCGCCTGCATCGCCGCCGGCATCGCCTGCCTGTGGGGTCCGGCGCATGGCGGCGCCAACGAAGCGGCCCTCAACATGCTGGGCGAGATCGGCCATGTCGACCACATCCCCGAGTTCATCGCCCGCGCCAAGGACAAGAACGACCCGTTCCGGCTGATGGGCTTCGGCCACCGCGTCTACAAGAACTACGATCCGCGCGCCAAGATCATGCAGAAGACCGCGCATGAGGTGCTGGGCGAGCTCGGCATCAAGGACGATCCTCTGCTCGACATCGCGATGGAGCTGGAAAAGATCGCGCTGACCGACGAGTATTTCATCGAAAAGAAGCTCTACCCGAATGTCGACTTCTATTCCGGCATCACGCTGAAGGCGCTGGGCTTCCCCACCACCATGTTCACCGTGCTGTTCGCGGTCGCCCGCACCGTCGGCTGGATCGCGCAGTGGAAGGAAATGATCGAGGATCCGCACCAGAAGATCGGCCGCCCGCGCCAGCTCTACACCGGCGCCACGGAGCGCGATTACGTGCCGATTGCGAAAAGGTAATTGAGCGAATAGCGAAATAGCGAGTAGCGAATAGGGGAAACGGGCGAAGCCGACACAGCCCTATTCGCTATTCGCTACTCCCTATTCGCTCTCTTTATGCACCCCATCACCACCTCGGCGGCGATCTCGCCCGAGGGTCGCTCGGTCGCCATGCGCCGGGCAATCTCGGCAAAGCCCGCCTTTTGCCAGGCGCGCATGCCGGTGTCGGCAAACAGCGCTTCCAGCTGCCGCGCCAGGTTTTCCGGCCGGACATATTGATCGTAGAACTCCGGCACCAGCGCGCGATCGGATATCAAATTGGGCAGCAGCGCCGACCACGTCGTCACCATATGCTGCAGAAGCTGGCGCGCGATCGGGTCGAGCTTGTAGCAGGAAACCATCGGAACGCCTGCGAGCGCCAGTTCCAGCGAAACCGTTCCAGACGCGATCAACGCCGCGTCGGCCTTGCCGAAGGCCTGCCATTTGCGCTCTGGCTTGGTGATGAGTTCAGGCTTGTCGTCCCAGCTCGCGACCGAGGCCTTCACCAGCTCGGCGACATGCGGCACCGTCGGCAACAGCAAGCGCAGGCGGTGGCCGCGCTGGCGCAGCGCCGACATCGCCTTGCCGAAGGGTTCGATCAGCCGCCGCACCTCGCCGCGGCGCGAGCCGGGCAGCACCAGCACCGTCTTGACGCGGTCGTCGGCGAGATCGCGCGGCTGGCTCTGCGCCTTGGCGGCGCCAAGCACGCCCGGATCCTGCGTCAACCGGTGGCCGACGTAAGTGCCCGGCGGTCCGCCAAGACGAGCGAGCGCCTTCACCTCGAACGGCAGGATGCAGAGGATGTGATCGACATAGGGCTTCATCGCCACAGCCCTGCCCGGCCGCCAGGCCCATACGCTCGGGCAGACATAATGGACGATCGGAATGGCCGGCGCCGCTGCGCGGACCTTCTTCGCGACACGCAGCGAAAAGTCCGGACTGTCGATGGTGATCAGGCAGTCGGGCCGCTCGGCCGCGATCATCGCCGCCGTCTGGCTGATGCGGCGCATCAGCCGCGGCAGGTCGCGCAGCACCGCGCTGAAACCCATCAGCGCGATCTCGCCGCCGTCGAAGAGCGGGGTCAGCCCCAGTTGCTGCAGGTGGCGGCCGCCAATGCCGACGAGCTGCACCTTGCGGCCCGTCGTGCGCTCGAGCGCCCGCACGATGTCGGCGCCAAGCAGATCGCCGGATTCCTCGCCGGCGACGATTGCGAGCTTGAGCGGCTTGTCAGCGACCATTAGCCGGCTCCTTATTGGCCGCCTCCATGGCGGGTAGGCCGACGATGAACAGGCCGAGAGCATTGGCGCGCGCCAGCGTTTCCGGACCTTCGAGAATTAGGGAGTGGCCGGCTTCCAGCGCAATGCCGGCCAGCCCGGCGGCATGTGCGGCGTCGATCGTATGCGGGCCGATGGAGGGCAAGTCGGCGCGCAGCTCCTGCCCAGGCTTGGCGCATTTGACCAGCACGCCGCGCGCCTTGCCGGCCAGCCTGCCGTGGCCTCGCAATTCCCGTGTTCTGTCGAGCAGGCCGGCAGTGCCCTCAATGCCTTCCAGCGCGATGGCTCGACCTCCGATCGCAATCGCCGCCTGGCCGATATCGAGCGCGCCAATGGCTTTGGCGGCGGCGCGCCCGGCTTTGATGTCGCGCCAGTCCGATTGATTTGGATGAGCCGCCGTCAACGTGCCTTCGCCGGCCGTCAGTTCGGGAACAACCTCATGCGCGCCGACCACCGCAATGCCCCGATCTTCAAGGCTTCGGGTCAACACCTTCAGCAAGCCGTCGTCGCCGCGTCTCAGCGCTCTGATCACGGAAGGTATTATGGCCAGCAAACCAAGTGTCGGTCGAATCTTGCTCAAACGCGGCCTGCGCTTGATTTCGCCGGCAAGAACGAGATGCGTGATCCCATTGCGCTTCAACAAGGGAAGCAGCAGGCCGATATCTTCCAGTGCCAGCGTCTGCCGCTTGTAGGCGGAAAAATCCGCCTCGCGGTCGACCTCACCCTCGGCGATGATCACGAAGGGCACAAAACCTTGCTTGAGCAGACCATCGGCAACCTCGACGGGCAGACTGCCCCCACCGGCGATGATGCCGACCCTGGAGCCCGGCGCGAGTACGAGCCCTGCCTTGGCCGGCTCAGCCCTCGTCATCGCCGCTGTCGTCGTCGCCGTCGCCCTTGAGCGATGGGACGGCAAAGTGCCGTTTGCCGCGACTTGTGATGAAATCGATGATCTTCATGGCCGTTGGCGACCCGGCGAACTCGGCCTTGGCGAGTTCCACATTCTCACCGACGGTGCGGGAACGATCGAAGATCGTCCTATAAGCCTTGCGCAGCAGGTAGATTTCGGAACGCGGCAGGCCGGAGCGCTTGAGCCCTATGATGTTCAGGCCACGCAGCTTGGCGCGATTGCCGGCGGCGATGGCATAAGGAATCACGTCGCCAACGACCGCCGCGCAGCCGCCGATGAACACATTGTCGCCGAGGCGCACGAATTGATGAACGGCGGTCAGGCCCCCGATATAGACGTTGTCGCCGATCTCGCAATGTCCGCCCAGCGTCGCGCCATTGGCGAAGGTGGCGTTCTTGCCGACGACGCAATCGTGGGCGATGTGGGCGTAGGCTAGGAAGTTGCCGTTGTCGCCGACAGTCGTCTCGCCACGGCTGGTGTCGGTGCCGACATGCATTGTGACGCCTTCACGAATGGTGCAGTTCGCTCCGATGACCAGAGTGGTGCGACCGCCCTTGTGCTTGGTGTTTTGCGGCGGCGCGCCGAGCGTCGCCATCGGATAGACCTTTGTCCCCGCCCCGATGGACGTGGCGCCCATCACCGACACATGGCTGACCAGTTCGACGCGGTCGCCGATGATCGAATCGGCGCTGACATGGCAGAAGGGTCCGATGCGGACGCCTTCGCCGAGCTTGGCTCCTTCTTCGACGACCGAGGAAGGATGGATGGATGTCGCGACTTTCATGAGCATTTCGAACCGTCAGCCGGTAACCATCATGGCCGAAACCTCGGCTTCGGCGGCTTTCGCGCCGTCAACCATCGCCTCGCAGGCGAATTTCAGCAGGTTGCCGCGTTTTTTGATCTTCTTGACGTGGATCCTGAGCTGATCGCCTGGAACGACCGGCTTGCGGAATTTCGCGTTGTCGATGGTCATGAAATAAACCAGCGACGGCTTCTCGGTGTTGAGGCTGCGAATGCAGATCGCGCCCGCGGTCTGGGCCATCGCCTCGATGATGAGCACGCCGGGCATGACTGGCTGCTGGGGAAAGTGGCCCTGGAAATGCGGCTCGTTGATGGTCACGTTCTTGATGCCGACTGCGGACTCGTCGCCGTCTATGTCGACGATGCGATCGATCAGCAGGAACGGATAGCGGTGCGGCAGGAGCTTCATAAGCCCCATGATGTCGACCGCGTCGAGTGAAGTTGCCACCGTATCAGCCATTTCCGTCGCCTTGCTTGCGCGTCCTGGCCATCCTGCGCAGCATCGCTATCTCGCGCATGGCTTCCGCCATGGGCTGCGCCGGATACCCCCCCCAGACTTCGCCTGCCGGCACGTTGTTCATGAATCCACTTCTCGCAGCAAGCTTGGCTCCTGGCCCGATGGTCAGATGATCGGCGAGGCCGACACCGCCGCCCATGGTGACATTGTCGCCGACGACGACGGAACCGGAAATACCCGAAAGCCCGGCTATAATGCAATTGCGGCCGATGCGAACATTGTGGGCGATCTGCACCAGATTGTCGATCTTGGTGCCTTGGCCGATGACGGTGTCGGACATCGCGCCGCGGTCGACAGTCGAATTGGAGCCGATCTCGACATCGTCCTGAATGATGACGCGGCCGATCTGCGGCACGCGTTCAGGCCCTTTGGCGCCGCCAACGAAGCCGAAACCGTCCTGGCCGATCCTGGCGCCGCCATGGATGATGACGCGGTTGCCGATAAGCGCATATTGAATGCTGACGCCGGGGCCGATGAAGCCGTCGCGGCCGATCTGGCAGGAACGGCCGACAACGGCGTGGGGCGCAACGACCGTGCCGCTGCCGATGGATACGCCGGGACCGATCACGGCGCCTGCCTCTACGATCGCCCCGTCCTCGATATGCGCGGATGGATCGATAAACGCATGGGGCGATATGCCGGTTTCTCCGGTCAATGGCCCCGGAGTCGCAGCCTGCGGAAACAACAGGCGCCCGACCATCGCAAAGGCTTGCTGCGGGCGCGGATGCATGAGCACCGCGATGCCCGGCGGCGCCTTGCTGGCAAAATCGGCCGGGCATAGCACCGCGGCCGCCCTGAGCGACGGCATCAAGGCGAAATTGCGCTTGCCGTCGACAAAGACGAGCGCGCCGTTGCCACCCTCGTTGGCGGGAGCCAGCGCCTCGATGGCTATTTCGGCCTGATCGGAATCGAACAGGCTGGCGCCGGTCAGATTCGCGACCTCGCCAGCCGTGTACCGGCGTGAAGGCGCGAAGAACACCGGATCGGTCATTCCAGAAGTAATATCCAGCTGGGTTGGATCGGTCCAGTCCGGGCCGTCTTCCGGCCCGGAACCATCGCAACCACAAAATTAGAAGCGGGTCGCGATACCGAAGTTGAATTCCTGCACGTTGTCAGTCGACTCTTTCTTGACCGGGATCGCATAGTCGATACGGATCGGGCCGAACGGCGAAGCCCACATCAGGCCGACACCGACAGAAGCACGCAACTTCATGCCCGTTGAGGACGAATCGACACCGACAAGGTTATTGCCATAAAGCGTCGCTGCATCCGCAAAGACCGCGCCCCGCAGGCCGAAGCTCTCCGGAATGACGGGCAGTGGGAACTGTGCTTCAGCCGAGGCATTGAAGTAGGTTGTGCCACCGAGATGGTCGCCGCTGCCGCCGCTAGCCACAGGGCCAATACCGCCATACTCGAAACCGCGGATCATGCGGTCGTTGCTCTGGAAATAGTCAAAGACACGCAGATCGTTGCTGCCATAGGCCGCAAGATAGCCCGCGCCGCCCGAAACCAGGCCGACCAGATCAAGCTGCTCTGACAAGGTCTGATAAACACTGGCACGCCCGGTCACCTTCACCCACTTGGCATCGCCGCCAAGACCGGCAAACTCGGTCATGCCGGTGACGTACAGACCCTCATGCGGGTTCTTCATGTCGTCGATGGTGTTGTAAACCAATCCAAGGCTGACTGAGGACTTGAGCCACGGGCTCTCGGCAATGCCAGCCTGGATTGCTGGAGACACGTCGCATTTTGCCGGGTCCAGCGCGCCGCCGGTTAAGCAATCGTCCGGGTAGGAATACTTTTCCTGGGAGATGTTATAGGCCAGCTGCGTCGAGACGTTGTTGGTGATCGGCAGGCCAAAGCGGATGGTCGCCCCAGTAACGTCTGTATCGTAGTGGCTGTATTCCCGAGTCGACTTGTAGATGTCGAAGCCGGCCGCGATGCGCCGTCCGAGGAAATACGGCTCAGTGAAGGAAATAGCAAAGTCTCGCGAGTGCTTGCCGCCGCCCGCCGACAGCTTGATGTACTGACCGCGGCCGAGGAAATTGCGTTCGGTGACTGAGCCTTCGATGGACGGGCCGGGCGTGTCGCCGCCGGTCGAATAGCCGGCGCCGACCGAAAACTCGCCGGTCGATTTCTCGACCACCGTGACCACCAGCACGACCTGGTCAGGCGCCGAGCCAGGAACCGTCGAGATGTCAACAGACTGGAAGTAATCAAGGGCTTCCAGCCGCTTCTTCGCGCGCTGGATGAGAACCTGGTTGAAGGCATCGCCTTCGCTGACATCGAATTCGCGACGGATGACATAGTCGCGCGTGCGGTCGTTGCCGCGGATTTCGATGCGCTCGACATAGGCCTTGGTGCCCTGGTCGATGGTGTAGACGACCGAAATGGTGTGGTTCTCGAAATTGCGGTCGCCGCGCGGCGTCACCTGGGCGAAAGCGTAGCCCGAACCCGCGACCTTCTCGGTCAACGCGACGATCGAATCCTCGACATCCTTGGCGTTGTAGACGTCGCCCTTGTGGGTTTCGACCGCCGATTCCAGCGACTTCGAATCGACTTCAGGAATGGTGCTTTCCACGCTGACGTCGCCGAACGTATAGCGATCGCCTTCCTGCACGGTGATGGTGACCGTGTATTTGTTGGTGGCGTCGTCAAGCTCGCCGACGGCCGAGACGACCTGGAAGTCGGCATAGCCGTGATTGTAGTAGAAGCGGCGCAGCAGCTCCTGGTCGGCGCGCAGCTTGTCCTCGTCATAGACGTCGTCGCGCAGCACGAAGGACAGCCAGGACGAGCGCTTGGTGTTGATGACGTCCGACAGGCGGCGGCTGGAATAAGCGTGGTTGCCGACGAAGTTGATCGCCGCGATCTGGGTGCGGCCGCCTTCGTTGATGTTGAAGACAACGTTCACGCGATTGTCGCCGAGATCCATGACCTGCGTGGTCACCGCGGCGTCGTCGCGGCCAATGCGCTTGTAGGCCGTCTTGATCGCCTCGACATCGGCGTCCAGCGCCTGCTGCGAGAAGGTTGCACGCGGCTTCAGCTGGATACCCATCTGAAGCGCGTTGTCCTTGATCTTCTTGTTGCCCTGGAACAGGACCTGGTTGACGACCTTGTATTCGGAAACCTTGACGACCAGGCTCGAACCGACCTGGTTGATCTGAACGTCCGAGAACAGACCTGTGCCGAACAGCGCCTTGACGGCGTCGTCGATATCGGAGCTGGAAAAAGGCTTGCCCGGCTTGATCGAAATGTAATTGCGGATGGTTTCCGCATCGACGCGCTGGTTGCCGCTGACCTCGACACGCGAAATGACCGCGGCCTCGGCCACCGACGTGGCGGCGAACTGCACTGCGAGCGCGCCTGGCACGACCAGAGCGGCGGACAAAGCCGCCGCGGAAGCGGCGCTCAGAAACTTGGATGCTGCCTTCATCGGGCTTTTGTACCTTTTTCTCGTAGTCCCCACGGCGAGAAAACCGGACGTGCGGTATTTTCCCTTACCGTATTAACCGGATTTTCCCTACACGCAAGGCTCCCGGTTAATTTGTATTTACTTAACCGTACCGCGTGGCTTTCGCGTCACGCATATCCCCACGCATGGTAAACGGCATCTCAATATGACCGAAGCTGAAGCCAAATTTCTTCATGATTTCAGCATCCAAACAGATCGTTCCAAAATACGAAGCCCATGAATCCGAGCACCAGGAACAACCCGGTCCGGTAGGCCATCTCCATCGTTCGCTCCGAAACGGGCCGCCTGATGACGGCCTCCACGCCGTAGAACAACAGGTGGCCGCCGTCGAGAGGGGGAATCGGCAGCAGATTGAGAAATCCTATTCCGACTGACAGAAATGCAACAAGCTGCACCAGCCACTCGAAGCCGAGCTTGGCTGCCTGGCCCGACATCTTCGCGATCTTGATCGGACCGCCCAACTGGCATTTGTCCTCGCGTCCAAGCGCAAAGCGCTGCAGGAACTGGCCGGTGCGCTCGATCACGTGCCCGGTTTCCTCGACCGCCGCCACCACGGCGCCGGCCGGCGTGTAGGAGATCAGCCGCGGCTGGCCGAGCTCGGCGTTGTTGACGACGCCGATGACCGCGACCTTGACCTTGTTGCCCAGCGCATCCTGTTGCTCCATGGGCTCCGGCGCGGCCGTAACGTCGATTTCCTTGCCGTCGCGCAGCATGGTGAAGGTGATGGCGTCGCCAGCCCGGCCTGAAACCAGCCGCTGCACGTCGGCGAAGGTCTCTACCTTGCTGCCATCGACTTTGACGAACCGGTCGCCCGGCCGGATTCCGGCTTTTTCCGCCGGGCTGCCGGCGGTCACCTCGGCCACCATCGGCTCCAGGACCGGACGGCCATAGAGGGAAAACAGCACCGCGAATACGGCGATCGTCAGCAGGAAATTGAACAGCGGCCCCGCAACGACGGTAGCGGCGCGCTTCCAGATCGGTTGCGTGTGGAAGGCGACCTCGCGCTCGGCATCCGTCAGCGATTCGATCTCCTCCGTGCTCGGCTGGCTCGACGTCGCATTCATGTCGCCGACGAATTTGACGTAGCCGCCAAGCGGAATGGCGCAAAGCTTCCAGCGCGTGCCGCGGCGGTCGTAAAAGCCGAAGAGCTCGGGGCCGAAGCCGATGGAAAAAGCCTTCACGCCGATGCCGCACCAGCGGCCGATCAGATAGTGGCCCATCTCGTGGACGAACACGACGACGGTCAGCACGAACAAAAACGGCACGAGCGTGCCAAGGACGAAGCCTTGTGTACTGAAAACCGCGTGAAAGATGTCGTTCAAGTCATGCCCTCAAATTCGCCCGCGAGCGACATTCCACCGCGACTGTGGCATCAATCCGGGCGAATCGGTGGCGCGCGCCATTTTTCGCCTTACTGCTGTGTCGTTCAGTTTGGAAAAAGCCCCAATGCCGGATGCTCGGCGCCCGCCGCGACCCAGCCCATGACGTACAGTGCGAACGCGGCCGCGACAAGCCCGTCCACCCTGTCCATGACGCCGCCATGGCCGGGAATGAGATTGCTCGAATCCTTGGCGCCGTGCCGGCGCTTGACCCATGATTCGAACAGGTCGCCGGCTTGCGAAACGATCGACAGAGCAAGCGCCACCAGGCCAAGCTGAACGAGATTGCCGGCGCCGGCTGCGATTGCGAGCAAAACTCCGGCGATAACGCCGCCGACGGCGCCGCCCAGCGCGCCGCTCTGCGTCTTGCCGGGCGAGATTGACGGCGCGAGCTTCGGGCCGCCGACCGCGCGGCCGACGAAATAGGCCGCTATGTCGGTTGCCCAGACCACGGCGAACAGAAAGAGAATCGCAATCATCCCGGAATGATTGTCGTCACGGAGATAGGCGAGCGAAAAGCCGGAGAGTGCCGCGTAGGCCACTCCCGAGGCTTCCCACGGCCCGACCCCCTTGGTCCGAGCGACAATGGCCGCGGCCGCCACCAGGATCGCGACGAGGAGCAGCAGCCACAAGGCCGGCAGGCCGGCGATCAGCGCGCCGACGAAGATCAGAATCAGTGCTTCCGGCAGGAAGC
Organism: Mesorhizobium sp. CA7; assembly: GCF_020165015.1. Lineage (NCBI taxonomy): Bacteria > Pseudomonadati > Pseudomonadota > Alphaproteobacteria > Hyphomicrobiales > Phyllobacteriaceae > Mesorhizobium > Mesorhizobium sp. CA7. Next base: position 125,345 of record NZ_JAIUHH010000001.1, read on the forward strand.
CGAGCGCCGCGGCGTTCCCGGCATGCGCCATGCGCGTCCATTCATAGAAGATCAGCGCCGCTATTGCGGCGCAGAACAGCCGGAACGGCAATCCGCCGAGCCAGGTGAGCGCAAGCGTCAGAGCCGCCATCACGATTGCCGAGATGACGCGCTGCTGGAGGTTGCTCATGGGTGCGGCGCCTAAAGCGCGACATCGCGGGCGGCGAGCCCGCCAAAGCGTCGTTCACGGCCGGCAAAGTCGCGCAAGGCGTCGGCCAGGTGCTCGCGGCTGAAGTCCGGCCAATAGCAAGGCAGGAAAACGAGCTCGCTATAGGCAGCCTGCCAGAGAAGGAAGTTCGACAGCCTGAGCTCGCCGCTGGTCCTGATCACCAGCTCGGGATCGGGAATGCCCTGTGTGTCGAGCGATGCGGCAAAGCTTTCGGCCGTGATCGCCTCGCTCGCCATGTCGCCGCGCGCGACGGCCTCCGCCAGCTTGCGCGCTGTGCGCACGATCTCGTCGCGGCCGCCGTAATTGAAGGCGATGACCAGTGTCAGCGCCTCATTGCCGGCGGTCAGCGATTCGGCCTCGTGCAGCAGCCCCCTGATATCGGGCTGCAACCCCTCTTTGTCGCCGATCACCCTCACCCGCACGCCGTTCTGATGCAGTTCGGCGAGATCGCGGCGGATGAACAGCTTCAAAAGTCCCATGAGGTCGCTGACCTCGGATTTCGGCCGCGACCAGTTCTCCGATGAAAATGCGTAGACCGTTAGATAGGAGATGCCGAGCTCGGGTGCGGCGCGGACCGTCTTGCGCAGGGCCTCAACGCCGGCGCGGTGTCCCGCAAGGCGCGGCAAGCCGCGCGCCTTGGCCCAGCGTCCGTTTCCATCCATGATGATCGCGACATGCGCGGGCGTTGCCATGGTCTCGCTTTCGAGCCGGAAAGTCCCGACCCTAAACCTGCATGATTTCAGCTTCCTTATCGGAAAGCAGGTGATCGATGGTGCTGATCATCTCGTCGGTCAGCTTCTGGACCTGGTCGGACCGCTTGCGCTGATCGTCCTCGCTGATGGTGCCGTCCTTCTCAGCCTTCTTGAGGAAATCCATGCCGTCGCGGCGGACATGGCGCACCGCGACGCGTGCGTTCTCGGCATAGCCATGCGAGATCTTGACCAGTTCCTTGCGGCGCTGCTCGTTGAGCTCCGGCAGCGGGATCCTGAGATTGGTGCCGTCGACGATCGGATTGAAGCCCAGATTGGCTTCGCGGATAGCGCGGTCGACCGCGCTGACCATCGACTTGTCCCAGACCGAGACCGAAATCATGCGCGGCTCCGGCACCGTCACGTTGGCCACCTGGTTGATCGGCATCGTCGTGCCGTAGGCCTGGACCTGGACGGCGTCGAGCAGGTTGCTGGAGGCTCGGCCGGTGCGCAGCGACGCCAGGTCGTGCTTGAAGGCGGCGATCGCCCCGTCCATGCGTCGCTTCAGGTCTTCGAACTCGCCACTCATGATCATCTCCTCGACCCGTTCGCCGGGTTCACTGCTTATGCCGTCGTGCCGTCCGCGGTACCGTTCAACGGATGCCGGCCTCGCTTATTTGTCCGCGACGACCGTGCAATGGCCGCCGCCCCTTAGAATATCGCCGAAACCACCTTTTTCGTGGATCGAATAGACGATTATCGGAATGTTGTTTTCACGCGCAAGTGCAATCGCGGCTGTGTCCATGATCGCAAGCCCGCGTTTGATGACTTCGGCGTGGCTGATGCGGTCGAAACGGACCGCGTTCGGGTCCTTCTTGGGGTCGGCCGAATAGACCCCGTCGACTTGCGTGCCTTTGAACAGCGCATCGGCGCCGATCTCGGCGGCGCGCAGGGCCGCGGCCGAATCGGTGGTGAAGAACGGATTGCCGGTGCCGCCGGCGAAAATGACCACCTTGCCCTGGTTCATATAGGCTGTCGCCTGGCGTTGGGAAAAGCTCTCGCAAAGTTCCGGCATTGCGATCGCCGAAAGCACAACGGCATCGACGCCGATCTTGTTGAGCGAGGTGCGCAGCGCCAGCGAGTTGATGACGGTGGCGAGCATGCCCATGTGATCGCCGGTGACCCGGTCGCCGCCTTTCGAGGCCACAGCCACGCCCCGAAAAATGTTGCCGCCGCCGATGACGACACCCACTTCGACGCCCAGCGCGCGCGCCTCGGCAATGTCGGCGGCGATGCGGTCGACAACGGAGACATCGATGCCGAAATGCTGCTCGCCCATCAACGCTTCGCCGGAAGCCTTCAGCACGACACGTCGATAGAGGGGCTTCACCGTCATCTCATTCCTCGAATATCTCGGCGCGACAATTTTGGAGGCAAAACCGCCCCCGCTTCATCCGGCGATGCTGTCATGACGGGTTGACCCGATACACGAAGGGCGCGGCGATGTCACGCCGCGCCGTCGTGCAAAATTCCAGGCTTTTTCGGTCAGTTGCCGCCTCTTTGATCAACGGCTGGAGACGCTGACCGCCTCGCCTTCGATCATGACCGCGGGCGAATAACCGGCCGGCTTGTCGCCGGTCACGGCGCCGCCGGTCACCCGGACCTGGATCTCGGAGCCGAAATAGGAATGCGGGAACGGCGCCGGCATGGCGCTGACCTTTTCCAGCCGCGCCCGAAGCTCGGCGGGAATCGAAAAATCGAGCGCGCCGAGATTGTCCTGCAGCTGAGTGAGCTTCGTCGCTCCAAGGATGACGGAAGCGATGCCTGGCTGCGTCGCCACCCAGTTGAGCGCAACCTGGGCCATGCTGCGGCCGAGCTCGGCCGCCACCTTCTCGAGTTCCGCCACGATCGCCCAGTTGCGGTCGCTGAACTTCTGGAAGCCGGGATGCGTGGTGTTGCGGAAACCGTCGAGCCGCCCGGCCCTTCCGGCTTGCGTCGGCTTGTATTTGCCGCTGAGCAGCCCGCTGGCCAGCGGGCTCCACACCATGATGCCGGCGCCATGACGGGTGCCGAAAGGCACATATTCATGTTCGATGGCGCGCTCGGCGAGCGAATATTCGAGCTGCAGCGCCGAGACCGGCTCGTAGCCGCGCAGTTCGGCGATCGCCTGGGCGCGGCCGGCATACCAGGCCGGCACGTCGGAGAGGCCGATATGGCGCACCTTGCCGGCGCGAACGAGGTCGTCCAGCGTGCGCAGCACCTCCTCAGCCGGGGTAATCCTGTCCCAGACATGCAGAAGATAAAGGTCGATATAGTCAGTGCCGAGCCGTTTCAGCGAGGCGTCCACGGCCCGCATAATGTTCTTGCGGCCGTTGCCGCCGGCATTCGGATTGCCGGCCTCGGAATTCATGGTGAATTTTGTGGCGATCACCGCCTTATCGCGCAGGCCGCGCTCGGCGACGAACTCGCCGAGCCAGGTCTCGGCGGTACCACCAGTATAGAGGTCGGCCGTGTCGAAGAAATTGCCGCCCGCTTCGGCATAGGAGTCGAATATCGCGCGGGCTGTGTCCCTGTCCGCGCCCCAGCCCCATTCGGTGCCGAAGGTCATGGTACCGAGCGCCAGCCGGCTGACGCGCAGGCCGCTGTTGCCAAGCGTGTAATAGGTCATGGTCATGGTGGTGGTCTCCCGATTCTGAACTGATTTCCTGCCGGTCACTGGCCGGGGGTGGCCTTGACCCAGGGATTGCCGCGCTCATGCGTCATGCGGAAGGTGAAGCCGTCGACCTTCCAGCCGGAAGCCGAGCGCGTCAGGTGGTGCTCGTAGATGCCCCAGACTTCCCAGAGCGGATCGCCATTGCCTTCCATCCGGTTCCAGGCATAGCCATTGGAGCGGACAGTCGCGGCATCGGCTTCGAGCACGACCTGATGGTTGGTGCGCAGATGCAGGCTGGTCTTGCTACCCTTGAGGTTGCCCGCCCAGGCGCCGATCAGGTCGTCGGACGCGATGTTGGCCGCGGGCTGGCCGGACAGGCTGCTGAAATCGGCGGTGACACGCTCGGCGAAATAGCTGCGCGCCAGCTTCCAGTCCTGCGCATCCACCGCGCGGTCGATGGCGTCGGCGATGCGGATGACGGCACGCTCGTCGGCAAGGGCCTGCCAGCCGGCCGGTTCGGCACCGCCGGCATCGACCGGCGCCAGCACCATTCCTGCGGCAAAAGTTACATGTCTCAACGCGTTCATTTGGTCTCTCCTTGGCCATCAGCCCGCCGCCGATGTGTTGAAGCCAATATGAGCCGGCTCAGGGGCATCGATAAGATTGCATAGTTCGCAAAGACTGTGCGATATCACTCATGAATGGATCGCGATCTGCTCACACACCTTCCGGTCATTGTCGCCGTGGCCCGGCGCGGCGGCTTCGCGCTTGCCGCGGCTGAACTCGGCATGAGCCCGTCTGCCGTCAGCCATGCGGTGCGGCTGGTGGAGGAGCGCATCGGCCAGCCGCTCTTTGCGCGCACGACGCGCAGCGTCTCGCTGACCGAGGCAGGCAAAGCGCTGGTGGAGACTGCGGGCCCTGCCCTGCAGGACATCGCCGAGCGGATGGACCGCATTCGAGGCGTGATGGGAAGGCCCGCCGGCCTGCTCAGGATCAACGCCTCCAACATAGCGATCCCCCTGGCGGTGACGCCGGTGGTCGCGGCGATGGCGGAACGCTATCCCGACGTGACGGTCGAGATCGTTGCCGATCAGGGACTCATCGATATCGTCGGGGAAGGATTTGACGCCGGCATCCGGCTGGGTGAAATGATCGCGCAGGACATGGTCACCGTCAGGATGACGCCACCGTTCAAAGCCGTGATCGTTGCTTCTCCCGCCTATGTCGCAAAGCGCGGGCGTCCGCGCGACGTGGCCGATCTCGCCAATCACAACTGCATCGGCTACCGGCTCGTTCGGTCAGGCGCGCTTTACCGCTGGGACCTGAACGACAACGGCAAGGATGTCGTTGTCGAGACGCGCGGCACGACCGTCGTCACGGATTCGCTTGGCGCCATCGATCTGGCGCTGGCCGGCGTCGGGCTCGCCTACGTCTTCGAGCCGCTGGTGCGCGCCGACCTGGCAGCCGGGCGCCTCGTCCAGATCCTGCCGCAGACGGCGATCGAGGAGCCTGGCCTCTTCCTTTATTTCCCGCGCCGCGCGTCGATGGCGCCGAAGCTCAGGGCCTTTATCGATACCGCACAAGAAATCGGCCGGGCGTCCATGCGGACACCCGGCCGAGTCGCCTGAGCTCGTGAGCTCGTCACCTTAAGGAAACGCCGCGCGCTCCCCGGATCGGAGCTATTTCTTGACCGCGGCCGCGACTTCCGCCGCGAAATCGGTCGTTTCCTTCTCGATGCCTTCGCCCAGCGCGAAGCGCAGATAGGACGTGATCTTCGCCGGAGCGCCGATCTCCTTCTCGGCATCCTTCAGCGCCTTCTCGACGGTGATGTCGGGATTGAGCACGAAGGCCTGCTTCAAAAGCACCACCTCTTCGTAGAACTTGCGCAGGCGGCCCTCGACCATCTTCTCGATGATGGCTTCCGGCTTGCCCGACTGGCGCGCCTGGTCGGAGAAGATCGCCTTCTCGCGCTCGATCAGTGCCGGGTCGACCTCTTCGGCCGTCAGCGCCACCGGGTTGGTGGCGGCGACGTGCATGGCAACCTGGCGGGCAAAGGCGTTCGCGGCATGCTCGTTGCCGGTGGTCTCGATCGCGACCAGCACGCCGAGCTTGCCCAGCCCATCGGCAACCGCATTGTGGACATAGGTCGCCACCACGCCATGCGGCACGGTGAGCTTGGCCGAACGGCGGAAATTGATGTTCTCGCCGATGGTGCCGACCGCGTCCTTGACGGTCTCGGTGACCGTCTTGTCGGAGCCCGGATACTTGGCGGCGGCAACCGCTTCGGTTGCGCCATAGGCGAGCGCGACCTTCGCGACATTGCGGACCAGTTGCTGGAACTGCTCGTTGCGGGCGACGAAGTCGGTCTCGGAATTGACCTCGACGATGGCGGCTTCACGCACGCCGGCGTCGACGCCGATCAGGCCCTCGGCGGCAGTGCGCCCGGCCTTCTTGTCGGCCTTGGAGATACCCTTCTTGCGCAGCCAGTCGACGGCCGCTTCCATGTCGCCGTTGGTCTCGTTCAACGCCGCCTTGCAGTCCATCATGCCCGCGCCGGTCAAGTCGCGGAGTTCTTTGACCTGTGCAGCCGAAATGCTCATTGTCGCCTCTTTGTCTCAAATGCGCCGACGCACCAACCGGGACTCGGGTGATGCGCTCGGCAAAAGCGCTTTAGCGCGCCAACTTATTGGAAAGATGAAGGCCGGGCTCCGGCCTTCCTTATCAAGCTTCCGGAGCTTCTGCAGCCGGAGCGTCGAGGGCCGGCTCGACCGGAGCCTCCGCCGAAGCGCCGATGTCGACGCCGAGCGCGCCCTGCTGACGGGCGATGCCGTCGATGGCGGCCTTGGCGATCAGATCGCAATAGAGCTGGATGGCGCGGGCCGCGTCGTCATTGCCGGGGATCGGGAAGTCGATCTTGTCCGGGTCGCAGTTCGAATCGATGATGGCCACGACCGGGATGCCGAGGCGCTTGGCCTCGAGGATGGCGATCGCTTCCTTGTTGGTGTCGATGACGAACATCAGGTCCGGCGTCGAGCCCATGTCCTTGATGCCGCCGAGAGCCTTGTTGAGCTTCTCGCGCTCGCGGTCGAGGTTCAGGCGCTCCTTCTTGGTGAGGCCCTGGGCCTCGCCGGAGAGCGTCTCGTCGAGCTTGCGCAGGCGCTGGATCGAGTTCGAGATCGTCTTCCAGTTGGTGAGCATGCCGCCCAGCCAACGCGAATTGACATAATACTGGGCCGAACGCTGCGCCGCGTCGGCGACGATGTCGGACGCCTGGCGCTTGGTGCCGACGAACAGCACGCGGCCGCCCTTGGCGACGGTGTCGGATACCTGCTTCAGGGCCTGGTGCAGCAGCGGCACCGTCTGCGACAGGTCTATGATGTGGATGTTGTTGCGGGCGCCATAGATGTAGGGCGCCATCTTCGGGTTCCAGCGGTGGGTCTGGTGGCCGAAGTGAACACCAGCTTCCAAAAGCTGGCGCATGCTGAAATCTGGCAGAGCCATTCTTTAGTTCCTTTCCGGTTGGCCTCCACGGACACAGGCATTTCGGACTTATGTCCTGATGCCACCGGAGGTCTCAGCCGGATTTCTCCCGGGCAGACACCAAAGTCCGTGTGTGGAATGAGCGCGCATATAGAGGGGAAGCGTCACAAACGCAAGGCGGGTGTCACTTCGCGCATCAACGTGCGGCAATCAGCGCACCGGTACCGATCATCGCGCCGCCAGCGAGCCTGTTCATGAGGCGCATGCGCTTCGGGGTCTTGAACCACCCGGCAGCCCGCCCCGCCATCGCGGCATAGAGGCCCATGGTGATGATATTGACGCTGACCACGACAAGGACCACGAGCAGTCCATCGGCGAAGGTCATAGTGTCAAGGTTGAGGATCAGCGGCATGATGGAGGCGTGGAACAGAATGGCCTTCGGATTGCCGAGCGCAATGGACGCGCCGAGAAAGAAGGACCGCGACAGCCGCGCCTGTGTCTGACGAGAGTCGTCCGGTTTCTGGGCGGCCGCCCGCCACATCCTGATGCCGAGAAAGACCAGGTAAGCGGCGCCGGCGTATTTCAGCAAAAGAAAAATCCACTCGAAGGTCTGGGCCAACGCCACCAAACCGAGCAACGCCAGGGTGACCAGGACAGCGTCGCCCGCGGCGACCCCCATGCCGGCTATGAAAGCGCGCAAGAACCCACGCGACAGCCCATTGGTGATGACCGCGAACATCGCCGGTCCAGGCGTGGCGGCGGCCAACGAGATCGCGACGCAATAAGCCAGGAACGCCGTCACCGTCATCGTCTTACCTTCCCGTTCGGAACCCGCACGCGGCGGAAGATCGCCACGATGTCCTCGCGGCTGCATTCGATCGCCCCAAGCCTGACCGCGCGATCACGCTCGAAGCCAGTGATATCGTAATGCGGCGCCGATGTCTTGGGCGGCCCCTGATAGGACGAACGCTTAAGGCCCAGCTCGGCTGCAAAGCGATGGAGTTCGTCGGTATTGTCGGCGAGCAGATGGCACCAGCGGTGGCCGGCCCATTTCCAGATCGCCGCATCGACATAGACTGCCATCAGGCCCACCGCATTCGGTGAGCCTCACGCATGGTATCCGGAGGCCAAGCCTGCAATCCGGGCCGGCTGCCGTCAGCAATTGCTATTTCGACGCCGGGCAAGGCTTGGTCTGATCGAACAGCGACAGGTTCACCAGCTTGCCGGTCATCGAGAATTCGCCATAGTCCATGACGAGGTCGCGGGTGATGCCGTTCTCGTGCAGCTTGAAGCTGATCCGGTATTCCGGCACCTCTTCGCCTTTGTTGTCGGTATCGTCGAAATAGGCGATGTCGACCGGCCAGTATTTGTCGGTCGCGAGCTTGGCCAGCGCCGGCGCCTCCGGGTCGGATTTCTGGACATCGGTCTTCTTGCCGACGATGACGGTGGTGGTCATCACCTTGTTGGCGTCCTCAGAGCCGTCGAACAGATTGGTCTGGTAGAAATTCTCGCCCTTTTCGGCCTTGCCGATCAGCTCGACCAGATGCTGGGTCGGGAACTGCGTCGCTGCAAGCTCGAGGCTGTTCTTCTCAGGCTTGTCGATCTCGACTTTCAGGCCCTTCTGCTCCCGGGTCGCGGTGCCTTTCACTTCCTTGTCGAGGTTCTGGTCGGTGAAGGATTTCGTCACGAACGAAAAAGTTTTGCCTTCTGCATCCTCGAACGTGGTCGTCTGCTGGTCCGTCAGCTTCGTGCCGTCGGCGGTGGCAATCTGGGTGACGAAGCGAAATTTCACCGTATAGCCTTCGCAGGCGGAACCATTGAACTCATAGACCATGCGGCCGGTGATGCCGGTAATGCCTGAGCGATCGGAGGCCTTGTTGAGCGTGAGATCGTAGACGGCGCGATGCGCCTGCAGCGCGGGCACCGCAAGGGCCGGCGCCATCGGGAGCATCGCCGAGAAACAGGCGGCGGCGAGAAAAAGGCGCGTTGCGCGCATGCGTTGCTCCGATCGTCGCGGCTGCGAGGCAGACCGCAGGGAAAGATGGTCCAGCTTAAAAAAAGTCGTGGCGGAAGCGAGGCAAAAATAGCAATTTCGGCCCGGCCAACGCGGCGTCTTCCAGCAATAGGGAAAACCAATGAGCGAAACAATCGAAAAGCGGCTAAGCGATCTTGGCGTCACCCTCCCGGCCGCCGCCGCTCCCGCCGCCAACTACGTGCCCTATTGCCGCACCGGCAACACGCTGTTCACCGCCGGCCAGTTGCCGCTGAAGGACGGCAAGCTGCAGGCAAGCGGGTTGCTCGGCCGCGACATCGACACCGCTACAGGCAAGGAAGGCGCGAAATTCTGCGCCATCAACCTCCTGGCGCAGGCCAAGGCCGCGCTGGGCGATCTCGAAAAGGTCCGGCGCCTGGTCAAGATCACCGTCTTCGTCGCCTCCGCGCCGGATTTCGTCGAGCAGCATCTTGTCGCCAACGGCGCCTCCGACTTCCTGGTCGCCGCACTCGGCGAACGCGGCAAGCATGCCCGCTCCGCCGTCGGCACCGCCTCGCTGCCGCTCAACGCCGCGGTCGAGATCGAAGCGATCTTCGAAGTCGAGTGAGGCTCAACATGACCGATCTGTCCTGGCTGATTGCGCAGCCCGTCGCGCATCGCGGCTTCCACGACATGAACAAGACGCGCTGGGAAAACACGCTGTCGGCTTTCGCCGCGGCGGCCGAGCGCGGCTATGCCATCGAATGCGACGTGCATCTCTCGTCCGACGGCGTCCCGGTCATCATCCATGACGGCGATCTGAAACGGCTGACCGGCCAGGATGGCTTCGTGTGGCAACGCACCGCGGCCGAACTGGCGACGCTCAAGATCGGCGGCACCAAGGACCACGTGCCGACGCTCGAGGAGGCGCTCGACCTGATCGACGGCCGTGTGCCGCTGGTGGTCGAGTTGAAAGGCGTTCCCGGCCATGATGCCGGGCTGGTGGCAAGCGTCGGCCGGCTGCTCAAGCGCTACAACGGCAAGGTGGCGATCATGTCGTTCGATCACTGGCTGATCCGCGACTTCGCCATGGACGCCCCCGGCATCCCCGGCGGGCTGACCGCCTATGGCAGGGACAATCAGCTGATCGAGGCGCATTTCGCCATGCTCGCGCACGATCTCGCCTTCACCTCCTACGCTGCCGGCGACCTGCCCAACCCCTTCGTCAGCTTCGTGCGCGAAAAGCTGAAGATGCCGGTCATTACCTGGACCGTGCATGACCAGCCGGCGGTCGACCTCACCTTCAAATATGCCGACCAGATGACCTTCGAGGGTTTCGAGCCCGGCCTGGTGAGAGTTGGCTGAGCCGAGTGCCTCAAACGTGACTTGTAGCTGCCCCTGCGAAGCTTAAATAAGCCCCATGGATCAGGGCGACGAAGACGATGGACGGGCAGCGAACGCGGATTATGCGATCCGCATCGCGGCGGGTATCGGCGCCTTCACCTGCGAGGAATGGAACGGCTTTGCCGGAACCACGCGCGGCGATCAAGAAAACGGCTACAACCCGCTGGTTTCATTCGCTTTTCTAAGCGCTCTGGAAGATTCCGGCTGCGCTGTCCGGCGCACGGGCTGGCAGGGTCATCACTTGCGGCTGGAAACCGCGCAAGGCAGGCTTCTCGGCGCCGTCCCTTGTTACCTCAAATCGCACAGCCAGGGCGAATATGTCTTCGACCACGGCTGGTCGGACGCCTTCGAGCGCGCCGGCGGCCGCTATTATCCCAAGTTGCAATGCTCGGTGCCGTTTTCACCAGTCACCGGCCCTCGCCTGCTGGTCGGCAGAGGCGAGAATGAAAGTGCGGTGAAAGCAGGACTGGCGGAAGGCCTGAAGCTCGTGACCGACAAGCTCGGCGTCTCGTCCGCGCATGTCACCTTCGCAACCGAGCCGGATGTGGCGACCCTGGAGGCGGCGGGCTTCCTGCATCGCACCGACCAGCAGTTCCATTTCTTCAACGAAGGCTTTTCGACCTATGACGACTTCCTCGCCACGCTTGCCTCGCGCAAGCGCAAGGCGATGAAGAAGGAGCGCCGCGAAGCGCTTGCCGACGGCATCTCGATCGACTGGCTGACCGGCAAGGACATCACCGAAAGCGCCTGGGACGATTTCTTCGCCTTCTACATGGATACCGGCGGCAGGAAATGGGGCCGGCCCTATCTCAACCGACAGTTCTTCTCGCTGATCGGCGAGCGCATGGCCGACGACATCCTCCTGGTGATGGCAAAGCGGAACGGCCGCTACATTGCCGGCGCCATCAACTTCATCGGTTCCCACGCGCTCTACGGACGCAACTGGGGCTGCATCGAGGATCACCCCTTCCTGCATTTCGAGGTCTGCTACCATCAGGCGATCGATTTCGCCATCGAGCGCAAGCTCAAGGTGGTGGAGGCAGGCGCGCAGGGCGAGCACAAGCTGGCGCGCGGCTACCGGCCGGTGACCATGCATTCGGCGCACTACTTCTCGCATCCCGGCTTGCGCAACGCCGTCGCCGACTATCTCAGGCGCGAGCGACGCGAGGTCGAACGCATGGCCGAATATCTCGAAGAGCACACGCCCTTCCGCAAGGATCTTGGGGAATAGCCGGCTTCACCGCGCGCCATGCCGCTGCGATGAAACATGAAAACAGAGACTTAAAGCGCTTCGCCCGAATCCATTCCTTACGACGCGCTTCAGCGATCCCGCCTGAGCGCCTTGCCGCCCGTCCGCGGCTTCGCTACACCGGACGGTGAATGCAATTGGGAGTGTCACCCCATGGCCGAAGCCTATGATCCCGGCAATATCTTTGCGAAAATCCTGCGCGGCGAGATTCCGTCGCACCGCGTCTACGAGGACGATGCGGTCGTCGCCTTCATGGATGTGATGCCGCAAGGCATGGGCCACACGCTGGTGATGCCCAAGGCGCCGTCGCGCAACATGCTCGACGCCGATCCGGCAACGCTCGGTCCGCTGTTCGCGGTCGTCCAGAAAGTGGCCGTGGCAGTGAAAAAGGCATTCGACGCCGACGGCGTCACCCTCATGCAGTTCAACGAATCGGCCTCCGGGCAGACCGTCTACCATCTCCATGTCCACGTCGTGCCGCGCTTCGAAGGCGTGCCGTTGAAGCCGCATTCCGGCCAGATGGAGAAGCCTGAAGTGCTGGCCGAGCACGCCGGCAAGATCCGCGCGGCGCTGGGAAGCTGACCCAGCCTTCGACCCGGTGACTGCGCGCTGACCGCTCAAAAGAAAAGAGCCCCATTGCCGGGGCTCTTTTGCATTTCAAATGAAGGCCGATCAGCCCTTGCGCGGCAGTTGCGGCACAAGGCTGCGTTTGTTGCCGTCCTTGCCCTTCGGCTCCGGCTTCTGCGCCACGGCCTTCTTGGGCGCCGGCTTCTTGGCCACCGCCTTCTTCGGCTTCGGCGAGTCTTCCGGCTCTTCCTTCTTCGGCTGCACGGGCGACTCGTCGGCGAGCGATTCGAGCTTCAGGCCGGACTCGCCGGTTTCCTTCTTCTCGACGGTGACGCGCACCGTGCCGCCCTTCTTGAGCTTGCCGAACAGCACCTCGTCGGCCAGAGGCTTCTTGATGTGCTCCTGGATGACGCGGCCGAGCGGACGCGCGCCCATGCGCTCGTCATAGCCCTTGTCGGCCAGCCAGGCGATCGCGTCCGGCGACAGGTCGAAGGTGACGCCCCGCTCGGAGAGCTGGGCCTCAAGCTGCATGACGAACTTCTGCACCACCTGATGGATGACCGGCACCGGCAGCGAACCGAACGGGATGATCGCGTCCAGGCGGTTGCGGAACTCCGGCGTGAACAGCCGGTTGATCGCCTCGACGTCGTCGCCCTCGCGCTTGGTCGAGCCGAAGCCGATCGCTGCGCGCTGCGCGTCCGAGGCGCCAGCATTGGTGGTCATGATCAGGATCACGTTGCGGAAGTCGATCTGCTTGCCGTTGTGGTCGGTCAGCTTGCCGTGGTCCATCACCTGCAACAGGATGTTGAACAGGTCCGGATGCGCCTTCTCGACCTCATCGAGCAGCAGCACGCAATGCGGGTGCTGGTCGACGCCGTCGGTGAGCAGGCCGCCCTGGTCGAAGCCGACATAGCCGGGAGGCGCGCCGATCAGCCGCGAGACGGTGTGGCGTTCCATGTATTCCGACATGTCGAAACGGATCAGTTCGACGCCGAGCGAGGCGGCAAGCTGCTTGGCGACTTCCGTCTTGCCGACGCCGGTCGGGCCTGAGAACAGATAGGAGCCGATCGGCTTCTCCGGTTCGCGCAGGCCGGCGCGCGCCAGCTTGATCGCCGAGGTCAGCGCGGTGATGGCCGTATCCTGGCCGTAGACGACGCGCTTCAGCTCGATATCGAGCCCCTGCAGCACCTTCTCATCATCCGCCGAGACCGTCTTCGGCGGGATGCGCGCCATGGTGGCGATCGTCGCCTCGATCTCCTTGATGCCGATCGTCTTCTTGCGCTTGGCTTCCGGCACCAGCATCTGCGAGGCGCCGGTTTCGTCGATCACGTCAATCGCCTTGTCCGGCAGCTTGCGGTCGTTGATGTAGCGCGCCGACAGCTCGACCGAGGCCTTGATCGCTTCGCTCGTGTAGCGGACCTTGTGGAACTCCTCGAAATAGGGCTTCAGGCCCTTCATGATCTCGATGGCGTCCTCGATCGTCGGCTCGTTGACATCGATCTTTTGGAAGCGCCGCACCAGCGCGCGGTCCTTCTCGAAGAACTGGCGGAACTCCTTGTAGGTGGTCGAGCCGATGCAGCGGATGGCGCCGGACGACAGCGCCGGCTTCAGAAGGTTCGATGCATCCATGGCGCCGCCCGAGGTGGCGCCGGCCCCGATCACCGTGTGGATCTCGTCGATGAACAGCACGGCGCCCGGATAGTCCTCGAGCTCCTTGACGACCTGCTTCAGCCGCTCCTCGAAGTCGCCGCGATAGCGGGTGCCGGCCAACAGCGTGCCCATGTCGAGCGCGAAGATGGTGGCGTCCTGCAGCACTTCCGGCACATCGCCTTCGACGATGCGCTTGGCGAGGCCTTCGGCGATCGCCGTCTTGCCGACCCCCGGATCGCCGACATAGAGCGGGTTGTTCTTGGAACGGCGGCACAGCACCTGGATGGTGCGGTTGATCTCGCTGTCGCGGCCGATCAGCGGGTCGATCTTGCCGGCCCGCGCCTTGTTGTTGAGGTTGACGCAGTAGGCCGTCAGCGCGTCCTGCTGCTTCTTCTTGCCGCCCTCTTCCTGCGGTTCGGCGCCGTTCTGGCCGCCCTGCTCGTCCTCGGCGCCGCGCGGCGTGCGCGATTCCGAAGCGCCTGGGCGCTTGGCAATGCCATGCGAGATGTAATTGACCGCGTCGTAGCGTGTCATCTGCTGTTCCTGCAGGAAATAGGCAGCATGGCTCTCGCGCTCGGCGAAGATGGCGACGAGCACGTTGGCGCCGGACACTTCCTCGCGGCCGGATGACTGCACATGGATCACGGCGCGCTGAATGACGCGCTGGAAACCTGCCGTCGGCTTCGAATCCTCGTCATAACCGGTGACGAGGTTGTCGAGCTCGGTGTCGATATAGGTGAGAACCGTATGCTTGAGCTCGTCGAGATCGACGTTGCAGGCGCGCATGACGGCGGCCGCTTCGGTATCGTCGATCAGGGCGAGCAGCAAATGTTCGAGCGTCGCATACTCATGATGCCGCTCGTTGGCGAATGTCAGCGCCTGATGTAGCGCCTTTTCCAGGCCTTGGGAGAAAGCCGGCATGTTACCTCACTTCTTCTCCATCACGCATTGCAGCGGATGCTGATTCTGTCGGGCGAAATCCATGACCTGGGACACTTTGGTCTCGGCCACCTCGAATGTGTAGATGCCGCACTCGCCCACTCCATGATTGTGAACATGAAGCATGATGCGTGTGGCGGCTTCGCGGTCCTTTTGGAAAAATCGTTCCAGGACGTGAACGACGAACTCCATCGGGGTGTAGTCGTCGTTCAGAATGAGGACCCGGTAGAGACTGGGCTTCTTGGTCTTGGTTTTGGTGCGCGTGATGACAGCGGTGCCGCGACCGGGATCGTTGCGGTCTCCGTCACTTTGCATTCGCACCACGCCTGCCGTGGCAGTCAAACCGATCGTCACGTAGTCCAGCCTTTTCGAATCCTCATGCGAGTTCAACATGTAGGTTCTCGATGGACGATTTTAAGCCCTTCTGTTTAGCTGACAATATGGCTAGGTGGGCAAACCGCAGCGAATTTCTCAATCGTGAATGCGGCAAGGTGCGTCAGGTTGCGATCACGCATGAAAAAACCCGGCCGCCTTTCCGCGACCGGGTCCTTTTGATTGGCCCGCTGGCCGTGTCCGGCGTGATCGGGCGAAATTAGTTCGCCTTGGCGACCACCGATTCGAAGGGCTTGTACGCTTCCTTGGCGAGCTCGGCATAGAGATTGCCGATCTTGCTGGCCTCGGCCACGAAGCTCTCATAGCTCTGCTTGGCGTAATCGGCCTGGATCTCGACGGCCTTCTCGATCGACTTGGCCGCGAACAGCTTCTCGAAGGCGGCGGTGCCGGCTTCGAAGCTCTTCTTGGTGTATTCGCCGGCTTCGGTGGCGATCGCCTGCGCGCCCTTGGTGAGCGAGGCGAAGCTCTTCAGCCCGGTGTCGGCAAATTCCTTGCCGTATTTCGTGAAGTCCTCATAGGTCTGGGTCATTTCATACTTCCCTTTGGTTGAAACGCCCTTTTTGCCCCGGGCGCCCTTGTGCAATGCACCTCAATATATTGTGCGATGCACAAAAGTCAAGAATCCCCTTGATATGCAGGGGGTCCAGCGCCGGCAGCCGGTAAAATTCGATTAAAGAGAAGCTCGATTTGCCGAAAAATGGTGAACGCGGCGGTTACCATAAACGGATTGGTAACGCTGGGCGCGATAGCTTGGCTGGAAGTGAGGTCGGCACTCCCTTTGCCGCCTCCGGGGCAACGAAAATTCAGGGTAAGTAACGGTGCGTCAGGCGTTGTCGGGGCTAGTCTCCAAATCTTTCTCCCTCAGGGCAATTATGATCGCCGCGCTCGCGATGACGGTTGTCGTCGCCGATGTGGCGTCAGCAATGGCAGCGAGAGCCTCGGCCATTGTCGTGGACGCCAAGACCGGCAAGGTGCTCTACTCTGCTGACGCCAATGGCCGGCGCTATCCCGCCTCGCTTACCAAGATGATGACGCTCTACCTCACCTTCGAAGCGCTGGCGAAGGGCAGGATCAGCAAGAACACCCCGGTTCCGTTTTCCGCTCATGCCGCCGCCGAGGCGCCGACCAAGCTCGGAGTGCGCGCCGGCGGCTCGGTTCCGGTCGAGACCGCGATTCTGTCGATCGTGACGAAATCAGCCAACGACTCGGCGACCGCGCTTGGCGAGATGCTTGGCGGCAGCGAAGACAATTTCGCCCGCATGATGACGGCCAAGGCGCGCCAGCTGGGCATGAACGGCACCGTCTTCCGCAACGCCAACGGCCTGCCCGACCCCGGCCAGTTCACCACGGCTCGCGACATGGCGATGCTGGGCATCGCGCTCCGCGAGCATTATCCGCAATATTACGGTTATTTCTCGCAGCGCTCGTTTCTATATGGCCGTCAGCGCATCAACGGCCATAACCGTCTGCTCGGCCGCATCAAGGGCGTCGACGGCATCAAGACCGGCTATACCCGCGCTTCAGGCTACAACCTCGTCTCCTCCGTTGCCGATGGCGACCGCCGCCTCGTTGCGGTGGTGATGGGTGGCGCTTCCGGCCGCAGCCGCGACAACCAGATGGCCGCGCTTATCAACACCTATCTGCCGCGCGCCTCGACGCGCGGCGGCGGCGATCTCATCGCCAAGGGCAACGACAATCCGATCAAGACCTTGGCCAAGGTCCTTTTGCCCAAGCATGACGCGCCGACTCCGGACGCCAAGCCGGCTACGGATGACGCTGTCGTCGCCTCAGCCGACGATGACGTCCAGGACGACAGCCAGCAGGTCGCCGAAGAGACGAAACCGGTGATCCAGATCAAGAAGGTGAAGACGGTTGCCGTGGCCGCGATGGCGCCGCCCGCCAAAACCGAGGAAGCCTCGGCCCAGGTCGTCACCGCTTATGCCGACTCATCGCCCGCAGCACCGGCGATCGATCCGGTCAAGACGTCGTCAGTGCCCTCCGGCTGGGTCGTTCAGGTTGCATCGTCGCCGACGAAAACCGGAGCCCAGGCGCTGCTCGAAAAGACGAGCAAGCAGGCGCCGAGGGTCCTGGCGGACGCATCGGGCTTCACGGTCGCTTTCGACAAGGACGGCACCACCTACTACCGCGCCCGTTTCGGCGGCTTCGGCTCGAAGGACGCCGCCTGGAAGGCCTGCGACGCCCTGAAGCGCAAGAAAATCTCGTGCTACGCCGTCGAGCAATAGGCGGCTGTTGAAATCTCCGGGAAAGTACCCGCGTCGAAGGAGACTAATCGTGATTGGAGAGCAGGACGTCCTTGGCTTCATTGATCCGCGCCGCCAGGACAGACGTGCCGCCGACATCGGCGTTCAGGCGCTGCATCAGGCGGCGGTGCGCCTTGCGGATATCCGCCGCGGCAGCCCCCGCTTCAAGACCAAGGACCTTGTAGGCCTCCTCCTTAGTCATGGAGCCCGCACTTGGCGCAACACCCAGCCCTTCGCCACTGTGCGGCTGCGCGTCCTTGCGCCAGACGGGAAAACGGCCGTCAAGATACGTCTCTAGGAGCTGGCGGCTCTCCATATCTGGGCTGAGCTCGCCATGAAGCTGGCGCAGGTCCGTCAGCCCCATTGCGCCCAGCATCTTACCTTCATAACGCCCGGCCAGGACGAGCCCCTCGAGCTTGCCGCTGTCGTGGTCGAGGTCCATTTCGAGCGCGGCAGTGCGCACCGTCGAATGTTTGGAAGCGGCGGCGCGCGCCGGAGGCCGCCTCGTGCGTATCCAGCCGACCCAGGCCAGCGCCGCGAGCAAAAGCAGTCCGCCGATAAGGCTGCGGCCGAAGACCAGCATGGGCGCCCCGACCAGTCCCAGAAAAGCCGGTCCAAGCGATCTCAGACTATCGGCCATCCTTGCGGGATCAGCGCGCACAAAGAGCATGGCGGCGCCGAAAAGCACCACAAGCACCGCTGCCAAAGCGAGGATCACACCCATCGATTAGCACCGCCATACGGATGACCGAGCATAACAAATAGGATGGGACCAAGGTCCGGCGCTTGCAAGTCCCACATCGGACGAGCCGAAGGGCCAGCGGTGGGTTTGCCGGCCGGCGCGGCGCTACAGCAGGCCGAGTTCGGCGAGTTCGAGCCTGAGCTTCGGCGGCATTTCGGCGAGTGCCGCCCTGCCCTTGCCGAGATCGGCCGGTGCGTCGGCGGGCGTCAGATAACGCCAGCCCTGGAAGGCGCGGCGCGGCTGCCAGTCGGTGCGCACCACCTCAGGATCGAGCACCAGATGACAACGGCCGATGCCCTCGCCGTCGACGAAGGGCCGGATCTCGGTGATCAGTTGCCGGCACTGCACGCTGCCCTTGATCACCCAATAGAGCGAGCCGCCGTCGGTGATCTCATCGCCGCGCGTCGGCACCATGCGGGTGGTGTGCCAGTGCTCGGCCGGCTCGCCCGCACGGCGCCGCTCGTCGAGGCGGAAGGCGATCCACTCTTCGAGGTCCTCGACGCTGTCGCAACCGACGCACAGTTTGATAAGATTGAGTGACATGCCCCAAGATTTAGCCGCAAGGGTTGACGCGTCAACGCCTTGAGCGACTTCTCCACAGGGCCAGCCTGGGGTCTCGAGAAGACCTCAGCACTCCACCACATTGACCGCGAGGCCGCCGAGGCTGGTTTCCTTGTATTTCTCGTTCATGTCGAGGCCGGTTTGGCGCATGGTCTCGATCGCGGCGTCGAGCGGTACGAAATGCGTGCCGTCGCCCTTGATGGCCAAGGAGGCCGCCGTCACTGCCTTCACCGCGCCAAGCGCGTTGCGCTCGATGCAGGGCACCTGCACAAGGCCTCCGACAGGATCGCATGTCATACCGAGATGATGCTCGAGCGCGATCTCGGCGGCGTTCTCCACCTGCTCGGGCGTGCCGCCCATGACGGCGCAAAGCCCGGCGGCGGCCATCGCCGAAGCGGAACCCACCTCGCCCTGGCAACCGACCTCGGCGCCCGAGATCGAGGCGTTGGACTTGATGATGCCGCCGACGGCGGCGGCCGTCAGCAGGAAGTCGCGGATGCTCGGCTGGTCGGCTTCGGGATGGAAATGCAGCCAGTAGCGCAGCACTGCCGGCAGCGTGCCGGCAGCGCCATT
Organism: Mesorhizobium sp. CA7; assembly: GCF_020165015.1. Lineage (NCBI taxonomy): Bacteria > Pseudomonadati > Pseudomonadota > Alphaproteobacteria > Hyphomicrobiales > Phyllobacteriaceae > Mesorhizobium > Mesorhizobium sp. CA7. The sequence goes on from NZ_JAIUHH010000001.1 coordinate 144,686, forward strand.
GGTCGGCGCCGTAACCACGCGACCGCCGGCGGCGTTCTCCTCGTTGACAGCCATGGCGTAGATCGAAAGCCAATCATTGGCGAGCAACGGATTTGGCCTGTTCTGCTGCCACTGTTCCTGCAATTTGTCGTGCAGCTGCCGCGCGCGGCGGCGCACCTTCAACCCGCCCGGCATGATGCCGTCCTGCGACAAGCCGCGATCGATGCAGCCCTTCATCGCGCCCCAGATCGCGTCGAGGCCTTCGTCGAGCTCCTCGCGCGACATATGCATTTCCTCGTTGGCGCGCTTCATCTCGGCGATCGAAAGCCCGCTCTTGGCCGCCATGGCCAGCATTTCGGCGGCGTTCTTGAAGGGGTACGGTACCTTCTTGCCCTCGGTCGTCACCGAGCCCTTTGCCTTCATGCGCTGCAGCTCTTCCTCGGAAACGACGAAGCCGCCGCCGATCGAATAATAGATGCGCTTGAGCAGCAGCCGGTCGGACGCATCATAGGCATAGAAGGCCATGCCGTTGGCATGGCCGGCCAGCGGCGTCTTGCGGTCGAGCACGAGGTCCTTGGCGGGATCGAAGCGGTATGTCGGATGCCCGGGCGGCGAAACCCGCTTCTCCGCGCCGATGCGGGCGACGATGCCGTCGGCTTCGTCCGGATCGACCGTCTGCGGTGTCTGGCCGGCCAAGCCGAGGATGACGGCGCGGTCGGAGCCGTGGCCGATGCCGGTATAGGCAAGCGAGCCGTGCAGGCTGGCGCCGATGCGGTCAACCTTGACGCCGGCGGGCCGGGGCCAGTCGCCGGCCAGGATCTCGTCGAGGAAGCGGCGCGCGGCCGTCATCGGCCCCATGGTGTGCGAGCTCGATGGGCCGATGCCGATCTTGAACAGGTCGAAAACCGAAAGGAACACTGGGGCGTCGTCTCCTGAGGACCGCTCAAGGCTTACATATAGGAATTCCCCGCGATGTTTCCGCTGTTTTGCATGGCGCGGCGCTGCGGCTGCCGACCTTGTTTGCTCCGCCAGCGACATCGCTTGCCGCCTGTCGAAGTGCTGGCGCCGCTTGTGTTAAAAGCAGTGGATGGGCGACTCACTTCATCTTTCGACGGCCGATCTGGCGGCGCTGGCTTTCTTCCTGGTCGTCTGGGTTGCGCACACGCTCGCCTCGGACGGCAAGCTGGTCCGTCGCATGTCGCTGACCACGGCAATGAACGCCCAGCGCGAGGCCTGGATGCGCAATATGGCCGAGCGTGAAATCCGCATCGTCGACACCGCCATCATGGGCGGCCTGCAGCAAGGCACCGCCTTCTTCGCTTCGTCTTCTCTGATCGCGCTCGGCGGCTGCTTTGCCCTGCTCGGCGCCTCTGACCGCGTGCTTGAGGTTCTGGCCGACCTGCCCTTCGGCGCGGCCTCGTCACGCGAAGCCTTCCAGACCAAGGTGTTCGGCCTGGTGCTTGTCCTGGCCTTCGCCTTCTTCAAATTCGGCTGGGCCTACCGCCTGTTCAACTATTGCTCGATCCTGATCGGCGCGGTGCCGACCCCGCATGGCCCGGCTTCGCGCAACCCGGTCAGCGAAACGGCGGTGTGGCGAGCGACGCGCATGAACGTGCTTGCCGGCAAGCACTTCAACTCCGGATTGCGCGCCGTCTTCTTCTCGATCGGCTATCTCGGCTGGTTCGTCGACCCGGTCGTCTTCGTGATATCGACGCTGGTGCTTCTGGCCGTGCTGGTGCGGCGCCAGTTCTTCTCGGCGGCGCGGCAAGCCGTGCTCGGTCAGCCGCCCGGCCCGGGAAAGAACTGATCGATCTTGCCGGACAGCCTGTAGGCGAAAAGCCCGATCCATTCGCGCAATGCGATGGTGGTCGCCTGCACCGAATCCACCGGATTGTCGCGGTAGAGGCCGACGCCTTCCCTGCCCGAGGTGCGATAGTCGACCGGCCACGGAACGGTCGCAAAACCCGCCTTGTCGAACAGCGCCTTGGCGCGCGGCATGTGGAAAGCCGAGGTCACCAACAGCCAGGTCTCGCCCGGCTTCGGCTCGACCAATTTTCGCGAGAACACCGCATTCTCGTAAGTGTTGCGGGATTTATCCTCTAGGATCAGGCGATCGGCGGAAACGCCTAAGGCGCCGAGCAGCCGCGGCGCCGTGTCGGCGTCGCCCTCGCCGTCGAGAAAAAAGCGAGCCGTTGCCGCCCGATACGACGACCTTCGCTTGCGGAAAGCGCCTCGCAAGGATCGCTGTCTCCACCATGCGGTCGCCGCTGCTGTTCAGCTCGTAACCGCCGCGCGCCAGATTGATGGCGCCCTCGAAGCCGCCGCCAAGCACGACGATGCCGTCGACCTTCTCGGGCAATGGCGGCTTGGGGAAGCGTTCTTCGAGCGGATTGAGCATCATCGCGCCGACCGACGTCCAGGCCGAAAGGACCAGGATCGCGATGCCGAGCACACTGCCCGCGGCCGCCAGCCGCCGGCGCCCGAGCATCGCTGCCAGCAGGCCGGGAAGCAACAGGAAGATCGCCAGGTTGATCGGTTGGATGAAGAACCAGAGAATCTTGGAAAGATAATAGAACATGCATCGCCCCTTGTCAGATGAGGGGCGACGCTACCACCACTTCTCCGGCTGGAACCTGCCCGCGGCCTGCTCGATGACGTTGGCCGTCTGGAACAGCGTTTCCTCGTCGAACGGGCGGCCGATCAGCTGCAGGCCGAGCGGCAGGCCCTTGCCGTCGAGGCCGGCCGGCACCGAAATGCCGGGAAGGCCGGCCATGTTCACCGTCACGGTGAAGATGTCATTGAGATACATCTTGACCGGATCGGAGGCCATGTCCTCGTCGGCGATGCCGAAGGCGGCCGACGGCGTCGCTGGCGTCAGGATCACATCGACGCCGGCGGCAAAGACGTTCTCGAAGTCGCGCTTGATCAGCGTGCGCACCTTCTGCGCCTGCAGATAGTAGGCGTCGTAATAGCCCGCCGACAGCACATAGGTGCCGATCATGATGCGGCGCTTGACCTCGCGGCCGAAACCGGCGGCGCGGGTCTTCTCATACATGTCGACGATGTCCTTGCCGGGCGCGCGCAGGCCGTAGCGCACGCCGTCATAGCGGGCGAGGTTCGACGAAGCTTCGGCAGGAGCCACGATATAGTAGGCCGGCAAGGCGTATTTGGTGTGCGGTAGCGAGATGTCGACGATTTCCGCGCCGGCGTCCTTCAGCCATGCGATGCCTTTCTGCCAGAGCGCCTCGATGTCTTCCGGCATGCCTTCGACACGATACTCCTTCGGAATGCCGACCTTCATGCCCTTGATCGGCTTGCCGATCGCCGCCTCATAGTCCGGCACCGGACGGTCGACCGAGGTCGTGTCTTTCGGGTCGACGGAGGCCATCGACTTCAGCAGGATCGCGGCGTCGCGCACATCGCGCGCGATCGGCCCGGCCTGGTCGAGCGAGGAAGCGAAGGCGACGATGCCCCAGCGCGAGCAGCGCCCGTAAGTCGGCTTGATGCCGACCGTGCCGGTCAAGGCGGCTGGCTGGCGGATCGAGCCGCCGGTATCGGTGGCGGTGGCGCCGGCGCAAAGGAAGGCGGCCACCGACGAAGCCGACCCACCCGACGAGCCGCCCGGCACCAGCTGGGCGTTGTCCAAGGTCCGCGCCGTCTTCGTGCCGCCGGCGGACACAAAGCCGCCATCGCCCTGATGCGTCGTTGGCATGACGACCGTATCGATACGCGAGCGACGCCACGGATTGATCACCGGGCCGTAATAGGAGGTCTCGTTGGACGAGCCCATGGCGAACTCGTCCATGTTGAGCTTGCCGAGCATGATGGCGCCGTCGGCCCACAGATTGCTGGTCACGGTCGACTCGTAGCGCGGCTTGAAGCCGTCCAGCACGTGGCTGCAGGCCTGGGTGTGGATGCCTTCGGTGGCAAACAGGTCCTTGATGCCGAGCGGAATGCCTTCCAGCGCGCCGCCCTCGCCCGTGGCCAACTTGGCATCGGAAGCCTTGGCCATGTCGCGCGCCTTGTCGGCGGTCACAGTCACATAGGCATTGAGCACCGGATTGGCGCGATCGATCGCCGCGAGATAGGCCTCGGTGATCTCGGCCGCGGTGATCTCCTTGCCGCGCAGCTTGGCGCGGGTCTCGGAAATGGTGAGATGTGTGAGATCGCTCATCAGGCAAGGCTCTTTTCGTAAAACACCGACCACTCGGAATCGGGATAATCCAGCACCGGTCCGCAACGCGAGAATCCGGCGCGCTCATAGACGGTCCAGGCCGCGGGGTGCCGATCGCCGGTTTCAAGGACCAGGCGCTTCAGCCCTTCCTGCCGGGCAAGCGCCTCGACACGTGCGACAATCTCGGCGCCGATCTTGCGGCCGCGATGCGAAGGCCGCGTGTACATACGCTTGACCTCGCCGACCGTATCGTCATGGCGCTTGAGCGCGCCGCAGCCGACGGCAAGGCCGTTGTCGCGGGCGATGAACACCGTCGTACTCTCATCGGCCATCTGCTCGACGGTGAGATGATAGCAGTGCTCGGGCGGCGTCAGTTCGAGCAGCGCGGCGTTGAGTTCGGCGACCAGCGCGCGCACGTCGTCCTGCAAAGGCGTCTCGACGGCGATCTCGACAGCCACGCTCTACTCCACCACCTTCGGAACGAGGAAGAAGTTCTCGTCCGTCGCCGGCGCGTTGGCGACGATGTCGGCGGCCTTGTTGCCGTCGGTGACGGCATCCTGGCGCTTCTTCATCTCCATCGGCGTGACCGAGGTCATCGGCTCTACGCCCGAAACATCGACCTCGTTCAACTGCTCGACGAAGCCGAGAATGGCGTTCAATTCGCCGGTCATGCGCTCGGCGTCCTCCTCGCTTACCGCTATGCGGGCAAGGTGCGCGACGCGCTTCACGGTCTGAAGATCAACGGACATGTTCTATCGCCTCGGCAAAACCAGTTCGGGCTATAGCGGCGCGGCGCTCAGCGTGCAACACGGATCATGCCGGTCCGATCGCCACGCGGTTGCTCCCCGGGCGCTTAAGCGGCAATGCCACGCCCTCGCAGTGATAATGGCCGCCACGGTTTGCCGGCCTGTCTGCAGCGCATCTTTTCCTGGTTTGGGAGCAGAGCTCTTCCGACGCAGAGAAACCTAGATCGTGATCGCCTTGCCGATGTCCGGCAGCGCCACCTTTATGCCCGAGCCTTCCATGCCGGCGACGAACTTGTCGGCGGTCTGGTCGATCATCGAGAAGGTGCCGAAATGGCAGGGAACGACCGTATCGAAGCCGAAGAAGCGGCGGCAGGCAAGGGCCGCCACGGCGCCGCCCATGGTGAAGCGATCGCCGATCGGCACGATGCCGATCTTCGGTTCGTGCAATTCGTTGATCAGGCCCATGTCGGAAAAGATGTCGGTGTCGCCCATGTGGTAGAGCGTCTTGTCTTCGGGGAAGTGCAGGACGAGCCCGCCCGGATTGCCGAGATAGGTGTTCGTGCCGCCTTCGCCGCCGAAGGAGGACGAATGCAGCGCCTGGACGAAGGTCGTGGTGAAAGGGCCGCAATCGACGGTGCCGCCAATATTGCCCGGATTGATCTTGTCGCCGCTGACGCCCTGGCCGACGAGATACATGCAGATCTCGAAATTGGCGACCAGCATGGCGCCGCTTTTCTTCAGCACTTCGACCGCGCCGCTGACATGGTCGTTGTGGCCATGAGTCAGGAGAACATGGGTCACGCCTTCCGCCGGCCCTTCCCAGCCGCCCGTCCACGATGGATTGCCGACCAGATAGGGGTCGATGAGAATGGTGGCGTCCTTGGTCTCGACGCGGAATGCCGAATGCCCGTACCAGGTCAGTTTCATGAACGCTTTCCTCGATTTCTCCGTTGCCGGAAGATAGAACGCTAGTCGCAAATTGAAAGTGGCGCCCTCCTCCTAAACGTCAAAAGGATGTGACGCCTGGATATCAGAGGAAGCCGTTGGGCATTATTTCAATCGAGGAACTGCCGGCGCGGCTTGCCGGCGGCAAGACGCTCGCCGGGCTCGATCTCGGTGACAAGACGATCGGCATGGCGGTCTCCGACCGCGGGCTGTCCTTCGCCCATCCGCGCCCGGTCATCCTACGTAAGAAATTTTCGCTGGATGCCGCCCAACTGCTCGCTCAGCTCGACAAGGACAATGTCGGCGCCGTCGTGCTCGGCCTCCCGGTCAACATGGACGGCTCGGAAGGGCCCCGAGCGCAAAAATCCCGCGCCTTCGTCCGCAACATGGCGCCGCTTTCCGACCTGCCCTTCGTGCTGTGGGACGAGCGGCTGTCGACCGTCGCGGCGGAACGGACACTGATCGAGATGGATTTCTCGCGCAAGAAGCGCGCCGGCAAGATCGATTCGGCGGCCGCCGCCTTTATTCTGCAGGGAGCGTTGGACCGGCTTCAGTCGCTTGGCCGAGCCGATCGGGGCTGATATCGCCGTGCCGGCGCTGCCTGATCCATTCGGCGATGTTGCGCCGGCGGCGGAAGGCCCAAAGTCCCATGAGCAGGAAAAAGTCGAAAATGCAGGTCCGCGCCACCATGCCCGGAATGATCGCCGGATCGACGCCGAGCATCTGGCCGTAGAGCTGGAAAGCGAAATCGTGCACCTGTCGGCTCAGCATCGCATAGCCGAAATTCATGTCGTTGGCCGACAGGAAGAACCAACCCCAGAAGATGGCCATCGGAGCAGCCCAGAGCGTGAATATCGTGCGCATCAGCGCCTGCCTCCAGGCTTGTTTTCCGGGCGGCCGGATATGCGGGAAAGAAGCGAGCTGTGCGCGGCGCCCATCGCCATGCGCGCGGCGGCGCGGACATCGCCCTCGGGCAAATGCATTGCGGCAAAGCCGGAGCGGCGTTCAGCCAGCACCGCGACATAGGAGGCAAGCAGCGCCGTCATCTGGATGGCGACGATCATGAACAGGCCGTTTATGCCTTGCGCCACGCCGCCGACGAGGATCAGCGAAAGCAGGAGCGATGCCGCGACGAAGGCGGTCCGCGCCACGCTCTCGCCCGCGTCCGGCCTTGCCGCCGCGTTCAGCAGCGTTTCGACGAAGGCCCAGCAGAACAACACCGCGACGGTCAGGAGCGCGATGGAAAGCGGCGCCAGAACGGCGACATTTTCCAGCCCGGCAAGCCCGTTGGCCTGGACTGAGAGGCCAAGCACGCCAAGCGCCGTCGCTATGCCGCGGCTGCCGTCCATGCAGATATAGGCAAGCAGGGCGAAAACCGCCGCCCAATGCAAGGCCAGAACTGAGCTCAACACGTGCCGCATACGCTTCCCGCTGACGGAGCTCGGGGAGGTCATGGTTAACCTTTCCCTACTCCAGCAAACGGAGATTGGGCTTTGCGTCGGCTCACCGCAACGGAAACCATTTGTTAAGGTTAACAGCTATCCACAGATGGGCAATCCGCCCTGGAGCATGAAGCCGAGAGCGCGAAGCGGTTTTCGGCCTCATGCTCCTCGATTTAGGGCGGGATCAGGTCACTGGCGGATAAAGCGTGTCGATGATCATGCGCGCGTCGTGGCGCGAATCGAGCATGCCGTAGGTGGTGCGCCACTGTCCGCCGAGCCGCGTTTCGACGAAGGCGTCGGCGATCCGCCCTGCTCCCAGCCGGCGCAGCTCCGCCGCCGCAGCCGACAGCGCGAGTTGTTCGGTGAGAAGGCGCGCCGAGCCCTGGTCGGTCGCGGCGACCTGCATGGCCGCCTTCAGCACGCCGATGGTGCCGCGCCCGCCGGTGCCGAGATCGCGGTCGATGCCGGCGAGCACTTCCTCGAACAGGCCGGGCGCGCGGCCGAGCACGCGCAGCACGTCGAGCGCCATGACATTGCCCGATCCTTCCCAGATCGCATTGACCGGCGCCTCCCGATAATAGCGGGCAAGCGGCGCTTCCTCGACATAGCCGTTGCCGCCAAGGCATTCCATCGTCTCGTAAAGCAGCGCCGGCGCGATCTTGCAGACCCAGTATTTGACCACCGGCGTCATGGCGCGTGCAAAGGCCGCCTCGCCACGGTCGCTTGCCGCCTCGTCGAAAGAACGCGCCAGCCGGAACGACAGCGCCGTTGCCGCGGCGACATCGAGTGCCATGTCGGCGAGAACCCGCTGCATCAGCGGCTGGTCGATCAGGTTCGATCCGAACACCTGGCGATGACGCGTGTGATGCACGGCCTCCGCAAGGCCCGCCCGCATCAGCGCCGACGAAGCGACCGCGCAGTCGAGCCGGGTCAGCGTCACCATGTCCATGATCGTCTTCACGCCGGCGCCGGGGTCGCCGACCATCTCGCCGATGGCATTGACGAACTCCACCTCCGACGAGGCGTTTGAGCGATTGCCGAGCTTGTCCTTCAGCCGCTGGAAGCGGAAGCCGTTGCCGGAACCATCGCCCAGGATGCGCGGAACGAGGAAGCAGGACAGTCCCTCCGACGCCTGGGCAAGCACCAGGAAGGCATCCGACATCGGCGCCGACATGAACCATTTGTGGCCGGTCAATCGGTAAAAACCGCTGCCGGTGCGCTCCGCCCTGGTGGTGTTGGCGCGCACATCGGTGCCGCCCTGCTTCTCGGTCATGCCCATGCCGAGCGTCAGCCCGATCTTCTGCACCGGCGGCTTCTGCGTCTGGTCGTATTTGCGCGTGGTTACGCGCGGGGCCCATTCGCGGAAAAGTTTCGGGCTCGCCATCAGCGCCGCCAGCGAGGCGCTGGTCATGGTGATGGGGCACAGATGCCCCGTCTCGAGCTCGGCGGTCAGGTAGAAGCGCGCCGCTCTCACCTGATGGCGGCGGCCGATCTCGGCGTCGCCGTTTTCCCACACCGAAGAATGCAGGCCGCCGGCAATCGAGCGGCGCATCAAGGCGTGATAGGCCGGGTGGTATTCGACCAGGTCGAGGCGCCGGCCCTGCCGGTCATGGGTGCGCAATTTCGGCGTGTCGGTGTTGGCGAGGCGGGCAAGCTCCTGCGCCTCCTGCGTCATCACGAACCGGCCAAGCCCGTCGAGGTCCTTGCGCACGGCATCGGAAAAACGCTCGGCAAGCTGGATGAGCAACGGATCGCCCCGCCATGCATTGCCGCCTGCCAGCGGCGGCGGCTGGTTGATCACCTCGTCGGTCACGCCCAATCCTTCAGTTGCCCAATCCTTCAATTGGCCGAGAGGTTCTTAGCATTTGCAAGGCCGCGGTCGCGAATCCGAAGCCTCCGGGCCTTATAGCCCAAGCCACGGAAGGCGCGCGACGAAAATACCGGGGAGAACGCCCGCAATCCAAAGCTGGCGCTTGCGGCAGGCCGGACCGCACCCTATAGCAGCGCCTTGAGATGACCGACGCTTCGTCCCTGCCGCTCTTTCCCCACCGCCATCTTCTGGGCATCCGCGATCTGTCCCCGGCCGATATCGAGCTGTTGCTCGATCGCGCCGATCAGGCCGTGGCGATCTCGCGGCAATCGGAAAAGAAGACCTCGACGCTGCGCGGCCGCACCCAGATCAACCTGTTCTACGAGGCATCGACCCGCACGCAGTCGTCCTTCGAGCTGGCCGGCAAACGCCTCGGCGCCGACGTCATGAACATGTCGGTGGCGAGCTCCTCGGTGAAGAAGGGCGAGACGCTGATCGACACGGCGATGACCCTCAACGCCATGCGCCCCGACATCCTGATCATCCGCCACCAATCGGCTGGCGCGGCTGCCCTGCTCGCCCAGAAAGTCGGCTGCTCGGTGGTCAATGCCGGCGACGGAGCGCACGAGCACCCGACGCAGGCGCTGCTCGACGCGCTGACCATCCGCCGCGCCAAGGGGCCGCTGTCGAAGCTGATCGTGGCGATCTGCGGCGACATCCTGCATTCGCGCGTCGCCCGCTCCAACATCATGCTTCTGAACGCGCTTGGCGCGCAGGTGCGCGTCGTCGCGCCCTCGACATTGCTGCCGTCCGGCATCGATAGGATGGGGGTGATCGTGTCGCGCTCGATGGCCGAAGGCCTGAAGGATGCCGACGTGGTCATGATGCTGCGCCTGCAGCGCGAGCGCATGGAAGGCGCTTTCGTGCCGTCGATCCGCGAATATTTCCGCTATTTCGGCCTTGATGCCGAGAAGCTGAAAGCTGCCAAGGACGATGCGCTGGTCATGCATCCCGGCCCGATGAACCGCGGCGTCGAGATCGCCTCCGAGATCGCCGACGGACCGCAAAGCGTCATCCAGGAACAGGTGGAGATGGGGGTCGCCGTGCGCATGGCGGTGATGGAAGCGCTGCTTGATCCGCGTCGCAACCATGAGGGGCGCGGCGCATGAGCGTCACTGTCTTCAGCAAGGCGCACATTGTCGACCCCTCGCGCGGCGTCGACGAGATCGGCAGCGTCATCGTCGACGGCCGCAAGATCGTCGCTGCCGGGAAAGCCGCGTTGAACCAAGGCGTGCCGGAAGGCGCCGCCGTCGTCGACTGCGCCGGCAAGACGATCATTCCAGGCCTTGTCGACGCGCGTGTCTTCATCGGTGAACCAGGCGGCGAGCATCGCGAGACCATCGCCTCGGCAAGCGTCGCCGCGGCGGCGGGCGGCGTCACCTCAATCGTCATGATGCCGGACACCGATCCCGTGATCGACAATGTGGCGCTGGTCGAGTTCGTGCTGCGCACGGCACGCGACACCGCTAGCGTCAACATCTTCCCATCGGCAGCGATCACCAAGGGCCTCGAAGGCCGCGAGATGACCGAGTTCGGCCTGCTGCGCGAGGCAGGCGCCGTCGCCTACACCGATGGCCGCCACACGATCGCCAATGCGCTGGTGATGCGCCGGGCGCTGACCTATGCGCGCGATTTCGGCGGCGTCATCGCGCACGAAACGCAAGATGCCGACCTCGCCTCGTCCGGCGTGATGAACGAAGGGCTCTATGCGAGCTGGCTCGGCCTGTCGGGCATTCCGCGCGAAGCGGAGCTGATCCCGCTCGAACGCGACCTGGCATTGGCCCGGCTGACCGGAGGCGCCTATCACGCGGCAAAAATCTCGTCGGCGATGGCGGCCGGCGCGGTGAACCGGGCAAAGACGGACGGCGCCAATGTCACGGCCGGGGTCGCCATCCATAATCTGTCGCTCAACGAGAACGACGTCGGCGAATACCGCACCTTCTTCCGGCTGACCCCGCCCTTGCGCGCCGAGGACGACCGGCTGGCGATGATCGAGGCGATCAAGGACGGCACGATCGACATCATCGTCTCCTCGCACGACCCGCAGGACGTCGACACCAAGCGCCTGCCCTTCGCCGACGCCGCTGCCGGCGCCATCGGGCTGGAGACGTTGCTGGGCGCGGCGCTTCGGCTCTACCACAATGGCGACGTGCCGCTGTTGAGGCTGATCGAGACGCTGTCCACGGCGCCGGCCAGACTGTTCGGCCTGCCGGGCGGCACGCTGAAGCCGGGGGCGCCGGCCGATCTCGCGGTCGTCGATCTGGACGCGCCGTGGATCGTCAGCGAGAGCGGTCTGCGCTCGCGCTCCAAGAACACCTGTTTCGAGGGCGCACGCCTGCAGGGCACGGTCCTGCAAACGGTGGTGGCGGGCCGCACGGTGTTTTCCGCATAAGCCACCGCATCGCTTAAGCCCTGCTCAGCCTGCCCGGCATAGACTTGCTTGGCGAACCCTCCCGACTCTACCATTATGATAAATTCACGCCCAAGCAGGGCCAGCACTTGCAAACTATGGTTGCATCGCACAGTGTATCAATCATAGGGCGAGCAACCGGGCGGCAGGAAATATGGGGGAAACAATGGGTTACGTGATCGCGCTCGTCTTCGGCTATCTGCTCGGCTCGATCCCGTTCGGGCTCCTGATCACCCGTGCGGCCGGGCTCGGCGATGTCCGCCAGATCGGCTCCGGCAACATCGGCGCGACCAATGTGCTGAGGACGGGCAACAAGGGCCTTGCTGCCGCCACTCTGCTGCTCGATGCGCTGAAAGGCACTGCCGCGGTGCTGATCGCCGGACATTTTTCGCCGGACTTCGGACTGTTGGCCGGTTTCGGTGCCTTTCTCGGCCACCTCTTCCCGGTCTGGCTCGGCTTCAAGGGCGGCAAGGGTGTCGCCACCTATCTCGGCGCGCTGCTTGGCCTTGCCTGGCAAGGCATGCTTGTCTTCGCCGTCGTCTGGCTCGCAATGGCCTTCCTGTTCCGCTATTCCTCGTTGGCGGCATTGGCGGCCGCGGTGGTCGTGCCGATCGCGCTCTATGTCACAAGCATGCCGCAGATCGCGGGCCTGTTCGCGCTGATGAGCCTGATCGTCATCGTCAAGCATCGAGCAAACATCTCGCGACTGCTCGCCGGCACCGAGGGCAAGATCGGGGCGAAGGGATGAGCGCCCTGGCTGCCGGCCCGCGTCTCAGCGATCGGCAGCGGCTTGCCTGGCTTCGCCTGATCCGCACGCCCAATGTCGGCCCGGCCTCGTTTCGCGAGCTGATCAACCGCTTCGGCTCGGCCGAAGCCGCGCTCGAAATGCTGCCGGAGCTGATGATCTCCGGCGGCGCCAATCGCATCGTCCGCATCCCCTCCATCGCCGAGGCCGAAGCCGAGCTGGAGGCCGCGCGGCGCGCCGGCGCCCGCTTCGTCGGCATCGGCGAGGCCGATTATCCGCCCCTGCTGAAGACTCTCGACAACCCGCCGCCGCTGCTCGCGGTGAAAGGCGAAGGCGTGGTCTTCCGCTTGCCGGCGGTGGCGATTGTCGGCGCTCGCAATGCCTCGCTGGCCGGCATCAAGATGGCGCGCATGCTGGCGGCCGATCTCGGCCGAGACGGCTACGCCATCGTTTCCGGCCTGGCGCGCGGCATCGATACGGCCGCGCACAAAGGCAGCGTTTCGACCGGCACAGTCGGCGTGCTGGCCGGCGGGCTCGATGTCCCCTACCCGCCTGAAAATGCCGGCCTTTGCGATGAGATCGCCGATCGCGGCGGCGCCATTGTTTCCGAGATGCCCTTCGGGTGGCAGCCGCGCGCGCAGGATTTCCCACGTCGCAACCGCCTGGTGGCCGGCATGGCGCTTGGACTGGTGGTGGTCGAGGCGGCGCAGCGCTCCGGCTCGCTGATCAGCGCGCGCCTGGCCAACGAAATGGGCCGGCTGGTCTTCGCCGTGCCGGGCTCGCCGCTCGATCCGCGCGCTGCCGGCTGCAACGCGCTGCTCAAGGACGGCGTCACGCTGGTCACCGAAGCCGCCGATATCCTTAGCGCGCTGGCGCCGCTTGCCGGCGCCAGGCTTCCAAGAACCGCCCCACTTGCCGAGGCGCCCGACATATCATCCATGCCGCCGCCAGGCGAAAACGACCGCGCCGATGTGCTGGAAGCGCTCGGGCCCACGCCGACAGGCATAGACGAGATCATCCGCCACACGGGACTGAGCGCCGCGCAGATTGCCATGGTGCTCCTGGAGCTCGACCTTGCCGGACGGCTCGAGCGCCACGCCGGCGGAAACGTGTCGCTGATCGCGTGACCGGGCGCGTCTGCCCGCAACGCTGATTTCCCTATCGGAACAGATATTTGGACACTTCCGGATTGCCGCGGCGCCACATCACATTGTCGAGGAAATAGTGGTGCACGTTGATGAAGATCAGCACGATGAAGAAGAACAGCGACGAACCGAGCACCTGCTTGTCGTAGGGAACCAGGGCGGTCAGCACGAAGGGGATCAGCCAGAAGCCGAGATAGCCGAGGGCGCCGCCCCCGATGATGAATCCCAGCACCCGCAGCCTGCAGCGGGGCCCGAGCACGGATAATATCTTCGGCTCCGGATCCCGCGCGGCATCCGAGACGTCACGCTCGACATTGGTTTGATAGCGCCACACCACGGCCAGATATTGCAGCGAGTGCAGCGCCGGCACCACGAGCAGCCAGAGCGGGTTAATCCTGGCGATCAGGATCCAGAGATAGAGCGAGGCGACATAGGCCACGATGCCGTTGTAAGGTAGTCCGCCGCCATTCCTTCGCCAGCGGCTGACCAGCATGAAAAGCGTGGCCGCCGTCGATCCAACGGCCGCCAGCACCGCGATGTCGGTGATCCAGGACGGCGCCGCGAAGGTGTAATATTGAAGGCCGTAATATTGCCCCTGCGTCACTGCCGTATTCGTCTGCAGCCAGGCCAGGATCCACACCGCGTAGCTGTTGACGAGCAGCACCTTCTTGTCCCGGTCGTCGAAGAATTTGCGCTTCAGGACGGCGTCGACCATCAGCATGCCGTAGCCTTGCTTGACGTAGTGCCAGCCGACGAAGAAGAACATTGCGTTGGCCGCAAAGCCGAGCAGCCGCGTGTTCGACGTCGCCGCGCCATAGGCAAAGAACAGGGTCATGACCACTGGCACGATGACGCCGGCGAAAATGTAGCGGAGCTGCAGGCTTCTGTCGTAGCCCTCGCCACGCACCTTGCGGCCGAAATTGCGGTAGAAAATCTGGTAGGAGTGGGCGAAATGCGGATAGTTCACCAGATAGGCCACGACGACCATCGTCGCGGCCAATGAGCCTTCATACTCGCGCGGCACCAGGAACAGCAGTGGCAGGATCAGAAACGCGCTGCCGCCGAGCATCAGGAAATCGGCGACCGGGCCGAAAAGATATCTGCCCGGCGGCGTCGCCGCCTTGGGCGCCTGTGCATCTACCGAAAGGTCAAGTGCCATCCTGGAGCCTCCCTCGGAGGCGCCGAGTTTAACCACGACCCCATCCAGGGACAAGGCAACGCGGCAGGATCTCTCTTGCCTTCGGGCAAGTCACCCCATTACGCTGAGGCGGTCGAAGCGATCTTCATCAGCCGCTTTCTGGCCTCCGCCACTCGCTTCTTCTCCGACCTTATGCGGTCGCACAGCGCGAGATTGATCCCGACGCCACATTCTTCATCCAGCATTTCTTTTTGCATGATTGAGCGAAGTTTCTGCGCGCTTGACGCGCAGCCTGGCCCTGGCCAGTTCCAAGTTCAGTACGTCCACTGTATCCGCATCCCAGATTGCGGTCCCTTCAACAGGGAAACAGCCGCGCGCAAGCTTTTGTTCCGATTGCCGGAGACGCAGACAAATGTGCTGCTTCGATCGCCCCGGACATGGAAGCGCCCGTGGGTCGGATCTCGCATCTATTTGGGTGTTAAAAATTTTGGTGAGCGCGATGGGATTCGAACCCATGACCTACTGATTAAAAGTCAGTTGCTCTACCGGCTGAGCTACGCGCTCCCGTGGGCTCGGAACGCCGCCCTCGAAATTGCGCGGAACATAGGGAGAGTGCCGCGGCCGGTCAACCGGAAAAAGACGGGCTTCCAAGGCGGATTTCTTGAACGGATTCGAAGGGACGCCGCGGGTGAACGGCTTTCGATGCCTGCGCCAATGGCCCGGCCTGGGGCTGCTTCAGAAAGCCCTACAATAACAATGGGCTGACACAATGGGCTGATGCTGGAACGGGAACCATTGCAATTCGGGCCCGTTTCGCAAAACAGGACGTCCCCATCAACCATCGAGGAGAAGATCAATGAACAAGATCGCATCC
Source organism: Mesorhizobium sp. CA7 (assembly GCF_020165015.1). Taxonomy (NCBI): domain Bacteria; kingdom Pseudomonadati; phylum Pseudomonadota; class Alphaproteobacteria; order Hyphomicrobiales; family Phyllobacteriaceae; genus Mesorhizobium; species Mesorhizobium sp. CA7. The sequence continues at coordinate 160,154 of NZ_JAIUHH010000001.1, forward strand.
GGCCTGTTGGCAACCGCTCTCTCGGCGTCGTTCCTCGCGGCGGAGATGGTGCCGGTCAACGCTCAGCCAGCTTATGTACCGCAACCCCAGGGCCTGTCGTCAGATCTTCAGACCGTGCAGTATCGGGACTGGAGAAGGCACCGCAGCTTCAACCGGGATTTCTCGCGTCGTGGTGACGCCGTATACTGGAACGGCCATCGCGGCTATCGTGAGTATCGCCGCGGCTATCGCCGGCATGGCGACTATTGGTTTCCGCTGGCAGCTTTCGCGACCGGCGCGCTGATCACCGGCGCCATCGTCAACAGCGAGAACAACCGCCTCTATCGCGGCAACGCGCACGTGCAGTGGTGCTACGACCGCTACCGCTCCTATCGCGCCTCGGACAACACCTTCCAGCCTAACAACGGCCCGCGTCAGCAGTGCGTTTCGCCCTACTGACAGCCTCCAGTCAGTACCCAGGGCCGTTGACTGAGCCCGTGCCGCAAGGCGCGGGCTCTCTCGTTGCCCTTCAGCCGAATTCAACTGGCCCAGCTAATGTTCTTCAAAATCAGATACAGACCTACGCCTTCATCAGAAGGAGAGCGATAGGCTCCGCAGGCGTTGCAAATCCGAGCCGCTGCCGAGGTCAATTCCCAACCGAGTGCATTAAGATCTTCGTCCGTCACATAGTCTTGAGTTAGCTCGCCGATGCCGTGCTTCTCACCGAAAGATCGAGCTGACTGGGCGTCAGTTATGAACTCCGAAGGCCAAATCGAATTGGCCCAAGCCCAGAGCCAATTGCCAGCCTTGGCGCTGGTAGAGCCCGCAACCTGGATTTCCGAAACGACCTTGACTCCACTCCGGTCGGAGAACAGCAGCTTTCCTGCCGTCAAATCGCAGTCGTAACGCGACCAACTGCCGAGGCGAAAATCTTTCGCCAGGCGCGCATTCTTGGCGATGAGCTGTTGAAAGGCCTCATCGCGCCAGGCAGGATACCAATCCGGCTGCATTTCCCGTTCGCCCGGTCCCGTAAACCGCTTCACACACTCAGCGTCCTGCGCACCGCATCGCGCCATCCGGCCAGTTTCGCACCCCGCGTTGCGGCGTCCATCTCCGGCTTGAAGCGCCGCTCCAGCGCCCAGCTCTTGGCGAAGTCCTTCGCTTTCGGCCAGACACCCGCCCTCGACCCGGCAAGCCAGGCCGCGCCCAGCGCCGTCGTCTCCAGGATCGTCGGACGGTCGACCGGTGCGTCGAGAATGTCGGCGAGCCGCTGCATGGTCCAGTCGGATGCCACCATGCCGCCGTCGACGCGAAGCACCGTCTTGGCCGAGGCGCCTTTCCAGTCCTTGCGCATGGCGTCGAGCAGGTCGCGCGTCTGGAAGGCGACCGATTCCAGTGCCCCGCGGGCGAACTCGGCCGGGCCCGAATTGCGGGTCAACCCGAAGATCGCGCCGCGCGCATCCGCGTCCCAATGCGGCGCGCCGAGGCCGACGAAGGCCGGCACCAGATAGACCTGTTGCGCAGGGTCGGCGGCCGCAGCCAATACTCCGCTCTGCTCGGCCTTGCCGATCACCTTGATGCCGTCGCGCAGCCACTGCACGGCTGCGCCCGCGATGAAGATCGAGCCTTCCAGCGCATAGGTTGTCTTGCCGTTGAGCCGATAGGCGATGGTGGTCAAAAGCCGGTTCTTCGAACGCACCAGATCGGCGCCGGTGTTGAGCAGCGCGAAGCAGCCGGTGCCGTAGGTGGATTTCATCATGCCGGGCTCGAAGCAGGCCTGGCCGATGGTCGCCGCATGCTGGTCGCCGGCCACCCCGAGGATCCGCATCTCGGCCCCGAAAAGGCTCTTCTCGGTGACGCCGAAATCGTCGGCGCAGTCCTTCACCTGCGGCAGGATCGCGGCCGGAATCTTCAGGATCGAAAGCAGCTCGTCGTCCCAGATATTCTTCTCGATGTTGTAGACCAGCGTGCGCGAGGCATTTGTCGCGTCGGTGGCGTGCATTTGGCCGCCGGTCAGCCGCCAGATGAGAAAGCTGTCGATGGTACCGGCAAGCAGTTCGCCCCTCTCGGCGCGCCTTCTGGCACCCTTCACCTTGTCCAGCATCCAGGCGATCTTGGTGCCGGAGAAATACGGATCGAGCAGCAGGCCGGTCTTCTTCGTGAATGTCTTCTCCAGTCCCTGCTTCTTCAGCTTCTGGCAGAGCGGCGCGGTGCGCCTGTCCTGCCAGACGATCGCGTTATGGATCGGCTTGCCGGTTGCCTTGTCCCAGATCACGACCGTCTCGCGCTGGTTGGTGATGCCGATCGCGGCCACATCCGATGCCGTGCGGGCGGCGGCCTTCAAAGCCGCTTTCACCGTGGCGAGAACGCTTGCCCAGATGTCTTCCGGGTCATGTTCGACCCAGCCGGAAGCCGGATAATGCTGCGCGAATTCCTGCTGGCCGGTGCCGGCGACTTTCATCTTGTCGTCGAACAGTATCGCCCTGGTCGAGGTCGTTCCCTGATCGATGGCCAGCACAAAACCGCTCATTCCGCATCCCTCCGCTTTTCATGCAACAGGGGAGACGGCAAAGCCGCCTCCCCTGCACTTCCTACATGGGCAAGCACGCCCGCGTCATGCAGTTACTGCTGCTGCCAGCTCTTCACCAGTTCGTCGTAGTTGATGGTGACCGGCTTTTCCTTTTCGTTCTCGATCTTCAACTGAGGAGCGAGATTGCCTTTCTTGACCGCGTCGGCGTTCCAGTAGGCAAGATCGTGCTCTTCGGCCATCTTCGGGCCGATGTCGCCCTGGACGCCCGACTTCTCGATGCGGCTCATGACTTTTTCTTGCTCGGCGCAGAGCGAGTCCATCGCTTCCTGGGCCGACTTCGCGCCGGAAGAGGCATCGCCGATCGCTTGCCACCAGAGCTGCGCCAGCTTCGGATAATCAGGCACGTTGGTGCCGGTCGGCGACCACTGGACGCGGGCCGGCGAGCGATAGAACTCGATCAGGCCGCCGAGCTTCGGAGCGCGCTCGGTGAAGCTCTTGTCGTGGATCGTGCTCTCGCGGATGAAGGTCAAGCCGACATGGCTCTTCTTCACGTCGACCGTCTTCGAGGTGACGAACTGCGCGTAGAGCCAGGCGGCCTTGGCGCGATCGTCAGGCGTCGACTTCATCAGTGTCCAGGAACCCACGTCCTGGTAACCGAGCTTCATGCCGTCCTTCCAGTAGACGCCGTGCGGCGACGGCGCCATGCGCCACTTCGGCGTGCCGTCGTCGTTCAGCACCGCCTTGGCGCCGGCGTCGACCATCGAAGCGGTGAAGGCGGTGTACCAGAAGATCTGCTGCGCGACCCCGCCCTGCGCCGGCACCGGGCCGGATTCGGAGAAGGTCATGCCCTGGGCTTCCGCCGGAGCGTAGGCCTTCAGCCAGTCGAGATATTTCTGGATCGAGTAGACCGCGGCCGGGCCGTTGGTATCGCCGCCACGCGCCGTGCAGGAGCCGACAGGACGCGATTTCTCGTCGACCTTGATGCCCCATTCGTCGACGGGCAGGCCGTTCGGAATGCCCTTGTCGCCATTGCCGGCCATGGACAGCCAGGCGTCCGTGAACCGCCAGCCGAGTGACGGGTCCTTCTTGCCGTAGTCCATATGGCCGTAGACCTTCTTGCCGTCGATCTCGCGGCCGGTGAAGAACTGGGCGATGTCCTCATAAGCCGACCAGTTGACGGGAACGCCTAGGTCGTAGCCGTATTTGGCCTTGAAGTCGGCCTTGTTCTTCTCGTCGTTGAACCAATCGTAGCGGAACCAGTAGAGGTTCGCGAACTGCTGGTCGGGGAGCTGATAGAGCTTCTTGTCGGGCGCCGTCGTGAACGACGTGCCGATGAAGTCCTTCAGGTCGAGGTTCGGATTGGTGACGTCCTTGCCTTCATTCGCCATCCAGTCGGTCAGGTTGCGCACCTGCTGGTAGCGCCAATGCGTGCCGATCAGGTCGGAATCGTTGACCCAGCCGTCATAGAGGTTCTGGCCGGTCTGCATCTGGGTCTGGATCTTCTCGACGACGTCGCCTTCCTGGATGACGTCATGTGTGACCTTGATGCCGGTGATGGCGGAGAAGGCCGGTGCCAGCACCTGTGACTCGTATTGGTGCGTGGCGATGGTTTCCGAAACGACCTTGATGTCCATGCCGGCGAACGGCTTGGCTGCGTCGATGAACCACTGCATTTCCTTTTCCTGGTCGGCGCGTGAAAGCGTCGACAGGTCGCCTATCTCCTTGTCGAGAAAGGCTTTTGCCTCGTCCATACCGGCATAGGCATTGCCCGCTCCCACCAAAAGGACAAGGGCTGTCGTCGATGTTAGAAATTGCCGTCGCATGTGTCTCCTCCAGTCTTAAGTTGCAAGTGCGATCCGGGCGGCCGCCAGCACGCGACCGGTCCGGCTATTCCCCCTCTATACGTATCGGAACACGCCAACGGCGTAGACCACGGAGAGAGCGAGAGCCCACCACAGGTTGGGTCCAACCAGACCCAGCCAAGCGAGATGGATAAATGCGCTGCCAAGCAGCGACAGGAACAAACGATCGCCGCGCGTCGTCTCGAAGCGCAGCACCCCGATGCGCGGATGACCGCCGGGCGAGGCATATTCCCAGACGCCCATGCCAAAGAGCATCAGCACAATGACGATGAAGAAGGCCGCCGTCGGCCACGTCCACGCCATCCAGGAGAAGTCGAGATTCATGGCTTTAGACCCTCCCCAGGGCAAAGCCCTTGGCGATATAATTTCGCACGAACCAGATAACCAAGGCGCCGGGGATCAGCGTCAGCACGCCGGCGGCGGCGAGCAGACCCCAATCCATGCCGGCGGCAGAGACCGTGCGGGTCATGGTGGCGGCGATCGGCTTGGCGTCCGTCGTGGTCAGCGTGCGCGCGATCAAGAGCTCCACCCACGAGAACATGAAGCAGAAGAAGCAGGCGACGCCGATGCCGCTCGCGATCAGCGGCATGAAAATCTTCAGAAAGAAGCGCGGGAAGGAATAGCCGTCGATATAGGCGGTCTCGTCTATCTCCTTCGGCACGCCGGACATGAAGCCTTCGAGGATCCACACCGCGAGCGGCACGTTGAACAGGCAGTGCGCCAGCGCCACGGCGACATGGGTGTCGATCAGGCCGAACGCCGAATAGAGCTGGAAGAACGGCAGCGCGAACACCGCGGGCGGCGCCATGCGGTTGGTCAAAAGCCAGAAGAACAAATGCTTGTCGCCGAGGAAGCGGTAACGCGAGAAGGCATAGGCCGCCGGCAGCGCCACCGCCACCGATATCACCATGTTCATCACCACATAGGTGATCGAATTGATATAGCCCGAATACCAGGACGGGTCGGTGAAGATGGTGCGATAGTTCGCCAGTGTCGGATTATGCGGGAACAGCGTCAGCGACGACACGATCTCCGCATTGGTCTTGAAGCTCATGTTGATGAGCCAGTAGATCGGCAGCAGGATAACGATGATGTAGACCGTCGGCACGATCCACCACCAGCGCGATTCCTCGCCGCGGCGGCGCATCAGCTTCGCCACCTCGTCCTGCGACAGCGTGCTGCCCACTTCGGTGACCGCCGTCTCGCTCACGCGCGTCGTTTCGTTGGCACCCGCCATCTCAGCGCTCCGCGTCGTAGTTGGTCATCACGGTGTAGAACACCCATGACAACAACAGGATGATCAGGAAGTAGACCAGCGACATCGCCGCCGCCGGACCGAGGTCGAACTGGCCGAGCGCCGTCTTGACCAGGTCAATCGACAGAAAGGTGGTCGAATTGCCGGGACCGCCGCCGGTGACGACGAAGGGCTCGGTATAGATCATGAAACTGTCCATGAAACGCAACAGCACGGCGATCAGCAACACGCGCTGCATCTTGGGCAGCTGGATGTAGCGGAACACAGCCCAGCGCGACGCGCCGTCGATCTTGGCAGCCTGGTAGAAGGCGTCGGGAATCGAGACCAAGCCGGCATAGCAAAGCAGCACGACCAGGCTGGTCCAGTGCCAGACATCCATGATGATGACGGTTACCCAGGCATCGATCGGATCCTGGACGTAGTTGTAGTCGATGCCGAGCGCATTGATGTAATAGCCGAGCAGGCCGATGTCGTTGCGGCCGAACACCTGCCAGATCGTGCCGACGACGTTCCACGGAATGAGCAGCGGCAGCGCCATCAGCACCAGGCAGACCGGCACGCCCCAGCCCTTCTTCGGCATGTTGAGCGCGATGAAGATGCCGAGCGGCACCTCGATCGCCAGGATGATGAAGGAGAAGATCAGGTTGCGCACCATCGCTTCCCAGAAGCGGTCGGAGTGCAGCAGGTCCTCGAACCATTCGGTGCCGGCCCAGAAGAAGACGTTGTTGCCGAACGTGTCCTGCACCGAATAGTTGACGACCGTCATCAGCGGGATGACGGCCGAGAACGCCACCAGCACCAGCACCGGCAGGACAAGGAACCAGGCCTTGTTGTTCCAGGTCTTGTCCATCTATGCCCCCATCTCGACGCGCCATGAATCGGCATAGATGTTGATGCCGGCCGGATCGAAGCGGACTTTCGGTTCGGCCGGCACCTCGTCGTCCTCGCCGATCACCGCGGCGATCTCCCTGCCTTCAAGGTTGGCGCGAACCACCTTGTGGCGGCCGACGTCCTCGACCTTGCTGACCTGCACCGCCATGCCCTCGCGGCCGAGCCGCACATATTCGGGACGAATGCCGAGCTCGACGGCGCCGGCTTCGGCCTTGGGCAGGCCCGGCAATTCGATGCGCTGGGCACCCAGCTTCGCCGTCCTGCCTTCCAGCGCAACCGGCAGCACGTTCATGCCCGGCGAGCCGATGAAATAACCGACGAAGGTGTGGCGCGGACGCTCGAAAAGTTCGGCAGGCGTGCCGATCTGCACGATCTCGCCGTCATACATGACCACGACGCGGTCGGCGAAAGTCAGCGCTTCGGTCTGATCGTGTGTGACATAGACCATGGTGTAGCCGAAGCGGCGGTGCAGCTGCTTCAACTGCGAGCGCAGCACCCACTTCATATGCGGGTCGATGACCGTCAGCGGTTCGTCGAACAGAATGGCGTTGACGTCGGAGCGCACCAGGCCGCGTCCAAGCGAGATCTTCTGCTTCTGGTCTGCGGTGAGCCGGCGCGCCTTCCTGTTCGCCATCGAAGCGAGATCGATCATGTCGAGCGTCTCGCGCACCTTGCGGTCGACATCGGCTTCCGGCACGCGCCGGTTGCGCAGCGGGAAGGCCAGATTGTCGTAGACGGTCATGGTGTCGTAAATGACCGGGAACTGGAACACCTGCGCGATATTGCGCTCCTGCGTCGACAGCCTGGTCACGTCCCGGCCATTGAACAGCAACTTGCCATGCGAGGGGTGTAGCAGTCCCGAAATGATGTTGAGCAAGGTAGTTTTACCGCAGCCCGAAGGCCCGAGCAGCGCGTAGGCGCCGCCATCCTCGAAAGTGTGGTGCACTTCCTTCAGAGCGAAGTCGGAATCCTTCTGCGGGTTGGGCAGGTAGGAATGGCGGATGTGGTTGACCTCGATGCGCGCCATCGTTTTCTCCTCAGGCCGCCAGCTTCGACGCCGTCACGGCGCGGCCGTTATGGTCGAATACCATGATGTGGCGCGGATCGATGAACACCTCGACCTCGTCGTCCGTCTCGAAATCGAGAATACCATGCGCAAGCATCACCCAGCGCGCATCGGCGAAATCGAGATGGACGAAGCTTTCCGAGCCGGTGATCTCCGTGATGGTGACCTTGGCCCGCACCGGCACGGCGCCGGCATTCGGCCGCTCCAGCGACAAATGATGCGGCTGGAAGCCGATCGTGTAGCTGGCATCCGCAATGCCGGCGAGTTCCGTCGGCACCGGCAGCTTGACACCGCCTTCGAGCAGGAAATCCGACCCCTTCTTGGAGAGCACGATGGTGTTGAGCGGCGGATCGGCGAAGGTCCGAGCCGTCACCAGGTCGATGGGCTTGCGGAACACTTCGACCGTCGGGCCAAATTGCGTGACGCGGCCTTCCGAAAGCGTTGCGGTGTTGCCGCCGAGCAAAAGCGCCTCGTGCGGCTCGGTCGTGGCATAAACGAAGATCGTGCCGGCCGCGGCGAAGATCTTCGGCAATTCGGCCCGCAATTCCTCGCGCAGCTTGTAGTCGAGATTGGCCAAAGGCTCGTCGAGCAACACCAGACTGGCATTCTTGACGATGGCGCGGGCAAGCGCGGTGCGTTGCTGCTGGCCGCCGGACAGGCTGAGCGGCGTACGGTCGAGATAAGGCGTGAGCTTCAAGAGAGCCGCGGCGTTGCGCACCTCCTTGTCGATCATGGCCTGCTCGACGCCGGCGACCCGCAGCGGCGAGGCGATGTTCTCGTAGACGGTCATCGCCGGATAGTTGATGAACTGCTGGTAGACCATGGCGACGTTGCGCTTCTGCACCTTCTGGCCGGTGACGTCCTTGCCGTCGAACCAGACCGAGCCGGAAGTCGGCGCGTCGAGGCCAGCCATCAGCCGCATCAGGCTGGTCTTGCCGGAGAGCGTCGGCCCAAGCAGGACATTCAGCGAGCCGTGCTGAAGCGTCAGCGACATGTCGCGGATGTGCTCCTGCGCGCCGACGGTCTTCGTCACGTTCCTCAATTCCAGCATCACGCCTCCTCCCAGGCCTTACGCATCAGCGGCCGATCCTTATTCCGCCGCCGCGACATGGCGGCTGCTCAGTCCGCGCATGAATTCTTCCAATGCCGCCGTCTGCTCGCGGCTGAAATGCAGGCCGCGCTTGGTGCGGCGCCACAACACGTCCTCGGCGGTGACCGCCCATTCATTTTCGGCCAGATAGCGAACTTCCGCCTCGAAAAGGTCGGCGCCGAAATTGCGGCCGAGATCGGCATTCGACTTGGCGAGCCCGAGCAGCCTTTCCGCCCGCGTGCCGTAGAGCCGGGTGAAGCGGCGCGCCAGCCGCTGGTCGAGGAACGGATAGGCGCTCTTCAGCCTGGCAACCTGGGCATCGAAGCCGGTCGCGGCGAAATCGCCGCCAGGCAGCGGCGCATCATGCGTCCACGGCCTGCCGCGCTTGCCGAGAAAACCTTCGATCTTCTCCAACATCGATTCCGCCAGCCGGCGGAAGGTGGTGATCTTGCCGCCGAAAGCGTTGAGCAAGGGGGCAGCACCCTCCCCGCCATCGGCCTTCAGCACATAGTCGCGCGTTGCTTCCTGCGCCTTCGAAGCGCCGTCGTCATAGAGCGGGCGCACCGCCGAATAGGTCCAGACGATATCGGACCGCTTCACCGGCTGCGCGAAATATTCGCTTGCCGCAGCGCACAGATAGTCGATCTCGGCGTCGGAGATCTTCACCTCATGCGGATCGCCCGGATAGTCGCGATCGGTGGTGCCGATCAGCGTGAATTCTTCCTCGTAAGGAATGGCGAAGATGATGCGGCCATCCTTGTTCTGGAAGAAATAGGCGCGCGGATCGTCGAACTTCTTTCCGACTACGATATGGCTGCCCTGGACGAGGCGGACATTGTGGACGTCGTTCTGGCCGACGGCAGCCGAGAGCACGTGATCGACCCAGGGGCCGGCAGCGTTGACGAGAAGCCGCGCGCGAACTTCTTCGGTATCACCGGTGAGCACATTCTGCACTTTCACGGCCCAAAGCACACCGTCGCGCCGCGCGCTGACGACTTTTGTGCGGGTGCGGATAATGGCACCCCGGTCGGCGGCGTCACGCGCGTTCAGCGCCACCAGGCGCGCGTCGTTGACCCAACCGTCCGAATACTCGAAAGCCTTGCGGAACAATGGCTTGAGCGGCTTGCCTGCCGGATCGCTCGCCATATCCAGCGTCTTCGTCGCCGGCAAGAGCTTGCGCCCGCCGATATGATCGTAAAGGAACAATCCCAACCGGATCAGCCAGGCGGGCCTGAGGCCCTTGGCATAGGGCAGCACGAAGCGCATCGGCCAGATGATGTGCGGCGCGTTCTTCCACAGAACCTCGCGCTCCATCAGCGCTTCGCGCACCAGCCGGAATTCATAGAATTCGAGATAACGCAGGCCGCCATGGATGAGCTTGGTCGAACCGGAGGAGGTCCCGCTGGCGAGATCGTTCATTTCGGCAAGGTAAACTGAAAATCCGCGGCCAACGGCATCGCGGGCTATGCCGCAGCCGTTGATGCCGCCGCCGATGACGAAAATGTCATGGATCGGATATGCGTCCAAAGATTCCTCCGACGATTTCGCATTGCACCATTTTTGTGTTTTACGAAACCGTGACGGAATTATTTCGAACTCAAAGCGAATGTCAAACGAAATATCGCAGTCGGCTGAGCAAGCCGTCGAGGCGTGCCTTATTCGAACGCTGTCTCGATCAGCCGGACTTCGGTTTCCTCGCAAATCCTGCGAATCGACGGGATCTCGCAACGATCGGTGATGAAGGTATTCACCTGCGAAAGATGGCCAATCCGGACCGGCGCGGTGCGTTCGAATTTCGTCCGGTCGGAAACCAGGATGACGTGGCGGGCATTTGCGATGATGGCCTGCGCAACCTTCACCTCACGGAAATCGAAGTCCAGCAGCGCGCCGTCATGATCGATCGCCGAGGCACCGATGACGGCGTAATCGACCTTAAACTGGCGGATGAAATCGACCGCCGCCTCGCCGACGATGCCGCCGTCGGAACCGCGCACAACGCCGCCGGCAATCACCACCTCGATCGTGGGGTAGATGCGCATCCTATTGGCAACATTGATATTATTAGTGATGACCATAAGCCCGTTATGGTCGAGCAGCGCCTTGCTGACGGCCTCGGTGGTGGTGCCGATATTGATGAACAGCGAAGCATTGTCAGGAATCAGCCGCGCCGCCGCGCTGCCGATCGCCTCCTTCTCGTCGGCGGCAATCTTGCGGCGTGCCTCGTACTCCATGTTCTCGATGCCGGACGGGAACAGCGCACCGCCATGGATACGGGTCAGCAGGCGCTGATCGCACAGGTCGTTGAGGTCCTTGCGGATGGTCTGCGGCGTCACGTTGAAATGCGTCGCCAGGTCATCGACCAGCACCCTGCCATGGTCTTTCGCCCTCTGGATGATCTCGGCATGGCGTGGCGAAAGAAACATTGCGCGTCCTCCATTTTCGTTTTTTCCCGTCTATATCGGAAAACGAAAGCGAAGAAAAGGTATAAGCCGGCTAACGAAAATCGCCTGATTGAAAAAGGCAAACCAGTGTGGAACAGGTCTGCTGCCTCAGGATAAGCGCCGCGCAATCTCGGTTATGACGTCGAACGCCGCATCGACATCTGCCGCCGTCGACTCGAACTGCCCCGCCTGAAAGCGGATCGCCACGCGCCCATCGACCCGCGTTTGAGTCAGGTAAATGCGGCCGTTGGTGTTGATGGCGTCGACGAGGCGGAGGTTGTGCTCGTCAGGGTCGGCGCCTGCCACCGTGCGGTGCCGGAACGAGAACAGCGAAAGCATTGGCTCGCTGACGAGCTCGAAATCCTCTTCCCCGGCAAGGCGCGCGGCAAGCCCTGCGCTCCAGGCGACATGGTTGCGGATCATGGTGCGCAGGCCCTCGAGGCCATGGGCGCGCAGCAGGAACCAAAGTTTCAGGGCGCGGAAGCGGCGGCCGAGCGGCACCGACCATTCCGAATAGTTGATGATGCCGTCATGACCCAGCGTCTTCAGAAACTCCGGCTTGATGGCCAGCGTGCGCACCAGATCTTCCGGCTGGCGCACGAACTGGATCGAGCAATCGAACTGCGCGCCGAGCCACTTGTGCGGATTGAAGACAATGGAATCGGCGCCTTCGACGCCGGCCCAGAAATGCCGGTATTCCGGGCAGATCATCGCCGACCCTGCCCAGGCGGCGTCGACATGGAGGTAAAGCCCGTGCCGCTGAGCGACCGCGGCCACCGCCGCGATGTCGTCCGTGCCGCCGGTGCTGGTGCCGCCGACGCAGGCGATGATGCCGGCTGGCAGCAGGCCGGCCTTGCGATCGGCAACGATCGCGGCCTCGAGCGCGTGCGTATCCATGGCGCGAAAACGTCCGGCGACCGGGATACGGACAAGGTTGTCCTCGCCGATGCCGGAGACCCAGATGGCTCGGTCGATCGAGGTATGGACCTGGTCGGAGGAATAGACGCGTAGCTTCGCCTGCCCGGCCAGCCCCTTTTTGTTGCCCTGCCAGTCGAGCGCCCGCTCGCGCATGGTGAGCACCGCCGCAAGCGTCGCCGAGGAAGCCGAATCCTGGATGACGCCGGAAAAGCCCACGGGCAGGCCGAGGGCCTGGCGCATCCAGTCGACGATGCGCGTTTCGAGTTCGGTCGCCGCCGGCGAGGTCTGCCACAGCATGCATTGCGCGGCCATCGCAGAGACCAGATATTCGGCCACCACCGAAACCGGCGCTGCATTGGCGGGAAAATAGGCGAAGAAGCGCGGATGCTGCCAATGCGTCATGCCCGGCACGATCTTTTCTTCGAAGTCGGCGAAGATCCTGTCCATCGGCTCCGGCATTTCGGGCGGCGACGCCTCGATGCTTCTGAAAATCTCGCCCGGCGCGATCGCCGGCCGCACCGGACGGTCGCGCAGGTTGGCGCGATAGTCGGCGCCCCAGTCGGCCGCCCGCCTCGACCAATCGCGGAATTCCTCCTCGTCCATATTCTCTCTCCCAGCGGCCGCCGAAGATAGCTGGCCGACCGAACCGCTTTCCGAAAGCCCTATCCCGGAAAGTCCGGCAGATTTGAAAAAGCGATTTTCAGCGCGTTGGACCAGCCGTCCGATATGGTTCGGTAGTAAGGATCATCATGGCCGATCCGCCGGTTCAGCCCCACACTGAGCGCATCCTGTTCCAGGAACAGCAGATCGAGCGGCAGCCCGACCGAGAGGTTGGATTTCAGCGTCGAGTCGAACGACACCAGAAGCAGCTTCACCGTTTCGGCCAGGCTCATTGCCCGATCATAGGCACGGATGATGATCGGCTTGCCGTATTTCGTCTCGCCGATCTGGAAGAAAGGCGTGTCGTCGGTCGACTCGATGAAGTTGCCTTCCGGATAGATCATGAACAGTCTGGGCGGGCTGCCCTTGATCTGGCCGCCGAGGATGAAGGAGGCATTGAAGTAGGAATCCGCCTTGTCGCCATTCGGCGAGGCATGCTCTATCACTTCCTTCACTGTATCGCCGACCAGCCGCACCGTCTGGTACATGGAGGGAGTTTCGAGCAGCTTCGGATGACGGTCGCTGACCGCCTTGTTACGCTCGTCGAGCAGGCTGACAACGGCCTGCGTCGTGGCAAGGTTGCCCGCCGACATCAGCACGATGACGCGCTCGCCGGGCTGTTCCCACACATGCATCTTCTTGAAGGTCGAGATCGAATCCATGCCGGCATTGGTGCGCGTGTCCGACATGAACACGAGCCCGCTATCGATCTTGAGGCCGACGCAATAGGTCATGATTGCTCTTCTGCTAGCGATTCCGGCGCAGATTACTGCTCTACCGTGACGGTGACGGCAAGCTTCTCTTGCGCCTGTCCGAGCAGTATTCCCGACACCGGCGAGGCATCGCGATAGTCGCGCCCCGTCGCCACCCGCACATAGCGTTCGTCGGGAGAGATACCGTTCGCCGGGTCGAAGGCAACCCATCCGAGTCCCACGACATAGGCCTCGGCCCAGGCATGGCTTGCCGCCTGCTCGACGGCCGCATCCATCATCAGGTAGCCGCTGACATAGCGTGCGGGAAAGCCGAGGGCGACGGCGGCGGCGATGAAGATGTGGCTGTGGTCCTGGCAGACACCGGACTTCAACGCGAGCGCCTCCTCCGCCGGCGTCACAACGCTGGTCGTGCCCGGCCTGTAGGCGACGCGTTCGCCGATAGCGTCCATCAGCCGGTGCAGTCGCTCGATCTCGGTGCCCTGGCCCAGCGTGCCGGCCAGTTCACGTATGCCCTCGCCGGCGGCGGTGAGTGGCGTCTGCTGTCCGAACAGCCAGAGCGGAGCAAAGCCCTGATGCGGACCCGTCACGCCCGCCGTGTCATGCGTGGTCACGTCTCCGGCTGCCTCGACGGTGATCGAATTCTGGCCGCTCTCGGCGCTCACCAGCCGCGTCTCGTTGCCGAAATGGTCGGTGAAGCGCACCTCCTCACGCGCGCCTTCGACCTTGATCGCCCAGGAGCCGACGGTCTGCGTGCGCCCGCTGGAAGGCCAAAGGCGCAGCCGCTGCAGCAGATACTGCACCGGCTGATCGTAGCGGTACTCGTTACGATGGGTGATCTTGAGCCGCATAACGCTCGCCTCGGCTGTGCTCAATAGAACCGGTAGTCCTGGGCGATCTCGTCGCCCAGCCTGGTGTTGTCGCGAATGAACTCGGCCAGGAACTCGTGCAGGCCATGATCGAATATGTCCTTGATCGAACCCCTCTTGAGCAGCGCCTGGATCTTCTCGGCCGTGCCATGGCAAGCATGGCGTTCACCGTAATCGTCGGCGAGGAATTTCAAATGCTCGCCGAGGAAGCGGTAGCAGAAAGTCAGCGAGCGCGGCATGCGCACGTTGAGGATCAGATAGTCGGCGATATTCGTCGGCTTGTAGTCGGCTTCATAAACCCAGCGATAGGAACGGTGCGCCGACACCGAGCGCAGGATCGATTCCCACTGATAGTTGTCGAGCGTCGAGCCGACCCAGGACAGCGACGGCAGCAGCACATAGTATTTCACGTCGAGGATGCGCGCCGTGTTGTCGGCGCGTTCGACATAGGTGCCGAGCTGCGAGAAATCGAAAATCTCATTGCGCAGCATGGTGCCGTAGAAGGAACCGCGGATCAGCGCCGTCTCGCGCTTGATGGCATCGAGGACCGTCGGCAGGTCGCGTTCGTCGATCGGCCTTGCCAGCATGCGCTTCAGCGACATCCAGGCTTCGTTGATGCTTTCCCAGGTCTCGCGGGTCAGCGCCGTGCGCACCATGCGGGCATTGTTGCGCGCCGTCTCGATCGACGACATCGTGCTCGACGGGTTCAAGGTGTCGCGTAGCAGGAAGTCCGAGACGTTGGCGGCTGTATAGTCCTGGTACTTCTGGCTGAAGGCGATGTCCGAGCCGGCGCTGAGCAGGACCGAGTTCCATTCCTCCGAAGCGCTCTGGGTGCGCGTCAGCGCCATGCGCAATCCCGCATCGACCAGGCGCGCCATGTTTTCGGCCCGCTCGATATAGCGGTTCATCCAATAGAGACCGTTTGCGGTGCGGCCAAGAAGCATGTCAGGCCCCTAGGGCTAGCGAATAGGGAGTAGCGAATAGCGAATAGGGAAGAATACGTTTCATAATTGTTGCGTCGCCCTGATCGCCTCAGTCATCCAACACCCAGGTGTCTTTCGTCCCGCCGCCTTGTGAGGAATTGACTACCAGGGACCCCTCTTTGAGCGCGACGCGCGTCAAGCCGCCGGGCACGATCTGGATACGATCCGAAACCAGCACGTACGGCCTGAGATCGACATGGCGCGGCGACAGGCCCTTCTCGGTCAGGATCGGGCAGGTCGACAGCGCCAGGGTCGGCTGGGCGATGTAGTTCGAGGGCTTCGCCTGCAGCTTTTTTGCAAAGTCCTGGCATTCCTTCTTGGTCGCCGCCGGGCCGACCAGCATGCCGTAGCCGCCGGAGCCGTGCACTTCCTTGATGACGAGCTCGTGGATGTGCTCGAGCACATATTTGAGGCTGTCGGGCTCCGAACAGCGCCAGGTCGGGATGTTGCCGAGGATCGCCTTGCGGCCGGTGTAGAACTCGACGATCTCCGGCATGTAGGAATAGATCGCCTTGTCGTCGGCGATGCCGGTTCCCGGCGCGTTGGCGATGGTGATGTTGCCGGCGCGGTAGACATCCATGATGCCGGGCACGCCGAGCGCGGAATCCGGCCGGAAGGTCAGCGGATCGAGGAAGTTGTCGTCGACGCGCCGGTAGAGCACGTCGATCTGCTTGTAACCTTCGGTCGTACGCATCGCCACATGGCCGTCGACGACACGTAGGTCCTGCCCTTCGACGAGTTGCACGCCCATCTGGTCGGCAAGGAACGCATGCTCGAAATAGGCCGAGTTGTACGAGCCCGGCGTCAGCACCGCGATGGTTGGCGCGCCCTTGCTGCTTTGCGGCCGCACCGCGGCCAGCGACTGGCGCAGGAGTTGCGGGTAGTTCTCGACCGGCCGCACCTTGATCTTCTGGAACAGCTCCGGAAAGAGCTGCATCATCGTCTCGCGGTTCTCCAGCATGTAGGAGACGCCGGACGGCGTGCGGGCATTGTCCTCCAGCACGTAAAATTCGTTCTCAGAAATGCGGACGATGTCGACGCCGATAATGTGGGTGTAGACGCCGGCCGGCGGCCTGACCCCGATCATCTCCGGCAGGAACGCCTCGTTCTTCGCGACAAGTTCCCTCGGCACGCGCCCGGCACGCAGGATCTCCTGGCGGTGATAGATATCATCGAGAAAGGCGTTCAGCGCTTGCACGCGCTGCTCGATGCCTTGCGTCAGCCGGCGCCATTCCTGGCCGGAGAGGATGCGCGGGACGATGTCGAAAGGGATCAGCCGCTCGGAAGCTTCCTGCTCGCCATAGACGGCAAAGGTAATGCCGGTCTTGCGGAAGACGCGCTCGGCATCCTGCATTTTCTGGGTAAGCCTGGCTGGGTCCTGCTCCTTCAGCCAGCGATCGTAAGCCTCATAAGGTCTTCTCAGTCCGGAAACTTCCGGAAGCATTTCGTCGAACGCTGCCAATCGCGTACTCCCCTCTGAGACCATTTCACTGGCCTCGCCGGAGAAAATCAAGCGCAATCGGTGATTTAGGGAGCCGCGACGGCCACTCCATGCAAATTGCCTAAATTTCAGGCATGAGCGGCTGGACCGGGTCAGCTCCTGCTTCCCGGCGGGGCACAGACAGGCCCGGTCAGAACGCCCGGAAGGTCACAATGGTGAAGGTGTCCTTGATTCCAGGCAGAATCTGCACCCGCTCGTTGACGAAATGGCCGACGTCTTCCTCGTCGTCGATATAGAATTTGGCAAGCAGGTCGTAATTGCCCGCGGTCGAGTAGATCTCGGAGGCGATCTCGGCATCGGCGAGCGCGCTGGCGACCTCATAGGACTTGCCCAGGTCGCACTTGATCTGCACGAAAAATGCCTTCATTGCCCGGTCCTGCCAGCCTGCTTCATGAATAAGCGGCCCTTGTGGCAGACTGCTGCCCGGCTTTCAAGCTTCCCGCGCCGCGCACCTCGAAGAGTACCTGATCCCGCTTCCCGACGCTGAAATGGTGAAATCTTCGCATCCCGGTGAAACCACGCCATGGCGCGATGCGTATGTTAGATTGCATTCGCCAAAGCGAATTCCGGGGAGGCAGGCCATGCGCCGCGCTTTGTTCGCACTTGCTCTTGTTCCGATGTTGATAGCCTCGCTTGCTTTTGCCGGCGAGGCCGAGATCAAGGCCGCGCAGACGGTCATCGACAGCCAGTTGAAGGCCTTCGTCGCCGATGACGGCGCCACCGCCTACAGCTTCGCCGCGCCTAACGTGAAGCAGATCTTTCCGACCGTCGACACCTTCATGAACATGGTGACGAATGGCTACGCGCCGGTGCGCAAGCCCCGGTCCTATTCCTTCGGCGAGGTCGAGCAGACCGGACCCGGCTCAATCGTCCAGCAGGTGCTGATCGTCGGGCCCGACGGCAAGGATTATGAGGCAGTCTACACGCTGCAGCAGCAAGCGGACGGCAGCTTCAAGATCACCGGCTGCAGCCTGCGCGCCTCGACTTCGGTCAGTACCTGAGCCCGCCCCGCATGACCGCTCAATCTCGGCGGCTATACAGTGTCCAGCCCAGACCGGAGAGGCCCCAGAAGGTCGAGGCTCCGACTCGTCCGTAGGCAAGTGCGCAATCGAAGTCCACGCGCTCCGGCTGTTTTTGGGTATCGCCTTCGAGAATCAGCCAGTCCGCGCGTCCGGCGCAAATCTTGTCCTGGGTGACGAGCGATGCCTGACGGCCGATGCGCGCAGCGAAATAATCGACCACCATGCCGGTGCGGAAATCGGCGTTGGTGGCATATGTGGCAGCGCCGCTCTTTGTCATCTCGTCCACCATCCCGGAATAGGAACCACGCCCATGCTCATAGAAATGGGCCAGCAACGCCGCGTTGCCGCCCACCACAAGAACGAGCATCCCGGCGGCAAAAAGCCTTCTCTTACCGCCGGCGTCGAAGCCACGTCCGATCAAGTCTCCGGCCCAAAGCAGCAACAAGGTTCCGCTGACAATGAAATAGCGCGGGAATTCAACATTCGGCAGATGCGCCGCCGCCATCAGGGCGGGCAGCCCGACGATGCCGATGGCACAAAGGCTGGCCCGGCGATCGCGCGAGACCCCTGCATGTGCCAAGACCAGGATGCAGGTCACCGCGACGCACGTCCAGTCGCCGATCCAGTCCGGTAGACCGAAAAGATAGCGGATCATTCCGCCATAGCCGGCGGCGAATTTCTCGAGCGAGAAAGAGGAAAAACCGCCGATATTGAAGCTGAACAATCGCGCGCCTACAAGCATTGCCGCGGCAAGCGGAAGCACGGCAAGGAAAGCAGGCAGAAAGGCCTGGACGACCTCCTTGTTGACGACAATCAGACTGCGGCTGCCTCGCCAGCTCAGCCACGCCGTCCAGGCCGTTAGCACCACCACCGTCTCGACCATTGTCAGGTGGGAAAGGAAGCCAAGCAGAATTGCGGCAGCAAGAGCGACGCCGTACGCGCCCCGCTTGTCGAACCAGCGCTCCAGAAGAGCCACCGCAACGAGTGTGAACAGCGCCAGGCCGGCATAGCCACGCGCCTCCGAGCCGTAGTGAACCATCGGATAACTCAACGCAAACAGCAACGCCGACCCAATCATTGCCCAACGTCCGCGCGATATCGCCGCGGCTGCAATGACGGTGCATCCGCTGAGCGTTATCGAGAAGCCGCGCTGGACCAGCGGCGCGGCATCGGGCCCGACGACATACTGGTATATCGAGTTGAGAAAGTGATTGTTGTCGTGGTTCACACGCCAGAATATCTGGTCGATCGACGTCAGCGGCTTCAGCAGCGTAATGCTCCAGATCTCGTCGTGCCAGAGATCCCCGCGCGCGCCGAGCAGGCGCAAGATAAGGCCGACAAGCACGACCCCTGAAATTACAAGTAATAGACTGTAACTCCATTGCTGGGTCGCCGCCGAACCCGACCGGTAAACATCAGCGCTTGCTACTTTATGGTCGACGATCGACGCGTCCATCTTTACCAAAGTCGTGCCACCCCTTGCCTCGATATGGCAAGGCATACTTACTCTTGATCTGATTTATGAAAGGTTTTCCGACGCTTCCCCGATCAAAGGACCGGGATATCGCCCCGCGCCCAGCCTTCGGTAATCTCGGCGGCGCGCGCTTCGAAAGCCTGCGCCCCGATGGCTGCTCGGACGTCCTGCATCAGCCTCTGATAATAAGACAGGTTGTTCCAGGTGAGCAGCATGGCGCCGAGCGCTTCCTGCGAGCGCACCAGGTGATGCAGGTAGGCGCGCGAATAATCGCGCGCGGCCGGGCAGTCGCTTTCCTCGTCGAGCGGGCGCGGATCGTCGGCATGGCGGGCGTTCCTGAGATTGACCTTGCCGCGGCGCGTGTAGGCAAGGCCATGGCGGCCGGCGCGGGTCGGCATCACGCAGTCGAACATGTCGATGCCGCGCGCCACCGATTTCAGGATATCGTCCGGCGTGCCGACGCCCATCAGGTAGCGCGGTCTGTCGGCCGGCAGCTCCGGGCAGGTGATGTCGAGCATCTCCAGCATCACCGGCTGCGGCTCGCCGACCGCGAGCCCACCGACCGCATAGCCTTTCAGATCCATCGCTTTCAGCGCCTGGGCGGAGCGCACGCGCAAGGCCGCGCTGTCGCCGCCCTGGACGATGCCGAACATCGCCTTGCCTGGCTGGTCGCCGAACGCCGCCTTGCAGCGCTCTGCCCAGCGCAGCGACAATTCCATGGCGCGCTCGATCTCCTCGGGCTTGGCCGGCAGCGCCGTGCATTCATCGAGCTGCATCTGGATGTCGGAATCGAGCAGTCCCTGGATTTCGATCGATCGCTCCGGCGACATCTCGTAGGGCGCGCCGTCGATATGCGAGCGGAAGGTGACGCCCTGTTCGGTCAGCTTCCTGAGCTTCGACAGCGACATGACCTGAAAGCCGCCGCTGTCGGTCAGGATCGGATGCGGCCAGCGCGCGAACTCATGCAGGCCGCCGAGTCTGGCCACGCGCTCGGCGCCTGGTCGCAGCATCAGATGGTAGGTGTTGCCGAGGATGATGTCGGCGCCGACCCCGCGCACCTGGTCCATATACATGGTCTTGACGGTGCCGCCGGTGCCGACCGGCATGAAGGCCGGCGTGCGGATCTCGCCGCGCGGCATCGAGACCAGGCCGCGCCGCGCCTTGCCATCGGTGGCAAGCACCTCGAATGAAAAAGTCTCAGCCATTGAACTCCTTGTCGTGCTCCGGCGCGCCGGGCGCCTGCTCGTCGAGCGACTGCCGGTAACGGATGCAGCCGCGCATGAATTTCGGCCATGGCGGCACGGCAATCGCCGGCTCGGTCCTTTCCGGCAAAAGCTCCCAGAGGTCAGGATGATGCCAGCACAGATCATGCCCCGTCGCGTCGCGATGTGCGCGGATACCGGCGCGCAGTTTCTTCACCTGCGCGATCAGCGTATCGCGGTCCATGCTGTCGAGGTCATCGTCCATTGCTCGTCTCCGCACGAAAAAGCAGGCTTGCGTCTCCATAGGAGTAGAACCTGTAGCGGTTCTCGATTGCATGCGCATAGGCCGAGCGCATCATCTCCAGCCCGCTGAAGGCCGAGACCAGCATGAACAGCGTCGAGCGCGGCAGATGGAAATTGGTCATCAGCATGTCGGCCGTACGGAAGCGATAGCCGGGCGTGATGAAGATGTCGGTGGGTCCGGACCAGGGCTCGATCCTGCCGTCGTCACGCGCCGCGCTCTCCAAGAGCCGCAGCGATGTCGTGCCGACGCAGATGATCCGCCCTCCCCGCGCCTTGGCCGCGTTGAGCGCCGCCGCCGTCTCCGGGCTTACCGAGCCGGTCTCGGCATGCATCTTGTGGTCGGTCGTGTCGTCGGCCTTCACCGGTAAAAAGGTGCCGGCGCCGACATGCAGCGTGACGAAGCGGCGCTCGATGCCCTTGGCGTCGAGCGCCGCGAACAGCTCCGGGGTGAAATGCAGGCCGGCGGTAGGCGCGGCGACCGCGCCTTCCTCGCGCGCATAGATCGTCTGATAATCGGCGCGGTCGCGCTCGTCGTCCTCGCGCTTCGACGCAATGTAGGGCGGCAGCGGGATATGCCCGACGGCATGCAGCGCCTCGTCGAGAAAGGCGCCCGACAGATCGAAGCCGAGCAGCGCTTCGCCGCCCTCGCCTTTTTCAAGCACCGTGGCGTCGAGCCGGCCCAGAAAGCAGGAACTGCCGTCATGGCCGAACTGGATGCGGTCGCCGGCGGCGATGCGCTTGCCCGGCCGCATGAAGGCCAGCCAGCGGTCGGGGCCGGTGCGCATGTGCAGCGTCGCCTCGACCTGCGCCGCCGCTTCGCCGCGCAGCCTGATGCCCTTCAATTGCGCCGGGATGACCTTGGTGTCGTTGAACACCAGCACGTCCCCGGCCTTGAGCAGCGCCGGCAGGTCCCGGACTGTCCGGTCCTCGAAACCGGCGCCCGGCTTCACCACCAGCAGCCGAGCGCTGTCGCGCGGCTCGGCCGGCCTGAGCGCGATGCGGTCTTCGGGAAGATCGAAATCGAAGAGGTCCACTTTCATGCCTGCGGCAATAACCTGATCGCCGCGCTCTCGCCACCGTCTTGTTGCCGCGCCTTGCGAGCAATTGCCGTCGAACGAAACAGCCGACGCTCAGGTTAGCCGCACCAGCAGCGCTCCGGCCAAGAGCAGCACAGCGCCGGCGACGCGGCCAAGCGAGATTTCGCGTACCGCCACGCCAAGGAAGCCGGCGCGGTCGATCAGCATGCCGGCGATCAGTTGGCCGGCAACGAGGAAGGCCATCAACGCCGCAGCGCCGATGCGTGGCGTGAGGATCGTCGACAGCGTCACATAGAAGCCGCCGAGCATGCCGCCGGCGACGAACAGCCAGGGCGCCGGCGCCTTCCAGTCGAGCGAGATGCCCTGCAGCTTCACCACCGAAATCGAGATGATGCCAAGCACGATGGCACCGGACAGGAAGGAAACGGCGGCGGCCGCGACCGGAAGGCCGAGGCCCTTAGCCAATTGCGAATTGATCGGCGCCTGGATGGCGATGAAGGCGCCGGACAGGATGCCGAGCAGAGACCAGACAGCGCCCATCATCGTTCCGCCTTTACTTGACGTCTGCCGCGACTTTCAGCGACACGATCTTGTCGGGATCCTGCACCGGCTCGCCGCGCTTGATCTTGTCGACATTCTCCATGCCTTCGATGACCTGGCCCCAAACCGTGTACTGGCGGTTGAGGAAGGCCGCGTCGTCGAAGCAGATGAAGAACTGCGAGTTCGCCGAGTTCGGGTTCTGGGCCCTAGCCATCGAGCAGGCGCCGCGGCCGTGATTGGCGTTGGAGAACTCGGCCTTGAGGTCCGGCTTGTCGGAGCCGCCCATACCCGCGCGCGACGGCGCATAAGTGGGCTTGCTCGAATTGCCGAACTTGACGTCGCCGGTCTGCGCCATGAAGCCGTCGATGACGCGGTGGAACACCACGCCGTCATAGGCGCCTTCGCGCGCCAGCTCTTTAATGCGCGCAACATGGCCGGGCGCAAGCTCGGGATACATTTCGATGACGACCGGGCCCTTGGTCGTTTCCATGATGAGCGCGTTCTCGCGGTCCTTGATCTCAGCCATGTCGGAAAATCCTTTGAAAATTGAGGGAGTTACTTGCTGTCGGCGGCGATGCGGACCTTGATCATGCGGTCGGGGTCGGTGACCGTGCCGTTGTCGGCCTCGTCGCCCTTCTTGATCTTGTCGACGAGATCCATGCCGCCGACCACCTTGCCGACGATGGTGTACTGGCCGTCGAGGTTCGGCGCCGGCGCGAACATGATGAAGAATTGCGAGTTGGCCGAGTTCGGGTCCTGCGAGCGGGCCATGCCGACCACGCCGCGCGCGAACTGCTCGCTCTGCGAGAACTCGGCCGGCAGGTCGGGAAGATCGGAGCCGCCGGTGCCGACTGCTTCGGGGTTGAACCCCTTCTTCATGTTGCCGAATTTGACGTCGCCGGTCTGCGCCATGAAGCCGTCGATGACGCGGTGGAAGGCGACGTTGTCGTAGGCGCCGTCGCGCACCAGTTTCTTGATCTGCGCGACATGCTTGGGCGCCAGATCGGGACGCAACGCGATGGTCACGTCGCCATCCTTGAGCGTGATGATCATGGTGTTTTCATTGTCGGCGGCGACGGCCGGCAAGGACGCCACGAAAAGGCCGGCAACCACGACAAGGAACGAAGCGAGCTTCTTCAGCTGCATGGGTATCTCCGGGAAAACCTATTTGGTGAACTTGGCGGCGAGCGCGCCGGCAACGGCCGCAGGCACGAACGGGCGGATATCGCCGCCCATCGACGCAATCTGGCGCACAAGTGTGGCGGTAATGGTGCGCACCGAAGGGCTGGCGGGCAGAAAAACCGTCTGCAATTCCGGCGCCATCGTCTCGTTCATGCCGGCCATCTGCATTTCGTAATCGAGGTCGGTGCCGTCGCGCAGCCCCCGGATCATGATCGAGGCGCCGTGCTTGCGGGCCGCGTCGATGACCAGCCCGTCGAAGGACACGACCTTGATACGATCGCTGTCGCGACCGAATTCGGCCTTGGTTGCGGCCTCGATCAACTCAACGCGTTCCTCGAAGGAAAACAACGGCTTCTTGCCCGGATGAATGCCGATCGCCGCATAGACGGTATCGGCCACCGCCAGCGACGCTTTAAGCACATCGAGATGGCCATTGGTCAGCGGGTCGAAAGAGCCGGCGTAGAGGGCGGTGCGTTCGGTCATGGCAGGCTTCTAGAGCAATTCCAGGAAAAGTGTGAGCGGTTTTCCGTCCGGAATTGCGCAAAACAAAAGATACAGCGTTTCGCCGTTTCCTTGAAACGGAGAAACGCTTTAGCGAGCCTCGCGAACAAAGGCAAATCCCATCGATTGCCTGGGGCAATTCCAGGAAAAGTGTCAGGGGTTTTCCGTTCGGAGTTGCGCCCAAACGAGGAGGCAGAGCGGTTTGCCGTTTCCGTGAAACGGTGAAACGCTCTGCCCGTGAACCCTTTCGCTCCGATGAACGACAGATGAATGCGACAATCACGAACATTTCACGCAGCGTTCACTAGGTTGCCGCTTCAAGAGGTGAAACCAAATCCCCACCTCATCGTTGTACGCCCAGGAGAACACGCAAATGCTGATCTATATGCTTGCCACTGCAATGACCATTGTGATGCTGATCGCGACCGCATTCGGGTTGCATCAGGAAGCAGCGCGAGTGCGCGTCAAGGCCAATACCAAGCGGCTCGATGGTTTCGTCCATCGCAACGTCTACCGTCGCCACTGATCATGATCGCACCGGCCAGAGAGGCCGGTGAAGCTTGAACCTATTCGCCTTCGCCCATGTCGTCGGTGCCGGTCTCGCTCGAAGCCACGTCTTCGGCCTCTTCGTCCGACTGCGGTTCCGAAATCCGCTCCACCGATACAACCTTCTCGCCTTCGGCCGTGTTGAAGATCGTCACGCCCTTAGTGGCCCGGCTGGCGAAGCGTATGCCGTTGACCGGCACGCGGATGACCGTGCCGCCGTCCGAAACCAGCATGATCTGATCGTCATTGCCGACCGGGAAAGTCGCGACCAACCGGCCGATCTCGGCTACCTTCGACACATCGGTGGCGCGGATACCTTTGCCGCCGCGGCCCGTCAGCCGGAAATCGTAGGACGACGAGCGCTTGCCGTAGCCATATTCGGTCACCGTGAGCACAAGCTTCTCATGCGCCTTGAGGAACTCGTAGCGCTCCTCGGAAAGCTCGGCTTCCTCGCCGATTTCCTCATTGGTGAGCGCGATCTCCTCTTCCTCGCCGGCTCCGCCGGCGGCAAGCCTGCGCTCCGCCGCGGCGCGCTTCAGATAGGCCGCGCGCTCTGCGGGCGACGCATCGACGTTCTCGATGATGGACATCGAGATGATGCGGTCGGTCTCGGCCATGGTTATGCCGCGCACGCCGACGGAATTGCGGCTCTGGAACACACGCACATCGGAGACCCGGAAACGGATGCACTGGCCGGAATTCGCGGTCAGAAGCACATCGTCATTGTCGGTGCAGGTCTCGACGCCGAGGATCTCGTCGCCCTCTTCCTCCAGCTTCATGGCGATCTTGCCGTTGCGGTTGACCTGGACGAAGTCGGACAGCTTGTTGCGGCGCACGGTGCCGCGCGTGGTCGCGAACATCACATCGAGCTCGCCCCAGCTGGTTTCGTCCTCCGGCAGCGGCATGATCGTCGTAATGCGCTCGCCCTGCTCGAGTGGCAGCATGTTGATCAGCGCCTTGCCGCGCGATTGCGGGTTGCCGATCGGCAGCCGCCAGACCTTTTCCTTGTAGACGATGCCGCGCGATGAGAAGAACAGCACCGGCGTGTGCGTGTTGGCGACGAACAGGCGGGTGACGAAATCCTCTTCCTTGGTCGACATGCCGGAGCGGCCTTTGCCCCCGCGGCGCTGCGCCCGGTAGAGTGAAAGCGGCACGCGCTTGATGTAGCCGGAATGGCTGACGGTGACGACCATGTCCTCGCGCTGGATCAGGTCCTCGTCTTCCATATCCGAACCGCCGTCGGTCAGCTCGGTGCGGCGCGGTGTGCCGAACTCGTCGCGGACCGCGACCAGCTCGTCCTTGACGATCTGCTGGATACGCGCGCGCGATGACAAAATATCAAGGAAATCGACGATTTCAGCGCCGATCTGGTTCAATTCGTCGGCGATCTCGTCGCGGCCGAGCGCGGTCAGGCGCTGCAGGCGCAGGTCAAGAATGGCGCGCGCCTGTTCCTCGGACAGATTATAGGTGCCGTCCTCGTTGATGCGATGGCGCGGATCGTCGATCAGCTGGATCAGCGGAGCGACGTCGTGTGACGGCCAGCGCCGCTCCATCAACTGCTCGCGCGCCGTCTGCGGATCCGGAGCTGTGCGGATCAGCTTGATCACCTCGTCGATATTGGCGACCGCAATCGCCAGACCGACCAACACATGCGCCCGCTCGCGCGCCTTGCGCAGCAGATACTTCGTGCGACGGCTGACGACTTCCTCGCGGAAGCCGACAAAGGCCTTCAGCATGTCGATCAGCGTCAGCACTTCCGGCTTGCCGCCGTTGAGCGCCACCATATTGGCGCCGAACGAGGTTTGCAGCGGCGTGAAACGGTAGAGCTGGTTGAGGACAACGTCGGCTACGGCGTCGCGCTTCAACTCCACGACGACGCGGTAGCCCTGGCGGTCGCTCTCGTCGCGGATGTCGGAAATGCCCTCGATGCGCTTGTCGCGCACCAGCTCGGCCATCTTCTCGATCATCGAGGCCTTGTTCACCTGATAAGGAATCTCGGTGACGACGATGGATTCGCGGTCATTGCCGCGTTGCTCTATCTCGACGCGGCCGCGCATGACGATCGAGCCGCGGCCCGTCGAATAGGCATTGTAGATGCCCGAACGGCCAAGCACGATGCCGCCGGTCGGGAAATCCGGACCGGGCACGATCTCCATCAGCGCCGTCAGGTCGATCGCCGGATTGTCGATGAGAGCGATGGCGCCGTTGCAGACCTCGACGAGATTGTGCGGTGGGATGTTGGTGGCCATGCCGACGGCGATACCGCCGGAGCCATTGACCAGAAGGTTCGGGAAACGGGCCGGCAGTACCTTGGGCTCGCTGCCGGACGCATCGTAAGTATCCTGGAAATCGACGGTTTCCTTGTCGATGTCCTCCAAGAGCTCATGCGCGACCTTGGTCAGCCTGGACTCGGTGTAGCGCATCGCCGCCGGCGGATCGCCGTCGATCGAGCCGAAATTGCCCTGACCGTCGATCAGCGGCACGCGCAGCGACCAGTCCTGCGCCATGCGCACCAGCGCGTCATAGATCGAGGCATCGCCATGCGGATGGTATTTACCCATCACGTCGGCGACCGGGCGGGCCGATTTCACATATTTACGGTTCCAATGGTAGCCGCTCTCATGCGAGGCATAGAGGATGCGGCGATGCACCGGCTTCAGGCCGTCGCGCACGTCGGGCAGCGCACGGCTGACGATCACGCTCATGGCGTAATCGAGATAGGAGCGCTGCATCTCCTCGATGATCGAAATCGGCTCGATGCCGGTGGGGCCGCCGTCCGGCCCGCGCGGTGTCTTCTGGTCGGTCAAATCAGGTCACAATCCAGTCGGGAATCACTCACCGCTTATATAGGAAGCCTCGCCGAAACTCCAATGTCGGCCGGACTTTTCCAGAGACAATTTTGATGGCAATTTCAAATGGATATCGCTGATTGCGACGATATGGCCAAGGTCGATTTCGCTTCAGCCGGCGTCAGCGCCCTCTGGTCCGTCTGGCGCGATAGGCGCCGGGAGCTTGTCCCATCTCGCGCCGGAACCGGCGGTTGAAGGTCGACAGATCGTTAAAGCCGACATCGAAGGCGATCGTCGAGATCGCCGCGCCCGAGCTGCGCAGACGCACCGCGGCGCGGTGCAGCCTCGTCCTCAGCAGGAACTGATAGGGCGTCATGCCGGCAACCTGCCGGAACGTGCGCAGGAAGTGAAACGGGCTTGTCGCCACGCCGGCGGCGAGCTTGGTAAGCGACAATGGTCGATCGGCGTTGAGCTCGATCAGCCGTACCGCCTCGGCAACGCGCTTCTGGTCGCGGCGGCTGGGCGCCCGGCCAGCTGTGGAAGTGCCGGCCGCAGCCGTGGCGACCGCCCCGGCCATGCGCAGGCCGAGTTCCTCGAATGCGTCGCCGTCGCCCGCTTCCCGTGCCGCTTCCGCCTCGGCCAGCAGAGGCGCCAGCGCCGGCAAGGGCGGCAGGCGCGGATCGGCAAAGCCGAGCCGTTTCACACCCGGCAGGTCGGCCAGGACGCGCTCCAGATAGGCCGGCGAAAAATGGAAGGAGAGGCAGCGGTCGCCGGCACCGTGCTCATGCCCGCATTCATAGCAGGCCCCGGGATTGCCGAGCAGGACGGCGCCCGGCGCCAGCATCGCCGTCCCCTGGCGCGTGCGGTAGCGGAACGCGCCCCTGGTCACGGCGGCGACGCAAAAGCTGCAATGCTCTTCCTCGAATGGCTTGTCGCCGGCGATGGCCGTGCACACCACGTCGGACACCTGCCAGCCATGTCCGGAAGCCAGAGTCTTCTGCGCGGTCGTCATGGCTGAAAGATAGCAATTTTTCCCAAGCGCAGAACCCTGCCATACCGCTATTGCTGGCCTTCTCCTGACAAACGAGGCAGCAACAATGACCGATCCCTTTGCCGAGGCCCTTCACAGCGACGGCCCAAAACCGGACCTTGCCGAAAAGCTGAAACTCTATGGCCGCTTCATCGGCGCCTGGACGTTCGATGCCACACGCATTCTCGAGGATGGCACAAGGCTCACGGGTCGCGGCGAAGTGCATTTCGGCTGGGTTCTCGAAGGCCGCGCCGTGCAGGACGTCTGGATCTTGCCCGCGCGGAACACCGGGGCCCAGACTTCGCTCGGAGCATGGACCTTCTACGGCACCACATTGCGTGTCTACGATCCGGGCGCCGACGCCTGGCACATCTTCTGGAGCGACCCTCGCAACCAGTATTACAGCCGCCAACTCGGCCGCGCCGAGGACGGCACGATCGTCCAGGTCGGTGCCGACGGCACCGGCGCGTCTGTGCGCTGGAGCTTTTCACGCATCACCGAAAACTCGTTTCGCTGGCTCGGCGAGCGCTCGCATGATGGCGGCGCGACCTGGCGCATGGAGGTCGAGTTTCTGGCTCGTCGCCTAAATGAACCTCAATAGCGATCGAAAAGCCGCAAGGAATTGAAAGTACCGATCCTTCGCGCCTGCTTTCGCAGCTTCGCACACCATTTCCTTCCGCTTTCCAGCGCCGCGGCTTTGCTCTACCAATTGCAAAACCTGGGCTTCGCCCGGCGGGAGGGGACCAGCGATGCCGAGTTTCGACAGCCTGTTCAACGCGTTCGTCACCATCCTGGTGACCATCGACCCGCCGGGACTGGCGCCGCTGTTCCTTGCCGTGACGCGCGGCATGAACCGTGACGAGCGCCAGCAGGTTTCGGTCCGCGCCTCGGTGATCGGCTTCCTGGTCATGGCGTTGTTCGCGATTGCCGGTGCCTCGATCCTGTCGGTGTTCGGCATAACGCTGCCGGCCTTCCGCGTCGCCGGCGGCTTCCTCTTGTTCTTCATCGCCTTCGAAATGGTGTTCGAGCGCCGCCAGGACCGTAAGGAGAAGATCGGCGACGTCGCCATCACCAAGGACATGATTCACAACATCGCCGCCTTCCCGCTGGCAATCCCGCTGATCGCCGGTCCGGGCGCCATCTCGGCAACCGTGCTGCTGTCGGGCTCCTTCCAGGGTTTTGGCGCACAGGCGGCGCTGGTCGGCATCATAGCGATCTGCCTGGTGATCACCTTTCTGGTTTTCGTGCTGTCCGAGCGTATCGACCGCATCCTCGGCCAGACCGGCCGCTCGATCCTGACCCGTCTGCTCGGCGTCATCCTCGCGGCGCTAGCCGTTCAGTTCGTGGCGGACGGCATCAAGGCGCTGGTGGCCGCTTGAACAAGTATCGTACTGCCTACTGCCTCACTTCGCCGCCGTCTCGACCACCTCGAAATCATGCGTGATGGTCGCCGTCTTGGCCATCATGGCTGAAGCCGAGCAGTATTTTTCGATCGACAGATCGATCGCGCGTTTCACCTTGTCGTGCGACAGGGCTCTGCCCTTGACGATGAAATGCATGTGGATGCGGGTGAACACCTTTGGATCGGCTTCGGCTCGGTCGGCGTCGAGCTCGACCACGCAATCCTCGACCGCCTCCCGGCCCTTCTCGAGGATGTGCACGACATCATAGGCCGAGCAGCCGCCGGTGCCGATCAGCACCAGTTCCATCGGGCTCGGTCCCGGCGTCTTGCCTTCCGGCCTGTGCGCCGTGCCCAGCACGACCTTGTGGCCGCTGCCGGACTCGCCGACGAAGGTGCGTTCCTCGACCCATTTGATGCGTGCTTTCACGTTGACCTTCCTTGAGAAATTGCCGTCCGCCAAGGCGTGTTGATATTCAGGTCAGGCCGGCCTCACCTGAATATCAACACGCCTTACTGGCCGAACACAACGGCGTGCATGATCCGGCCGGCAGCAGCGTGAAGATGCCGGCGCCGACCAGCGCGAACAGATAGAGCTTGATCATGGCGCCGCGATGCGCGGTTACCTTATGCGTGTGCGCGTACCAGGCCGCCAGCGGCACGGTGACCAGCACCAGGATCGACAACAGATGGATCGGGCTGAACGAACCGACGAGCCGGATCTGCTGGATCCAGAAGCTCGATATGGCGATGACCAGCATCAACGCCACCCAGGTTTAGCCCAGCACACGATGACGCACAGTACCTTTCGGCAGCGCCAGCTGGGCGCCGCCGATGGCCAAAGCGGCGAAGGCTGCGAATGCATGCCATGGAATGGGAGGCGGCGCCGACAGAAGCGGTCCGAGCGACATCACGCCTTCCCCTTAGACGGCCGTTTCGAGACGCTTAGAACGGGATCTCGTCGTCCAGCTCGCGTGACGAGCCGCCGCCACCGCCGCCCCTGGAGCCGCCACTGCCGCGGTTGAAGCTTTCATTCGGGCTGGACTGGCCGAAATCCGATCCTCGGCTGTTGCCGCCACCGGAATAATTGCCGACCTGGCCGCCGCCGCCCTCGCCGCGCGCGTCGAGCATCTGCAACTCGCCTCGGAATTTCTGCAGCACGACCTCGGTGGTGTATTTGTCGGCACCGGTCTGGTCCTGCCATTTGCGGGTCTGCAGCTGACCCTCGACATAGACCTTCATGCCCTTCTTCAAATACTGCTCGGCCACCTTGGCGAGCTGGTCGTTGAAAATGACGACGTTATGCCACTCGGTCTTTTCCTTACGCTCGCCCGAGTTCTTGTCGCGCCAGCTTTCCGACGTGGCGATGCGAATGTTGACGACCGGATCACCGGAATTCAGGCGGCGGATTTCAGGATCCGCTCCGAGATTGCCGACCAGAATGACCTTGTTGACGCTACCCGCCATCTTACTTCTCCGCGCTCATCCGAAACAAATTTCAAGTCGCTCACCTTATAGCCTGCGGGTCGTCGCCGCCCGCAAAAGGCTGGCTTTCCCACAAGGTTTTTGTTCTCTTTTCGTTCTAGTCATAGCTGCACTTTCTGTCAAGGAATGTCAGCAAAGGCAGGAGTGAACGTGCATTCTGATATGGCGATCAAATAGAAGCTTGCCAAATCGATAAGTATCGACTTATGCTTCTGTCATGATCGAAGCAGAGATTTTCCGCGCTCTGGCCGACCCGACGCGACGCGCGGTTTACGAGCGGCTGACCGCTGGCGAGATGAGCGTGAGCGAGCTGCGCGCCGGCATGAGGGTGTCCCAGCCGGCGGTCTCGCAGCACCTTGCCGTATTGCGCGGCGCCGGCCTGGTGGTCGAGCGGCGCGCCGGCCGCAACGCATATTATCGCGCCGATCCGCAAGGGCTCGACCCGCTGCTCGGCTGGATCGAACGCTACCGCGCCTTCTGGCCGGAACGCATCGAGAAGTTGAAGACGGTTCTGAAGGGAATGGACCAATGACGGCAACCGAAAACCCGATTGTCAACGAAGCGCCGCTCAGCTTCGAATGCGACCTCCCTGAGCCGCCGGAAAAGGTCTGGCGGGCGCTGACCGAGCCGGAACTGCTCGCCGCCTGGATGATGCCGAACGACATCAAGCCGGAAGCCGGCAGCCGCTTCGCCTTTGCCGGACCGGATGCGCCGATCGAATGCGAGGTGCTCGAGGCCGAGCCCGGCAGGCTGCTGCGCTATTTCTGGCGCGAAAAACCTGGTGCTGACGACGGCGGACTTCCACCCTTCGACAGTGTCGTCACCTTCACGCTTGCCGGCACGGTCTCGGGCGGCACACATCTCAGCATCGTGCATGACAGCTTCGTGCCGGTCGCACAGCCTCTTATCGCTGTTTCCGGCGCCGGCTGCGGGCTTTCGCTCGACGCGCGCAAGAACCCGATCGCCGCCAACGCGCCCTGCATGATGCTGCGCGCGGCCTGATCAAAAAGAGGACCGAGGAAACCCGTCATGAGCATTGCCAATCTGGTGCCGATGGTCATCGAGCAATCGAGCCGTGGCGAGCGTTCCTTCGACATTTTTTCGCGGCTGCTGCGCGAGCGCATCGTCTTCATCAACGGCGAGATCAACGACAACGTCTCGGCGCTGGTCTGCGCGCAGCTTCTGTCGCTGGAGTCCGACCACCCCGACAAGGAAATCTCGATCTACATCAACTCGCCGGGCGGCATGGTGACCAGCGGCTTCGCCATCTACGACACGATGCAGTACATCTCCTGCCCGGTGTCGACGGTCTGCATGGGCTTTGCCGCCTCGATGGGCTCCTTCCTGCTGATGGCGGGCGCGCCGGGGCGGCGGATCGCGCTGCCCAACACAAGGATCGTGCTGCATCAGCCGCTGGGCGGCTTTCAGGGCCAGGCCTCAGACATCCAGCGCCATGCCGAGGACATCGTGCGTACCAAGCAGCATATGACCGAGCTCTACGCCAAGCATTGCGGCCGGACCTACGAGGAGGTCGAGCGCACGCTCGATCGCGATTACTTCATGAGCGCCGCGGAAGCCAAGACTTGGGGCCTTGTCGACCACGTCTACGACACGCGCAAGAAAGCGGCCTGACGTTGCGGGCAGGCGCGCGGCAAATTGATCGCCGCGCGTCTGGCATTGCCCTAGCCGCGTCCCTATAGTCCGCGCATGATCGATCCGTTCCAATCCAGGCACTTGTGCGTTGCCCTCGCCGCGCTTGCCGGCGCGCTGGTGGCCGGCGCCGCCCTTGCCGACGACAGTTCGGCGCAGAAACTGCCTGGCGTCAGCGGCGACTACCGCATCGCCAAGCCGGCGCCGCAGCCGGAACCAGACGCGCTACCGGCCGGCAGCGACGGTTCCTTCAAGATCGGCGACACCGATGTCAGGATCGGTGGCAGCATAACGATCGATATGGCCACGGGCGGCGCTCGGATCCCGAACCATTGATTGCGAGCGGGTCAAACGCGAACACCACAAAATGTAAGCCCCGCCACTGCTTCCGCAGGTGGACGGGGCTTTCATGGATCTGATAATCCAATTTTAGCCGGGAGTGGACTGCCGGCGTTCTGTTTCGGATGCAACGCGGCGTTCAGCCGACGATCCGACTATCGTCTCTGATTGTTAAGAATCGGCAAGTCACGGTTTGTCGGGCCGGCGTTTCAAGTCTGCCCTGGCACTTATGCCCGCCGCGGCTCCATCTCAGTGTGGAGCCTCAAGGGACTGTCCGGTGGCGTCATGCTCCGCTCCTGGGTCCGTTGCGACAATGTCGTTCGAAGCGCAAATCGCTATCGCCTGCGGCGTCTCGCAGACCGCCTATTGGGCGGCGAGGCCATCGAAAGACGGCCGGCTTCGTTGACGCGTTTGAGACTGCTCCCCTGGGCCCGGGACGTCAACCGTTGAATAGTCGGTTACCGAAAAATGTGATCGTCTGGAGGTTACGTGCAGGTAAGTCGAGTGCTTCGGCACACCCAACGGCGCGTAGCTCGGCCGCGATTGTTTCCACAACGCTTGGACAATTGTTCTCACAACGCTTGAGCGATTGTTTCCACAACGCTTTGTCAGGAGCGTGTTCGACCTTTGTTCTTTCCGCTTGCCCGGTCGCGCGAAAGACGGTTAAACCCATGATCGGCTTGTCCCGTCGAGATTGTGGCGTCTCTCGACGTGGCGGTGAAAATACCTACATAGGGGATGGCCGGGACAATCCCGCCAATCCAGCAAATTCCAGATCTGAGGCGGCGACCGGCGATGGCCGACCATAAATACCTTTCCATTCGCGGGGCGCGCGAACACAATCTCAAGAACGTCGATCTCGACCTGCCGCGCGACAGCCTGATCGTCATGACCGGGCTGTCCGGATCCGGCAAGTCGTCGCTTGCCTTCGACACCATCTATGCCGAGGGCCAGCGCCGCTATGTCGAAAGCCTGTCGGCCTATGCTCGCCAGTTCCTCGAGATGATGCAGAAGCCGGACGTCGACCAGATCGACGGCCTGTCGCCCGCCATCTCGATCGAGCAGAAGACCACCTCGCGCAACCCGCGCTCGACCGTCGGCACCGTCACCGAAATCTACGACTACATGCGCCTGCTGTTCGCGCGTGTCGGCATCCCCTATTCGCCGGCCACCGGCCTGCCGATCGAAAGCCAGACGGTTTCGCAGATGGTCGACCGCGTGCTGGCGCTGGACGAGGGCACGCGCCTGTTCCTGCTGGCGCCGATCGTGCGCGGCCGCAAGGGCGAGTACCGCAAGGAACTGCTGGAACTGCAGAAGAAGGGCTTCCAGCGCGTCAAGGTCGACGGCGTCTTCTACGAGATCGCCGACGTGCCGGCGCTCGACAAGAAATACAGGCACGACATCGACGTCGTCGTCGACCGCATCGTCGTGCGCGGCGACCTGGCCACGCGGCTCGCGGACTCGATCGAGACCGCGCTGAAGCTTGCCGAAGGTCTTGCCGTGGCCGAATTCGCCGACAAGCCGCTCGACGCCAGCCAGACCGGCGAGGATTCGGTCAACAAGTCGAAAAACGAGACGCATGAGCGCATCCTGTTCTCGGAGAAATTCGCCTGCCCGGTGTCTGGCTTCACCATTCCGGAGATCGAGCCCAGGCTGTTCTCCTTCAACAACCCGTTCGGCGCCTGCCCGACCTGCGACGGCCTCGGCAGCCAGCGCGCCATCGATCCCAACCTCGTCGTGCCGGACGAGAACGTGTCGCTGCGCGACGGCGCCATCAGCCCGTGGGCGAAATCGACCTCGCCCTATTACGCGCAGACGCTGGAAGCGCTGGGCAAGGTCTATGGTTTCAAGCTCGGCGACAAGTTCAAGGATTTGAGCGCCGAGGCCAAAGAAGCCGTGTTGCGCGGCACGGGCGAGCGCGAGATCACCTTCCAGTATGATGACGGCCTGCGCTCCTACAAGACGACCAAGACCTTCGAGGGCGTCATCCCCAATCTCGACCGGCGCTGGAAGGAAACTGAATCCGCCTGGATGCGCGAGGAGATCGAGCGCTTCATGTCGGCCACCCCCTGCCCCGCCTGCAACGGCTACCGCCTGAAGCCGGAAGCGCTGGCGGTGAAGATCGGCGGCAAGCATATCGGTGAAGTCACGGAGATGTCGATCCGCAAGGCCGACCAGTGGTTCACCGACCTGCCGGCGCAGTTGAACGACAAGCAGAACGAGATCGCGGTCCGCGTGCTGAAGGAAATCCGCGAGCGGCTGCGCTTCCTCAACGATGTCGGCCTCGACTATCTGACCTTGTCGCGCAATTCCGGCACGCTGTCGGGCGGCGAGAGCCAGCGCATCCGGCTCGCTTCGCAGATCGGCTCCGGCCTCACCGGCGTGCTCTATGTGCTGGACGAGCCGTCGATCGGCTTGCATCAGCGCGACAATGCGCGCCTGCTCGATACGCTCAAGCACCTGCGCGACATCGGCAACACGGTGATCGTCGTCGAGCATGACGAGGACGCCATCCTGCATGCCGACTATGTCGTCGACATCGGCCCGGCGGCCGGCATCCATGGCGGCCAGATCATCGCGCAAGGCACGCCGCAGCAGATCATGGCCACACCTGCCTCGATCACCGGCAAATATTTGTCGGGCGAGCTCGAAGTGGCAACGCCCGCAGTGCGGCGCGAGGCGAAGAAGAACCGGCGCATCAAGGTGGTCGGCGCGCGCGGCAACAATCTGAAGAATGTGACGGCGGAAATCCCGCTTGGCACCTT
The DNA here is from genome assembly GCF_020165015.1 of Mesorhizobium sp. CA7. NCBI lineage: Bacteria > Pseudomonadati > Pseudomonadota > Alphaproteobacteria > Hyphomicrobiales > Phyllobacteriaceae > Mesorhizobium > Mesorhizobium sp. CA7. The sequence continues at coordinate 196,173 of NZ_JAIUHH010000001.1, forward strand.
CACCGCGGTCACCGGCGTGTCCGGCGGCGGCAAATCGACCTTCCTGATCGAGACGCTGTTCAAGGCGGCCTCGCGCCGCATCATGGGCTCGCGCGAGCATCCGGCCGAGCACGACCGCATCGAGGGCCTGGAATTCCTCGACAAGGTCATCGACATCGACCAGTCGCCGATCGGCCGCACGCCGCGCTCCAACCCCGCGACTTATACCGGCGCCTTCACGCCGATCCGCGACTGGTTCGCCGGCCTCCCCGAAGCCAAGGCGCGCGGCTATCAGCCGGGCCGCTTCTCCTTCAACGTCAAGGGCGGCCGCTGCGAGGCCTGCCAGGGCGACGGCGTCATCAAGATCGAGATGCACTTCCTGCCCGATGTCTATGTTACCTGCGACGTCTGCCACGGCAAGCGCTACAACCGCGAGACGCTCGACGTGCTGTTCAAGGGCAAGTCGATCGCCGACGTGCTCGACATGACGGTCGAGGAAGGCGTCGACTTCTTCTCGGCGGTGCCCGGTGTACGCGACAAGCTGGAGACGCTGAAGCAGGTCGGCCTCGGCTATATCCATATTGGCCAGCAGGCGACGACGCTCTCGGGCGGCGAGGCGCAGCGCATCAAGCTTGCCAAGGAATTGTCGCGCAAGGCGACCGGCAAGACGCTCTACATCCTCGACGAGCCGACCACCGGCCTGCATTTCCACGACGTCGCCAAGCTGCTCGAAGTGCTGCACGAGCTGGTCGACCAGGGCAACACGGTGGTGGTGATCGAGCACAATCTCGAAGTTATCAAGACCGCCGACTGGGTGCTGGACCTCGGCCCCGAAGGCGGCGACGGCGGCGGCGAGCTGGTGGCGTCCGGCACGCCGGAAGCGATCGTGCGCGAGAAGCGCAGCTACACAGGCCAGTTCCTCAAGGAGCTGCTGGAGCGGCGCCCCGGAGGCAAACGCGAAGCGGCGGAGTGAGCGCGCATTTCGTCGGAAGGGCGCTTGAATGACAATTAGAAGAGCGCTTTCCGGTGATCTTCCGGCCGTTGCCGCGGTGACGACGGCTGCCTATGCGTCCTACACCGCTCTGTTCGGCGCCCCGCCGATTCCGGTGACGGAAGACTACGCGCCGCGCATCGAGCGCGGCGAGGTCTGGCTGCTCGAAGAGGACGGAGGACTGGCCGGGCTGATCGTCCTCGAACGGCATCCCGACCACGCCATGATCTTTAGCGTCGCCGTCGCGCCGGCCTTCCAAGGTAAAAAACTCGGCATCAAACTGCTCAACTTCGCCGACGAGCAGGCGCGGTTGTGGGCCGTGCCGGAGGTGCGGCTTTACACCAATTCGCGGATGGAGCGGAACATCGCGCTCTATTCCGCCTACGGCTATCGGGAAACGGGTCGCCGCGCCAACCCACACCGGCCAGGATGGACCCTGGTCGACATGATGAAGTCGGTCGACCGAGCCGCCTGATCACATTTGAACAGAGGAGGACGATAATGAGCCAAGGAAAAATCCGCTCCGGCATGGGCGGCTGGACTTTCGAGCCTTGGGACACCTCCTTCTACCCGGACAAGCTCGCCAAGGCCAAGCAACTCCACTACGCCAGCCGGCAGGTCCCGACCATCGAGGTCAACGGCACTTATTATTCCAGCTTCAAGGAACCGACTTTCGCCAAGTGGGCCAACGAAGCGCCGGAGGGTTTCGTCTTCTCGCTCAAAGGCAACCGCTTCGTCACCAACCGGAGGGTGCTCGGCGAGGCCGGCGAATCGATGATGCGCTTCCTGGGCTCCGGCGTTGCCGCGCTCGGCGAGAAGCTCGGCCCGATTCTGTGGCAGTTCGCGCCGACCAAGAAATTCGACGCGGACGATTTCGAAGCCTTCCTGAAGCTGCTGCCCGAGAAGCAGGACGGTGTGCCTCTGCGTCACGCGGTCGAAGTGCGGCACGACAGTTTTGTTGTGCCCGAATTCCCGGCGCTCGCTCGAAAATACAACGCGGCGATCGTCTATGCCGACCACGCAAAATATCCGGCGATCGCCGATGTAACCGGCGACTTCGTCTATGCGCGGCTGCAGACCGGCAGCGACGACAACCCTGACTGCTACACGCCGAAAGGCCTCGACGAATGGGCGGGACGGGTGAAGACCTGGGCGCAAGGCAAGCAGCCCGCCGACCTGCCGCGCGCCGATCCCAAGACCGATGCGCCGGTCAAGCCGCGCGACGTGTTCGTCTACTTCATCACCGAGGGCAAGGTGCGCGCGCCGTTCGGCGCCATGGCACTGATGAAGCGGGTGACCGATTGAAGGGGCGAGCTCCGCCGGAACTTACGGGGCATCTCGACCGTTTTGCCTTTCTCGCCGGGAGCGGGTTCCATAGCGGTTGAGCGTGCGGAACAATGGCCCGGGCTCCGGCATTGGGAGCCCGAAGAAAGCGAGGTGATATGGCTGTCATCCTCATCGGGGCATTGCTCATCGTCGCCGGCATCGTGTACATGGCCGGCGCGGTCCTCAGGCGCGGGAAACTTAGCAATCCGGCAGCTGCAGCCTCGGATCGCCCGGTGCCAAACCTCACAACGCCTGGCCCGACGCTTGAGCCACGCCGGCGCGGCCTCGGTTTCCTCGGCCTGTCGCAGAATTGGCCGGGTCTGCTGATGATGGGGGTCGGCATCATCCTCCTGTTGTTGGTGGCGGTCCTCTGACGCCGCGAAATTATGGCATCTTCACTGCCTATCGTAACGTAATCGATACTTCCTTGCTGCACTAATGGACCTACGTCAGGTTGCGGAAGCCCGGCGGCGGCAAGGACGGGTGCATGCTGCTCGACTACAACTCATTGCTTCTGGCCGTCGGCTTCTCCGCAGCCTGCCTCAGCCTCACCCTGTTCGGGACCTGGCTGACCGCCCGTTCCGACAGATTCCTGCTGACATGGGCGACCAGCGTGCTGGTGGTGGTGGCGGAGGTTTTTGTCTATGACGCCTATATCGATGCGCCCGGAACAGTCCTCGGCATCCTGGCGCTGGCGCTGCTGCTGTTCGGCTTCTCGGTGATGCTGGGCGCCGCCCACCAGTTCCGGACCGGCCGCTCGCCGCTGCCGCGCATCACGCTTGGCACTGCCATCTCCTTTGCGCTGGCGTTACCGCCAATGGCGCTCGGCTATGACGGTCTGGGCTTCATGCTTGAGAATTTCCTTGCCGCGCTGCTCCTATTCGGCACCGCGCATGAATATTGGAAGGGTCGCGAAGAGGCACCGGCGCAACTCGTGGGCGTGGCGCTGCTCTATTCATTGACCGCTGTTTCCTTCGTGCTTTGCGCGGCCGTGCTGGCTTGGGACGGCAAGCTCATCCTCGGCCACGCGCCGAGCAACTGGGCGGAGGATCTGAGCTTGGTCATAGTCATCGCCTCGATGACCGGCATCGGCGCGCTGTCGCTGGCGCTCAACCAGGGGCGACTCGCGCGCCACCACAAGCATGAGGCCGAGACCGACGTGCTGACGGGGCTGCTCAACCGCCGCGCGTTGTTCGACCTGCACGGCAAGACGCCGGTCAGCGCTTTCACGGCGGTGGTGGTGTTCGACCTCGACGGCTTCAAGGCGATCAACGACCAATTCGGCCACGCGGCGGGAGACGAAGTGTTGAAGGTCTTTGCCCAAGTGCTTTCCGCTGACCTGCGCCCGAACGACTCCGTCGCCCGCATGGGTGGCGAGGAATTTGCCATGGTGTTGAAGCGCACTTTGCCCGAGACAGCCCAGGCGACGGCCGAACGCGTCCGGGCCGCGTTCGCCGCGCGCACGGTCGAGACCGAGACCGGACCGCTGCGCTGCACGGTCAGCGCGGGCTTCGCATTTGGCAGCAGGGATGGCATGAGCTTCGACAAAGTGCTCAGCGCCGCCGACAAGGCGCTCTATGCCGCCAAGCGCGGCGGCCGCAACCGCGTCCTTGATTTTCGCCGCGCCGGTTGAGTTTTAGCGCCGCTTGCAAATTCTCAATGGTGTGAGATCACTTCGTTGAAGGCGTCGAGATCGACGTAGAAAACCTTGGTGATCTCATCCAGGAGATGATCTTCGTCATAGCCTTGCGACATCAGGATGTTGATCGCGGTCATGATGTCGACGCGCTCGGTGAGGCGCCGCTTTTGGTAGTCCTCGACAAAACGTTCCATCGCCGTCCCCTGGCAAAATTCTTTTTGGACGCATTGACCGACAATCACTGCGGGGAAAGCTAGGTGGATTGGCTTGCGTGGAACTTGCGGACGGAGTCCGCGCCTTCCCCCCATTCGCAACTGATACGGAAAGCGGCCGACTCACCAAGGCCAAGAAAAGACTAGCATGCGGTATTCAACGCGCCAGAGCTCGGCCTGGCCAGCGGAGAGAAATACTGGGGTTGCTGCGCCTCGCGATGTCGACCGAAGTCGAGCAAACGATTCTAGACTGTCAGAAACTTCCGCACATCCGCCCGGTCGAGGTCTTCTGCAGGACCGGTATGCACGATCTGGCCCCGATCCATGATGTTGACCTCGTCGGCAAGTTCCCGGCAGAAGTCGAGATATTGCTCGACCAGAAGCACGGCAATCCCCGCCTGGTCGCGCAGATAGCGGATGGCGCGGCCGATATCCTTGATGATGGAGGGCTGGATGCCTTCGGTCGGCTCGTCGAGCACCAGGAGCTTGGGTCGCATCACCAGCGCTCGCCCAATGGCAAGTTGCTGCTGCTGGCCGCCGGAGAGATCGCCGCCGCGGCGGCCGAGCATCTGCTTCAAAACCGGAAACAGCTCGAAGACATAGGCCGGAATGTTGCGGTCGGATCGCCGCAGCGGCGCGAAGCCGGACTCCAGATTTTCGCGCACCGTGAGCAGCGGAAAGACTTCCCTGCCCTGCGGCACGAATGCGATGCCCGACCGGGCGCGATCATACGCCGCGCTCCGGTCGAGCGCCTTCCCCTCGAAGGCAACGCTTCCGCTCGTCAGCCGGTGATGGCCGACGATCGATCTCATCAAACTGGTTTTGCCGACGCCGTTGCGGCCGAGCACGCAAGTGATCTTGCCGGCACCCGCCTTTAGCGAAACGCCGCGCAGCGCCTGGGCGGCGCCGTAATGCAGCGTGGCATTGGAGACCTCGAGCATGATCAGCCCCTTCTCCAGCGCTTCAGGAAAGTGAAATCGAAACGGTGGAAGGGAACCCGCCAGACCATGCTCACCGCCCCAGATAGACTTCGACGACGCGCTCGTCGGCCGAAACGAAATCGAGCGTGCCTTCCGACAGCACCGAGCCCTCATGCAGGCAGGTGACCTTGACGCCGAGCTCGCGCACGAAATGCATGTCGTGCTCGACGACGATCACCGAATGGTCGCGGGCGATGTCCTTGAGCAGACGCGCGGTCTCCTCGGTTTCCGCATCGGTCATGCCGGCGACAGGCTCGTCGACGAGCAAAAGCTTTGGGTCCTGCGCCAGGAGCATGCCGATCTCCAGCCACTGCTTCTGGCCATGGCTGAGATTGGCGGCGAGCTCGCCGCGCTTCTCGCCGAGACGGATGATGCCGAGGATATCGTCGATGCGCCGCGTCTCGGCCGCCGAACGGCGATGGAACAGCGCGGGAAAGATCGAGCGCGGCCCTTTTAGCGCCAGCATGAGATTGTCCTCGACGCTGTGGCTCTCGAAGACGGTCGGCTTTTGGAACTTGCGGCCAATGCCCATCATGGCGATCTCGGCCTCGTCATGCCGCGTGAGATCCACCTCGCCGTCGAAGAACACCTCGCCCTCGTCCGGCCGCGTCTTGCCGGTGACGATGTCCATCATCGTTGTCTTGCCGGCGCCGTTGGGCCCGATGATCGCGCGCATTTCGCCCTTGTCGAGCACCAGCGACAGGTTGTTGATAGCGCGAAAGCCATCGAAGGAAACCGAGACGCCGTCGAGATAAAGGATGGTGTTCGACTTGCTCATGATCGTTCACTCCGCCGGCTGCGGCTCGGCGCCGGTGGCAGACCAGGCGCCGGGCGTCGTCGCCGCCGAGCGCACGATCTTCGGCTCCGGCGCCTGCGGATCGAAGCCGGCTTCCGCCGCAAGCGAAGCTGAGCGCCGCGCCTTCGGCCGACCGCGCCAGCCGTCCCATATGCCCACGATGCCTTTGGGCAAAAGCAGCGTGACGGCGACGAACAGGCCGCCCAGGGCGAACAGCCAGAATTCCGGCAGCACGCCGGTGAACCAGGATTTGCCGGCATTGACCAGCAGCGCGCCGAGGATCGGGCCGACAATGGTGCCGCGCCCGCCGACGGCGGTCCAGATCACCACCTCGATCGAGTTGGACGGCTCGAATTCGCCGGGATTGATGATGCCGACCTGCGGCACGTAAAGCGCGCCGGCGATGCCGGCCATGATAGCCGAGACCGTGAAGGCGAACAGCTTGACGTTCTCCGCCCGCCAGCCGAGGAAACGGGTGCGGCTCTCGGCGTCGCGCACCGCCATCAGGAGCTTGCCGTATTTTGAGCGCACGATCGCAGCGGTGACGAAGACGGCGAGCGCCAGCGTCACGGCGCTAGCCGCAAACAGCGCCGAGCGCGTCGCGTCGGCCTGGACGCTGAAGCCGAGTATATCCTTGAAATCGGTCAGGCCGTTGTTGCCGCCAAAACCCATGTCGTTGCGGAAGAAGGCGAGCAGCAGCGCATAGGTCATCGCCTGGGTGATGATCGAAAGATAGACGCCGGTGACGCGGCTGCGGAAGGCGAACCAGCCGAAGACGAAGGCGAGCAGGCCAGGCACGGCCAGCACCATGAGCGCCGCGAACCAGAAATGATCGAAGCCGTACCAGAACCAGGGCAGCTGCTTGTAGTTCAGGAACACCATGAAGTCCGGCAGGATGGGATTGCCGTAGACGCCGCGCGAGCCGATCTGGCGCATCAGATACATGCCCATCGCATAGCCGCCAAGCGCGAAGAAGGCGCCGTGGCCGAGCGAAAGGATGCCGCAATAGCCCCAGACCAGGTCGAGCGCCAGCGCCAGCAGCGCGTAGCAGAGATATTTGCCAATCAGCGCCACGATGTAAGGCGGGATGTAGAAGGCGCTTTGCGGCGAGACCGCCAGGTCGAGCAGGGGCACGATGATGGCGGCGGCCAGCAGGACGAAGATGGCAATGCCGATGCGGCGATCGGCGGAAAGGAAGCGCTGCGCGATCATGCTTCCACCGCCCTGCCCTTCAGCGCGAACAGGCCGCGCGGACGCTTCTGGATGAACAGGATGATCAGCACCAGAACGACGATCTTGCCGAGCACCGCGCCGGCATAGGGCTCGAGGAACTTGTTGATGATGCCGAGCGAGAAGGCGCCGACCAGCGTCCCCCACAGATTGCCGACGCCGCCGAAGACCACGACCATGAAACTGTCGATGATATAGCCGCGGCCGAGATTGGGCGAGACATTGTCGATCTGGCTGAGCGCCACGCCCGCGATCCCGGCGATGCCCGAGCCCAACGCAAAGGTCAGCGCGTCGACCCAAGGCGTCCTGATGCCCATCGAGGCGGCCATGCGGCGGTTGGCGGTGACGGCGCGCATCTGCAGCCCCCAGGGCGTGCGCTTCATGACGTAGAGCAGCACACCGAACACGGCGAGCGCGAACACCAAGATCCACAGCCGGTTCCAGGTGATGGCCAGCTGGCCGACATCGAACGAACCCGACATCCAGGACGGATTGCCGACCTCCTGGTTGGTCGGCCCGAAGATGGTGCGCACCGCCTGCTGCAGGACCAGCGAGACGCCCCAGGTGGCCAGAAGCGTTTCCAGCGGGCGGCCATAGAGGAAGCGGATGATGCCGCGTTCGATTGCAAGGCCGACCAGCCCCGCGACAAGGAAGGCGAGCGGCAGCGCGATCACCAGCGACCAGTCGAACAGGCCCGGAAACGAGGTGCGGATAACTTGCTGGACGACGAAGGTGGTGTAGGCGCCGAGCATCACCATCTCGCCATGCGCCATGTTGATGACGCCCATGACACCGAAGGTGATGGCAAGCCCGATCGCCGCAAGCAGCAGCACCGATCCCAGCGAAATGCCGTACCAGATGTTCTGACCCGCATCCCACAAAGCCAGCTTGGAGTTGATCTTGCCGATCGCGGCGGCTGCCGCCTCCTTGACCGCGCCCTGGGCGTTCGCCTCAACTAAGGTGAGCAGCGAGAGCGCGTCGCGGTCGCCGCGAGCGGCGACGACCGAGATCGCCGCAAGCTTATCGGCTTCGGGCTTGTCGGAAACCAGAACCGATGCCGCGCGCGCCTGCTCGAACAAGGCCTTGACGCCGGGATCGATTTCGGCAGCGATTGCGGCATCCAGCGGCTCGATGTTGGCCGTATCGGGCGTCTTGAACATCGTCATTGCCGCGGCAAGACGCACGCTTGCGTCCTTGGCGCGCAAGGTCAGCGTGCCCAGCGCGTCGCGGATGACACGACGCAGCCCGTTATTGACCTTGATCTTGGTGAGGTCGGCCTTGGCCGCTTCGGCGGCGTTCTCGCCGCTCAGCGGATCGAGCAGCTCGATGCTGTCGCCGCTCTCCTTGCCGACAAAAACCTGGGAATCGGCCTTGCGGATGTAGAGATTGCCGTCGGCCAGCGCCGAAAGCGGCCGCTCGACGGCGGGATCGCCGCTCGCGGCAAGCTCGCGCACGACGGCCTCGGTAGCCGAGAAGCCGGTTGCAGCTGCGAATTTGCCGATCGATGCGCGAAGGTCGGCCTCAGCCGCCTTCGACGGCGTCAGTCCAGCCATCGTCAGCAGCAACATCAGACCAATTGCGCGCAGCAGCAGCATTGTCGTCTTCAAGCAGCTTTCTCAAGCAATTCCAGGAAAAGTGTGAAGCGGTTTTCCGTCCGGAATTGCGCAAAACTAGATTTCGGGGATCTTGCCCGGGCGGGTCAGGAACCTGCCCGGGCTGCGGTCTCGGATCGCGGGGCCACTCCGCGACCGAGACCTGGGATCACGGACCGGGATCAGTTGGTGCCCTTGCCGCCGCACTTTCCGGTGGCGACGTTGAAGTTGCCGCAGGACAGAGGCGCGCGCCAATCGGAGATCAGGTCCTTGGAATCCGGCAGGTAGTCGGACCATTCGTCGCCCATGACGAGGCCGGGCGTTTGCGAAACGGTCTCGAATTGGCCGTCGGCCTGGATCTCGCCGATCAGCACCGGCTTGGTGATGTGGTGGTTGGGCATCATCGTCGAATAGCCGCCGGTCAGGTTCGGCACCGAAACGCCGACCATGGCGTCGATGACCTTGTCCGGATCTGTGGTGCCGGCCTTCTCGACAGCCTTCACCCACATGTTGAAGCCGATATAATGGGCTTCCATCGGGTCGTTGGTGGTGCGCTTGTCGTTCTTGATGAACTTGTGCCAGTTGTCGATGAACTTCTTGTTCTCCGGCGTGTCGACGCTTTCGAAGTAGTTCCAGGCGGCGAGATGGCCGACCAGAGGGCCGGTGTCGAGGCCGGCCAGCTCTTCCTCGCCGACCGAGAAGGCCATGACCGGAATGTCTTCGGCCTTGACGCCCTGGTTGCCGAGCTCCTTGTAGAACGGCACGTTGGCGTCGCCGTTGACGGTCGACACCACGGCCGTCTTCTTGCCGGCCGAGCCGAATTTCTTGATCGCCGAGACCTCGGTCTGCCAGTCGGAGAAGCCGAACGGCGTGTAGTTGACCATGATGTCCTCGGCCGGCACGCCCTTCGACTTGAGATAGGCTTCGAGGATCTTGTTGGTGGTGCGCGGATAGACATAGTCGGTGCCTTCAAGCACCCAGCGCTTCACCGAGCCGCCATCGGCGCTCATCAGGTAATCGACGGCCGGAATGGCCTGCTGGTTCGGCGCCGCACCGGTGTAGAAGACGTTGCGCTCGCTCTCCTCGCCCTCATACTGGACGGGATAGAACAGGATATTGTCGAGTTCCGAGAACACCGGCAGAACCGATTTGCGCGACACCGAGGTCCAGCAGCCGAACACGGCCGCGACCTTGTCCTTCGAGATCAGCTCGCGCGCCTTTTCGGCAAAGAGCGGCCAGTTGGACGCCGGATCGACCACCACGGCTTCCAGTTTCTTGCCGAGCAGGCCGCCCTTGGCGTTTTGCTCGTCGATCAGCATCAGCATGACGTCTTTCAGCGTCGTCTCCGAAATCGCCATGGTCCCCGACAGCGAATGGAGGATACCGACCTTGATCGTGTCTTCAGCCGCCTTGGCGGAAGCTGACGCCAGCAGACCAGCCGCGACGACGCCGGCGGACAGGATTTTTGTTATTTTCGCGAAGTTACCCCTCATATGACACACTCCCAAGCTGGTTGTTTTGCATCGCAATATTAGCGGTGCAAGCGACGTGCCAGATAGGAATGCGCTGAACTGCTTTTCGGGATAATGCAGTGATTACAGTCAGTTATAGATAGCCGTGCAACTGTCGCCTCTACTGCAACGCGGCAGGATTGAGAAAAGTTTACGCACCTCTGCCTAGATTTTGCACAAATTATAAAAATGCCTATGATTTCACCACGTAGGCAAGGATAGCTTTGTCGGCCCTGTTGCGGGCTCATGGCGAAATGGGGCAATGTCGCCGTGCAAACGAGCGACGTCATGGCCCTGCGAACAATCCTGGCTTTCCTGCTTCTTGTGTCCGCCGCTGGCGGCGCCCGCGCCGATTTCGCCGACGGCAAGCTGCCGGACGGCATCTATCACTGCGAGGTCTACCTGCTTGGCCTGTTCTTCAACCTCGGCGACATCACCATCAAAGGCAGCCTCTACAGCGGCCCGGCTACCTTCGGCGCCGCGCCGCCGCCTTACAATTACCAGATGAATCCCAATGGCGAGATCACCTGGCTCGGTCCGCTCGGCGGCTACACCAGCGGCGGCAATTCGATCTCGATGACCCAGGCGACCTTGGATGACCCGAGCGGTCCTTCGTTCGACATCATCATGAAACAGCAGGACGGCGCCTTCACAGCCTCGACCTGCACCAAAAGATAGCCCGCATAAAAAAGGCGCGGAACCCGTTTGGGTCCCGCGCCAGCAGGCAGTCGGGAGGTCAGATCGTTTTCGCCGACATCTGGGCGGCGATGTAGTCAGCCTGGCGGATCGCCAGCGTCACGATGGTCAGCGTCGGGTTCTCCGCCGCACCCGTGGTGAACTGGCTGCCGTCTGAGATGAACAGGTTCTTGATATCGTGCGACTGGCCGTGCTTGTTGACGACGCCGTCCTCCGGCTTTTCGCTCATCCGGTTGGTGCCGAGATTGTGGGTCGAAGGATAAGGCGGCGTCGGGAAGGTCCTGGTCGCGCCGACCGCGGCATAGAGCGCCTGACCCTGGCTGTAGGCATGGTTGCGCATGGCCTCGTCGTTCGGATGGTCATCGAAATGGACGTCGGCGATCGGCATGCCGTGCTCGTCCGTCTCGTCCTTGTGCAGCGTGATGCGGTTCTCTTCGCGCGGCATATCCTCGCCGACGATCCACAGGCCCGCCATATGGTCGTAATGGTCGAGCGCCGTGGTGAAGGAGCGGCCCCAGCCGCCGGGATTAAGGAAGGCCGCCATGAATGGCAGGCCGAGCGACAGCGTCTCCATCTCATAGCCGCCGACGAAGCCGCGCGACGGATCGTGGCGCGCCTCGTCGCGGATGATGCCGGCCATGGTGGTGCCGCGATACATATGCACCGGCTTGTCGAAAATGGCATAGACCGAGCCGGTGGTGTGGCGCATGTAGTTCTTGCCTACCTGTCCCGACGAGTTGGCGAGCCCGTGCGGGAATTTCGATGATTCCGAGTTGAGCAGCAGGCGCGGACTCTCGATCGAATTGCCGGCGACGGCGACGATGCGGGCTTTCTGCTCCTGCAGCTTGCCGTCCTTGTCGGCATAGACGACGCCGGTCACCTTGCCTGAAGCGTCATGATTGATCTTGATTGCCATCGAGTTCGGCCGCACCTCCAGATGCCCGGTCGCCTCGCCTTTCGGGATCTCGGTGTAGAGCGTCGACCATTTGGCGCCCCATTTGCAGCCCTGGAAGCAGAAGCCGGTTTGCTGGCAGGAATTGCGGTCGTCGCGCTCCACCGAATTGATGGCCATGTTGCCGGTATGGCATTCCTTGTAGCCGAGCTTGTCGGCGCCGGCCTTGAGCACCTTGAAATTGTTGTTGCCCGGCAGCCGCGGCCAATTGTTGGTGCCGGTGACACCCATCTTGGCTTCGGCCTTGGCGTAATACGGCTCCATCTCGGCCAGCGTCACCGGCCAGTCGAGGAGGTTGGCGTCCTTGACCTTGCCGTAGGTCGTGGCCGCCTTGAATTCGTGCTCCTGGAAGCGCAGCGAGGCGCCGGCCCAGTGCGTGGTCGAACCGCCGACCGACTTGACGATCCAGGCCGGCAGGTTCGGAAAATCCTTGGCCACGCGCCAGTCGCCCGAAGTGGTGCGCTTGTCCTTCCAGGCGAGCTGGGCGAACGACTCCCACTCGTCATTGATGAAGTCCTCATATTCGTGGCGTGCGCCCGCCTCGAGGATGACGACGTCGATGCCTTTCTGGGCGAGCTCGTTGCCGAGCGTGCCGCCGCCCGCGCCCGAGCCGATGATGACGACCACGCCGTCGTTGTTGAGATCAAATTGTGCTGCCATGGTTTCCTCCCATGAAATCTGTCGAAAAGCGGTTCGTGACAGAGCGGCCTACAGCCACTCGATGTCGTTGAAGCCGCGCGCGATATAGCCGCCCTTGGAGTAGGACTCGCCTTCGTAGCCGAAGATCGGCCACACCTCCTTCTGGTTGTAGAGACTGACGACAAGACCGCCGCGCACCGCCTGGAAGAACGGCGTCTTCTCGATACCGGTGAGGAGCGCCACCCGCTGCTCTTCCCAGCCAAGCCCGCGATAGCCGCCCTTGCCAGCCTTCTTGTCGAGCTCGGCGATGCCTTTCTCGATCAGCTCCTTGTGGGCAGGATCCTTGGCGGCCGTCTCGTCATGGCCCTTGACGGCAATGGCGTAATATTTGTCCGGCACCTGGTCGTGCGGGTAGATGTCGCGCGCCACCTGGATCAGCGTCGCCATCGTTGCGGGCTTCAGCGCCGAGGTTTCGAGACCCCAGGCGTGTTCGGGGCTGATGACGGCGCTGCCGGAGATGATGAGCAGCGCGCCCGCGCCGCCACGTTTCAGAAGCTCGCGCCTAGATAGTCCGGCTTTCCTCTCGTAACCCGGTTTCTTCTCGTAGACTGTAACCATGATTTCCTCCCTGCTTGCTGTTCGCACCCCTGAGAGTGCCGTTGCTGGCGCCGCGCCTCTCCGCGGCGTATCCCTTATTGGAAGCGCCCTCCCCGCTGCAGGACCTCGATCTTGTAGCCGTCTGGATCCTCGATAAAGAAGAAGCGGGCGATCAGCGCCCCGTCGTGATTGAACTCGACGATCTTCTTCGGGTTGAGACCGAGCGCGCCGATCCGGTCGTGTTCGCTGTCGAGATCGGCGACCGAGACGGCGAGATGGCCGTAGCCGTCGCCAAGCGCGTAGGGCTCGGTACGTCCCTTGTTGACGGTCAGCTCCACCTCGAAGGGCGAACTGGCATTGCTGAGATAGACGAGCGTGAAGGTCTCGAAATCGAGCCGCTGGGCGACCTCGAGGCCGAAGGCCTTGTTGTAGAAGTCGACGGAGCGCGCTTCGTCGAGAACCCTGATCATGGAATGGATCGTCTTCGCCAAATCGGACTCCGGGAGCTCTCATGCTTTCGAAGCCGATTATGCGCCCCGGCGAAAAATGGTGGTGGCAGCCGATTACCACGCGTAGAGCAGGAAAACGGCTAGTGTCGCTCCAATTCTAAGGACGAAAGTCCGATTGCCGTCGGCGGCTATCGGATCGAAAATGACCAACGCAGGCAGTGTTCAAAAAGGCGCCAGCCAACTGAATCGGCGCCCAAGACAAACAACAACGGGAGGTACCGATGTGCAGAGTCTTCGCCGGGCAGGACCCGGAAGGCTACCGGCAGATCAACAGGTCGATCCGCATCGACGGCCATTCGACCAGCATCCAGCTCGAGGCGACGTTCTGGGGTCTGCTTGACGAGATCGCCGACAGCCAGGGACTGACGACGCCGAAATTCATCTCGAAGCTGTATGACGAGGCGATCGAGATCAACGGCCAGATCCCGAACTTCGCTTCCATGCTGCGCACGACGTGCGCGCTCTATTTGCGCGGCCATCGGCCCAGCGCCGAAGACCAGGCCGCATTGAAGCAGGAAGCCGCCTAACTGCTCTCGACTGCGACTTCGAGCGCCAGCCGGGTCATGTCGGTGAAAAGCGCCTGGCGCTCCGAATCGTCGATCAGCTCGCCGGTGGCGACATGGTCGACGACGGTCAGCAGCGACAGCGCTCGAGCGCCGAACTGTGCCGCAATCCGATAGAGCGCGCTGGTTTCCATATCGACGGCCAACGCCCCCAGCGCCATCGGCTGGTCAAACCGAGCGCGGCCATCGGGATGGTGGAAGACGTCGCTGCAGATCGTCAGTCCGGCGCTGCAGGCGATACCGAGATCGGCGGCGCATTGCAGCGCCCGCGCATGCAGCGCCGGGTCCGGCCCCGCCGGCTGGTAAAGCCCGAACACTTGCCCGCTGATTGCACTCTCGGCCCGCACCTCGCTGGAGATGGCGACGCCGCGCAAAGGCACGTCTTCCGACAAGCCGCCGCATGTGCCGGTGCGGATCAGCGTTTTGACGCCGTAATACTCCATCAGCTCAAAGGCATAAATCAGGAAAGACGGCGCCCCTATCCCGGTCGCCTGGATGCTGACCGGCTTGCCGCGGAACCGGCCGGTGAAGCCCAGCGCGCCCCTTCGGCGGTTCACGCAGCGCGGCGCCTCGAGAAACATCTCCGCCATCCATTGCGCGCGCTCGGGATCGCCCGGCAACAGCACCGTTTCGGCATAGTCCCCCCGGCCCGCCTCGATATGCGGCGTCACGCGCTACCACCCCTGATAGACCCATCCGGCGACCATCATGGCAGGACTGCCGCAATGCGCAAGCTCTGGCTTATTTAGAGCAATCCAAGGAAGCGCTGAACGCCCTAGGATTCCAGCACGTCCTTGACGATCGTCGCCAGTTGCTTGAGCGAGAACGGTTTCGGCAGGAAACCGAAATGCGCCTCGGCCGGCAGGTTCTTCGCAAACGCGTCCTCGGCATAGCCCGAAACGAACACGAACTTGATGTCCGGCTGGCGTTTGCGCAGCTCGCCGAGCAATGTCGGCCCGTCCATCTCCGGCATCACCACGTCGGACACCACGATATCGACCTTGCCGCCGAGCGCCTCGAACACTTCGAGCGCCTCGACGCCGGACGACGCCTCGTGCACGGTATAGCCGCGCGAGGTCAGCGCCCTGACGCCGCCCATGCGCACGGCATCTTCGTCCTCGACCAGAAGCACCGTGGCGGAGCCGGAAAGATCTTTTGCGGTATCGGCGGTCTTGGCCGGAGCAGTCGCCGCTGTCGACGGCGCCTCGCCAGGCTCGGCCTGCTTCTTCACCTCGGCGATGTGGCGCGGCAGGAAGATACGGAACACCGTGCCCTTGCCGACTTCGGAATCGCAGAAGATGAAGCCGCCGGTCTGCTTGATGATGCCGTAGACCATCGACAGGCCGAGGCCGGTGCCCTTGCCCACCTCTTTGGTTGTGAAGAAGGGCTCGAAGATCTTTTTCAGCACCTCGGGCTCAATGCCGCTGCCGGTGTCCTCGACGTCGACGAGCACATAGTCGGCCGGCGTCAATTCGCGGTAGGCGAAGGATTTGCACTCGTCGGCGGTGACGTTGCGGGTGCGCACGGTGAGATCGCCGCCGCTCGGCATGGCATCGCGCGCATTGACGGCGAGATTGACCACCACCTGCTCGAACTGGCCGATATCGACCTTGACCGGCCACAGGTCGCGGCCGTGGTCGATCTTCAGCTTGATGTCGTTGCCGACGAGGCGCGCGAGCAGCATCCTGAGATCGGCCAGAACATCGGTCAGGTTGAGCACTTCCGGCCGCAGCGTCTGCTTGCGCGAGAAGGCGAGCAATTGCCGCACGAGCGAGGCCGCCCGGTTGGCGTTCTGCTTGATGTTCATGATGTCGGGGAAGGACGGGTCCGACGGCCGGTGGTTGGTCAAGAGAAGGTCGGACGCCATGATGATGGCGGTCAGCACGTTGTTGAAGTCGTGCGCGATACCGCCGGCGAGCTGGCCGACCGCCTGCATCTTCTGGCTCTGCGCCATCTGGCCCTCGAGCGCCTTCTGCTCGGTGGTCTCGACCGCGTAGACGATCGCCGCCTCCTCGGCGCCTTCGCTGCCCGCGCTGTCGGCGACGGCATTGACGTAGAAGCGGATGTGGCGCTCCTCATTGCCGGGCAGGACGGAATCGATCGGCTCGATATTGGCCTGCCGCTGCCGCGCCTTCTCGAAGGCGGCAGCGAATGCCGGCCGGTCGCGTTCGTGAACGATCGTTTCGAAGCGCACCCGCCGGTCGACGGCGTCGCGGTCGACCACGGACGAAAACAGCTGCAGGAACGGCGCGTTGGTGCGCAGGATGCGCCCGTTCGCATCGACGCCGGCAATGGCCATCGGCGTCGAGTTGAAGAAGCGGGTGAAGCGAACCTCGGAGGCCCGCAGCTCCGCGGAAGCGTCCTCGCCCTGGGTGCGGTTGAGCACGATCGTGCGGGTCGGGCCGTTCACGCCTTCGCGGCTTGCCGATACCCGGTGCATGAAGCGCACCGGCAGCGCCTGGCCGCTCATCGTGGTGAGATCGAGGTCGATGACGGCGTTGCGGGTGGTACCGGGGTCGGCCTTGACCGAGCGGACCAGCGCCATGCCGTCGCCGGCGATGATTTCCGGCAGCGTGATAGCGCCCGGCGTGAAGGAGGCAAGATCGATGCCCAGCCACTCGGCGAGCGTGGCGTTGATATAGGTGACGCGGCCTTCTTGGTCGGCCGAGAAGAATCCGGCCGGGGCATGGTCCAGATGGTCTATGGCTTTCTGCAGGTCGAGGAAGAAACGTTCCTGCTCCGCCCGTTCCTGCGAGATGTCAGCCAGCTGCCAGGCCAGCATCGGCAATCTTTGCCCGGGCATGCTGAAGGCGCGTGCGCGAGCGCGGTACCAGCGCGCGCCCGGCTCAGCGCCTGGTTTGATCGACTGCGCCAGCCGGAACTCGCCGTCGCCAGCCTGGCCGTCGCGCAGGCCCGACGCCAGCCGGTAGATCGTCATCGAGGCCTCGGGAACATCCGACAACAGCCCTTCGACGGTCTTGAGATCGGCGGCCGAGGCGGCACCCGTCATGTCGGCATAGGCGCGGTTGGCGTAGACGACGCGGCCCTTGGTGTCGGTGACCAGCAGGCCCTGCGACATGGAGTCGACGAAGGCTTTTGACAATTCGTCGCCGGTCGACCGCGGTGCGATCTGCACGAAGCCGATCGCGGTCGCGAACAGGAAGCCGACGCCGATCATGGCGAGCACGCCGAGCATGCCGAGCAGGAAAGGATCGCCGAGGCGCTCGCGGAAAAGTCCGAAGACGATCGCGGCGCCGGTCAAGACGACGATGAAGACGATGAGCCTAGTGACGGCGCCCGGACGCGTGTTCTGGTCGACGATCGGTACCGGATAGAAATCGCCGCGCGCTTCCTTGGCCATGTTCCCCCTGCTCGTGATTCCGGTGTCCGACGGACACGGACGGCCGGTTGAATCACATTCTCCTGTAGCGGAAAAGGCCTCGGCGGCAAATGTCCGATAAAATCAACGATTCATGTTTCAAACTGTTCACGATGGATGATGTGAACTTGCGGTCGCTGGTCCCAACGGTCTAGTGTTCCCTGACTTCAAAGATGGCGATTGGGGTGCACCGATGCAGTGGCTGGATAATGTAGCGGGCCCGGGTTATGTCGCTGCAATCTTGTGGACGGTAGCGGCTCTCATCATGCTGGTTGTCGTCCTGCTCGCCATCAAGGTGGTCCGCAACCTGACGTTCGGCACCTTCGTCGCCGGCGGCAGGAACCGCAAGACGCGGCTTGCCGTGATGGATGCCACCGCTGTCGACAGCCATCGCCGGCTTGTCCTGGTGCGCCGCGACGACATCGAGCATCTGATCCTGATCGGCGGGCCGACCGATGTCGTGGTCGAGCGCGACATCAGGCTGGCGGCGCTGCGCCGCCCGGCATTGACGGGCGACGCCGGTCAGCAGCAGACAGGAGTTGCGCAACGCCCGCGCGCGCCGCAACCGGCGTCCGCACCCGCCCCCGCCCGGCCGGCGCCGCCGCCTGCCGCCCAGCCTGCCGTCGCACGTCCGCGCGCGCCGGCGCCCACACCCGCGCCCAAGCCGGCGGCGCCTAGCCAGCCGACGGCGAAGGTTATGCCGCTGCCGGGCTACGGAACGACGAACGGCAGCACCCGATATGCGCCGCCGCCCCCGAACGATTCCATCGACGACACGCTGATGCACGAGCTCGAGACCTCTCTCGACGAGACGCACTCCCAGCCGGCACCCAGCAAGCCCGCGGCCAAGCCTTCGCTCGATGACGAGATGACCAAGCTGCTTGGCGAGTTGGGCAGCCACAAGCGCTGACCGGCCACCGGCGCAAACGAGCCTTTCGCGCCTTTGTCGGCAAAGACAATGCGAGCGCTGAAAACAAAAATGGCCGGAATTCCGGCCATTTTTGATGTTCCTGCCTGTTGGATCGCGTCAGTCGTCGCGATAGACCTTCTCGCGGCGTTCATGGCGCTCCTGCGCCTCGATCGACAACGTCGCGATCGGACGCGCATCAAGCCGCTTCAGAGCGATCGGCTCCCCGGTCTCCTCGCAATAGCCGTAGGTGCCTTCGTCGATGCGCTGGAGCGCGGAGTCGATTTTCGAGATGAGCTTGCGTTGGCGATCACGGGCGCGCAATTCGATGGCACGGTCTGTTTCGGAGGAGGCGCGATCGGCTAGGTCGGGATGATTGGCGTTTTCCTGCTGCAGGATTTCTAGGGTTTCGCGCGCTTCGCGCAGAATGTCGTTCTTCCAGGTGATAAGCTTTTGACGGAAGTACGATTTTTGCCGTTCGTTCATGAACGGCTCGTCTTCGGAGGGTACGTAATTGGCGGTAACGATATCGTTCATTCGACTCACCCAACAACCCCAAAATTTGGCGCCTATATATTCGGGGAAAAGAGCCTGCACAAGCGCTATCGGCGACAGTTTCACGCAATTGTTAGTCTTGCATCGGCAACTCCGGCGACAACGTTGTTCAACGGCAGAAAACGAATTCGCACATGATTCGTTGCAGTTGCCGGCCGACCATTGTGCATGACATCGTTCTGGTGACTAATCGCGCTTTGTCACGAAGGCAGCGCCATGGGGGTCCGGTTGAGCAGACTTTATCTGTTGCGGCATGCCAAAGCCGGCTGGGCGCTGCCCGGCATGCGCGATTTCGACCGCCCGCTCGACGAATCGGGCATGGCCGATGCCGAAGCGATCGGAGAGGCCATGCGGGCCCGCAACTATGTGCCGGACGTCACCCTTTGCTCCAGCGCCAAGCGGGCTAGGCAGACGCTGGAAGGCCTGGCGGGGCGCACCGACACCGGCCGGGTGCTGTTCTTCGACACGCTCTACAGCGAGGATGCGGCCGGCTATCTGGAGATCATCCGCAAAAATCGGGACGCTGGCCAGCTTCTGGTGATCGGCCACAACCCCATGACCGAAGATCTGGCCATGGCGGTGTCCGGAAATGGCGACCAGGCGGCGCGCGGCATGATGAATCACGGTTTTCCGACCTCCGGCCTTGCCGTGGTGCGCTTTCCCGGCAACCTTGCCGAAGCGGCCCAGGGCAATGGCTATCTCGAAGCTTTTCTCACGCCGGCCGATCTCTGAAGCCATTTCAAACGCGCGGTCCAGGGCCTATATCGGGCGCTGACGCGCAACCAGAGGCCTGATTTGGCATCATCGCTGACCAGTTTTACCGACGAGGCGAGGATTGCGCTCGACACGTTGTCGGGCCGCGCCGCCGGGCTCTTCTCTCCGTCAATGCGCCTTGGCGTCACCGGCCTGTCGCGCGCCGGCAAGACGGTGTTCATCTCCGCCCTCGTCCACAATCTCATCCATGGCGGTCGCCTGCCGCTGTTCGAGGCGCAGAAATCCGGCCGCATCGCCCGCGCCTTCCTCGAGGAGCAGCCGGACGATGCCGTTCCGCGGTTCCAATATGAAGATCATGTCGCGGCTTTGGTGAACGAGCGCGTCTGGCCGGACTCGACCCGCGCTATCTCCGAGCTCCGGCTCACCATCGAATATGAGTCGGCTTCCGGCTGGAATCGTCTGTTTTCCGCCGGAAAACTGTCGGTCGACATCGTCGATTATCCCGGCGAATGGCTGCTCGACCTGCCGCTGCTCGGCAAATCTTTCGCCGATTTTTCGCGCGAGGCGGTCGAGTTGGCCGCCCTGCCCGTCCGCTGCGACCTGTCGCAGGCCTGGCGTGAGTTGGCCTCCACCATCGATCCAGATGCCGAAGCCGACGAGATGACCGCCCGGCGATTGGCCGAAAGCTTTGCCGCCTATCTCAAGGCGTGCAAGCTCGACGACCGCGCGCTGTCGACGCTGCCGCCAGGCCGCTTCCTGATGCCGGGCGATCTCGAAGGCTCGCCGGCGCTCACCTTCGCGCCGCTGATGACGCTGTCGCAAGGCCGGCCGCGCTCCGGATCGCTACGGGCGATGATGGAGCGCCGCTACGAGGCCTATAAGACGCATGTCGTCAAACCGTTCTTTCGCGAGCACATCGCCCGCCTCGACCGGCAAATCGTGCTGATCGACGCCATGCAGGCGCTCAATGCCGGCCCGGCCGCGATGGCCGATCTGGAGCGCGCGGTGACTGAGATCCTGTCCTGCTTCCGGCCCGGACGGGGCAATTTCCTGACCGACTTCTTCTCGCGCCGCATCGACCGCATCCTGGTGGCCGCGACCAAGGCGGACCATTTGCACCACGAGAGCCATGACCGGCTGCAGGCGATCGTGCGCCGGCTGACCGACCGGGCCGCCGCGCGGGCGAATTTCAGCGGTGCCGCCGTCGATGTCGTCGCCATGGCGGCGGTTCGCTCGACCCGCGAAGGCACGGTGAAGCGGGGGCGAGAGACACTCCCCGTCATCATCGGCACGCCGCTGAAAAGCGAGACGATCAACGGCGAGACATTCGACGGAAAGGCCGAAACCGCCATTTTCCCGGGCGATTTGCCGGAAAAGGTGGATGCCGTCTTCGACGTTTCCGGATCGCAGGTGGACAGCGCCGAACCGGCGATCCGCTTCGTGCGTTTCCGCCCGCCGAAGCTTGAACGCACCGCCGAAGGCGTCACGCTGTCCTTGCCGCATATCCGGCTCGACCGCGCGCTGCAGTTCCTGATCGGAGATCATCTGGCATGACCGCGCCCCGCAAACCGGCGGCCTTCCGCATCGAGCCTGAGACCGAGGCGCCGCCGCAACCACAGCGAAACAGCGCCGCCGAGGAGCCGCCGGCGCGCCGACCACGTGCCGCGAGGGCTGATGTAGCGGTCGTGATCCCCTCGGAAGTCGACGTCTTCGACGAGCCGGATATCGAGGCCGCGGTCCCGCCGCCGGCGACAGCGCCGAGAAAGCGCTCGCTATTGTCCCGGCTGTTCTTCGGCGCTCTCGGTGTGCTCGTCTCGCTGGCGGTCGGCCTTTGGGCCGACCAGCTGATTCGCGACCTGTTCGCACGCGCCGAATGGCTCGGCTGGCTGGCGGCCGGCATGGCGGCGATCGCGCTGCTCTCGCTGCTCGTCATCCTCATCCGCGAATTCCTCGCCATCGCCCGCCTTGCCGAAGTCGAAAAAATGCAGAAACAGGCTCTGGATGCTGTGGCGCGCGACGACCCCAAGGCGGCGCGCGCCTTGGTCGACGAGCTCTCGGCTTTCGTCGCCGCAAAACCCGAGACCGCCGCCGGCCGCCGTTCGCTGGCCGAATTGCGCGGCGAGATCATCGATGGCGCCAATCTGGTGCGGCTGGCCGAGACCGAGATCCTGTCGCCTCTCGATGCCCGCGCCAAAGTCATGATTCTGGAGGCGGCGAAACGCGTGTCCCTTATAACGGCGGTCAGCCCGCGCGCGCTGGTCGACATTGCCTATGTCGTGTTCGAGGCCGGGCGGCTGATCCGGCGCCTGTCCGAGCTCTATGGCGGCCGCCCAGGCACGCTCGGCTTCTTCCGGCTGGCGCGCGGCGTGCTCGCGCATCTGGCGGTGACCGGCTCGATCGCGGTTGGCGACAGTTTCGTGCAGCAGATCGTCGGCCATGGGCTTGCCGCAAAACTCTCGGCAAAACTCGGCGAAGGCGTCGTCAACGGCATGATGACGGCGCGCATCGGCATCGCGGCGATGGAAACGGCACGCCCCTTGCCGTTCATCGCCGTGAAGCGCCCGGGCCTCGGTGATTTCCTCTCGGCGCTGACGTCGTTCGCGGCACGAAAGAACAGCCAGGACGATCGATAAGGTAAACGCGTGACCCGCCGCGGGTGACGAAGCATTAACCAATCTTCTGCATGGTCGGTCCGGTCCCAAGAATAGACTCTTTCGTGCCGGGTGTCGTCGATGAGAAGCGTGATCCTGTCCTGCGTCCTGCCTGCCGCCATTGCGATCGCCGCGCCGCTCGGCCTCGTCGAAAAGGCTCTTGGCGCAGAGCCGGACAAGCAGTTTTTCCGCTCCGTCGAAGGCAGATGGGTCGGCCCCGGCGAAATCATCGCCGGCAAGTACAAAGGCACCAAATTTACCTGCGACTTCAATGGCTCGACGCCCGCCAGCAAGCTCGGCATGACACTTGACGGCGGCTGCAGGGTCGGCGTGTTCACGCAGAAGATGTCGGCCAGCGTCGAGCGCAAGGGCCGCGATGGCTATCGGGGCACCTTCATGGGCGGCTCGACCGAAAGTGGCATGGACATTGTCGGCGGCAATGTCGTCGACGCCCAGAAGGTCGTTTTCACCATCAACCGCAAGCAGTTGAACGGTGTCATGCAGGCGCGCGTGCCCGACGGCAATTCGATGACCGTGACGGTGGCCGTGCGCGTCGACAATCAGCTGGTGCCGGTGATCGGCATGAGCCTGAAGCGGGTCGATTCGGTCGAAGTCGGCGCCATCGCCAAGAACTGATCCGGCGCGGTTCCGGCAGCCCGCGTCCGCCACCCGCTACAAGACGGTTCAGGTCAAAGTCGGGAAGTGGCAGGCCACTTTGCGGCCCGGACGATATTCCTTCAGTTCCGGCCGCTCAGAACGGCACCGGTCCGCCGCGATCGGGCATCGCGGATGGAAGCGGCATCCGGACGGAGGCTCCAGCGGGCTCGGCACGTCGCCGGTGAGGATGATGCGCTTGCGCGCGCCCGCAGGCGTCGTCTCGACGACGGGAACCGCCGAGATCAACGCCTGGCTGTAGGGATGGGCGGGTTTCGCAAAGACCTCTTCCGCCGGGCCCTCCTCGACGATCGAGCCCAGATACATGACCGCGATGCGGGTCGAGACCTGGCGCACCACGGAGAGATCGTGGGCGATGAAGATATAGGTGAGCCTCAGCTTCTCCTGCAGATCGGCGAGCAGGTTGACGATCTGGGCCTGCACCGACACGTCGAGCGCGGAGACCGGCTCGTCCAGCACGACAAGGTCTGGGTTCAACGCGATCGCCCGCGCGATGCCGACGCGCTGGCGCTGCCCGCCGGAGAATTCGTGCGGATAGCGCATCATATGGTCCGGCAACAGCCCGACCAGCTCAAACAGCTCCGCCACCCGCGCGGTGATCTCACGCGCCGAAACCTTGCCATGGATACGCAGCGGCTCGGCGACGAGATCGCCGACGCGCCGGCGCGGATTGAGCGAAGCCGAGGGATCCTGGAAGACCATTTGCAAGCGCCGCCGCAGCGGCCTGAGCTCGGACAGCGATTTCGAGGTGATGTCGTCGCCTTCGAACAGAAGCTTGCCGCCGGTGATGTCGTAGAGCCGAACCAGGCAGCGCGCCAGCGTGGACTTGCCGCATCCGGATTCGCCGACAAGGCCGACAGTCTCGCCGCGCCGCACGCTCAGCGAGACGTTGTCCACCGCATGGACCGTCCGCCTGCCCTCGGCGGAAAAGCGGCTGCCGATCGAAAAGCGTTTTGCCAGCGAACGCGTCTCGAGGATCGGTCGGTCTGTGTCTGTCATCAACTCGCTCATGCCTGTGCCACCCGAAAGCACGCAGCGGCGTGCGCGCTCGCGCCGAGACCTGGCTTGCCAGCCTCGCAAGGCTCGTAGCGGACCGGACAGCGCGGGCCGAAGGCGCAGCCTTCCGGCAGCCGCAGCAAGGAAGGCGGCGAGCCGGGGATCGCCGGCAGGCGGCGCGGTTTGTCGCCGGTCAGCGGCGGGATCGAGCCGAGCAGCGCGCGCGTATAAGGATGTCGCGGATCGGAAAACAGCTCAGTGCGGGTGCCGCGCTCGACAACGCGGCCGGCATACATGACCATCACCCGGTCGGCGAGCTCGGAGACCACGCCCATGTCATGCGTTATGAAGACCACCGCCGACTTGTGCTTCGCCCGCAATTTGCGCACAAGGTCGAGAATGCCGGCCTGCACGGTGACATCGAGCGCGGTGGTCGGCTCGTCGGCCACCAGCAGCGCCGGATCGCAGGACAAGGCCATCGCGATCACCGCCCGCTGCCGCATGCCGCCGGAAAGCTGGTGCGGATAGCGCGACATCGCCTCGTGCGGGTTGGGGAAATTCACCTCCGCCAACAGCTCTTCGACGCGCTCCATCGCCTTGGACTTGCTGACACCACGATGCGCCCGGATCTGCTCGGCGATCTGCCAGCCGATCGTGTAGACCGGCGTCAGCGCTGTCATCGGGTCCTGGAAGATCATCGCGATCTCGTTGCCGCGCAGGCGCCTCAACTCGCGCGGCGGCAGTCCCACCAGTTCGCGGCCCTTGTAGCGGATCGAACCTTCGATGGTGGCGTTCGGGTCGGTAATGAGCCCCATCACGGCGAGCAGCGACACCGTCTTGCCGGAGCCGGATTCGCCGACGACGCCGAGGATCTCGCTTTCCTCCAGGTCGAAGGAAACGCCGTCGATGGCCCGCACCGGCCCGTCATGCGTGCGGAAGGAGACTTTGAGATCGCGCACCGACAGTATCATGATGCCCTCAGGCGCGGATCGAGAAGGATGTAGACGAAATCGACCACCGCACTGGCGATCACCACGAACATGGACGCATACATGACCGTCGCCATGATCATCGGCAAATCGAGATTCTGCAGCGCGTCATAGGTGAGCTTGCCGATGCCGTGCAGGCCGAACACGACCTCGGTCAGCAAGGCCGAGCCGCCCACCAGCGCGCCGAAGTCGAGACCGAACAGCGTGACGAAGGCGATGAGCGACGTGCGCAGCGCATGGCGAAACAGGATACGGGTCTCCGACAGGCCCTTGGCGCGGGCAGTGCGGATATAATCCTCCTGCATGGATTCGATGATGGCCGCGCGCAGCACGCGTCCGTAGATGCCGATATAGAGGACGGCCAGCGTGATCCATGGGATGACCAGCGTCAGGAACCAGCCCTTGGGATCGTCGGAAAAATTCTTGTAGCCAAGCGGCGGCACCCAGGAGAATGCCCAGCTGTCGTGATAGCGGCTCTGGGTGATCAGGTTCATTACCTCGCCCAGCCAGTAGACCGGCATGGAAATGCCGAGCAGGCCCAGCGCCATCAGAAGCTTGTCCAGCCAGCTGTCGCGGGTGGCCGCGGCGACAATGCCGATGATGATGGAGACGACCACCCACAGGACCGCGGCGCCGAACACCAGCGAGAGCGTCACCGGGATCGAATCCATGACGGCCGGCACAACCTTCCAGCCGCGGTTGACGAAGGAGGTCAGGTCGCCGGTGATGAAGATCTTCTCCATCATGCGCGTGTATTGCACGTAGAGCGGCTGGTCGAAGCCAAAGCTGTGGCGCACCGCAGCCAGCACTTCCGGAGAAGCGTTGCGGCCGGCGATTCGCGCGGCGGGATCGGCGCCGGGCGTGGCGAAGAAGATCAGGAAGACGATGACCGAGATGCCGAACATCACGAACAGCATCTGACCGAAACGACGAAGGATCGCGTAAAACATCAGTCGCGCCCCAGCCGGACCTTGGAGCGCGGGTCGAGCGCATCGCGCAGGCCGTCGCCGAAGACGTTGAGCGCCATGACGGAAAGGGCGATCGCCAGCCCGGGCACCAGCGCCACCAGCGGTCGCGTATAGAGCAGCGCCTGCCCGTCCTGGATGATGGTGCCCCAGCTCGCGGCCGGCGGCTGCACGCCGATCGACAGGAACGAAAGTGCCGATTCCGTCAGCATGTTCAGCGCCATCATCAGCGGCACGAAGACGATCAGCGTGGTGGTGATGTTGGGCAGGATGTCGCGCCACAGGATGCGCCAGCCCGGCACGCCGAGATTGATCGCGGCGAACACGAACTCGCTGTGGCGCAGCGCCAGGACCTGGCCGCGGATCGGCCGCGCCACATAGGGTATATAGACGATGCCTATGATGATGATCGGCAGCCATAGACTGCCAGATTGGATCTCGATCGGTCCGATCGCGATGCCTTGCGCGATTGTGACGATGGAAAGCGAGATCGCCAGCAGATAGATCGGAAACGCCCAGAGCACGTCGAGCAAGCGCGACAGCACCGTGTCGGTGATGCCGCCGAAATAACCCGCGATCAGTCCCGCCATCGTGCCGACAATCAGCGTGAAGATGGTGGCCGCGCCCGAGATCAAAAGCGAGTTCAAGCCGCCATAGAGCAACCTTGCCATGACGTCCCGCCCCTGGCTGTCGGCGCCGAGGAAATAATTGCCGAGCCGCCAGGTCGGACCGATCGGCGTGTAGCCAAGCCCCAGTCCCTCGGTCGACTGCTCCATCACCGGAACGTCGGCGCCGTCGATCTGGATGACGGCGTCGAGCGTCGAGGCGAACGGATCCGTGCCCGCCCATTTCGCGTAGAGCGGCGCGCTGAAACAGGCGAGAACGATGATGAGGAACACGGCCAGGGACGCCATGGCGGCCCTGTCCGTTGCCAGCTTCGCAAACGCGACGGCCCAGGGCCCTCGCGTCTTGCGCGGCATGGCGGCGACTTGGCTGGACACGATATGTGATTCCGCGGTTCGTTACTGGACCCAGGCCCCTTACTGCACCCAGGCCCCTTACTGCACCCAGGACTGGGTGATAATCCAGTTGAACTGCGGGTTGAACTTGAAATTGCCGATCCGCTTGCTGACGAAATCAAGCCGCTTCGGCGTGAAGAGGCCGACCGCCGGCGCCTTGTCGGTGACCTGCTTGTCGATTGCCGCCCACAATTTGTCGGCCGCCTTCTGATCGGTCACGCCGAGGTCCAGCGCCTTCTGCATCTGGGCGTCGATATCCTTGTCGCAGAAGCCGGAAATGTTGATCGAGGCGTCCGAACCTTCGCGATAGGAAGCGCAGCTGAACAGGATGTTCAGGAAGTCCGACGCCGCCGGATAGTCCTTGTACCATTGGGTGACGGACATCTGCACTTTGTTGTTGGTGTTCTGGATATAGGTGAACTGCAGGTTGGACGAGATCGGCTTGACGTCGGCGACGTAGCCGATGTTGGTCAGCACGCTCTGCAGATAGACCCCGATCGACCGCGAGATGGCGGTATCCTCGACAATGATGGTCACCTTCTGGCCCTTGGTGCCCGATTCCTCGACGAGTTGCTTGGCCTTGTCGACATCGGGAGCCGACCATTTGGCGCCCGGGTTCTTGGTGAAGGGGCAATAGTCCTCGTGCCCGGGGAAGTCCGGAGGCAGGACCTGGCAGACCGGCGAAGCCAGCACCTTGCCGCCGAACAGCTTGACCAGCGTGTTGCGGTCGACCGCATAGGC
The DNA here is from genome assembly GCF_020165015.1 of Mesorhizobium sp. CA7. Taxonomy (NCBI): domain Bacteria; kingdom Pseudomonadati; phylum Pseudomonadota; class Alphaproteobacteria; order Hyphomicrobiales; family Phyllobacteriaceae; genus Mesorhizobium; species Mesorhizobium sp. CA7. The sequence goes on from NZ_JAIUHH010000001.1 coordinate 223,976, forward strand.
GACGGCCTGGCGCGCCTTTTCATTGTCGAATGGAGCCATGCGGGTGTTCAGCGGCGCGTACCACCAGGCCGAAAGCGGCGAGATGTGCAGCTGGTCCATGGATTTGCTGCCGAGCTCGCCGAGGCGGTCGCTGGGCAGCGCGTCGAACATCCAGTCGGCTTCGCCGTTCTGGATCGCCGTCACGGCCGCCTCTTCCGACAGGCCGAAATCATACTGCACGACATCCGGATAGCCGTCCGGCTGGGCTTCCTCGCTCCACTGCTTGAAATTGGGGTTGCGGGAAACCGTCATGCCCTTGTTGGGATCGAAGGCCGAGATCATGTAGGGGCCGGTGCTGGGGATCGGCTTGGAGCCCATGTCCTCGGCCGGCGTGTCGGCCGGCATGATCACGGCGTGCGGCAAGGCAAGCTTGTAGAGGATCTCGGCGTCCGGCTTGGTGAGATTGAGAGTGATCGTGCCGGCCGTCTCGTCGGCGACGACACCGCCTTCCAGCGTGCAGCTCTTGGTGTCGGCCAGGCATTTGTCGGCGCCGACGATACCGGCATAGAAGGTGCCCGAGGTCGGCCCGGAAATCTTGAAGATGCGCTGGAAGGAGGCGACGACGTCCTTCACACCGAGGTCCTGGCCGTTGGAGAACTTGATGCCCTTGCGCAGCTTGAAGGTGAAAGCCTTGCCGTCATTGCTAACCGTGGGCAGCGCCTCGGCCAAGTCGGGAACGATGGAGAAACCCTCGACGCCCTCGGCTTTGCGGAAGGCGACCAGGCCGTCATAGATCGGCTGGTACATCTGCCAGCCCTGGTCCGTGTAGTTGATATGCGGATCGAGCGTTCCGGCCGCCGATCGGGCGAGAAGGCGAATGGTGCCGCCGCGGTGTTCCTTGAGATATTCGGCATGCGCCGGAGCCAGCCACGAGCCGGCCAGCAATGCCGCGGCCGATGCCGCCAAAAGCAGTTTCTTCATATCGTCATTCCCCTTTTCTGTTGTCATTGTCGTCCAGGAAGTCTCCCACCACACGCATGCAGAGTTCCTGCTCCTCGACATGCGGCATGTGGCTGGAATGCTCGAATATCTGCCAGCGCGATCCCTTAATGCCGTCTTTGAAGGGCTGCACGGTCGCGGGTGTGGCTTCGTCGTGCCGGCCGGAGATGAGGAGTGTCGGAACCTCGATGGCCGGCAGGCGGTTGATGACGCTCCAGCTCTTCAGCGTGCCGATGACGTGGAATTCGTTCGGGCCGTTCATCACATTGTAGACGGTCGGATTGCGCACGATCTGGGCGAAAGTCTCCGTCACCTCGGGCGGGAAAGGCACGACCCGGCAGACATGCCGTTCGTAGAACCGCATCGTCGCTTCCTGGTAGGCCGGATCGTCCGTCGTGCCGGCCTGCTCGTGCTTCGTCAGCGTCTCCTGGACTTCCCTGGGCAGACCGGCGCGCAGCCGGTTGGCTTCCTCGACCCAAAGCTTCATGGACGCCGGCGAGTTGGCGATGGTCAGCGACTTCAGGCCCTTCGGCCGGGTCACGCCGTATTCGGCGCCCAGCATGCCGCCCCAACTTTGCCCCAGCACATGGAAGCCGCCGCGGATGCCGAGATGGTCGACGAGATTTTCCAGTTCGTCGATGAAGAGTTGGGGCGTCCAGAAATCGGCACCTTTTTCCGGCAGCAAGGTGGAATTGCCGCAGCCCAACTGGTCGTAGTGGATGACGGCGCGGCCGCCTCGGGCAAGAAGCTTATAGGCATCGACGTAATTATGGGCAGCACCCGGCCCGCCATGCAGGATCACGACTGGGGCCTTGCCGGCATCGAGCGCGCCGCTGACCCGGTACCAGGTTTCATAGGCGCCGAACCCGGCCCGCCCTTCCTTGCTGACGATCTCGGACGGCATCCCGGCTCCCTCAGTGGTTGAAGACATCTCGTTGCCGCCTAGTTCGCCGTCCGGCCGGACTGCACCCATTCTTCCAGCATCTGCACGCCGAAGGCCGTGGCGCCCTCCCGGCCCAGCGGCCGGTCCTTGTCGGCCATTTCCTTGCCGGCTATGTCGAGATGCACCCAGGGGCGGTCCTCGGTGAAATTGCGCAGGAAGGCCGCGGCATAAGGCGCATCGCCGTCTTCCATGTCCTTGGCGTGGTGACGGATGTCGGCGAAGGGCGATTGCAGCCCCTCGTCATAGGCACGGTCGAGCGGCAGTTGCCAGAACCGCTCGCCGACCTTTTCCCCCGCCGCGATCATGCGCGAGGCGATGGTGTCGTCGGTGCTGAAAAGTCCGGCGAAGACCGAGCCGAGGCCCCGCATCACCGAATAGGTCAGCGTCGCCAGATCGACGATCACCGAGGGATTGAAGCGCGAAGCGGCATAATAGAGGCAGTCGGCCAGGATCAGTCGACCTTCCGCATCCGTGTCGAACACTTCCACGGTCTGGCCCGACGCCGTCGTGACGATATCGCGCGGTTTGAGCGCGGTGCCGGATGGCATGTTCTCGGCAATGCCGAGCACGCCGACGGCATGCACGGGGCTGCCTTGCCGGGCGAGCGCGATCAGCAGGCCGACCACTGCGGCCGCGCCGCCCATGTCGGCCTTCATGTCGAACATCTGCTCGCCGCGCTTGATGCACAGGCCGCCGGAATCGAAGCAGACGCCCTTGCCGACGAAAGCCAGCGGCTGCGCGGGGGCGCCCTTGCCGCGATAGCGCAGGACGGCGACGCGCGGCGGTCGCGCCGAGCCGGAGCCGACGACCAGGATCGCATTCATGCCGAGCTCCTTCAGCCGCGCCGTGTCGAGAATCTCGACATCGATGCCGGCCTCGCGCAGCGGCTCCAGATGATCGTGGAAATTGTCGGGATGGAGGTGGTTCGGCGGCAAGTTGACCAGCGTGCGCGCATATTCGACGCCGTCCGCGATGGCATTGACCCGTATCAGCGCCGCCTTCAGCTCCGGACCGGCCGCGCCGATCAATTGCACCCGCAAAGTGCGGTCGGCGCCTGCTCCCTGACGCCGGTTGCGCAGGTCGAAACGATAGCGCCGCAGCCGCATGCCGAGCGCGACCCGCGCCAGGATTTCCGCTGCGGGCAGGTCGACACCTGCGAGCGGGTCCAGCATCAGGGTGGCCGCGCATTCGCCCTTGCCTTCCAGATGCGCCGCAAGCAAACCGCCGGCCCGCGCCAGCGAAAGCTGGGTTACGGCCTCGGCCTTGCCCAAGGCCAGCACCACCACGCGGCGGGTCGACATCGCCTTCGGCGCGATGACATCGACGCAGGCGCCGGACTCCTCAAGCGCGGCCGGCTCGGAACACGCGCGGGACAAGATCCCGTCCATTTCAGCGTCGAGAGCCCCTGCCCGGGGACCAAAACCGGTTTGAGCGGTTTGCAGGATGACGACGACCGAGGTTTCCGCGGAAATCTCGTCAGCCGCTTCGAAGACCGGCGCCGGCGATTGAGGCAAAAGCTCGTTCTCCCATTCTGAGGTCCTCCGCCGAGGCTCAGCTGGCGTCTAACGCAAAGCTTCGCCGGTCACCGGTGAAAGCCGGCCATGCCGGTTTCCGCCGTTGGTGGAATGGCATCGGAGTGCCCAAACAATCGTTTTCGGATGGCGACTTGGTCGCTCTTGCCTTTTGGGTATCCCCGAACCGGCCAGGCGATCAAACGCCAATTTTGCCCAAGTCGATTGACAAAAACTCAACTGACATTTCATGATCGGCCAATGGCCCTGCCCTCACTCAATGGCATGCGCGCTTTCGAGGCCGCCGCGCGTCTCGGCAGCATCAAGGATGCAGCGGAAGAGCTGCATTTGACGCCCTCGGCCGTCAGCCGCCACATCCGCGCGCTCGAGAAGAACCTTGGCCAGGAGTTGTTCGAGCGCGGCTTTCGCCAGATCACACCGACCATCAGGGGCTCATATTATGCGCGCGGCCTCTCCGAAGCATTCGAGGCTATCTGGCGCGCCACCGACGATGTCAGCTTCGTCCATGGTCACGGCAGGACCCAGCGGGTCAGGGTTCTCTGCGTGCCGGCGGTTTTGAACCTTTGGCTGGCGGACCGGCTGCCGAATTTCCGCAAGCTGCATCCGTCCGTGAACCTGGAGATCTCGACGTCGGGCAAGCGCGCCAACTTCGATTTGGCCATTGTCGACGAGTTCGTCTACAAGGCCGGCCCGGCCCTGACGCTGCTGATCCCGCTCGTTCTGACGCCGGTCTGCGCGCCGTCGCTGCTTGAGGGACCGGTGCCGCTCAGAACGCCCGCCGATCTGGTCAATCATCACCTCATCCACGAATGCGAGAGCATGCGCTGGCGGCGCTGGCTGGAACAGGAAGGCGTTCTGGACGCCACGCCGAAATCCAGCACGACGCTCGATGACTGCACCTTGATCATGCGCGAGGTGATAAACGGCGCGGGGATCGCTTTGGCCGACACCATGATGGCGCAGGACCTTTTGCAGCAAGGCAAACTTGTCGCCCCGTTCAGCGCCCGCCACACCTATCCCGCCGGAATCTACCTGCACCAGCGCCGCAGCATCGGAAACAAGCCAGGCACCGGCCTGTTCCAGGATTGGCTGCTCGCCGAGATCGCCGACCATAAGCGCACGATGGGTATCTCGTAGCGCGTCTTGTCCGAAGCGCCGCGCAAGAAAAAGGCGGCGACCGACCGGCCACCGCCTTCGCATTGTCGACGGCTGGGCTCAACCCTTGATGGTGGCGGTCAGCTCGTCATAGGCCTTGCAGGCTTCGTCGAGCGTCGTGGCGCCCTGATACTTCGTCGTCACAGCCTGCACCTTGGCGGTCAAATCAGCCGCCTTGCTAGGATCCTTGGTGACGGCTTCCTGGAGGGCGGTAGCCATGTCCTGCGCCTTCTTGGCGGCGATTTCCTGCGTGCATCCCGGGCCCTTGGAGCAAGCCGACCCGGCCAACGCCGCAACACCGACGGCAACGAGCAAAAACTTCTTCATGTCAATCATCTCCTCAAAAAAGGCAGCCGCCCATCGCCGCTGCCTCCACTGGCCGAAGCCGAACGTGCCATAACCTCCGATTGTGGCGTGAAGCAACGACCGGACCGCATAAACTTGTGTAATCAGGCTGCAACGTCGCGGCGTCCGTGTTGAGGCCGCCCGATGCATATCGCCCAAAGCGCGCAGCGGTTTTGGGTCGACGACAGGCGTAAAGCAACAAGCTAAAGCGCGTCGTACGAGGCCATTCAGACGCGACGGCTTTAGAGCAATCCCAGGAAATGTGCGAAACGGTTTTCAGCCCCGAAAACAAAAAGATAGTGCGTCTCACCGTTTTCGTGAAACGATGAGACGCTCCATGTCAGCTGGAGCAAAGTTCACCCGCGAGGCTGTAGCAGCGCCAGCACGACGGTCAATGCGGCAAGGACGGCGGTAAGGGTCAAAGGTCCCGTGGCGCCATGGGTATCCACGACATAGCCGCCGACAACCGCGCCGATGGTGATGGCAACCTGGAAGGAGACGACCATCAGGCTACCCGCAGCTTCCAGCGCATCAGGTGCCGCGCGGGACAGATTGGTCGGCAGCACGACCGGCGCCATGCCGAAGGCCAAGCCCCAAAGCGTGACGAATGTGAACGCGACGCCAATGTGCACGCCCCAAAGCACCAATGCCAGCGCCGCAAATGCCATCAATGCGGCGTTGCCCGCGAGCGCCATGCGGATATTGGCGTCGGCCATACGGCCGCCGGCGACGTTGCCGATCACAGCCGCGATGCCAAATCCGAGCAGGGCCAGTGCAATTGGCCCGGTGGCGAGGAGCGTCACGTGTTCGAGGAAAGGTCGTACATAGACCGAGCCGGCAAAATGCCCTGTCATCAGCAAAAGAATGGCAAGCATGCCGAGTTGAACGCCACGCCGCCGTGTCAGCCGAAATACATCCGCAAGACTATTGCTGGCCGTGGCAGGCAGGGTCGGCAGGCTAACCAACTGCAGCAGCATGGCAATCACTGCCAACCCCGCCGTCAAGGCCATGGCGCTGCGCCATCCCAGCCAGTCGCTGATCAACGCCCCCATTGACGGGGCGGCGATGGTGGCGAGCGAGACGCCGAGGGTGACGATGCCCATGCCCCGACCTGTCGCATTGGCGCCGACCAGCCTGGCCACGACGGCAACCGAGAGTGCCCAGAACGCACTGAGAGCGATTCCGAGCCCGGCCCTGCCCAGCAGCAACAGCCAGAAATCGGGCGCTAGCGCGGCAAGGAGGTTGGAACCGACCGCCAAGGCGCTGAGGCCAACCAACACCGTCTTACGGTTCAATCGTCCGATGAGAACATTGCTCAACATGGCCGTCACGGCGCCGACCGAAGCCGTGGCGGTGACGACCTGTCCGGCGGTTCCTTCGCTGATGCCGAGGTCCCGCGCCATCGGCGTCAGCAGGCCTGCCGGCAGGAATTCGGCTGATACCAGGGCAAAGCTGGTGGCCGCCAATGAAATGACCGCAAACCAGGTGGCTGCGTTCCACGGGGCTGGCGCGGCGTCATCGAGGTCTATCGCCGCGTCTTCAAGCTGTAATGTTGTGTCTGTCACTGAAAGATCTCCAAGGTCTGGAGGTCTTCAATAGACGAGTCTTCTCGGATGATATGTACCTTATAATCCGAAATTCATGTCCGTTCGTCCGGGAATTGTGCGGCGCACAACGCCTGGCGAGACATTGGTGATGCGTTTGAACGCGCGCGCGAAGGATGCTTCGCTATCATAGCCCAAACGGGTAGCGACCTCGGCAACCGACAGGCCGTTTTGCCCGAGCAACTCGCGGGCAAGCTGCATCCGCAGACGGGCGAGATAGTGGGCAGCGCCCTCCCCTAACACAGCGCTGAAGCGCTCGGCGAAAATCGAGCGCGATTGGCCTGCCAGGGTGGCAAGGCTTTCCAGGGTCCAGTTATGGCCGGGGTCTCGATGCATGGCTGCCAGAGCGCGGCCGATATGGGGGTCGCGGATGGCTGCAAGCCAGCCGGTGGTCGAAGCTCCAGTGCAATTGACCCAGCAGCGGATAAGCCGGGCGGTCAGCAAGTCGGCCATGCGCGACAGAATCGTGGCGCTGCCCATCTGCGGTTGCGCGGCCTCCGCCGTCATAGCCGCCAGCAAAGGACGGACGACCGGATCGTTGCCGGCCACATCGCACCCCTTGATAATAGATGGCATCAACGTGATCAGTGGATTGAGCGCACAGACGCCCAGGGCCATGGAGCCGCAGAAAAGGGTACTTGTCGCGCCCGTCCCTTCCCGCACCACCTCACAGACATTGCTCCCCAACTTGGTAACCTGGCAACTCTCGAGCGAGTCGTCGACAACGTCCGGCGCACTAGCCAGCCGATGGGCGATGCCTTGCGGCAACAGCACCAGATCGCCATCGCGCAACTCCTGCCAGCCTTCCGCTTCGGTATAAATCCAGCATGGACCCTGGCCGACAAAGTGAAAGCGAAGCAGCTTCTGTTGCGGAAAGGCGATGCTCCATGGATGCCGGAGCTCGCAGCGGCCATAGTTGACCCCACTCAAGCGAAAGTCCTGTAGGACTTCGCTGAGCGCATCCATCGGAATATGCAGAGGCGGGCGGGACGAATAGTCAGGCATTCGGCTACTGTATATGCCGAACGTCCGGCAGGCAAGCGGAGGCCGCTTCAACGGCACCCTACCTTCAAGTCAGTCCGCCCGCCCTTGCCTCTCGCTCCCGGGACATGCAAGGAGTGCTTCGAGCAACGGGACGACAGGCATGGCAGTTGAAGCGTCGAGCAGCGATCTGGTGCAGGTTGTGGCGCTGCTCGCCGCGGGCGTCGTCGCCGTGCCGATCTTCAAGCGCATGGGGCTGGGCTCGATCCTCGGCTACCTCGCCGCCGGCGTGGTCATCGGTCCGTTCGGCCTGCGCATCTTTTCTGAATCGGATGCGATCCTCCACGTCGCCGAGCTCGGCGTCGTCATGTTCCTGTTCATCATCGGGCTGGAGATGCAGCCGTCGCGGCTCTGGGGCCTGCGTCGCGAGATCTTTGGACTCGGCGCGCTGCAGGTCGGCGTCTGCGCAGTCCTGCTCACTCTCGTCGGACTGGCCGGCGGCTTTCCCATCGCGCAGTCCTTCGTCGCCGGCGCCGGCTTCGTCCTGACCTCGACGGCGATCGTCATGCAGTTGCTCGAAGAGCGCGGCGAGATCGCCACGCCGAAAGGCCAGCGCATCGTCTCCATCCTGCTGCTCGAAGACCTGATGATCGTGCCGCTGCTCGCGCTTATCGCATTCCTTGCGCCCGGCGGCGCCGAAACCAGCCTTTCGGAGCGGCTGACCGAAGTCGGGATCGGCATCGCCGCGATCGTGGGACTGGTCGTGGCCGGCCGTTACCTGCTCAATCCGCTCTTCCGCATCCTGGCCGATGCCCGCGCCCGCGAGGTCATGACCGCCGCGGCGCTGCTGGTGGTGCTGGGATCGGCCCTGGCCATGCAGCTCTCCGGCCTGTCGATGGCGATGGGCGCCTTCCTCGCTGGCGTGCTGTTGTCGGAATCGACCTTCCGCCACCAGCTCGAAGCCGATATCGAGCCGTTCCGCGGCATCCTGCTCGGCCTGTTCTTCCTCGCCGTCGGCATGTCGCTCGACCTTGGCGTCGTAGCCCAGAACTGGCGGCTCATCGCCATCTATGTCGTCGCCTACATGGTCATGAAGGCATTCGGCATCTACGTCGTCGCGCGCATTCTGAAAAGCGGTCATCGCGAGGCGCTCGAACGCGCCGTCTTCATGGCGCAGGGCGGCGAGTTCGCGTTCGTGCTCTATTCGTCCGCTGCCGCGGTCGGCATCATCGACGGCCAGGCCAACGCCACGCTGACCGCCATCGTCATCATCTCGATGGTGCTGACACCGCTCGCGATCTTGGCGCTGCGTTACCTCACCCCGCGTGACGAGCAGTCCCTCGACGGCGTCGACATCGCCGACAACCTCACCGGCAGCGTGCTGATCATCGGCTTCGGCCGCTTCGGCCAGATCGCCAGCCAGCCGCTTTTGCTGCGCGGGATGGACGTCTCGATCATCGACAACGAGGTGGAGATGATCCAGGCGGCGGCCGATTTCGGCTTCAAAGTCTATTACGGCGACGGCACGAGGCTGGACATCCTGCATGCGGCTGGCGCCGGGCGCGCCCGCGCGGTGCTGATCTGCGTCGACAAGCCCGACGCCGCCGTGCGCATCGCGCAGCTTATCAAGGCCGAATTTCCACTGGTCACCATCCTGGCGCGCGCCTTCGACCGCGGCACCGCGCTGCAGCTCGTGCGCGCCGGCGTCGACTATCAGCTGCGCGAGACCTTCGAATCGGCGCTGGTCTTCGGCGGCTCCGCGCTGGAGGCGCTTGGCGTCGATCCCGAGGAGGTCGCCGAAGTCATTGAGGATGTGCGACGCCGCGACGAAGCGCGCTTCGAGACGCAATTGGCCGAAGGCGTGCGCGCCGGCCAGCGTTTCCTCAAGGGCAATATCGGCACGCCGATCCCGACGCCGCTCACGCAGCCACGCCGCGCCGGCCGCGCGCTGAACCAGGAAACCGCCGTGGTGCTGAACCAGGCAGAGACCAAGAACTGAGAGGCAAATATGGCAAAGCTTGATCCGCGAGCGCTTTCGGTCATCGCATTCTGGCGCGACGCCGGCGAGGACACCTGGTTCGAAAAGAGCGACGCCTTCGATGCCGATTTCCGCGGCCGCTTTCTCGAGCTGCATTACGCCGCTGCGCGGCGCGAATGCGACGACTGGAATGCGCATGCCGAAGGGTCGCTGGCGTTGATGATCCTGCTCGATCAATTCCCGCGCAACTGCTTCCGCGGCACCGGCCACATGTACGCGACCGATCCGCTCGCCAGATACTTCGCCGACAGGGCAATCGCCGCCGGTCAGGACCTCAAGCTGGAAGAACCGGTTCGCGTCTTCCTCTATTTGCCCTTCGAGCATTCCGAATTGCTGGCGGATCAGGAACGGTCGGTGGAACTCACCGCCAAGCGAGCGCCGGACTATCTTAAATACGCCAATGAGCATCTGGAGATCATCCAGCGCTTCGGTCGCTTTCCGCACCGCAACCGCATGCTCGGCCGCGCGACGACGGCCGAGGAGCAGGCATTTTTGGACGGCGGCGGGTTTTCCGGCTGACCGGCCTGCTGAACTAAGCGAGCCACCATTCGCGGCCCGAAGGCAGCCGCTCGATGCCGGACGTATCGACGGCTTCGAGCCGCTCCGATACGCTTCTGCCGCCGACGGAAAGCCCTGGCGCGATCTCGGCCAGCGGCGCCAGCACGAAGGCGCGCTCCAGCATGCGCGGATGCGGCACTTCGAGGCCGGTCTCGTGGATCACCCGGTCGCCGAACACCAGGATGTCTATATCGATGAGGCGCGGCCCCCAGCGCTCCTCGCGCACGCGCTTCAGCCGCTTCTCGACATCGAGGCAAAGCTCAAGCAGCGCGCGTGGCGAAAGCGCCGTCTCGATCGCGGCGGCGGCATTGAGGAAATCGGGCTGGTCGAGCTTGCCCCAAGGAGGCGTGCGGTAGAGCGACGAGACGGCGGTGACGCGCGTCGCGTCGTCGCCGTCCAGCATGCGCAATGCCGCGCCCATGGACTTCGCCGGCTCGCCGAGATTGCCGCCGAGACTGAGGTAGACGGCGCTATTCTGGCCAGACAACGGTCACCTCGACATGATCGAGCACGCCCGGCACCGGGGCGTTCGGCTTGCGCACGGTGATCGCGGCTTTCCTGATCTGCGAGAATCGCGCTGTCAGCGCCTTCGCCACCTCCAGCGCCAGCGCCTCGATCAGGAAGCGGCGATGTCCGGTCACGATCTTTTCGATAACCGAGAAGGCGACGCCATAATTGACGGTGTCTTCGATGGAATCCTCAGTCAGCGGCCGGCTGGGCTCGACCGTCAGCTCGGCATCGACGTAGAAACGCTGGCCAAGCGTCTCCTCCTCGTCCAGCACGCCGTGGCGGGCGAAGAAGGCGCAGTTCTTCATGCGGATGAGGTACATGATCAGTGTCCGGGAGGAAGCTCGGTTTCGCGTTGAAGCATAGCATCGGTGACCGCCAGCGCATCCACGTTGATTGCGACATCGTGGACGCGAAACAGGTCGGCTCCCTTCAAGCGCAGGATGACACTGGTGGCCGCCGTGCCGGCAGCCCGTTCCGCGGGATCGCGCCCGGTGGCAGTGCCGATGAAGCGCTTGCGCGACGTCCCCGCCATCAACGGGTAGCCGAGCGCCTGAAGCTCGGAAAAACGCGCCATCAGGTCGAGGTTTTCCTCCGCCGTTTCCTTGGCGAAGCCGAAGCCGGCATCGAGCACGATCTGGCTGTCGGCGACATTGCCGGCGCGCGCGATCTCCAGCGATTTGCGCAGGAACAGGAACTGGTCCTCGATCACGTCGGGCAGCTTCTGCCGTTCGCGCCCGGTATGCATGATGACGAGCCCGGCGCCTGTCTCGGCCGCGACGCGCGCGATGCCCGGCTCACGTTGCAGCCCCCAGACGTCGTTGACGATATGGGCGCCGGCGGCGACGCCAAGCCGCGCGGTGTCCTCGCGATAGGTGTCGACCGAGATCAGCGCCTCGCCGGAAGCGGCGAGCGCCGCGATGACCGGCAGCACGCGCGCCTGTTCTTCCTCGGCGGAGATCGGGGCGAAACCGGGCCGCGTCGATTCCCCGCCGACGTCGATGATCGCCGCGCCCTGCTTCACCATGCGGTGCGCCTGCTCCAGCGCCTTCTCGGGCGCGATGAACAGGCCGCCGTCCGAAAAGCTGTCGGGCGTCACGTTGAGGATGCCGGCGACGACCGCCTTCGGACCGAGGTCGAGATAGCGTCCATGCGCCAGCTGCCATCGCCTTGTCGTCATTGTCCATCAACCATGCGTGATCCGCGCGAAATCAATTCCGTTGCGCTGGCGACGGCCCTAAAGCAAGGTGCGTGAAGAGGCAATATGATGAACCGCTCCCTGCTCTGCGCCCTGATGCTCTCGCTCACTGCCCTGCCGGCGGGCGCGGCCAGTCTGGTCAAGACCTACAGCTATTTCAGCGTCGGCGGCCGCACGCTCGACGATATCCAGAACCAGCTGTCGAGAAACGGCCCCGAGGTGAAGAGCACCGGCTCGCGGCATCCCGGCGCCACCCAAATGGCCTTCACCACCCGCATCAGCTACGCGCAGAGCGCCGGGTCCTGCCGCATTGCCGACGCGGCCGTCACCTTGAAGGTCAAGGTGATCCTCCCCGAATGGCGGCGCCCGCGCAAATCCGATCCCGGCGTCAGGCTGGTCTGGGATACGCTCTCGGCCGACATCAAACGGCATGAGGAGCGCCATGTCGAGATCGCCAAGAACCATGCGCGCCTGCTCGAGGATGCGCTGAAGGCACTCCCACCGCAAAAGACCTGCGAGCAGGCGAAGCTCAACGCCGCCGCGGTCCAGGCAGCCGAGCTCGCCAGGCACGATCAGGACCAGGTCCGCTTCGACCGCGTCGAGAGCGTCAATTTCGAAAGCCGTATCCTTCGGCTGATGCGCTACCGGATGGAGCGTGTCGAAGCCGGCCAGCTGCCGCCGCCTTGACTTGAGAGCCGAGCCCTGTCCGGGGCCAATTTCATCCAAGCATGGTGCCAGACCGGAAAAACTTTCGAGTGATGGTCGAAATCGGCCTATATCGAACGACATAATGCGGGTTCGAAGCGCCAAAGCCTCGGGTCCACGATGAGAAATGACACGTGCGACCGGCCAAAGCCGTCTTGGCGCACCAAGCACCAGCCTTTGAAAGAATGACGCATGGACCAGACCGTCGAGAACCAGGCGATGGCGCCGAAATCCGCGCCGATGATGAGCGAGAGCGAGAAGAATGCCATCATCGGCGGCGTGCTGTTATCGATGCTGCTGGCGGCCCTTGATCAGACCATCGTAGCCCCTGCCCTGCCGACGATCGCCGGCGCGCTCGGCCATGCTGAATATCTGCCGTGGATCGTCACCGGCTATCTTCTGACCGCGACCGCGATGGCGCCGCTCTACGGCAAGATTTCCGATGTCTACGGGCGCCGCCCTGTCATCTACGCCGCCATCCTCGTCTTCCTGCTCGGGTCGCTGGTCAGCGCGCTCGCTCCCAACATGCTGGTGCTGGTCATCGGCCGCGCCATCCAGGGCGCCGGCGGCGGCGGTCTCTTCGCGCTGGCCCAGACGGTCATCGGCGACCTCGTGCCGCCGCGCGAGCGCGCCCGCTATGCGGCCTGGATCGCAGGCACATGGGCGGTCGCCAGCGTCGCCGGCCCGCTGCTCGGCGGCGTGTTTGCCGAGCATCTGCACTGGTCGCTGATCTTCTGGATCAACCTGCCGATCGGCTTCCTGGCCATGGCCATCATCAACAACCCGTTGAAGAAGCTGCCGGTCGCGGCCAAGAACCATCGCATCGACGGCTTGGGCGCCGTGCTGCTGGTTATCGCCACGACGCTTCTGCTCCTGGCGCTCAGCTGGGGCGGCAGTGCCTATCCCTGGTTTTCCCGCGAAATCCTTGGGCTGGTTGGCTGTTCGGTGGTGTTCTGGGCCTTCTTCGCGCTCAGGCTGCTCAAAGCGGCCGAGCCTTTGATCTCGCTCGAAGTCTTGGGCAACCCGATCGTGCTCGCCGGCACACTGTCGATGTTCCTCCTGCAGGCCGCAAATATCGGCGCGTCGGTATACCTGCCGGTCTATCTGCAATCGGTCGTCGGACTTTCGGTCAGCGAATCCGGCACCGCGATGCTCGGCCTCCTGCTCGGCACGGTCGCCGGTGCGACCTTCAGCGGCCGCACGATCCCGCGCTTTGTCCACTACAAGCGCATCGCGATGATCGGCGTCGGCCTGGCCATCGTCTGCATCGGCGTGCTCAGTGCCATTGCGGAACACGCCTCGCTGCTCGAGGTGGAAATCCTGACCACTCTGATCGGCCTGGGCAGCGGAACGACATTCCCGGTTGCCACCGTCTCGGTCCAGAATGCCGTCGATCGCGCGCATCTCGGTGTCGCGACGGGCGTTCTGACCTTCCTGCGCACGCTGGGCGGCGCGCTCGGCGTGGCCATGCTCGGCGCCGTCGCGCTCGGCTACGGCCTGCCATTGTCCTCAGAAGGCTCGCACACGCATATCCATCAGGCATCGGCGTTGCCGTTCGTGATGATCTTCGTCGCCGCCGGAGCAACACTCATTCTGGCCCTGATCACGCTGGCCCTGATGCCCGAAAAGGAACTGCGCGGCCACGACGAGCAAATCGCGCCCGCGCTTGCGGAGTAGATCGCTTGAAGGTGTGTTGAGATTCAGGTCAGGCCGAGTCGAGAAGGGCAGTTTCCGAGAACCGGAGCGGAGCGTCCTTGAAGTACGTGAGCACCGGAAGCGCAGGAAGTTGCCGTTCGCAGTCCGGCATCACCTGAATATCAATACGCCTTAATCATGCACGCCGAGCTTCTTCTGCAGGCTGGTCGACGAGGTCGTGTACTGAAAGACGATGCGCTCGCCCGGGCTGACGATCCGCTTGGCGGCCTGCGCCATCAGCGCCACCTCATGGAAGCCTGACAGGATCAGCTTGAGCTTGCCCGGATACCAGTTGATGTCGCCGACGGCAAAGATGCCCGGGATCGACGTCTGGAACTTCTCGGTGTCGACCGGGATCAGGTTCTCGTTGAGGTTAAGGCCCCATTCGGCTATCGGCCCGAGCTTCATGGTGAGGCCGAAGAACGGCAGCATGCGGGTGCACGGCACCTCGACGTCGCCATCCGGACCACCCTTGATGATCGCCGATGACAGCTGGCCGTCGGCGCCGGCAAGGCCGCTGACCTGGCCGACCAGGAATTCGAGCTGCTTCATCTCCTGCATGGCATACATTTTGTTGACGCTGTCGGGCGCGGCCCGGAATTCCGGGCGGCGATGCACCAGCGTCACGCTTTTGGCGATCGGCTGCAGGTTGAGTGTCCAATCGAGCGCCGAATCGCCGCCGCCGACGATGACGAGATCGTGGCCGCGAAATTCCTCCATGCGCCGGACCGAATAGAAGACGCTCTTGCCTTCGTACTCCTCAATGCCCGGAATGGGCGGACGCTTGGGCTGGAACGAGCCGCCGCCGGCGGCGATCACCACCACCTTGGCCTCGAACAATTCACCTTCATCGGTGGCGACGCGGAAACTGCCGTCCTCCAGCTTTTCAAGGCTCGACACCATGCGGTTGAAGGTGAAGTCCGGCTTGAACGGATGGATCTGCTCCATGAGCTTGTCGACCAGGCCTTGCGCGGAGATCGTCGGCCAGCCGGGAATGTCGTAGATCGGCTTTTCAGGATAGAGCTCGGCGCATTGGCCGCCGGGACGATCGAGAATGTCGATCAGATGGCATTTCATGTCGAGCAGACCGAGCTCGAACACGGCGAACAGGCCGATCGGCCCTGCACCGACAATGAGAACGTCCGTTTTGATGGTATCGGTCATGCGCTGCGCCCTGATTGGGAATGCGGCGAGACTGCATGAGCTATCGGCCGCTGCCAAGCTGCCGGCGCGAAAGAATATTGGGAAGCAGCCAAGGTGTGTCGAGATTCAGGTCAGGCCGAGTCGGAGTCGAAGACGGGCGCGAAGCGACCAAACTGGTGACGTCCGAGAACCGGCCTACGCCGGCCGTAGCTTATTTTAACCGCCACGCCATTCGTGAGTGCTTCGGCCGGCAAAGGCCGGAAGCGCAGGAAGTCGCCATTTGCAGGCCGGCCTCACCTGAATATCGACGCGCCTTAACCCTGGCGCGCGGGGACCCGAACCACCAGCCCGTCCAGCGCGTCGCGCACCTTGATCTGGCATGAGAGGCGTGAGTTCGGCTGGACCTCGTAGGCGAAGTCCAGCATGTCCTCCTCCATCGCCTCTGGCTCGCCGACCTCCGCTGTCCATGCTTCGTCAACATAGACATGGCAGGTCGCGCAGGCACAGGCGCCGCCGCATTCGGCTTCGATGCCCGGAACCGCATTGCGGATCGCGTTTTCCATGACCGTCGAGCCGTTTTCGGCTTCCACGTCAAACCGGGTCCCGTCATGGGCGATGTAAGTCAGCTTGGTCATTAAGTCACCTGAGGAGTCGCAGCCGAGATAATCACTCTGCCGGACAAGTCAACTGCGGCGCGAAAGCGCCACGAAATGACGTTTTTCAGAAAGGCGGGATACTAGCGGCTGATGCCGGCGATGAAGTCGCGCACTTCCTCGATCAGCGTGCTGAGCCGCTTGAGCGCCCGGACGTCTTCCGGCTGGGTTTCGATGATCGCCGCACAGTCGGCCACCGCAAAGGCGCCGATGCCGCGCGCCAAGCCCTTCAGGCCATGCGCCAGAAGCACCCTTTGCCTCGCGTCGGCATCCGCGATCTGGTCACGGACCGACAGCGACTGGTGCACGAACAGCGCCAGAACCTCGCGTTCGAGGTCGCGGTCGCCCATTGTCTGGCGTGCCAGATGGCCGAGATCCACCGGTCGGGCTCCAGCCGTTCCGGAGGCGTCGCCTCCCGGCATGGAAAACGCAATACCACTTTCGCCACGCATACGCACTGCAACTCCATCAAGCGGGCAGACGGGCCCACGAAAATAGGCGCTCCCGGTCGCCAACGGGTTAACGACTGCAGGGAAAATGTTGTCACGGAGGCAGCCGGATCACGTCTCCGTTAACCTTATATTTAAAGTTTTACGTATCGCCCGGAATGCATGTTTTCTTTACCCCTGTGTGTCATTACGATACGAAGGTCCATTTTTCAGCCTCCTGCGCGGGATAGACAAGCCAGAATCGGGCCAGAATCAGGCCAAAATCATAAGTCCCGCGGCAGCTAGTACAGGGTAGCGAAGGCATGGCTAAGAAACCAACGACGACGAAGTCTCTCGAGAATGACGTGGCCGCGGAACTGGAAAAGGCGCTTGACCTTGACCTTAACGGCGACGAAGGCGGCCTCGACATGGCGGCGTCGATGGAGGATCTCGAAGCGCAGATTTCGGCGGCGGCCGACGAGCTGGCGCGCGAAGGGCGCAGCCATAGGACGGAGCCGGCAAACAATCCCCAGCCTGCCAACCCCCAGCCTCCGAGGGCGCCCGCTGCCAAGCCGGCCGAGTTGCGCCCGGTCGAGCCGCGCAATGGGCAGCCGTCCGGCTTCACGCCTCCCGCCGGCTTCACGCCCGCCAATGATGACCGCCAGAAGGACTACAAGACGCTGCTGCACAGCCTCAATCGCCGTGCGTCCAGCACCGTCTACTGGGTGATCGCCTTTATCTCGCTGGCCTGGATCGCCGGCGCCGGCGGCCTGGCCAACCTGTTGTTCGGTCCCGGCATCTGGAAGATCCGTACCTTCGACCAGTTCTTCGCCCGTCCCGAGCTGATCGGCCTGGCGGTTGCCGCGATCGTTCCGGTCATCCTGTTCTGGGCGTTCGCCGCCATGATCCGGCGCGCGCAGGAAATGCGCCTCGCCGCGCAATCCATGACCGAGGTCGCCTTCCGCCTGGCGGAGCCCGAAAACCTCGCCCAGGACCGTGTCATGATGATCGGCCAGGCCGTTCGCCGCGAGGTGGCGGCCATGGGCGAAGGCATCGAGCGCACCCTGGCCCGCGCGGTTGAGCTCGAAACGCTCGTCCACGGCGAAGTCAGCCAGCTCGAACGCTCCTATTCCGAGAACGAGGCCCGCATCCGTTCGCTGGTCGACGGTCTCGGCAGCGAGCGCGAGGCGGTCGTCACCCATGCCGAGCGCGTGCGCGCCTCCATCGCCAGCGCTCACGAGACGCTGCGCGACGAGATCGGCTCGGCCAGCGACATCATCCGCGACTCGATCCTCAACGCGTCGACCAAGCTGTCGATGACGATCAACAATTCCGGCGACACGCTGATCGACCGCATCAATGAAAGCTCGACGTCGATCTTCGATTCGGTGGAATCGCGCCTTGACAACATCACGGACCGTCTTTCGACCTCCGGTGAGGCCTTCGCGAGCCTGCTCGACACCCGTATCGCCAAGCTCACCGACACCACGGACGGCCTGACACGCTCGCTGACCGACCTGCTCGACGACCGCACCAACGGCATGGTCTCGCTGCTCGGGGGCGCGGCGCGTACCTTGAGTTCGGAGTTCGAGACGAGCCTCAGCGGCATCGAGCGGACGCTGGCCGAGCGCGGTCAGGCGCTGATCAGCGAATTCCAGACCCGCGCCGAGGCGCTCGACACCGGTACGCAGAAACTCAACGCCGCCCTCGAAGCCCGCGCCCGCCAGATCAACGAGACGCTGGTCGAGCGCGCCCGCGAGATCGCGCACACCTTCGCCGAGAGCAAGGACCAGCTGTCATCGATGATCGATCAGGGCAAGACGCAGATCGGCGCCGACATGGCGGACATCATCTCGTCGACCTCCTCCATGCTCGAAGCCCGCGCCACCGACTTCGCCGGGCGCATGGAAGCGGCCAGGCATGTCGTGTCGCGCTCATTCGATTCCGACATCCAGCGGCTGGCCGATGCCCGTGTCGGCATCGAGGAAGCTGTCGAGAACCACAGCCGCGCGCTTTCGGAGAGCCGCGAGCGCATGGCGGCCGCCATGCAGGAGGACCTGGCGAAATTCGCCGAAGGCCGCGTGGCTATCGATGCCGCCGTCACCAACCAGGTGCAGAAGCTGGCAGAAGGCCGCAGCCTGATCTCGCGCGCGCTGGAAGAAGACCTGCGCAAGGTCAACGAGTCGCGCGCTGCCATCGATGCGTCGCTGGGCAGCCATCTGGAGCAGCTCGAAGAAGGCCGCAACCGCCTGTCCCAGGTCTTGAACGAAGACTCCGGCAGGCTCGTCCAAGCCCGTACAATGATTGACGAAATGGTCGCCGGCCATGTCGGGAAGCTGGCCGAAGGCCGCAACATCCTGGCGCGCGCCTTGGAGGCCGATCTCAACAAGCTGCAGGACAGCCGCGCCTCCATCGACGGCCTTGTCGCCGGTCAGGTCGAGAAGATCGCCGAGGGCCGCGCCGTGCTCGCCAAAGCGCTCGAGACCGACATCATCGGCATCCGTGGCCTGATCGAGACCCACTCGACCAAGCTCGCCGAGGACCGCGGCGAGCTCAGCCGCGCCCTTGAAAGCGATCTGAGCGGCATCCGCGGCCTGATCGACAGCCACGCCGGCAAGCTCGCCGAGGACCGCAGCCTGCTGTCGCACACGCTGGAAGCCGACCTCGCCAAGCTCGCCGAAAGCCGCGCCTCGATCGACGGCCTTGTCGCCGGCCAGGTCGAGAAGCTCGCCGAAGGCCGCGACATCCTCAAGCGTGCCCTGGAAGCCGACCTCAACGCCATCAAGGGTGCCATCGCGGGACATTCGGACAAGGTTCTGGAAGATCGCTCACAGCTTTCGAAAGCGCTTGAAACCGACCTGCAGGCCGTCAGCGGCGCCATCGCCGACCATCAAAACCGGCTCGTTCAGGACCGTTCCGTGCTGTCGAAGTCGCTGGAGGACGATCTCGCCAAACTGGCGGAGAGCCGCTCCAGCATCGACGGGCTGGTCGCCGGCCAGGTCGAGAAGCTCGCCGAAGGCCGCGACATCCTCAAGCGCGCGCTGGAGGCCGACCTCAACACAATCCAGGGCGCGATCGTCGATCATTCGCAGAAGATCACCGATCACCGCGCCGAGCTTTCGCGTGCGCTGGAGACCGATATGGCTAATGCCAGCGGCCTCATGCAGACCCATGCCGACCAACTGTCGCAGAACCGGGCGACGCTGTCCAAGGCGATCGAGGACGATCTTGCCAAGCTCGCCGAGAGCCGCGCCGGCATCGACGGCCTGGTCTCCGGCCAGGTCGAGAAGCTCGCGGAAGGCCGCGACATCCTCAAGCGTGCGCTGGAAGCCGACCTCGCCAAGCTCGCCGAAAGCCGTTCCTCGATCGACGGCCTGGTCGCCGGCCAGGTCGAGAAGCTCGCCGAAGGCCGCGATATCCTTAGGCGCGCCCTCGAAGCGGACCTTCAGAAGCTGACGGAAAGCCGCTCGGAGATCGACGACGTCATCGCCGGCCATGTCGGCAAGCTGTCCGAGGGCCGCAACATGCTGGCCAAGGCCCTCGAGGACGATCTCCTCAAGCTTGCCGATGCGCGCAAGGACGTCGACCGTTCGGTTTCCGGCCATATCGACCAGATCGCTGCCCGAAGCAGCGATATCTCGGCGGCGATTGCCGCCGATGTCGAGAAGATCGAGCAGGCCTTCAGCCGGCAGACCGGTGTCATCGAGGAGCGCGCCGGCACCATGGAGCGTGCGCTGTCGACCGGCGTCGACAATGTCCGCGGCGTGCTGGAAAAGACCGCTGTGTTCGTGGCGGGCGCGCTGCGCGACAAGGTCATGGAGATCACCAGCACCCTGCACGAGCAGGCCGGTGCGGCTTTCAGCGACGCCGACCGCAAGATCGCCGAACGCGCCGAGCAGACGTCCGCCGCGCTGCTTGCCAGAGCCGAGGACATCGCGCAGGCTTTCGAGGCGGCGGACCGCCGCCTGCACGAGCGCGCCCAGGATACGTCCAACATGCTGATGGCGCGCGCCGACGACGCATCCAACTCGCTCATGGCCCGCGCCGAGGAAACCGCCGACAAGCTGGCCGCACGCGCCGGCGACATCGCCAACACCTTCGATGCAGCCGACCAGAAGCTGGTTGCCCGCGCCGTCGAGACGGCGCAGTCGCTGGCCGCCCGTGCTGGCGACATCCTGCGCAACTTCGAGGGCGCCGACGAGCGGCTTTCGATGCGCATCAGCGAATCGGCCGAAGCGCTGGCCGCCCGCGCCTCGGACCTCGGCCGCATCTTCGACAGCGCCGACCAGCATCTGATCTCGCGTATTGCCGAGGGCTCGGAGGCACTGTCGTCGCGGGCGTCCGAAATTGCCCGTATCTTCGACGACGCCGACAGCCGTCTGGTGTCGCGTATCGCCTCGAGCACCTCGACCATCGGCGAGCATGCCGACACGATCGTCGGCGCCTTCGCGGCGACCGAACAGCGCGTCGCCGACCGTGCCCGCCAGACCGGGCAGGAGCTTGCCGTGCATGCCCGCGAGATCGAGCAGGCGCTGGCCGGAGCCGACGAACGGCTGGCCGCAAGCGCCTCGGCCGCGGCCGCACGTGTTGAGGACCAGGTGGCGAGCGTGGAAAACCGCCTCGCCTACAGCGCCGAGACCATGGGCCAGAAGCTCAACGAGCAGGTCTCCAGCGCCGAGGCCCAGCTCATCTCGCGCGCCAATGTCATCGCCGAGACCTTCACGGCGGTCGGCCAGCATATCGGCCAGAGCACCAACGAGGCCGCGCGCACGATCGGCGCCAACACCCGCGAGCTCAACACCATGCTCGCGGCGCGTTCGGCAGAGATGGCGAAAATCCTCGACGAGACGGCCAAACCACTGGTCGAGCGCTTCGCCCAGGGCGGCTCCGAGCTGCAGCGCAGCATGGAAGAGGTCACCGAACGGGCGGCCGAGAAGCTGCGCAGCGAGAACACGAACCTCGTCAATGCTCTCGCCAGCCGCACGGCCGAGACGCTGTCGGCCGTCGAAGGCGCCCGCTCGTCACTTGCCGACAGCGTGGCCGATCTTATCGGCCGCATGACGACCTCCAGCGCGCAACTCGGGCAATTGATCGACCAGGCTGCCGTCAATCTCGGCCAGGTCGAGGAGCGGCTCTCCGGCAGCACGCAGAGCTTCGCCACGACCACGGAGAAGGCCGCCCAGACTTTCGCCAGTTCGGCGCGTCTGGTCGATTCCAACACGACACGGCTCACCGACCTGTCCTCGGCGACGCTGCGCGAGGTGGCCTCGATCGCGACCAAGTTCGACGAACACAGCCGGTTGCTCTCCAGCGCCTCGAATTTGCTCAGCTCCGCGCAAAGCAATCTTGAGCACACGCTGGAGCGTCAGTCCTCGCTGGAAGACCTCGCCGTCGGCCTGGTCAAGAAGTCGGAAGACCTCGAGAAGGTGATGCGCTCCTTCGAAAACCTCGTCGGCCAGACGATGCAGACTGCGGAGGGCCGCACGATGGAATCGGCGGAAAAGATCCGCGCCGCCATCGCCGACGTCGTCGATTCGGCGACACGGCGCTTTGCTGACGCGACCGAAGAGATGCGTCGCACCGCAGGCTCGATCAAGAGCGAGCTCGACCTTACCCGCGCCGAGCTGAAGAAGGGCGTGATCGAGATGCCGGAGGAGGCTAAGGAATCGACCTCGGCCATTCGTCGCGCTGTCGCAGAGCAAATCAATGCGCTCAAGGAACTGTCGGATATCGTTGCGAAATCCGGTCGCAGCGGCAGCAGCGAACAAGGCGAGCCACGCGGCCTGCGCCCTGCTCCGCAGGCGCCGGCCCGAGCCGCCGAACCGCCGCTGCGCCGTCCCCCGGCCCCGCAGCCACAGCAGCAATCGCAACCAACGGCCCGCGCTCCGCAGGCGCCGCTCGCGGAGACCACGCTGCGCGGCACGCTCGATCTTGAACGCCCCGCCGAGGCGCCGCGCCGCGATCCGAACGGCAAGCCCGCGCAGGGCGGATGGGTGCGCGACCTCCTGACCAATGCGTCGCGTGAGGAAGAGCTGCGGCCGGCAACGCCGGCGGAAGCGCCGCGCGCGACGCCTGCCCAGCGCTCGCCGCTGCATGTCATGGAGTCGCTCAACTCGCTCTCCGTCGACATCGCGCGGGCCATCGACCATGACGCCTCGATCGAGCTCTGGAACCGCTACCGGCGGGGCGAGCGCGACGTCTTCACCCGTCGCCTCTACACGCTGAAGGGCCAGCAGACCTTCGACGAGATCCGCCGCAAGTATCAGGCCGAGGCGGAATTCCGCGCCGCGGTCGACCGTTACTGCGAGGATTTCGAGAAGCTGCTCAAGGATGTCTCGCGCAACGACCGCGACAACATCATGGCGCAGACCTATCTGACGTCCGACACAGGCAAGGTCTACACGATGCTGGCCCATGCCAGCGGCCGGCTACAGTGAGCGGCCGACAAGTCTGACAAAAAAGGCGGGCCTCGGCCCGCCTTTTTCTTTTGTCCGTTGATCGATGGAATTGGTTTCCCGGCGCCTTGGCGCCCGCTGTCAGATCGTCGAATCCGTCCAGCGGACGATGTCTGCCGCCGCCTGGCCGAAGGCGCTGTCCAGCGCGCCGACGTAAGCCGCATTTCCGCCGCCTGAGACTGGGGCGCTCGCGGTGAAGTTCTTCGAGGCGCGCACCTCGCCGTTGCGGTCGTTCAGGATGCGCACGAACAGATCGACATCGGCATGCTCGCCGCCATTGACGCGCACCTCGAAGGAGCGCACCTCGACGATGATCTGGTAGTCGATGGCCAGTCCCTCGCCCGGCTTTCCGACACCGGCAAAGCTGCCGGAGCGCTGGAAGGTTTCGGCCAGCCTCGCCTGCACGATCAGCGGCAGCCGGTCCGCCCATTGCGCGCCCTTGAGGAACTGGATCGACCGGTCGGAAGGCCTGATGACGATGTTCTGGCTGTCCAGCGCCTTGAGCGCCGACGGCTGGGCGATCAGGATCTGGCGACGGCTGTGGGCACGCACATCGAGCGACGGCGCGGACAATTCAAACGTGTCGAGCGGCGCCGGCTTGCCGCCCAGTGCCGCGCAGCCGGCAACCGCAAGCACCAGCAACGCTGCGGCGGACGATCTCAAACTACCCGCAACCACCCCGATCGACTTCACGCGTGATCCCCGCTGTCCCCGGATCTTACGATCAACCCGCATTTGCGGTTCATTTCTTGACGGTCACGGCGGCCGAAGTCAACGCCGTGCCCTTCCATCGAATTGCCGGACCTCGCCGGCGCCGCCGGACAGAATGCGCTGCGGGTTACGGCTGAGATCGGTCACCGCTTCCTCGATGCGGTTGATCGAGCGCCGGCTGTCCTGCACCAGCCCCTCGACGTTCTGCAGGCCCTGGCCGGAGAAGCGCGACAGGTTGTCGACGATTGTGCCGAGGCGGGAGTTCAGCGTGTCGGCCACCTGCTTGAAGGATTTCAATGTCGCCCTGGCATCGGCCATGACGCCGTTGGCCTCGCCGGAGCCGAGGAGCTTGTCGACCTTGACCAGGATGCCGTCGACGCGCACCGAAGCGTCGTTGAGCCGCTGCGCGAGCTGGCGGGCGTCCTTGATCGTCTCGTTGATGTCGTCGGAACGGTTGGCGATCTTGTCGGTGACCTTGGCGATGTCGGACGCCGCCTTGTCGGCGTTGGCGCTGGCCTTCTGGATGTTGGCCAAAGCGGCCTTGACGTCGGCGGGATCGATGCCGTCGAGCACGCTGTTGACCTTGGCCAATGTCCCTTGCGTCTGCTTGGCGAAATCGTTGATCGAGCCGACCGCCGTGTTGACGTTGTCGATGACGGTATCGAACTGCTTCGAGGTCTCTTTCAGGTTCGTCGTCACCGTGTCGACATTGGCCACGATGCTCTTGATCTGGTCCTTGTCGACGGAATTGAGCAGGCCTTCGGCGGCCGTCAGCGTGCTGTCGAGCCGGCCCGAGACATTCTTCAGCTGATCCGAAAGCGAGCTCACCGCCGACAGGAACTTGTCGATGCCGTCGGAATTCTTGGCCAGCGCGTCCGAGAAGGTCTCGACGTTCTTGACCGTCTGCGTCAGCGGACCGCGAACGTCCTTGGTGAAGCCTTCGAGCTCGCCAAGCACCTTGTCAGCGCGGGTAAAGATGTTCTGCGCCGTCTGCAAAAGGTTGGTGACCGCGGACGGATTGGCGACGATTTCGGCGACCTTGCCTTCCTTCTCCGCTTCGTCGAGCAGCCTGGTCTCCTTCGGATCGGCGCCCTTGAGCTCGATATTGGCCTGGCCGCTGAGGCCGGTCAGTCCGATATCGGCCTGCGTCGATTTGGTGATCGGCGTCCAACGGGCGATTTCGGTGTCGGCGATGGCGACGGTCGGATCGTCGCCGTCGATATAAACGTTCTTCACGTCACCCACCCTGACGCCGTTGAACAGCACAAGGCTGCCGCGGCTGAGGCCGGAGGCCGAGCCCGGGATGCGCACGCGCAGCATCGCCGTTTCGCCCCTGTCGCCGATGGCGGCCGTCCAATAGACGAAGGCAAAGGCCGCCAGGATCGCGCCAAGCGTGAAGATGCCGACAATTATGTAGTTGGCTCTTGTTTCCATCGCCCCACTTATGGCTATGCGCGCGCCGCAAGATCAAGTTGCCGGGCGCGTTTTCCGCGGAAATAGGATTTCACCCACGGCTCGTCGCTCTTCAGCATGTCGTCGATCGTGCCTTCGACCAGCACCTTCTTCTTGCCGAGCACCGCGACGTGATCGCAAGCGGTGAACAGCGTGTCGAGATCGTGCGTAACCATGTAGACGGTCAGATCCATCGTGTCGCGCAGCTTGACGACAAGCTCGTCGAACTCGGCGGCGCTGATCGGGTCGAGCCCCGAGGTCGGCTCGTCGAGAAAGACGATGTCGGGATCGAGCGCTAGGGCGCGCGCCAGCGCCGCGCGCTTGATCATGCCGCCGGACAGCTCGGACGGGAATTTCAGCGCGGCGTCGGGCGGCAATCCGACCAGCTCGATCTTGAGCAAGGCCAGTTCGTCCATCAGCGCCTTGGGCAGG
Source organism: Mesorhizobium sp. CA7 (assembly GCF_020165015.1). Classification (NCBI taxonomy): domain Bacteria; kingdom Pseudomonadati; phylum Pseudomonadota; class Alphaproteobacteria; order Hyphomicrobiales; family Phyllobacteriaceae; genus Mesorhizobium; species Mesorhizobium sp. CA7. Next base: position 249,489 of record NZ_JAIUHH010000001.1, read on the forward strand.
TCGAGATATTCGCGCATCGGCACCTGCACGTTTTCCATCACCGTCAGCGCTGAAAACAGCGCGCCATGCTGGAAAAGAACGCCAAGCCGCATGTCGATGCGCAGGCGATCGGCGTCGCTGGCCTTGTCGACGTCGACGCCGAACAGGCTGATCGTCCCCGATTGCTTCGGCATCAGCCCCAATATGGTGCGCAACAGCACCGACTTGCCGGCGCCCGAAGCGCCGACGAAGCCAAGAATTTCCCCGCGCTTGATATCGAGCGAGAGCTTGTCGAGGATCACCTTGTCGCCGATGGCGACGGTGACATCGCGAACCGAAAGCACGATCTCGTCGTCATTCGTGTCCTGCGCCGCCGTGGCGCCGTTGCCGTTCGCCATCTCAGAATCCGATCGCTGCGTAGAACATGGCGAAAAGCCCGTCGAGGATGATGACGACGAAGATCGACTTCACCACCGACGCGGTCACGTGCAGGCCGAGCGATTCGGCGCTGCCGCCGACCTTCATGCCCTCGACCGACGCGATGATGCCGATGATGAGGGCCATGAACGGCGCCTTGATCAGGCCGGCAAAGATGGTGCTGAGGTCGATGGCGACGCGCAGCCTGTCGATAAACGCGGCCGGCGGGATATCGGAATAGAGCCAGGCGGCAACGATGCCGCCGCCAAGCGCTGCAAAATTGGCGATGATCGTGAGGCATGGCAGCCCGATCACCAGCGCGACGAGCCGCGGAAAGACCAGCACGCCGATCGGATTGAGGCCGATCACCTTCAGCGCGTCGACCTCCTCGCGCATTTTCATCGAGCCGATCTCGGCGGTGATGGCGCTGCCCGAACGGCCGGCGAGCATGATCGCCGTCATCAGCACGCCGAGCTCGCGCAGGATCAGCACGCCGACGAGGTCCACGACGAAGATGTTGGCGCCGAAATAGCTGAGCTGGTAGGCGCCCTGCTGGGCGACAATGGCGCCGACAATGGCCGACATCAGCACCACCACCGGTATCGCGCCGACGCCCATGCGATCGATCTGGTTGAAGATCGCGGCCGGGTTGACCGCGTGGCCGCGGCCGAGCTTCATCTGTGCGCCGCGGATCGTGGCGCCGAGAATGTTCATGGAGGCGAAGAAATCGTCGCGCATCTCATAGACACGCCGGCCAACCAGCTCCAGCGCGCGCAGGATGATGTTGGGCGGCCCGGACGGACCCGATTCGGGCTCCCGGCGAACCGCATCGCCGACCGCGCCGAGCAGGATCGAAGCGATCTCGCTCTGCCCCTGCAAATGGACCTCGACGCCTTTCTTCTCGAAGGCGCTGGCCAACCGGTCGATAAGCCATGCGCCGGCGGTGTCCATCTTTTCGATGTGGGAAAGGTCGAGCATCAGCTGTTTTGCGCCGCTTCTCTGCTCGATCTTGCGCATGTCGGCATCGACCAGCGCCACGGTGCGCGTCGTCCACACGCCGGAAAAGGCGCAGCCCAGCACGCCCCCTTCCTCGCCCACGGCAATGCGAGGCCGGTGCTCGGCGTCCTTGGCCTCGCCGCTTGCGTCGCGTTTGCGGATGGTCAACATGGCGTCCTGTTTAGCGTGACCGGACTGGCGTGTCGATTTGCCGGCAGACCGGTGTCGCACAGCCGGAGAAGAAAATTATGGCGCGTGTCATTTCGGTCGAAATGGAGCGATTCCCGATCGCCGGCACCTTCACCATCTCACGCGGATCCAAAACCGAGGCCGAAGTCATCACCGTAACGATCGCTGACGGGGGACGTTCCGGGCGCGGCGAGTGCGTGCCGTACAGGCGCTACGGCGAGACCATGGAGGGGGTGCGCGCGGCCATCGAGGCCATGCGCGATCCGGTCGTCTCCGGCATCGACCGGACCGCCTTGCTCTCAGCCATGCCGGCCGGCGCCGCACGAAACGCCATCGACTGCGCCCTTTGGGACCTGGAAGCCAAGCTGACCGGGACGCCGGTGGCAGCGGCAATCGGGGGCCTTCCGACCAAGCCGCTGGAAACCGCCTACACGCTGTCGCTCGCCGAGCCGGAGGCCATGGCGGCGCAAGCGCGCGCCAATGCCGCGCGTCCCCTGCTCAAGGTCAAGATCGGCGGCGACGGCGACATGGCAAGGATCCGCGCGGTGACGGAAGCCGCTCCCGAAAGCCGCATCATCCTCGATGCCAACGAGGGCTGGACCGACGAAAATGTCGAGGCGAACCTCAGCTTCGCCGCGCAGCACGGCGTCGCGCTCGTCGAGCAGCCGCTGCCGGCGGGCAAAGACGACATCCTGCGCCGGATTGCGCATCCGGTGCCGATCTGCGCCGACGAAAGCGTACATGCGGCAAAGGACCTCGATGCGCTGGCCGGGCTCTATGACGCCGTCAACATCAAGCTCGACAAATCCGGCGGCCTGACCGAGGCGTTGAAGTTGCGCGACCGCGCGCGCGAACTCGGCTTCGGCATCATGGTGGGCTGCATGGTCGGCACCTCGCTCGCCATGGCCCCGGCGGTGCTGCTCGCGCAGGACGCCGACTTCGTCGACCTCGACGGTCCGCTGCTGCTGGCACGAGATCGCGAGCCCGGTCTCGTCTACCGGGGATCGCTGGTTTCACCTCCCGACAGGGTGCTTTGGGGCTGAACGGGAAGCTAGGCCTATCAGCACCATGCCGACGACCGCGATCGGGATCATCGCCCAGAAACCGTCGACGCCCAAACGGTCATAGAGCGGGCCTGAAGCAAGCGTCACCGCCGCCATGAAGAAGCCGTTGAAGAAATAGGCGATGCCTTGCGCGGCGCCCGTGCGCTCCTCGGAGACCGTTTCGCCGATCATCTTCTGCAGGCCGATCAACACCATCGCCACCGATACCGAATGCAGCGTCTGGACGCCGAAGAAGCCGGCGACGCCCAGGCCGAGCGGCCAGACCAGCGGAAAGGCGATCCAGCGCACGATCGAACCGATGCCGGCGATCACCATCACCCTGGCGACCGAGATGGAAGCAAAAATACGATTGAAAAACAGAAACATGCAGACTTCCGACACCACGCCCCAGGCCCATAGCAGGCCAACGACGGAATCGCCGATTCCGATCGATTTCCAGTAGATCGAGACGAAGCCGTAGAGGAAGGCATGGCTGGCGGTGATGATGCCGACGCCAAGCGTGAAATAGAGGAAATAGGCATTGAACAGGCTCGGCGCCTTGTGCTGGATCTCGGTCGCCGAAAGCGGCGAGGCCTTGCGCGGCCGCCCCATGCGCGGCGACAACAGCGCCGCGACCAGGGCCGCGCCGAGCGCGATGAAGATGATGACCGGGACCGCCTGCGGACCCGTGGCCGCCAGGATGAACCCGCCCACGACATTGGCGCACAGATACGAGATCGACCCCCATTTGCGCATTGCCGTGTAGTTCGAGCCGAAACGGCGCACGCCCGAAAGCGCCAGCGAATCGGCCATCGGCGAATGCGGCGTCCAGACGATCGTCAAAAGCAGCGACACGGCGAGCACGACGGCATAGGTGGCCGGCAGGAAATAGCCGGCAGAGATGACCATGGAGGCCGCAACCACCGCGATATAGACATCGGCGCGATCCCGGGCCCGGTCGGCAAGCGCGGTCAGCATCGGCGTCGTCAACACGCGCAGGAACATCGGCGCGGCCAGGATGACCGCAATCTGCTCGGCATGAAAACCTTTCGCCTGCAGCCAGAGCGGAAAGTAAGGCAGATGCGTGCCTTGCGAGACGAACAAGGTCGCGAAGATCAGGCTCATGCGCAGTTCGAAATGGCTCGGCTTGACAAGCTGTTCGGGCGATAGCGGCGGCAGCGACATGAATCGATCCAATTTCGCTGCATTCGACTCCCATGCAACGTGTCTCGATCCCTAACATGCGGCAAAGCGCGACGGAACCGGCTGGACCAATCGATCGAGAGCTAGGCTGTTGAAGGACGAGGCCTTCGAGCGAGCGCTGCGCCAGCGCGAAGGCAGCAGGCTGAGCCGGGGAAAGGCGGCCGGGCTCAAGCCGCCTGAGCCGCCCTGCCCTTGAGGTCGATGATATCGACCGGCACCAGCGCTTCATTGCCGGTCGAGACCTCGGGCAACACATGCGCCCAGGTCAGGATTTCCATGCGGCCGTCGAAATGCTCGACCACCGCCGTGCAGCTTTCCACCCAGTCGCCGGTGTTGATGTACTGCACATCGCCGTAGTTCTCGATTGCGGCGTGATGGATGTGGCCGCAGATCACGCCGTCGACATGCGAGCGCCGCGCCTCTTCCGAAAGCACGGTCTGGAACGAGCCGATGAAGTTCACCGCCTTCTTCACCTTGACCTTGGCCCATGACGAGAACGACCAGTAAGGCAGGCCGAGCAGGTGGCGCAGCTTGGTCACGACACGGTTGACCAGCATTGCCGCGTCATAGGCATAGTCGCCGAGATAGGCCAGCCAGCGCTGGTTGTGCACCACCGTGTCGAACTGGTCGCCATGGATGACCAGCAGGCGCCGGCCGTCGGCGGTCTCGTGGATGGCGCGGTCGGCGACGACGATGCCGCCGAAATGCACGCCCTGGAACTGGCGGGCGAATTCGTCGTGATTGCCGGCGATATAGGTGATCGAGGCTCCCTTGCGCGCCTTGCGCAGCAGCTTCTGCACCACGTCGTTGTGGCTCTGCGGCCAGTGCCAGTTGCGCCGCAGCCGCCAGCCGTCGACGATATCGCCGACCAGATAGATGATTTCGGCGTCGTGATGACGCAGGAAGTCGATCAGGAAATCGGCCTTGGCCGCTTTCGAGCCGAGATGCACGTCGGAAATGAACAGGGCGCGGAAAGTGCGGGGCTCTGGGTCTGACATCACGATTTTACCCTTTGCTTTCGCGTGCCTATGCCCCGATTCATGCAACAACCGTATGACGGTTGCGGTTGGTCCAGCTCAGGCGCTAGCTTGCGCGCGACACAATCAGGAGAAAAACGTCATGGATCTCGGCATTCGCGGCAAGAAGGCCATCGTCTGCGCCTCGAGCAAGGGACTGGGGCGAGGCTGCGCCATGGCGCTTGCCGAAGCCGGCGTCGATCTCGTCGTCAACGGCCGCAACGCCGAACTCGTGGCCAAGACCGCCAAGGAGATCCGCGACCGGTTCGGCGTCGATGTCATCGAAGTTGCCGGCGACGTGTCGAAGCTCGAGGTGCAGAAAGCGATGCTCGCCGCCTGCCCCGATCCCGACATTCTGGTCAACAACAATGGCGGCCCGCCGCTGCGCGATTTTCGCGAGCTCGACCGCACCAAGATCCTCGAGGGTGTGACGCAGAACATGGTCACGCCGATTGAGCTCATCCAGGCGGTGATCGACGGCATGGCCAAGCGCGGCTTCGGCCGCATCGTCAACATCACCTCGCTGTCGGTCTATGTTCCGATCCCCGGTCTCGACCTGTCGTCCGGCGCTCGCGCCGGCCTGACCTCGTTCCTCGCCGGCGTGGCGCGCACGGTCATCGACCGCAACGTCACCATCAACAGCCTGCTGCCCGGCAAGCTCGACACCGACCGGCTGCGCGGCCCGCATGAGGCCGGCACTCCGGAAGACCCAGCCGCGGCGGCCGCGCGCAAGGCCCGCATAAGCGCCGACGTGCCGGCAAAACGTCTCGGCACGCCGGAGGAATTCGGCCAGATCTGCGCCTTCCTGTGCTCGGTCCATGCCGGCTATCTCACCGGCCAGAACATCCCGGTCGACGGCGGCCTCTACGTCAGCGCGTTCTGACGAGCCGCTATTCATCCGCCCGAAACTTTCATGCCAACCGACTGGAATCGTTTGATTATTTACGCTCCGGCATTGTGAAGGCCGGAGTCCGAGATTTTGGCGTCGCGAAATCGTCGACGCATGCTAAAAGGCTCCAAACCAGTATCGCAGGGAGGGGCCGCAATGGACGGCGAGAACAAGAAAACGGCCCGGTCGGACCTCGACGAGGCCGCCCTCTTCTTCCACAAGCACCCGACGCCGGGAAAGCTCGAGATCCAGGCGACGAAGCCGCTCGGCAACCAGCGCGACCTGGCGCTTGCCTATTCGCCGGGCGTGGCGGCGCCCTGCCTCGAGATCCGCGACGATCCAGCCACCGCCGCCGACTACACCGGCCGCGCCAACCTCGTCGGCGTCGTCTCCAACGGCTCCGCCGTGCTGGGGCTGGGCAATATCGGTCCGCTCGCCTCGAAGCCGGTCATGGAAGGCAAGGCGGTGCTGTTCAAAAAGTTCGCCGGCATCGACGTCTTCGATATCGAGATCGACGCGCCCGAGATCGAGCGGATGGTCGAGACGGTGGCGGCGCTCGAGCCGACCTTCGGCGGCATCAACCTCGAGGACATCAAGGCGCCTGAATGTTTCGAGGTCGAAGAGCGGCTGAAAGCCCGCATGGGCATCCCGGTCTTCCACGACGACCAGCACGGCACCGCGATCATCGTCGCCGCCGCGGTGCTCAACGGGCTCGAATTGGCCGGCAAGGCGATTTCCGACATCAAGATCGTCACGTCCGGCGCGGGTGCGGCAGCACTCGCCTGCCTCAACCTTTTGGTCTCGCTCGGCGCCAAGGTGGAAAACATCTGGGTCACCGACCGTTTCGGCGTCGCCCATAAGGGTCGCGTCGAAGAGATGGATCGCTGGAAAGATCCCTATGTGAAGGACACCGAGGCGCGCACGCTGGCCGACGTCATCTCCGGCGCCGACGTCTTTCTCGGCCTTTCCGCCGCCGGCGTGCTGAAGCCGGAGCTTTTGCAGCACATGGCGCCGAAACCGCTGATCCTGGCCTTGGCCAACCCTAATCCCGAGATCATGCCGGAGGTGGCGCGCGCCGCCCGGCCGGACGCCATGATCTGCACCGGCCGCTCGGATTTTCCCAACCAAGTCAACAATGTGCTGTGCTTTCCTTACATCTTCCGCGGCGCGCTCGATTGCGGCGCCAGCGCCATCAACGAGGAGATGAAGATGGCCGCCGTGCGGGCGATCGCCGCCCTTGCCCGCGAGGAGCCTTCCGATGTCGCGGCGCGCGCCTATTCCGGCGAGACGCCGATGTTCGGCCCCGATTTCCTGATCCCCTCGCCCTTCGATCCGCGCCTGATCCTGCGCATTGCGCCGGCGGTGGCGAAGGCTGCCTGCGACACCGGCGTCGCGACGCGGCCGATCGCCGATTTCGCCGCCTATATCGACAAGCTCAACCGCTTCGTCTTCCGCTCCGGCCTGGTAATGAAGCCGGTGTTCTCCTCCGCCAAAACCTCGAGCGCCAAGCGTGTCATCTATGCCGACGGCGAGGACGAGCGCGTGCTGCGCGCCGCGCAGGTGGTGCTGGAGGAAGGTATTGCCGAGCCGATCCTGATCGGCCGTCCGCATGTCGTGGAGGTCCGGCTGAAGCGTTACGGCCTGCGAATCCGTCCGGGCGTCGATTTCGGCCTGATAAACCCGGAAGACGATCCGCGTTACCGCCACTATGTCGACCTCCTGATCGAGCTTGCCGGCCGCCGCGGCATCACGACGGAAGCCGCCCGCACCATGGTGCGCACCAACAATACGGTGATCGCCGCTCTTGCGCTGAAGCGCGGCGACGCGGATGCCATGATTTGCGGGCTCGAAGGCCGCTTCGAGCGGCATCTGCGCAACGTCACGCTGATCATCGGGCCTCGCGCCGGCATCAAGGACCGCGACCTGTCGACATTGTCGATGCTGATCTCGCAGCGCGGCATCATCTTCCTCACCGACACGCATGTCTCGGTCGATCCCACAGCGGAAGAAATCGCCGAAATGACTGTGCTCGCGGCCGAGGAAATCCAGCGCTTCGGCATCGAGCCGAAGGCAGCGCTTCTGTCGCATTCGGATTTCGGCTCACGCGATTCACCCGGCGCGCTGAAGATGCGCCAGGCCGCGGCGATCCTGGCTCGCATCGCCCCGGAACTCCAGTGCGATGGCGAGATGCATGCCGACTCCGCTCTTTCAGAACATCTGCGCCAGCGCGTCTACCCGCATTCGCGGCTGAAAGGCGAAGCCAATCTGCTGGTCTTCCCGAACCTCGATTCGGCCAACATCACGCTGACGGCGCTGCGCGCCATGATGGACGCGCTGCATGTCGGGCCGATCCTGCTCGGCACCGACAAGCCCGCGCACATATTGACGCCGTCCGTAACCTCGCGCGGCGTCGTCAACATGACCGCGCTTGCGGTAGTCGAGGCGGCGCATAAGGCGCAGGCGCTCGTCGACTTGAACTGACGTGACGCGACAAAGCGCAATTGTGCCGGGTTGCAGACAGAGCAATTCCAGGAAAAGTGTGAGCGGTTTTCCGTCTGGAATTGCGTAAAACAAAGAAATAGGGCGTTTCGCCGTTTCCGTGAAACGGTGAAACGCATAGCGAACAGTTAACCACGAACGCGGTAGCCTTCCGGCACGGGCAATCGGGATTCCAGGCGAATGAAGGGGCTGAAGCTGATGCATCTTGCGACGCTGCTTTCAGCGCTTGCAGGCTCAGCTGTAGCCTTCGCTGAATCCCAGGCGGCCTCTCGCATATGCCGGCAACTCGAAGCCGAACTCGCCGCGACGCGCGGTGGCGGCGGAGGGCCGGGTCTCGTCCGCAAATATGACGACGCGATCGCCAGGCAGCGCGAGCAGCTTGCCAAGGCCCGCAGCCGGGCAAGCGATGCCGGCTGCGGCTTCACGCTGTTTTCGCGCAATGTCAGCCAATGCGCCGCGATCAATGCCTCGATAGAGCGCATGAACGCCAACCTCTACACCTTGCAGGCCAAGCGCGAACGGCTGGCCGCCGGCGGCGCGCGGCGCGACCGCAGCCGCATCCTCGCGGCGCTCGATACCAATGGCTGCCGCGGCGACGAGATCGCACCGGGTCGCGCCCCGCTGCGGGAGGCGGCCCGCGACAATGGCGGCGGCAATCTATTCGAGCAGCTTTTCGGCCGCCAGGACCAGCAGCTCGAAACGCCCGATGCTCCCGGTATGCCGGACTCGGCGGACGTGCCGCCCGATGATCCGAGCGTGCGCAACATTCGCCGCGTCATCAACCAGCCGGACGGCATGGACCTGCCCCGGCTGGGCGGCGAGTTCCATACGATGTGCGTGCGCACCTGCGACGGCTATTTCTTCCCGATGTCGAATGCCGCTTCCATCGGTGACTTCGAGCGCGACCAGAAGAATTGCGAGTCGAGCTGCCCAGGTACCGAGATGCAGGTCTTCTATTCGCGCGGAATGGACGACGATTCTGGCTCGATGACCTCGTCGGCGACAGGTCAACCCTACAGCGAGCTGCCGACCGCCTATCTCTATAAACAGGCCAATTACTCGCGCCCGCCCACCTGCGGCTGCAATGCGCAGGCCGGCAATTTCACGATCATCGGCGGCAACCCGCCTGATCCTGAACAATCGCAGCCGAACGGCGAGGCAGCGCGCTTCATACCGATGCCGGCGTCCAAGCCCGATCCGGGCGCCGATCCGGAAACGCTCGCCAATGCCGAAGGCGGGCTCGACCTTGATGCGATCAGGCGGCTGACCACCAAAGTGCCGGTGTCGCCGGTCTCGGCGCTGCCGCCCGATCAGCGCAAGGTCAGGGTCGTCGGGCCAGCGTTCCTTCCCGACCCATCAGCGGCAATAGATCTGAAAGCTCCGGCCCCGAAGTCCGCCCGGTAAGGGCCAGCCTCAGCGGCATGAACAACGGCTTGCCCTTGCGCCCGGTGGCTTCCTTGATCTTGCCGGTCCAGTCCTTCCACACCGTGCCGTTCCACGGCTCCTCGGGGAGAACGTCGAACGCCTGATTGAGGAAATCGCGGTCTTCGCCGGAAAATTCCGCCGGCTCCTGCGGACCCTCGCTCAGGATACGCCACCAAGCGACCGCGTCCGACAGGCGGTCGAGATTGCCGCGCACCGCCATCCAGAACGGCTCGGCCTTGTCGCCGGAAATGCCCAGCACCATCAGCCGGTCGCGCGCTTCCTCGAACGACATGCGATGCATCAGCGTGCGGTTGAGCACGAAGAGCTCGTCCGGGTCGAATTTGGAGGCGGACTTGGACGTCGCAGCCGGGTCAAAATGGCCGGCGAGCTCGTTGAGATCATGCGCGGCGGTGACATTTTCCGACGTGCCGACAAGCACCGCCAGCGAAGCGACGGCCATCGGCTCGATGCCGTCCTCGCGCAGGCTTTCGATCGACAGCGCACCGGTGCGCTTCGACAACCCCTCGCCCGACACGGTGGTGAGCAAATTGTGGTGGCCGAAGACCGGCGGCTCGGCGCCCAGCGCCTTGAAGATGGCGATCTGCACGCCGGTGTTGGTGACATGGTCGTCGCCGCGGATGACATGGCTCACACCCATCTCGATATCGTCGACCACCGAGGGCAGCGTGTAGAGATAGGTGCCGTCCTCTCGCACCAGGACAGGATCCGACAGCGAGGCGAGGTCGACCGTCTCCTCGCCGCGCACCAGGTCGTTCCAGCGCACCTCGGTGCGCTCCGGCTGCAGCGGGTCGTTGGTGTAATTGGGCAGCAGGAAGCGCCAATGCGGCCGGCGGCCATCCGACTGGTACTCGGCCACCTGCTCCGGCGTCAGCGTCAGCGCCTCGCGGCCATAGACCGGCGGCAGGCCGCGCGTGCGGCGCACCTTGCGGCGCAGGTCGAGCTCTTCCGGCGTCTCGTAGCAGGCATAAAGCACCCGCGCCGCCTTCAGCCGCTCGACCGCCGCGTCATAAATCTCGAAGCGGCGCGACTGGTATTCGGTGACATCCGGGAAGATGCCCAGCCAATGCAGGTCGTAAAGGATGGAATCGGCGTATTCCTGCGTCGAGCGGGCAATGTCGGTGTCGTCGAAACGCTGTATGAAACGACCCTTGTTGTTCATGGCGAAAAGCCAGTTGAACAGCGCGGTGCGCGCATTGCCGATATGGATGCGGCCGGTCGGCGATGGGGCAAAACGTACGGTAACTGTCATGAGCGGGGCGTAGCGGATGCTTTTGGTGTTGACAAGGCGCGCCCCCGCGCGAACGCAACAGATAGTGCAAGCCAGCTAAAATGAAAAGCCATCGGCCCGACACGGCTTCCGGCCTGGCCGGTCGCCGCGTCAAGCGCCTGCAAAGCCGGGCTTCTTATGTCCCCGTTATCCACATATGTGACACACAAGATGTTGGGGTCATAAAAGCTACGCAAACGAATCCTTGACGGGTTGGAACGAGTCGCTTTTTATAGGCCATGCGCTCCTGTAGCGGGCGCGACCGGAGAGTTCTGAGGCCGGTCTTTTTTCCCGGATTTTGTGCGTTTTGCCCGGATTTCCGCCTGTTCACGAGGCCGGCGGAAGCGTTGGGATCGTTAGGGCTTGGGTGGGCGAAAGGGAGAATTGTCGGCCTGGAAAAAATGTTCTGTTAACACTATATTTAGTGTTTGCAGGCAGGCTCGACGCTAGATAGTGTGAACCTCCCTCCACGGAGGGAATCGACAAAAGTTTCAGTTCGAGGGACCCGCGGGTCGGCCGGCAACCTGGGTAAGCGCCTGGAAAGGCGTTTGCTTGTCTGCATGGCAGCGCCCGCGACGAGGAGAGTGTCGGCGTCGCCCGCGATGCCGGCAAACGGCGGACTGCGCTTTTCGCCATGTGGGGCAGCAATCCCTTGGGAAAGGCGCTATATATAGACACAAAGGAACGGGACCAATGCGCATCGAGCGTCGCTTCACCAAGCCAGATCAGTCCGCCTATGCGGAGATCGAATTCCGCAAGGCTTTGTCGGAGATCAAGAATCCCGACGGCTCGGTGGTGTTCCGCCTCGACAACATCGATGTGCCGGCGCAGTTCAGCCAGGTCGCAGCCGACATCCTGGCCCAAAAGTATTTCCGCAAGGCCGGCGTGCCGGCGCGCCTGAAGAAGGTCGAGGAGAATGACGTTCCCTCCTTTCTGTGGCGTTCGGTTGCCGACGAGGCCGAGCTCGCCAAGCTGCCCGAGGCCGAGCGCTATGGTTCGGAAACCGACGCCCGCCAGGTTTTCGATCGCCTCGCCGGCACATGGACCTATTGGGGATACAAGGGCGGCTACTTCAAATCCGAGGATGACGCGCGCGCCTTCCGCGACGAGCTCGCCTATATGCTCGCCACCCAGCGCGTCGCGCCGAACTCGCCGCAATGGTTCAACACCGGCCTGCACTGGGCCTATGGCATTGACGGCCCGAGCCAGGGCCACTTCTATGTCGACCCCTTCACCGGCAAGCTGACCAAGTCGAAGTCCTCCTACGAGCACCCGCAGCCGCATGCCTGCTTCATCCAGGGCGTGCAGGACGACCTCGTCAACGAGGGCGGCATCATGGACCTGTGGGTGCGCGAGGCGCGCCTTTTCAAATACGGCTCCGGCACCGGCTCGAACTTCTCGATGCTGCGCGGTGAGGGCGAAAAACTTTCCGGCGGCGGTCGCTCGTCCGGCCTGATGAGCTTCCTCAAGATCGGCGACCGCGCGGCGGGCGCCATCAAGTCGGGCGGCACGACGCGCCGCGCGGCGAAAATGGTCATCGTCGACGCTGACCACCCGGATATCGAGGACTTCATCGACTGGAAGGTCAATGAGGAGCAGAAGGTCGCCTCGCTGGTGACCGGTTCCAAGATCGTCAAGAAGCATCTCGAAGCCATCATGAAGGCCTGCGTCAATTGCGAAGGCCATGGCGACGACTGCTTCGACCCCGCGCTGAACACCGCGCTGAAGCGCGAGATCAAGGCGGCCAAGAAGGACGCCGTGCCGGAGAACTATATCTACCGCGTCATCCAGTTCGCCCGCCAGGGCTACACCTCGATGTCGTTCAAGACCTACGACACCGACTGGGATTCGGACGCCTATCTCACCGTCTCCGGCCAGAACTCCAACAATTCGGTGTCGCTGAAGGACAATTTCCTGCGCGCCGTCGAGGCCGATGGCGACTGGCAGCTCACCGCCCGCAAGGACGGCAAGGTGCTGAAGACGCTGAAGGCGCGCGACCTGTGGGAAAAGATCGGCTACGCCGCCTGGGCTTCCGCCGATCCGGGCCTGCACTTCAATACGACGATGAACGACTGGCACACCTGCGCCTCCGCCGGTGCGATCCGGGCTTCCAACCCGTGCTCGGAATACATGTTCCTCGACGACACGGCCTGCAATCTCGCCTCGATCAACCTTTTGCCCTACCGCCGCGAAGACGGCACGATCGACATCGCCGCTTACGAGCATACCGTTCGGCTGTGGACCATCGTGCTCGAAATCTCGGTGATGATGGCGCAGTTCCCGTCCAAGGAGATCGCCAAGCTCTCTTACGAATACCGCACGCTCGGCCTCGGCTACGCCAATATCGGCGGCCTGCTGATGACCTCGGGCATTCCCTACGACTCCGACGAGGGCCGCGCCATCTGCGCCGCGCTCACCGCCATCATGACCGGCGTCGCCTACTCGACCTCGGCCGAAATGGCCGCCGAGCTCGGCGCCTTCCCGGACTATGACCGCAACGCCCAGAACATGCTGCGCGTCATGCGCAATCACCGCCGCGCCGCTTACGGCGACAAGGACGGCTACGAGAAGCTCGCCGTCAACCCGGTGCCGCTGGTCGCATCAGACCTCAAGCAGCAGGCGCTGGCCGAGCATGCCCGCGCCGCCTGGGACCGCGCCATCGAGCTCGGCGAGGAGCATGGCTACCGCAATGCGCAGGCAACCGTCATCGCGCCGACCGGCACGATCGGCCTCGTCATGGATTGCGACACAACCGGCATCGAGCCCGACTTCGCGCTGGTGAAGTTCAAGAAGCTCGCCGGCGGCGGCTATTTCAAGATCATCAACCGCGCCGTGCCGGAAGCGCTGCGCACGCTGGGCTATTCCGAGAGCCAGATCGCCGAGATCGAGGCCTATGCGGTCGGCCACGGCAACCTCAACCAGGCGCCCGGCATCAACCCCTCCTCGCTGAAGGCCAAGGGTTTTAGCGATGAGAAGATCGCGGCGCTGAATGCGGCGCTGAAGTCGGCCTTCGACATCAAATTCGTGTTCAACCAGTGGACGCTCGGCGCCGACTGGGTGAAGGAGACGCTTGGCTTCACCGACGAGCAGCTCGGCGACATCTCCTTCGAGATGCTGCCGGCTCTCGGCTTCTCGAAGAAGGACATCGACGCCGCCAACATCCATGTCTGCGGTGCGATGACCTTGGAAGGCGCGCCCTTCCTCAAGGCCGAGCATCTGCCGGTGTTCGATTGCGCCAGCCCCTGCGGCAAGATCGGCAAGCGCTCGCTCTCGATCAACAGCCACATCCTGATGATGGCGGCAGCGCAGCCCTTCATCTCGGGCGCCATCTCCAAGACCATCAACATGCCGAACGAGGCGACGGTCGAGGACGCCAAGAACGCCTACATGCTGTCCTGGAAGCTGGCGCTGAAGGCCAACGCGCTCTACCGCGACGGCTCGAAGCTGTCGCAGCCGCTCAATGCCTCGCTGCTCGTCGATGACGACGAGGACGAGGACGAGGCGGTCGAGCAGCTGATCGCGGCGCCCGCCGCGCAACGCGCCGTGCAGGTGACGGAAAAGATCGTCGAGCGCGTCATCGAGCGGCTCTACCGCGACCGCGAGAAACTGCCGAACCGCCGCAAGGGCTACACCCAGAAGGCCGTCGTCGGCGGCCACAAGGTGTATCTCAGGACCGGCGAGTTCGACGACGGTCGCCTGGGCGAGATCTTCATCGACATGCACAAGGAGGGCGCCGCCTTCCGCGCGATGATGAACAACTTCGCCATCGCCATCTCGCTCGGCCTGCAATACGGCGTGCCGCTCGACGAATATGTCGAGGCCTTCACCTTCACCAAATTCGAGCCGGCCGGCATGGTGCAGGGCAACGATGCGATCAAGAACGCGACGTCGATCCTCGACTATGTGTTCCGCGAGCTCGCGGTCTCCTATCTCGGCCGCCACGACCTCGCCCATGTCGACCAGTCGGACTTCGACAAGACCGCGCTCGGCCGCGGCATCACCGAAGGCAAGGCGACGCCCTTCTCCAAGGGCCTCTATCGCGGCGCCTCGCCGGTGAAGCTGGTGTCCGCTGCTGGTTCTGACCCGAAGGGTTTCGGCGGCTCGGGGCCGTCGACCGCCCCTGCCCGCGCGGCGCCCACCGCCTTCTCAGGCTCCAACGTACTGGCGCTGAAGCCGGCAAGCGACGAGGCCATCGCCTACAAGCGCGACTATGAAGAGCGCGCCCGGGAACTGGCCGAGGATATGGTGGAAGAAGAGGTCGAAGCCGCCGGCGGCGCCGAGGCGCTGTTCACCGACGCTGCCGCCAATGAGGCGGCCGAGGCGAAAAAGCTCGCCGCGACCAGGCGCCAGCAGTCGCTGCTCCAGGGCTACACCGGCAACGAATGCTCCGAGTGTCACAACTTCACCATGGTGCGGAACGGCACCTGCGAGAAGTGCGACACGTGTGGAAGCACGAGCGGATGCAGCTGAGAAGCTAGATGCCGCCTCGGCTTACAGTCCGCGAAGTTATTCGCATGCTGGAGGCCGACGGCTGGTATTTGGTTGCAACCAAAGGCAGCCATCGCCAATATAAGCATAAGACCAAAGCCGGCCGCGTCACCGTGGCCGGCAAGCCGTCTGAAGAGGTTGCACCAGGAACGTTGAACAGCATCCTCAAGCAGTCCGGCCTGAAGGAGTGATGGTATGCGCTACGCCGTGGTGATCGAAAAAGCCGGAAATAACTTTTCTGCATATGTGCCCGACCTGCCAGGCTGCATCGCCACCGGAGCGACGGTAGCTGAGGTGGAAACCGAAATCCGTGATGCGATCCGCTTCCACATCGAAGGCTTACGTGCGGACGGGCTGGATGTGCCGAAAGGCGTCAGCCTGGCGGAGTATGTAGAGGCGTAGCGTCTGGCGCCACGGCATTAGGGTAGAGGCATAACATGCCACAAGCCAGGCAAGATTAGCTTTTCGGAAATCGGGGCCTTGCTCGCTTACCCTTAAGGTCAATCTTAGTTTGGATTACTCATATACCCCAAGAGATTTTCTCTATGTCCCCCATGACGTTTGGCGCACATATGAGGACGCATGCAAGATTCTTCCTGTCAGCCCAGCTGGCTCGGCTGTCATTTCAAGACGCTGCCTTGAAGACCTATTGCTGTCGCTTGGTCACACCCAAAGAAGTCTAGCCAAACAGATTAGGTCAGCTACCAAAACCGATCGCCCAGGGGGAATGGCGGGAACTTATACAGCCTATGCCGATATGATCAGGTGCATTGGCAATCTTGCAGCACACCCTTTCATGACGAGCAACGGACTTCGGTCCTTCGAAGTCGAATATGAAGACGCTCATTGGTGTCTAGAAATGATCGAGGAATTATTCGACTTTTTTTATGAAAAACCTGAGGCCTTTGAGACGCGCACAATGGAGCTACAAGGCAGATTGATGAGACTGCACCGTCCCTGACGAACCGCGGCGCAGGCCGACCGCCACCATGACCGCCGAGTGTTCCGCCCTACCATGATCGACCACATCACCATCGAAGTCAGCAACCTCGACAAGAGCAAGCTCTTCTACGAAAAGGCTTTTGCGCCGTTGGGCTACAGCCTCTCCTTCGGCAAAAACGGCGTGTTCTGGGCCTTTGATGTCGGCAATGGCAGCCTGTTCGAGATCCAGAGCACGGGCGAAACGCCGCCGCTCACCCATCTGCATGTCGCCTTCCGGATGAAGAGCAAGGCAGAGGTCGATGCGTTCTATCGGGCGGCGCTCGATGCTGGCGCGGCGGACAACGGCGCGCCCGGGCCGCGTCCGGATTATGCTGAGCATTACTACGCCTGCTTCGTGCTCGATCCCGACGGCTATAACATCGAAGCGATGATCAACGAGGGGTAGGTGGCGGCAAACCCTCCACTTCGTCATTCCAGGGCGGAGCAAGGAGCGAAGCGACGCGCGCAGACCCTGGAATCCATTCCGTTACATCGACGCGTTGCAACGGTTCAGAATTCTGCTCCGTTTGCACACTTCGCCGAGGTCTCGGCATGGATTCTCGGGTCAAGCCCGAGAATGACGACCGCGCGGGGCCGAGGCATGAGCGCCCTCTCCTTCTCCCCTTGTGGGAGAAGGTGGATCGGCGCGACAGCGCCGAGACGGATGAGGGGTGTTCCAGCGGAGTGAGAGGCTGGCGATCTTGCTGCGGCGCCCCCAACCGGCAAGGTGTCCATCAAGCTGGAACACCCCTCATCCGACCGCTTCGCGGCCACCTTCTCCCCCAGGGGGAGAAGGAGAAGAGCGCTCAATCCTTGAACGCGATCCCGTATTTCGCCGCCTGTTCCTTCGGCATATCCGCCAGCGCCTGGCGCACCGTGTAGCCGCCATAGACGTCGCCGCCGTTGCGGATCATCCAGTCCTCGACGTCGGCCTCGGCCACCGTCATGCGATCGCCCATCTTGTACTGGTTGCCATTGACCGGCTTGTCGGCCAGCAGGCCGACGAAGCGGCCGTCGCTGAAAGCCACAAGCTGCATCCAGATATGCTCGGTGGCGCCGTTCTGGGTCAGCGGAAATTTCACGGTGTAGGTGCCAGGCGTGCGTGCGGCTATCAGTTCATGGAAGCGCGGCAGCGTCGAATGGCCCTTGGCCTTGGCGCCCTGCATCGCCGCGTCGGTGGTGGAGTAGGCGACCACATTGTCCTTGGGCTCGCTGCCCTGCATGTGCGAATTGAAAAATCCGTAGCCGACAGCGGCTACCAAAGCGGCAGTAACAATCAGTTTGCGCATCGAACCTCTCCGAAATGCGATCACGGACACATTACCGGAAGCCTGTTGCCGCACCTCTAAGAGACAGAGTGAGCGCATGGTTAGCGAAATGCCGAAATTGCCATCGACCTCACCGGCCGACGCCCGCGCGTGAGGCGCCGGTGCTTCCCCTCCTCCCCTTATGGGAGAATGCGGGTCGGCGCGCAGCGCCGAGACGGATGAGGAGGTTCCAGCGGAGTGAGATGCTGGCGATCATCAGTCGTTTGCGAAGGTCTGCATCAAGCTGGAGCACCCTCATCCGGCCGCTTCGCGGCCACCTTCTCCCGCAAGGGGAGAAGGGAAAACTCCGCCTCAATCCGCGTCGGCCACCATCTGCCCGCCGCCCAGCCAGGCGCGCCATTGGCGCTCGTCGCCGTGGAAGACGTTGAGGTCGATGCGGCCGCTGACGCCATGCGACAGGCCGGAGCCGGAATACTGCCAGAACAGCCACCTGCGGCCCGGATAAACCTTTGACGGGTGCGCGGCCACGGCGCGCAGCCAGAATGGGTAGTCTTGGAAGGCGCCGCGCAGGTTGTCGCGATAGAAATCGGGGCTGGTGTAGATGATGGGCCGCTGGCCGTAGTGGCGCTCCAGCCTGTCCATGAACACCTGCATTTTCTCCAGCACCTTTTCACGCGAAGGCCGCCGCTTGCAGGAAGACTCGCCGTTCCACTCGACGTCGATGACCGGCGGCAGCGCGCCGTCGACCTTCGGCACGTTGCGGATGAACCAGTCGGCCTGCTCGCCGGCGGTGCGGCACCAGTAGAAGAAGTGATAGGCGCCCCGCTTCAGCCCGGCGGCATCGGCGTTGCGCCAGTTCTTCATGAACATCGGGTCGAGATGGTCGCCGCCATCGGTCGCCTTGATATAGGCGAAGTTGGCGCCCTGGGCGCGCAGCTTTCCCCAATTGACGTTGCCCTGCCAGCGCGAGACGTCGACGCCGTGAACGGCAAGGTGGCGCGGCGAGGAACGGCCGAAATTGATCGGCTTGGCGTCGCGGAACGCATAGCGGGTGACCGGACCGGCGAGCATCGCGGGCGCGGCGCGCGACAGCCGCTTCGGCAGCGAGACGAGTGCTGCCTCCTGCACCGGCGGCTCGACACTCTCCGGCAGATCGGCCGCCGGGAAGTTCACCGTCTCCTCCTCGGCAAGGCCGAATGGGCGCGAGTTCTCGTCGCCGGGGCGAGCGTTCTCGTCGTCGGGGATCACATTGTTTTCGTCGAGCAACGGCACCGGCGGCTTGATGCGCGCGGCGCCCGACATCGATGCGGTCTCGACGGTTCTTTCGGCGACGGCTGTCCTCGCGCCCTTCGACACCGGCGCGCTTGGCCGCACGACCGAGCTCGTCGTCTCGTTGGACGGCATCTGCAAAGCATCGACGCCGGACGTAGACGAGCAGCCGGCGAGGCAAAGCGATGCGAGCACGAAACTGACGACGCCAAAAATCCGCATCTTGACCTGTACGCAAAACAACACAGACCGAAGGCAGGAACAGCGCCGCCGGAAACGCCATTCCTAATGAGAAATTACCAACAAAGTTTGAATCAAAATTTACTTTTGGCGCGAGCGGATGATTCGGGATGGCGCCGAAGCGAGCTTCTTGGCTAGCGCCTGAACACGCCGATCATCGGCCCCAGATTCCAGAAATCGTCGTTGCGGCCGATCCCGGGCGCATAGAGGCTCGAGATCGAGCCATCGAGGAAGAGCGCGTTCGGGCAGCCAAGCCGGTCGCGGAACAGCCGCGCGAATTCGTGGAAAGTCACGACATCATTCGAGATCGCGAAGACCGCGACCCCGTCGGCGCGCACGCCCACGCCATCGCGGATCTTGCGCGAGGTGCCGTCGTAACGGAATTTCGGATGCAGCTTGCCGTCGATGACCAGCATCGGCCCGGATTGCGTGGCGTAGTCGACGAGCGGCGGGCGCTTCAGATAATCCTTGGTCGCGCGAACCCCGGCCTTGCCGGCGCTGATATAGAAGATGCCGTTGGGCTGCATGGAGAAATTGCCGGTGCCCGATCCGGTCCTGGCTGGCGTGACCTGCTTGCCGCGCTCGACATAGAGGCCGACCGGCGCGAGGTTGGGATGATACATGCCGGCATTGATGCCGAAGAGCATGGTGCGCCCCGTCGCCTGCTGCGCGCTTCGCAGATTGTGCAGCGATCGGTAGAGATCGCCGTCCTTGTTCTTCCAGAACAGCTCGATGGAAAAATGCTTCGGGTCGGCTTCGCAGACCAGATAGGTCGCGCTCTCAAAAACCTGGTTGCGGCAGGGCGGCAGCGCCGCCAGCCATTGGCCGAGGCCTATGCCGGCGCCAATTGCCGCCGGCGCCGCCGATTTCACCAGCGTCGCAAGCAATGGCACGGATTGCAGCAGAGTCCCAAGATCCATCAGCGCACCCGGGCGTCGGCGTCTATAGCGCAGTGGGCCGAGACCTCTAGATAAGCCAGCCGGTCGCGACGCCGATCAGCAGCACCACGCCGAGCAGGCCGCGATAGATGACGAACGGCCAGGCGGAGAAGCGCTCGAGCACGCGCATCAGCCCCCAGATCGCGAAGAAAGCCGAGATCGAGGCGACGACAAGGCCGACGGCCAGGATCGACCAACCATGCCCATCGAGATGCACCTTGTGCAGTTCATAGAGCTCCTTGAGGCCGGCCAGTGCGATGGCCGGCAGGCCGAGCAGGAAGGAAAGGCGCGCCGCCTCCGGCCGGGCGAAACCCAGCCCCATCGCCGCCGTCAGCGTCGAGCCCGAGCGCGAAACGCCGGGAATAAGCGCGCCGACCTGGGCGACGCCCACAAGCAGCGCGTCGAGGATCGATGCCTGGCGCAGCATCAGCTTGTGGCTGGCGAAGATCTCGGCGAGCGCCAAAAGGATCGCCATGGCGATACAGGCCCAGCCGATGACGGCGAGCCCCCGCAGCGGCGAGTTGCAGGCGTTGAGCACGCCGGAAAGCGCGAGGCCCACAATGACGATCGGGACGGTGGCAAGCACGATGCTGATCGCCAGGCGGAAATAGCGGTCGCCGAAATTGCGCCGCGAGATCGCCGCAACCGAACCGAACAGCACGTCCCTGACATCGCTCCAGAAATAGCTGACCACCGCCGCCAACGCCGCCAGCTGCATAGCGGCCGAGAAGGCCGAGCCGGGGTCCTGCCAGCCGAGCACGGCCGGCACGATGCGCATATGCGCCGTGGACGAAATCGGCAGCAATTCGGTGATGCCTTGCACGATGCCGAGAAATGCCACCTTGGCATAACCCAGGCCGACAAAGCCGGTATCCAACCCTTGCGTGCAGACGTCTGTCATCCCGGTCCTTTCCCCGTGCCCCAATCGTTCTTGGGGGCAAAAAGTGAATCGTCATTCGAAAAGCCTGGAGGACAGGCTTAGCCTCACGATAGCGTGATTCCAACTCACGGATTTGTAAGGTGCGGCTAATCCTGCTTGACAACTGGCGCCGCCATATTATTCTCCGCTAATCTTACACTGTAAGGCAAATCGGAGGAGCATCACGATGTCGACCGCCGCCCTCTCGGAATTGGAGCCGGTCACGCCGCCGGAAACGCATGCTGCAGAAATCACGATCGAGGAGGTGTCGCGTGATACCAGCCGCGCCATCGAGCGCGCCGAGGTCGCTGCCTGGCTCGACCTCTACGAGGCGGCGCCGGCGGATTTCGCGGCCCGGCAAGGGCTGACGATTGACAAGGACGGCGATCTTGTCTGGACCACCTGCACGACGATCCCGTTCATCCATCTCAACTGCGTGAAGAATATCGGCGTCGATGGTCCGGCGACGGAAGAACAGGTCGACACGTTGCTCGCGCATTACCGCGATGCCGGCATCAGGCGGCCGTGGTTCTATACCAATCCACACACTGAGCCGTCGCGGCTGAGATGCTGGCTGGAAGCGCGCGGGATGCAGCAGCAAGGCGGCTGGGAGCGCATCTATCGCGACGCGACGCCGCTGGCGGACGAACCGCTTTTCCCGAGCGACCCGCTGATCCCGGTTGACGATCTGGTGATCGAGGAGGTCACGCCCAGGACAGCTTCGGAGTGGGCATCTTTCATCGATGCCAAATACAGGCTCCCCACCTCGCCCTGGCTGATGGCGCTTGTCGATCGCAAGGGCTGGCATCATTACATGCTGAAACGCAGGGGCGCGGTCGCCGCCGTGCGCTCGCTCTTCATCTCAGACGGGGCCGCCTGGAGCGGCATCGACGCGCCGGTACCGGGCATCATGGCGCCGAGCTTCGATCTTGACGCCATGCTTGGCGAAAGGCTGGTCCGCGACGGCATAGCCGCCGGCGCGAAACTGTTTGTCGCCGATATCGAGGCGCCGCGCCCCGACCGCGACGGGCCGGCCTATCGCAACTACGACCGGCTCGGCTTCAAGCTCGCCTATTTGCGCAATCATTACAGCTACCTGCCCGCTCATTCGAGCTGACCCGGGTCGCCTCAGCGGTAGAGCCACTGCTTCAGGCAGCTTCTTGCCACGACATGCGCGGGCGGCACCGAAGCCTGGTCGATGCGGGAATCATCACTCGCCCTCTCGCGAGCCTTTTCCAGAAGCAGGCGAAGCTCGGCCGGGCGCACGCGGTCGCGCGCCATTACCAGTTGGACCATCGGGTCGTTCAAAAGCTCGTCCAGGGTGTTGATGCTCTCGCTCATCCGTCGCCTCCTCGATGCCTTCCCGCATGGCGCGTAGATAGGCAGCCAAAGATGGCCCGCCAATGACGCTTTGCCGGCTATGTCGTGAATCGAAGATGAAATTTTTGTGCAGGCCTTCTTCCTTCTCCCCTTGTGGGAGAAGGTGGATCGGCGCGCAAGCGCCGAGACGGATGAGGGGTATTCCAGCGGAGTGAGACGCTGGTATTCTCTGGAACACCCCTCATCCGACCGAGCTTCGCTCGGCCACCTTCTCCCACAAGGGGAGAAGGAAGAAGCTACGCCGGCGGCGCGCCTTCATATTGAGGCAGGCCATCGTCAAGCATCACCCAGGGCTGCTTCGACGCGGTCCAGAAATGCATGTCGGGCTTGAACAGCGACGGGTCGTCGAGCGAGCCGGAGGTGATGCCGAGAATGCCCCTGGAATCACGGCGTGAGAACAAAGTCGTGCCGCAAACCGGACAGAAGCCGCGCTTGAGGTCTGGCGTGGAATTGATCGTCGCCACCGGTCCTTCGATGGTCACGTCGTCGATGCGAAACAGAAGTCGCGCATTGAAGGCGGCGCCGATCGCTCTCTGGCAGATGCGGCAATGGCAGATGCGTTCGTTGATCGGCTCGGCCTCGGCCCTGTAGCGCACCGCGCCGCAAAGGCATCCGCCCTCATACTTGGTCATCACCAGACACCTGCCTCGAGGAAATGCCGGGCACCCTAGTGGCCGGCATGGCAGGGTCAATCAAAAAACATTGATGGGATACGATCGCTTGAGCTGATGCCGCTGGCCGGCTGCGTCAGGCGGCCAGCGGCCAGGATTCATTCGCTGACGATCTCGTCCCAGGTCTTCACCTTGGTGACACCGTCGAGGAACGGCAGCGTGCTGGCGACCAGTTCCGGCGCGAAGAACACGTCGTAATGCGTGCGGTTGGGGATGATCGCCAGCCGGTTCTGCGACAGGTGCTCGCGCATCCAGCCGGCGTCCCTCAATCCGCCGCCGAGCATCTGGAAGAACTTGATCTCGTGCTCGGGCTTGTACATGTCGCTGTCGCCGTAGACGAGCATGACGGGCATCTTCAGCTTCGGCACGTCGGCCGAGAAATCATAGTCCTTGCGCATGAAGGCGCCGAGCGCATCGAGCAGTTTTGGGAAATCCTCGGGCTTTGGCGCCACGGCGACATAGGATTTGTACATCGGCGTGTCCTTCATGAACTCGGCGGCCGCCGCGCTCACCTGCGCCTGCTGCGGACGCATCTCGTCATAGAAGCCGTTGGCGGCGTAGCCGGTCGACACCATGACCAGCCGACGCACCGCCTCCGGATGCTGAACGGCCATGCGGAAGGCGACGCCGCCGCCAAGCGAATAGCCCATGACGTCGACCTTGTCGTAGCCGAGCGCCTTGACGATGGCCGCCATATCGTCGCCCATCGCCTCAAGGCCGAAAGGCCGTTCGCCGAGCGCGGTGCGGCCATGTCCCTGCAGGTCGACGGCGATCACCGTGCGATGTTCGGCAAATTTCGGCAGGATCGGCGCGAACATGTCACTCGAACCCAGGCCGCCATGCAAAAGAAGCAGCGGCTCGCCCTTGCCGTAGACGGCGTAGTAGTAGTTCACGCCGTCGATCGGCAGCAGGCCGGATTTTTCCGGCTTCAAGAGAGCTTTGGTTTCACTGGTCATGACAGGCTTGGTCTCCTCGGATTGTGCGCTCGGCGAGGCTATGAGGGTCATTGCCGAAGCAAGGATGGCGAAAAACAGGGTCTTGGGCATTTCAGTCTCCTCTCCGCTTGCGTTGCCTCAAGGACGCGGTGGGAGAACCCAAGCCGACATGGCTCGCTAAATAATTCGAGGGAGAGTGGAAGCGCCTCGGCAGGCGACTCCAAAGAAGAAGGATCAGTGGCGCTTGGCCTGCACGAGATAAGCGTCGATCATGGTCTCGCCGAGCCACTTCGCGGCTTCGAGCCTATGCAGCCCCTCGACCAGAATGTGGCGCTTGCCGTCGTGCCGCACCTGTATCGGCGTCTTCATGCCGTTTTCGAGAATATCCTCGGCGAGATGGCGCACCGTCTCGGGATGCAGCGTCTTGCGCCGCGCCGTCGGCACGTAGATGTCGTCGACCTTGACCTTTTGCACACGCAGCATATCGGCTCCTCGGCGAGAATGTCGCCTCGGCATGAATAGTTGGTTTGCCGGCGGCGGCCAAGCGCAAGCGCGCTGGCCCGATGCTTTCCATTTGACGCTTGGCCGGCCAACGGTCTCAATGACGGCCTCGTGATCTCAGGTGTTCCTTGACGCAACTGCCCAGTGAATTCCCCGATTTCGGGCTGACGCCCGAGCAGCGTCGCGAGGCGGTGCGCGGCCATTATTACGAATGGCCGGGAATGGATGGCTCGAGCGGCGAGATTTGGGCCTACAGCGACCGGTTTTCCTATCGTCCCGGCGAGACGGTAACGCTCTTCGTCAGCGCGTCGGCGCCGCAATTCAGCCTTGCCGTCATCCGCGACGGCGAGAGCGAAACAAAAGTTTTCGAGGGAGCGGGCCTGTCGGCGCGCTGGCAGGATACGCCCGACCAATGCTCGGTCGAAGGCTGCAACTGGGAGGCTTCGTTCGAATTCCGCGTCGGCGTCGACTGGCCGTCCGGCGCCTATCGCGTGACGCTCTCGGCCGAAGGCCGCGACGGGACGCCAATCCACAGCCATCATCTCTTCATCGTCACACCCCTGCTCGGCCGCAAGCCCGGCCGCCTGCTGCAGGTCGCCGCGACCGGTACCTGGCTCGCCTACAACACCTGGGGTGGCTCGAACCACTATCAGGGCATAACCGGCCCGAACCGCGATCAATACGCCACGACGGTCTCGACGCAGCGACCCTGGTGCCGCGGCTTCGTGGTACTGCCTAAGGACGCGCCGCGCGTGCCGCTGGAAGTCGCGGTGCCGCCGAAGACCGTGCCACGCTATCCGCATATGGAGTGGGCCTTCGCCACTGGACATTCGAAGAAATATGCCTCTTCGGGCTGGGCGAGCTATGACAGCCATTTCTTTCGCTTCGCCGAGCGCGCCGGCTATCAGGTCGATCTCGCCAGCCAGCACGAGCTCCATTTCTCGCCCGAAATCCTCGACGGCTACGACTGCGTCGTCTTCGTCGGCCACGACGAATACTGGACCTGGGAGATGCGCGACGCCGTCGACAATTATGTCGAGCGCGGCGGGCATGCGGCGCGCTTCGCCGGCAATTTCATGTGGCAGACGAGGCTGGAGAACCAAGGCCGCCGCCAGGTCTGCTACAAATACAAGGCGCGCGCGGAAGACCCGGCCTATCGCGGCGGCGACGTCAGCCGCGCCACCAATTCCTGGGAAGCGCCCGAGATCGGCCGTCCCGGCAGCGCCACCTTCGGCCTCAATGCTACCCGAGGCGTCTATGCCGGCTGGGGCGGCTGCGCGCCGCGCGGCGTGCGCGGCTTTCCGGTGTACCGTCCCGAGCACTGGGCCTTCGCCGGCACCGGCGTCTATTACGGCGACCTGCTCGGCGCCGACAGCCATGTCTACGGCTATGAAGTCGACGGCCTCGATTTCGAGATCCGTGGCGGCCTGCCCTACCCGACCGCGACCAGCGGCGCGCCGGACGGCTTGCAGGTGCTGGCCGTCGGCATGGCGAGCCAGGTCGAGGAAAGCGCCGACATCCCGATCGAGGACCAGTTCCTCACCGACGAGGACGGCCGCTTCACCGCCGAGACCTTGTTCGGCGAGGCGAGCGACGCCAATCTCGACAAGGTCAAGCGCGGCAACGGCATGATCGTCAATTTCCCGCGCGGCAAAGGCGAGGTCTTCCACGCCGGAAGCTGCGAATGGGTCGCCGGCCTGCTAAGGCAGGACGCGATGGTCGAACGCGTGACCAAAAATGTTCTCGACCGTTATCTCGGAAAGTCCTGACATGTCGAAACTGGAAGTCCAGCCCGCAGCAGAGGCCGAAGCGCGGCCGCCGTCGCACCTGTTCTACCTCTCCAGCCTGCGCCGGCCGCTCGTCGACCGGGCCGAGGGCATCTATTTCTGGACGAAGGACGGTCGCCGCTTCATCGACGGCTCGAGCGGGCCGATGGTCGCCAATATCGGCCACTCCAACCGCAACGTGCTCGACGCCATGAAGCGGCAGATGGACAAGACCACCTTCGCCTACCGGCTGCATTTCGAGAACGAGCCGGCCGAGGAGCTTGCGCGCGCGCTTGCCGGCAAGCTGCCCGAAGGCATGGACCGCATCTTCTTCGTTTCGGGCGGCTCGGAAGCGACCGAATCCTGCATCAAGCTTGCCCGGCAATGGGCGGTCGCTACCGGCCAGTCCAAGCGCTGGAAGGTGATCACCCGCTTCCCCTCCTATCATGGCGGCACGCTGGGCTCGCTTTCCGTCACCGGCGACGATGCGCTGGCCGAAACCTTCACGCCGATGATGAAGGTGATGCCGACAGTGCCTGCGCCCACGGCCTGGCGCGACCGCGACAACCTTTCGTTGGAACATCGCGGTATCCGCTACGCCGACATGCTGGAGGAGAAGATTCTCGCCGAAGGGCCGGAAAGCGTTTTGGCCTTCATCATGGAGCCGGTCGGCGGTGCCGCGACCGCAGCCCTTGTCGCGCCCGACAGCTACTATCCGCGCATCCGCGAAATCTGCGACCGCTACGGCATTCTTCTGATTCATGACGAAGTGATGAGCGGCGCCGGCAGGACAGGCAAGTTCCTCGGCGGCGACCACTGGAACTGCAGGCCCGACATCGTCGCCCTCTCGAAGGGGCTGGGCTCGGGTTACGCGCCACTCGGCGCCCTCGCCGCGCCGATGCGCCTGGTCGAGCCGCTGCTGGCCTCCGGCGGTTTCCAGCACGGCCACACCTATGCCGGCAATCCGCTGGCCTGCGCCGCCGGCCTCGCCGTGCTCGGCGAGATGGACCGGCTCGATCTCATCGCCAACGCCGCCGCGATGGGCGAGGTGCTGATGGCAGAGTTGAAGGGCTTGCAAAAGCGCTTCCCCTTCATCGCCGACGTGCGCGGCAAGGGCCTGCTCACCGGCGCCGAAATGGTCGCCGATCCGGAGACACTGAAGCCCATCGATCCGGCCAGCAAGGCGACGCAGCGCCTGCTCGACCACGCCTATGCGCGCGGCCTGATCATCTATGGCCGCAAGGTCAAGGGCGGCGTCGACGGCGACAATTTCATGGTGGCGCCGCCGATGATCATCACCAGAGACCAGATCGGCGAGATGATTTCCATCATCGGAGATTCGCTGGAGGCGCTCGCCGCGGAGCTCGACCTGCCGGTGGAGGGATAGTGGCGTTTTGAGGCAAAGCCAATCTGAGATGCTTGCGATCCTTCGCACCCCCCTCTGGCCTGCCGGCCATCTCCCCCGCAAGGGGGGAGATCAGCTCTGTTTTTCGATTTCGCCAATTTTCAGCGTTGCAGAATTGGCGGCAAGGCCAAAGCTGCCAATCTCCCCCCTTGCGGGGGAGATGTCCGGCAGGACAGAGGGGGGTGCCTTGGCGCTGCACTCTCAATGAGCAACCCTTCGCAAGCCGTCACCCTCCGCCCCGGCACCATTGATGATGTCGAAACCATCCACGCCGCCCTGCTGCGCCTCGGTACCGATATCGGCGCGCATCAGGAAATCACTTCGACGCCCGAGGATCTGCGCCGCTACGGCTTCGGCGCCAAACCCGCCTTCTCGACCCTGATCGCTGAGATCGACGGCGAGTTCGCCGGGCTTTGCCTGCATTTCCCGATTTTCTCGACCTGGATGGGCCGTCCCGGCGTCTATGTGCAGGACCTTTACGTCGAGGATCGTTTTCGCGGCCGCCGGGTCGGCGAAAGGTTGCTGCGGCGCGTGGCGAAGGAGTGCCGCGCGGCGGGCGGTAGCTATCTGAGGCTGTCCGTCGATACCGACAATGAGACGGCCAAGGCCTTCTACGAAAGACTGGGCATCGGCCGGTCGAGCTATGAGCAGGTGCAGAAAATCGTCGGCGATGCCTTTTTCGCCTTTGCCGATACGCCGGAGGAATGATGATGAAAGCCTTCTATGCCGAGGAGCAGAAGCGCCATGACCCGAAAGCTTTCCTCTCCAGCGGCGCGCCGCAGCCCAACCCGGAAAAGCCGGAGCGGATTGAACGATTGTTAGCCGGCGCAAGATTGGCCGGCTTGACGATCGAACGTCCAGGCAATCATGGACTTAGCCCGATCGCCGCGGTGCATACGCCTGAATATCTCGATTTTCTCGAGCACATTTTTGCGCGCTGGCAGCGCATCGAAGGCGCCTCGGCGGAAGTCATCCCAAACATCCATCCGATCGCCCGCGCCGGCTCCTATCCGGCCTCCGCCGTCGGCCAGGCCGGCTACCACATGGCCGACACCGCCTGCCCGATCTCGGCCGAAACCTGGAACAGCGCGCTGTGGAGCGCCTGGAGCGCGGTGGAAGCCGCCGAAGCGGTGATGGCCGGGGCGCCTTCGGCCTATGCGCTCTGCCGACCGCCCGGCCATCACGCCTTCGCCGATGTCGCCGGCGGCTTCTGCTTCATCAACAATTCGGCCGTCGCGGCGCAGGTTCTGCGGAAGAGTTCTGCCCGCGTCGCCGTCCTCGATGTCGACCTGCACCACGGCAACGGCACGCAAGGCATCTTCTACGCCCGGCCCGACGTGCTGACCGTCTCGCTGCACGCCGATCCGGTGCGCTTCTATCCGTTCTTCTGGGGGCATGCAGACGAGCGCGGCGAAGGTCCCGGCCTCGGCTACAATCTCAACCTGCCGCTGCCGCGCAAGTCCGGCGACGCGGCCTTTCTCGAAGCGCTGGCGACGGCCTTCCAGCGCATCCGCGCCTTCGCGCCGGAAGCGCTGGTCGTGGCGCTCGGCCTCGACGCTTTCGAGGGCGACCCGTTCGGCGGCCTGTCGGTGACGACGCAAGGCTTCTCGCGCATCGGCGAAGCGATCGCCGGGCTCGGCCTGCCGACGGTCATCGTCCAGGAAGGCGGCTATCTCTGCGATGCGCTCGGCGACAACCTCACCGCATTCCTCACCGGCTTCGGCGGGAAGCGTTAGGCGGCCTTAAGAGCGCTGCTGCCGCAGCATCGCGATCACGCGGTGCACGCTCTCCAGCGTCTCCTCGATCTCGGCGGCCGTGTTGTAATGGGCAATGCCGATGCGCACGACGCCCTGCTCGGCGGGTATGCCGAGCTGGCGGACGACCTCCCACGCATAATTGTGGCCTGACCAGACGAAGATGTTCTCGGCGTTCATCTGCCGCACGATCGTTTCCGGCGCGATGCCTTCGACGGTGAAGGAAACGGTCGGCACCCGCTCGGCGAGGCGTTCCGGATCGATGATGCCGTGGATCACGAGCCCCTCGATGCTGGACAGGCCTTCGATCAGTTGCCGGGCAAGCCTGTTCTCGTAAGCGATCGAGACCTCGAACGCCTTGGCGATCCGTTGCCGGCGCGACCCGCTCTCGCCGGTGGCAGCGCCGAGATCGGCGAAATAGTCGATTGCCGCCGTCAACCCGGCCATCAGCTCGATCTGCGGCGTGCCAAGCTCGAACCGCTCGGGCAGGACATTCGAAGAGCAGCGGCATTTGTAAGGCTGGAGCGCGTCGATCACGTCGCGCCGGCCCCACAATATGCCCATATGCGGCCCGAAGAATTTATAGGCCGAGCAGATCAGGAAATCGCAGCCGAGCGCCTGCACGTCGACCAGCCCGTGCGGCGCGAATTGCACGGCATCGACATAAACCAGCGCGCCGGCCTGTTTAGCTGCCGCCGTCAGCGCCTTCACCTTGTTGATCGAGCCGGTGAGATTGGAGGCATAGTTCAGCGCGACAAGCCGCGTCTTTTCCGAAAGCAGTCCCTTGAGCGCCGTCTCCTCCACCTGCCAGCTCCGCTCGTCGAACGGCAGGAAGCGCACGACAAGGCCGAGATCCTCGGCAAGCTGCAGCCAGGGCGAGACATTGCCCTCATGGTCCATGCGCGTGACGATGATCTCGTCGCCAGGCTTCATCGTCCGGCCAAGCGTGCGCGACATGTGGTAGGTCAGCGTCGTCATGTTGGCGCCGATGACGATCTCCTCGACGCTCGGTGCGTTCAGGAAATCGGCCATCGCGGCATGCGCAGCGTCGACCACTTTTTGGGCCGCGACCGTCGTTTCAAAGAAACCACCGAGATTGGCATTGGTCGTCAGCAGGCAGCGGGATACTGCGTCGGCCACCGCTTGTGGCACCTGTGTGCCGGCGGGATTGTCCAGATAGATGCGGCGACGCCCGTCATCGGTCAGCGAAAGCGCCGGAAACTTGCCGCGTACGGCTTCGATCGGAAATTCTGCCATCGTCTCCATCCCTTTGTTTTTTCTCGCTTAAGGGCACGGATTGCCGACACGTTGGTGGATGGCGTCGACCGCTTTCTGCATCTCATCCGTCCAAGCGACATCGACCGAGGACAGCGCCGTCCCGAGCTGCGCGATCGTGGTCGCGCCGACGATGTTCGCGGTCACGAAGGGCCGGCTCGCCACATAGGCGTTGGCGAAAAGCGCCGGCTCCATGCCGAAGGAACGTGCCAGCTCATTGTACTGAAGCAGCACCTCCGCCGCGTTCGGCGTCTCGTAGCGCTGGCCTCGATTGAACAGCTGCGAGCGCGAGCCCTGCGGTCGCGCGCCATGATCGTATTTGCCGGTGAGATAACCCTGCGCCAACGGCGAATAGGGAAGAAACGCGATCTCCTCGCGCTCGCAGACCTCCGCAAGGTTCACCTCGAAGGTGCGGTTGACGAGGTTGTAGGCGTTCTGCAGCGAGGCGACGCGCGGCCCGGAGCCCTTCTCGGCTTCGAAGACGAAGCGCATGACACCCCAGGAGCTTTCGTTCGATAGGCCGAGATGGCGGATCTTGCCGGCTTTCACCAGGTCCTGGAAGACGGCGAGCGTCTCGGCAATCGGTGTTTCGTCTGCGGGCGCGGCTGCGGCATCGGCCCGGCGCGCCACCGCTCCGATCCGCGTCGGGTTCGAACCCCACGGAATGTCCCGGTCCGGCCAGTGGATCTGGTAGAGGTCGATATAGTCGGTGCCGAGCTTGGCCAGCGATTTCTCGACCGCGTCGAAAATGTCGGCGCGCACCAGCTTCGACGGACGGTCGCCGCGGAACCATGCGTTGGCCGTGCGGCCGACCACCTTCGAGGCAAGGATGACCTTGTCGCGGTTGCGATTGGCCTTCATCCAGCTGCCGATGATCCTCTCGGTTCGCCCTTGCGTCTCTGCCTTGGGCGGGATCGGGTAAAGCTCGGCCGTGTCGATGAAATTCACCCCGCGCGAGAACGCCAGATCCATCTGCACGTGGCCCTCGGCCTCGCTGTTCTGCTGACCCCAGGTCATCGAGCCGAGGCAGATTTGCGAAACAAGGAGATCGGTCCGACCGAGGCGGCGTTTGTGCATGAAATGTCTCCGGCGGGAGTTTTTGCGCGGGCTGCGCGGGGAGGAGGTTGAACATAGAGCAAAACGCTTGCGTTTTGCAAAGTCGCCCAGTTTCGAGAGATTGGCCGAAGTGTCAGTCAGTTCGTCATTCTAGGGCGGAGCAAGGAGCGAAGCGACGCGCGCAGACCCAAGGATCCATTCCGTTACCCTAAGGCGTTGCAACGATTACAGAATTCTGCACCGTCGCACTCTTCGTTGAAGGTCACGGAATGGATCCTTGGGTCTGCGCTCCGCTTCGCGTCGCTACGCCCAAGGATGACGAATATTGGAGAGGCTCCAGCCAATTTCGATAGCGAAGTCTCTGATGGAGGGAACTACCGCCTCGCCCCGGCCAGCGCCCGCCGCTTGGCCTCGTCGATCAGCATGTTGGCAACCTGCATGCGGATCATGGCACGCTGGCGCAGATGCGGCGCGACCCGGTCCGGATGGTTGGCGAAGGCGAAGTTACGGCGGATGCGACCGAAATCGGCCTTCTTGGCCGGACGGTCGAGGCCGAGCTCGCCGGCGATCGCTTCGGGATCGATCGGCGGCAGCTTCTCCTCCGGCCACTGCTCTTCGCCGGCAAGCGTCAGTTTCGCCTGGTCGAGAAGTGCTGCGAACTCGGCAGCGAGGTCGGCGGCGGACTCGCGATATTCGGCGGCGACGCTCTCCCCGGCGACCTTGATGCGGCCGGAATGCAGTTCATCGGCCACGGACAGATAATCAAACGGGATGGACGGTCGGGCGCCCTCGTCCTCGCCTTTCTCCGAGGCGACGATCAGGTCGTCGAGCAACGAAGCGAAATCGAGCTTGTTCCCGGTGCCGATCTCAACCTCCCTGTCGTGACGGCATGCAGTGATGCCGCCAAACATAGTGGGCTCTCGTTAAGAATGAATTCTGGCGATATTGACAATTGGCGGCTTTTCCGCCCGGCAAGACGGCATCGGACAATAAAAAGCCGGACTGCTCATTCGTGCAGTCCGGCAAGGTCGCCAGGAGTGGCGAGGAAAAAGCCAGCCATGTGCCGGCACGGGTGCCTACGGTCGAGCCTGCCGAAAAGTTTCACGGAAAATCGATTGTGGCGGGAAAAATTGTCGCGGCATGGCAGCCATGCAAATGCTGCACTGCACAATTTTAACAAATCGCCTATATGCTGAGGTCGGGAGGACCAACTGGGGCAACTGAGTCATGGGGTTCTTCACTGAAATGTTCGCTCGGCCGAGGCCGCAGGAACACCAGCGTTACCGCTCGGCGCTTGCGCTTCTGAACGCGATGAGCAATGCGGACCGCGCCGATATCGGCGTCAAGCCGGTGGATTTTCCGCGCATCGCGCGCGAAATGTCGATCCGCTGAGCTGAGCCAAAGAGGTTTCCCGGAATCCTGGGAAACCTCCAAGCCATTCAACATCAACGATTTCCGAGAAAAGTCTGCTTGCTGAGCGGCACGCCATTGTGGCGCAGGATGTCGTAGGCTGTGGTGACGTGGAAATAGAAATTCGGCATCGCCAGGTGCAGCAGATATTGCAGGCCAGGCAGCGTGGTTTCGCGGCCGCCGAGCCGCACTTCGACCGTCCTGTCCTCAGATCCTTCCAGATCGGCCGCCGCAAATGTCGCCAGATAATCGAGCGTCTTGGCGATCCGGGCCTGCAACTCGGCAAAGCTCGCTTCATTGTCCTCATATTTCGGCACCTCGCGCCCGGCGAGCCGCGACGGCGCGCCCTTGGCATGGTCGGTGGCGATCTGGATCTGCCTGGCCAGCGCGAACATGTCGGGCGCCAGCCGCGCCGTGAGGAACACCTGCGGATCAATCTTGCGTTCGCCGGCATTCTGCTCCGCCGCCGTCAAGACGCTGGCCAGCGCCTTCAGCCTGGCGGAAAAAACGCCCACCGATATGTCGTACATGGAAATGGTCACGGGCAATCTCCCCACGCGGCCCAGCGCCGCGGGCCGTGAACTAGCGCCTCCCGCCACGATTCTTCAAGCGGTCCTCCCCATGGCGTCACCGCGCCGCCGCAATCGCCGTGGTAGTATTTTCGTTACCGAGCGGAGGATTCGATGAAAAGAGCCACTTTCGCAGCGACTGTCTTTTTCTCATTGGCCGGCCTCACGCATTCCGCGTCCGCGGCGGATGCGCCCTATGTCGATGACCGATCAAGCGCCGATGCGGTCGTCCGCTCGCTTTACAGCGCCATCAACCGTCACGAATTCGCCCGCGCCTGGGGCTATTTCGGCGATACGAAGCCGGCAAAGGACTTCAATGCCTTCGTCAAGGGTTACGACGGCACCGACAGCGTCGAAGTCAAGACTGGCGCCATCTCGGAGGACGGTGCTGCCGGCAGCATCTATTACAGCGTCCCGGTCGCCATCCAGGCGACCGACAAAAAAGGTGACGCCAAGGTTTTCGCCGGCTGCTACACGGTCCGCCAGGTCAATGCGCAGATCCAGGAGCCGCCCTTTCAGCCGATCTTCATCGACAAGGGCGCGTTGAAGCCGTCGACCGAGGATTTCGACAGCGCCGTGCCGGCAAGCTGTGGCGACGGCCCGCCGCCGCCGAAGAAGGACGAGGCCCTGGAGCAGGCCAAGAAGGCCTTCCTCGCCACCTATGGCGACCAGTGCGACAAGCAGGATCCTGACGGCAAGCCGATCGGCGAGCCAGAGGCTCATTCCATCCACTATAAGGACAAGGACGCCCAGCCCAGCGACCCGGAGCGCGAGACGCGGCTGTTCCGCTTCTTCTGTTCGATGGCCGCCTACAACGAGACGGCGGTCTACTACATCACCGACGACGTCGATGGCGTCTCACAGTTGCAGTTCACCGAGCCGGACCTCGACATCCGCTACGAGAACAACAACAGCGAGGGCAAGGTCGAATCGATCCATATCATCGGGTTCAAGACCAGCGGCTGGGCGGCCAATTCGGACTATGACGACAACACCAAAACCATCACCACATCGAACAAATGGCGTGGCGTGGGGGATGCCTCGTCATCGGGAACCTACCTTTTCCGCAACGGCGATTTCTCGCTCGTCCAGTACGACGTCGATGCATCCTATGACGGCGAGCAAAATCCGCAGACGGTCATCGACTACAACACGGCGCCTTGAGGCGCTGCAGCGCAATCACGGCGCTTTCGTCAGCATCCAGTTCAGCGTGCCGCGCCAGTCGACCATGCGGATCGGCGTGCCGTGCGTGCCGGTCTCGAAGCGCACGAAGCGGGTCGGATAAGCCTTCCTGGCCAGAATCGAGCGGAAGAAGGCTTCCTGCTTCTCCACCGGGAAGACCACGTCATGGCTGCCCTGTCCGAAAAACACCGGTACGCGGCGCTTGAAGGCGGGGCTGGTGAGAAAGCTGTCGTCCCACAGCGATCCGAGCAACAGCAGCCCATTGATGCGGCCGCCCGTGTCCTTGCGCACGGCGAGCTTCCAGCAGATGATCCCGCCCATCGAGCCGCAGGCGACGAAGATCTTCGCGCTCGGCGATGTCTCGGCATAGTGGTCGATGAGCGCCGCGACCTGCGCCGCGCCCTTGTCGCCGAAATCGGGGAAATCGGGCGAAAGATAGAGCCCGTTGTTGGCGGCCATCAGGTTCTTGATGCGATTGAAATTGCCGCCGAAGGTGAAGTCGTCCACGCCTTGCTTGCGGCTGCCGCCTTGCCCGTGCAGATAGAGCACAATGATGGACGCGCCTTCCGTCCTGCCGACCGCGACATGTCTGATATCGCCGGCATCGGTCTTCAGCATCAGGTCCTGCTGCACCTTGCGCACCCCGGGATCGGTGTATTGCGCATGCACGCGCTTTTCCGGCACCTCGTCGCGCTGATTTATGTCGCGCATCTCGCGATAGTCGAGGACGGTGTAGGCGCCGTTGTCGCTCGTCGACAGTGTCGCCGGATAAGCGAACAGATCGTCCTTGAACGATTTCAGCGAAAGCGTTTGCCCCTCGGCGACCGAGAGGGACAGCGCCGTCGCGGCGATCAGGGCGAAGAAACGTCGATAACGCAAAGCCATGCCGAGAGGCATGCGAAATTCGGCTCCGCTTTGTCAATCCTGCAGAACGCCGCCCGCCCCTTCCAGCGCCTCGCGCGTGTCGACATCGATCGAGGCGCCCTGCCCGATCTCGACATCGATGACGTCGAGACCCTCGGCCTCGACCAGATGCCGCGCCCCGGTATCGCCCTCGAGCTGCGCGACGGCCGCGAAAAGCGAGCGCGGCAAAAGCACCGGATTGCCGCGCTTGCCTTGGTGCGAAGCGCGCACCACGGAGCGGCCGTCGGAGCTGCGGAACGCGTCGATCAGGCTGTCGAGGTCCCCCGACGAAACGCCCGGCATGTCGCCAAGCACGATCAGGGCGCCGGCCGCATCGGGCGCGACCTTCGCGATGCCCGCCTTCAACGACGAAGCGAGGCCATCGGCGAAATCCGGATTGTCCGCGAATGTCACGCCAAGACCGCCAAGCGCAGAGCGCACGCGCTCGCGCTGATGGCCGGTGACGACGACGGTGGCGGCAGCCTTCGAGCCCAGCGCACGACCGGCAGTGCGGCGCACCAGCGGCTCCCCGTCGAACAGCGCCAAAAGCTTGTTTGGGCCGCCCATGCGGCTCGAGCGGCCGGCGGCCAGGAGCACGATATCGACTTTCAGCGCCGACCTTGCCGGCTGCGGCGCCGGCTCGCGCGGCTGCGGCCTGGTCGGGATTTCCATCAAAAGCCCGCCGACGCCCATGCCGGCAATGTCGCTCGCGGTCACTTCAAGCCCGGCAACCAGGCGATCGAGCACCCAGTCGAAGCCATTCTCCTTCGGGCTGCGCGCGCAGCCGGGCGCGCCGACGATGCGCTTGCCGTCGAGCGTCCCCAGCACCAGCAGATTGCCAGGATCGACCGGCATGCCCGCCCGGACGACGGTACCGCCTGCCCGCTCGATCGCGGCCGGCACGACATCGGCGAAGTCGCTCATCGCCGAGGCGCCGAAGATCACCACCATGTCATTGTCGCGCGCCAGCTGGGTTGCGGCCGCGGCGACCGGCGCCACGTCGTGCGGCGTGCGCCGTTCGGCGGTCAGTCGGCCGCCGAAACGCGCCAGCCGGGCCTCGGTGACGCGCAGCGTCTTGTCGAGCACGCTCGGCTTGACG
The DNA here is from genome assembly GCF_020165015.1 of Mesorhizobium sp. CA7. Taxonomy (NCBI): domain Bacteria; kingdom Pseudomonadati; phylum Pseudomonadota; class Alphaproteobacteria; order Hyphomicrobiales; family Phyllobacteriaceae; genus Mesorhizobium; species Mesorhizobium sp. CA7. The sequence goes on from NZ_JAIUHH010000001.1 coordinate 286,442, forward strand.
CCGGGAAGCATCGTCTGGATGACGCCGACAGTTATGGGGCGATAGGCATTGACGGCAAAGATCTCGCGGCCGGCGCAGATCCTCACCACGCTGTCTACCAGGCTTGCGGCGACGGCAAAGGGAATGATCTTCACCGTCGCCACCATCTGGCCCTTCTCGACCGGCGCGTGCTGCGCCAGCGTCGCGATGGTGATGGCCGGATCGACGGCGTTGATGGCGTCGATCATTGCGGCGTCGACGGTAAAGACGCCTGAGGCTTCCGCATGCAAGTTCACCCGCCCGGTCGCGGCCGGCTTGACCTCGATGTTGCGGTGACGCATGGCGGCGGCGATCTTCGCGGCTGCGGCATCTTCGCCCAAATCGTCCGCGGCAAGAACCGCCGCGACGACTTCGCCGACGCCCGCCGCCTTGAGCGTCGCGATATCTTCGCGGCTCAGCCGGTGCGCCTTGCGGAAGCGTTTTTCGCCGGCGGTGGTCGCATGCGCCAGCACCGCCCCTTCCGCCTCGCCGATCGGAACCGGTCCGAATTTCACGCCACGGCGCCTTTTGCTTCGAGACCGCGCGAGCGGAAGGCGTGGATCGTCTGCGCAAGCACCGCGACGGCGATCTCGGCCGGACTGGCGGCACCGATATCGAGGCCGATCGGCGCGTGGATGCGGGCGATCTGGTCGGCACCGGCGCCGAGCGCCAGCAAGCGTTCGACACGCTTGGCGTGGGTTTTGCGGCTGCCCAGCGCCCCGACATAGAAGCACCGGGCGTCGAGCGCCGCCTTCAGCGCGAAATCGTCGATCTTCGGATCGTGGGTGACGGCGGCAAGCGCGGTATAGCTGTCGAGCGGCGCACGCTTCAGCACATCCTGCGGCCATTCGGCATGCAGCGCGACGTCGGGAAAGCGGTCCGGGGTAGCGAAGGCGGTGCGCGGGTCGATGATCTCGACCGGATAGCCGGCGATCCTGGCCATCGGCGCCAGCGCCTGGCTGATATGCACGGCGCCGATCACCACCAGACGCGGACGCGGCAGATGCGCGTTGAGAAAGAAGGTCCGCCCTTCCGCCTCCACCGATTGTGAATTGCCGGTGCGGAACGCATTGGCGATCGCCGCGCCGAGATCGCCCGCAACATGGTCGCCCTCGCGCACGATGCGGTCGCGGCCGTCGCCCAGGTCGGTGACAAGCACCGCGGCGCGGCGGGCGCGGCGTTCTTCGTTCAGTGTCTTCAGGACGTAGGGATCCATTTGTGATCAGCCCAGCCTTTCGACATAGACCTTGATGCGGCCGCCGCAGGAAAGGCCTACCTGCCAGGCGGTCTTGTCGGCGACGCCGAATTCCAGCATCCTGGCCTTGCCACTGTCGATGACGTCCATCGCCTCGGTCACCACGGCGCCCTCAACACAGCCGCCGGAGACCGAGCCATGGAAATTCCCCTCGGCATCTATGACCAGATGGCTGCCGACCGGGCGAGGCGCCGAACCCCAGGTCTCGACCACGGTCGCGATGGCGACATCCTTGCCGTCCTTCATCCAGCCTTCCGCGATGATCAGGGGATCGCGGGCCTCGTCGAGATAAATGCTCTCATCCATCGTCGCTTCTCGCAAAGTCTGTTTTCAAGGGAAACCTTGGTCGTCCCTACGGTAAACGTTGGTTTCCCGCCAAGGAAACATATGGCTATGCGGCCTGCCTCCCGCCAGCTTGCCGCCAGCGGCGCGGGTCGACCGACGCCGCCGGCCGCTGGTCGAGCGAGGCGCAAAGATCGGCCAGCGCGTCGAGATTGTGCACTGCCCGGAACTCGTCGACATAGGGCAGCATCGCCTTCACGCCACGGGCGCGGGCCTCAAAACCGTCGAAGCGCAACAGCGGATTGAGCCAGATCAGCCGCCGGCAGGATTTATGCAACCGCTCCATCTCCTGCGAAAGGCCGGCGATGTCGTCGCGCTCCAGCCCGTCGGTGATGAGAAGCACCACCGCGCCCTGCCCCAGCACGCGGCGCGACCACAGCCGGTTGAACTCGGCGAGCGTGTCGCCGATGCGGGTGCCGCCCGACCAGTCCTTCACCGCCGCCGAGCATTCGGCGAGCGCCTCGTCGGGATCGCGATGGCGCATCTGGCGGGTCAGGTTGGTCAGCCGCGTGCCGAAGACGAAGGCATGCACGCGCCGGCGCTTCTCGGTCAGGGCATGCAGGAAATGCAGGAAGATGCGCGTATACTGGCTCATCGAGCCGGAAATGTCGGCCAGCACGATCAGCGGCGGATGCGCTTCGCGCTGGGACCGGAATTTTGGCAGGATAAGCTCGCCGCCGGCGCGCGCGGCCGAGCGCATCATGGCGCGCGGATCGATGCGGCCCCCTTGCGCGTCCGCCCTGAAGCGCCGCGTGCGGATCAGATCAAAGGGCAGCCGCAAGGCCGCAATCGCCTTTTTGGCTTCGGCCATCTCCGCCGCATCCATCTGGGCAAAATCCTTGCCCCGCAGCACCTCATTGCCGGAAAAGGTGAGGCGCGCATCGACCTCGATTTCCGGCACTTCCCGGATCGGTTGGTTTTTCTGATGGCCCTCGAACATCGCCTGGCTGACGCGGTTTTCGGCAGCCCGCGGCTTCTGCTTCTCAGCGTTGTCCGGAGCGACCGGCGAGAACATCGCCAATAGTTTCTCGATCAGCTCGCGCGATTTCCAGAACAGGCGGAAGGCCTCGTCGAAGACCGGATGATCCTCGTGCCGCGAGACGAGCACCGCATGCAGCGTCCAGTAGAAATCGTCGCGCGAGCCGATGCCGGCGGCAAGCACAGCCTCGATGGCGTCCTTCACCGACGCCGGGCCGACGCGCATGCCTGCCTTACGCAGCGCCCGCGCGAAATAGACGATGTTGTCGGCGATGCGCCCGTCGGCGAGCGCCTCTTTGGGTTCCGGACGCGGCACAGGCATCGCGCCTACTCCGCCGCCGACAGCTCGGCCTTCACCTCATTGAGGATGCGCCGGCCCTCGCCCTCGCCGATACGGGCGATATCGTCTTGGTATTTCAAAAGCACGCCGATCGTGTCCGACACGGTCTCCGGATCGAGCGCCACCTTGTCGAGCTCGGTCAAGGCGCCGGCCCAATCGATAGTCTCGGCAACGCCGGGCGCCTTGAACAGCTCGACCTGGCGCAGCTTCTGGATGAAGGACACGACCTCCGCCGAGAGCCGGCGATTCGCCTGCGGCACCTTGCGCCGCACGATCTCCAGCTCGCGCTCGGCATTCGGATAATCCACCCAATGATAGAGACAGCGACGCTTCAGCGCGTCGTGGATCTCGCGCGTCCGGTTGGTGGTGATGATGACGATCGGCGGTTCTTCCGCCTTGATCGTGCCAAGTTCAGGAACCGTGACCTGGAAGTCCGACAGAATCTCGAGCAGGAACGCCTCGAAAGCTTCGTCGGTGCGATCGAGCTCGTCGATCAGGAACACCGGCGCGGCACCCGCCTTGCCGGTCAGCGCGTCGAGCACCGGACGGCGGATCAGGTATTTCTCGGAAAAGACGTTACGCTCCATATCGGAGCGGACGACCTTGCCCGCCGCTTCCTCCATGCGGATCTCGATCATCTGCGCGGCATAGTTCCACTCATAGACGGCCGAGGAGACGTCGAGCCCTTCATAGCATTGCAGGCGGATCAGCCGGCGGCCGAGCGCACCGGCCAGCACCTTGGCGATCTCGGTCTTGCCGACGCCCGCCTCGCCTTCGAGGAACAAGGGCCGCTTCATGCGCAGTGAAAGAAACAGCACCGTCGCCAGCGAACGGTCCGCGACATAATCCGCGCCTGTCAAAAGATCGAGCGTTTCGTCGATCGTTTTCGGCGCGGGGCGCGGCGCGGTCATCTTGTCTCCGTGGATCCCGCTTGCACGTTCAAAGAAAATGATAGCCGCGGTTGTGGTAGATCAGCGGCCGCAAATTATCGCCGATGCGCAGGCCTGTCACCTTGCCAAAAAGCACACGGTGGGTGGCAAGGTCTTTGCTATCGATGATCTCGCAGTCGAACACGGCCAGCGCCCCTTTCAGCGTCGGGGCGCCAGTCGAGATCACATCCCATTCGGCAAGCGCGAAGCGCTCCTCCACCGGCAGGCCGGTGACGCCGGAAAAGGCGACCGATACGGCTTCCTGGTCCGATGCGAGGGTGTTGAGCGCGAACTTGCCGTTCTTGACGAAAGCCTCGTTCTTGGCGTTCTCGCGATTGAGGCAGACCAGCACCGTCGGCGGGGTGTCCGAGACCGAACAGGCGGCGATCACCGTCGCGCCCCTTTTGCCGCCGGGCCCGTCGGTCGTCACCACATGCACATGGCCGGCAAAATGCGCCATCGCATCGCGATAATGCTGCGGCCCGATATCATTGATCTTCAGCACCCGATGTCCACCTGTCGAAACCAGTTCGTTATATATGGCGGCATATTGCACGCCACAAGTTGCATAGCACGGGCGAAGTGCTTGACCGCAATCCGCAAATTCGCGTGTTGCGCGGCGCTTAGCCAGCCTTTAGGCATTTCCTGGAATAGTGTCGGGACTGTATTCCCGGCATGGAGGATCTCTTAGCCCGAATGCGTCTTCTCACGACGACATCAGCCGTGCTGCTCTGGTTGTCGCTGGCCGCAAGCGCCGACGCCCAAGCGCTGGTCGGCATTGCTGCGCCGCTTTCCGGCCCATCGGCGATCCTCGGCAAGCAGATCGAGGCCGGCGCCGGCCTGGCGGCGGAGGCGAACGGCATCGCGATCAAGGCCGTGGACGATGCCTGCACTGCCGATGGCGGCGCCGCGGCGGCGAACGATTTCGTCGACGCCAAGGTCAATGTCGTGGTGGGGTTTCTCTGCACCGACGCTATCGAGGCGGCGCTGCCGATCCTGAAGGATGCCAACATTCCGGTCATCACGGTCGGCGTGCGCACCGAAAGCCTGACCGACCGGCGCGCCAAGACCGGATGGCCGGTCTACCGGCTCGGCCCGCGCGGCGACGATGAGCGCAATGCGGTCGCCGCCAAGCTAATCCAGCTCTGGCGCGACGACCTGTTCGCCATCGTCGATGACGGCACCATCTATGGCCGCGAGATGGCCGAGACCTTTCGCGCCGCAGCCGAGCAGGCGGCGCTGAAACCGGTCTTCGTCGACACGTTCCGGCCGCAGCTCGACAACCAGATCGGGCTGATCGGCCGGCTGAAAAAGGCCGGCGCGACCAAGGTGTTCGCCGGCGGCGACGGCGACGACATCGCCATCATGGGCCGCGACGCCGCCCAGCTCGATGCCGGCATCGCCTTCGCCGGCGGCGAGAACCTGCGCACGCCGCCGGGCGATGTGCCCTATGCCGTCGGCACGCTGATGATCGCCCCGCCGGAATGGTCGGAGATCGCCGATCCCAAGGTGGTGCAGGCTTTCGCAGCGAAGAACATCGTGCCGGACGGCTACACGCTTCCGGCCTATGCCGCGGTCGAGGTCGCCAATGCCGCGCTGGCCGGTGCGGAAAGCACAGGGCAGCCGCTCGGCGAAGCGTTGACCGGCCGTGATTTTGCGACCGCGATCGGCACCGTCCGCTTCGACGACAAGGGCGATCTCAGCCAGAACCCGTTCCGCCTCTTCCGCTTCGACGGCATGCATTTCGTGCCGCTGGAGGACAAGTGATGTTCTGCACCGGTCCGCGCAATCTGATCACCGACGTTGCCGGCCTTCGGGTCGGCAATGCCGCCGACGCCAGGCTCAAATCCGGCGTCACGGTGGTGCTGTGCGACGAGCCCGCCGTGGCCGGCGTCCAGGTGCTGGGCGGCGCACCGGGCACGCGCGAGACCGACCTGCTCGAGCCGCAGAACTCGATCGCGACGATCCATGCCGTCGTTCTGTCGGGCGGCTCCGCCTTCGGCCTCGACGCCGCCTCGGGCGTGCAGGCGGCATTGCGCGAAAAGAACATCGGTGTCGAGGTCGGCGGCTTCCGCGTGCCGATCGTGCCGGCCGCGATCCTGTTCGACCTGCGCAACGGCGGCGACAAGGATTGGGGCCGCTATCCGCCCTATCGCGAGCTCGGCTATGAGTCTGTTCAGGCGGCAACCTTGGATTTCGCCATCGGCACGGCTGGCGCCGGCACCGGCGCCCTGACCTCCGGCCTCAAAGGCGGGCTAGGCTCCGCCTCGACCGTGCTCGACAGCGGCGTCACCGTCGGCGCGCTCGCCGCCGTCAATCCGACCGGCTCGGTGACGGTCGGCCGCAGCCGCCATTTCTGGGCGGCGCCCTTCGAGATCGGCGACGAGTTCGGCGGCCTCGGCTACCCAGCCCCGCTGCCTGAAGACGCCAGAAGGATCCTGCTGAAATACCGCGACAGGCAAATGGGCGGCGAGGCCGAAGGCGGCAGCACCACCATCGCCGTCATCGCCACGGACGCCGTCCTGACCAAGGCCGCGGCCAAGCGACTGGCGATTTCGGCGCATGACGGCTTCGCACGTGCCATCTGGCCGACGCACACGCCGGCGGACGGCGATCTCGTGTTTGCCCTGGCGACCGGCAGGAGCGGCATCGAGCTCGGCGCGGATGCCGCGATCGACCTATTCGCGGCGGCCGGCGCCACCATGGCACGCGCGATCAGCCGCGGCGTCCATGCCGCGACGCCGGCCGACGGCGATTTGTTTCCGGTTTGGTCGTCGCGTTGACGGCCAATCAGGTCGGATCGGATTTTTCTTCCTCGAAGGTGACCGCGACATCCGAATTGGCCGAAAGCCATACCTTCTGGCCGTCGATCTCCGCGACCAGTGGTGATGGTTCTTGTGCGAGCCCATGCCGCTGTCGGCCTTGGTCAGCTTGATCCGGTCACCCTCGACCTTGTCGACGGTGCCGATATGGACGCCGTCGGCGCCGATCACTTCCATGTGTCCGCGTATCTTGCTGATGTCGGTGCTCATGCTGGTTCTCCGCTGGATGGCGATTTGCCCTTTCGGATGCGAGACGGCCGACAATAACAAATGAACGCCGGATTGGATGCATCGCACGGCGCGTCTCGTTCCATGGCGTGGTAAGCATGACGCTGATGAGATAGATGACAAACCGTTTTGCAGCGCTCGTCGCGGTCAGTACCTGGTTTGCGCGGCAGCGGCGTTGAGCATTGGGCCTGGCTCTGTTAGGACGCGGCCGACGCTTCTCCCAGGCAGGACTTAGAAAACGGATGATCCCTCGCTATTCCCGGCCGGAAATGGTCGCCATCTGGTCGCCCGAAACCCGCTTCCGTATCTGGTTCGAGATCGAGGCGCATGCCTGCGACGCGCTGGCGGAGCTGGGCGTCATTCCGAAGGAAGCGGCGAGGACCATCTGGGAAAAGGGCGGCGCGGCCAAATTCGACGTCGCCAAGATCGACGAGATCGAGCGCGTGACCAAGCATGACGTCATCGCTTTCCTGACCCATCTCGCCGAATTCGTCGGGCCGGATGCCCGCTTCATCCACCAGGGCATGACCTCGTCGGACGTGCTCGACACCTGCCTTGCCGTGCAATTGACGCGGGCCAGCGACATCCTGCTTGCCGATATCGACGCCTTGCTTGCGGCGCTGAAGCGCCGCGCCTTCGAGCACAAGGACACCGTCACCATCGGCCGCAGCCATGGCATCCATGCCGAGCCGACCACATTCGGCGTCAAGCTGGCGCAGGCCTATGCCGAGTTCTCGCGCTGCCGCGAACGGCTGGTGCACGCGCGCGAAGACATCGCCACCTGCGCCATTTCCGGCGCGGTCGGCACTTTCGCCAACATCGAGCCTTATGTCGAAGAGCACGTTGCGGCAAAACTTGGATTGCAGCCGGAGCCGGTGTCGACCCAGGTCATCCCGCGCGACCGGCATGCCATGTTTTTTGCCACGCTTGGCGTCATCGCCTCGTCGGTCGAACGCCTCGCCATAGAAATCCGCCATCTGCAGCGCACCGAGGTGCTGGAGGCGGAAGAGTATTTCTCGCCGGGCCAGAAGGGCTCGTCGGCTATGCCGCACAAGCGCAACCCGGTGCTGACCGAAAATCTCACCGGCCTCGCCCGCATGGTGCGCGCCTACGCCATGCCGGCGATGGAGGATGTGGCGCTCTGGCATGAGCGCGACATTTCGCACTCCTCGGTTGAGCGCATGATCGGACCGGATGCGACGGTGACGCTGGATTTCGCGCTGTCGCGTCTGACCGGCGTCGTCGACAAGCTGCTCGTCTACCCCGAGAACATGGAAAAGAACCTCAACAAGTTCCGCGGCCTGGTGCATTCGCAGCGCGTGCTTCTGGCGCTCACCCAGGCCGGCCTGTCACGCGAGGACGCCTACCGCCTGGTGCAGCGCAACGCCATGAAAGTGTGGGAGCACGGCGCCGATTTCCTCGAGGAACTGCTTGCCGACAAGGATGTCACGGCGGCGCTGCCCGAAGCCGATATCCGCGAGAAATTCGACCTCGGCTATCATACCAAGCATGTCGACACGATCTTCAAGCGGGTGTTTGGAGAGGCTTGAGGCCGAACAAAGGCGCGCGCTGGCGCCAGGCTGGAACACCCCTCATCCGTCTTGTCGCTCCGCGACAAGCCACCTTCTCCCACAAGGGGAGAAGGGGGAATTTGGCGCCCGCGCCTCAGCTAATCACCGATGCCGCGATTGGCAGTGGCGCCGGCTCGGTCTTCCCTTCTCCCCCTTGTGGGAGAAGGTGGATCGGCGCGCTAGCGCCGAGACGGATGAGGGGTGCTCCAGCTTGACGCAGGCGTGGCTCAAGCCTTCCCAGGCACGGTCCTGATCACCGTTCCCCAAGGGTCCTCGCGGCTCGTCTCATCCTTGACATTGTCCGAGCGCATCTCGACCCAGGCGAGGCCCGAGCGCGACGGATCGCGGCGGCCGGCGCCGGCGCTCTGCCAGGCATTGGCGCCGATATGGTGGTGGTAATGGCCGGACGACAGGAACACCGCCTGGCCGCCATATTTGGCGACGGTGTCGAAGCCGAACTGGTCATGCCACCAGGCCTCCGCGTCCTCCGGCCGACCGACGCGCAGATGCACATGGCCGGCGCGCCCTGCCAGCCGGCATCGCCCGCCGGCACGCTGCCCACCACCGCCGGCAGGTTCAGCCGCTCGGTCGCCATGGCGATACGGTCGCCATTCCATTTCCAGTCCTGCGGGCGGCGATCGGCATAGATCTCGATGCCATTGCCCTCCGGGTCGGTGAGATAGAGCGCCTCGCTGACCAGATGGTCCGACGCACCCTCGATGCCGATACGGTTGGCGGCGGCGTGGCTGATCCAACGGCCAAGGTCCGCGCGCGACGGCAAAAGGAAAGCGGTGTGAAAAAGGCCGGCGCTGCGCGGATCGTCCGGCTTGGCCGCAGAATCCTGCTCCAGCACCAGCAACGGCCGATTGGCTGCGCCGAGCGTGATCGCGCCGTCGGCGCGGCTCAGTTCCTGCAGGCCGACGACGGCGCGATAATAGGCCGCCAGACTTTCGGCATCGCGCGCCTTTAGCCCGACACGCGACACGCTGACCGGGGTGGTCGCGGCAAAAGGCAGTTCGCTCATCAAACTCTCCGTTCGGGCGGCGCTTATCCCAGCATGGGATTGTCGTGGCCGCCAGCCATTGTTCCTTGTTCCCCTCCAAATCGTCGATTGCGATCGTTCACACAAGAGAGCAAGAATCGAACAAGTTGTTCACAATTGTGATTGCTCCGAATTTTCCGACAGGGTTGCAGCCAAGAAGGCCGCTCGCTACATCCGCGCCATGAAAGTCAAAGACGCAGATATCCTGATCGTGCCGGGCTACACCAATTCCGGCCCCGAGCATTGGCAGACCCGCTGGCAGTCGAAACTGTCGACGGCGCGCCGGGTCGAGCAGGCGGAATGGACCAAACCCGTGCGTGAGGACTGGACGGCGAGCGTGGCGAACGCCGTCAACGAGGCCGAGCGACCGGTGGTGCTTGTTGCGCACTCGCTGGGCGTGACGGCGGCGGTGCAGGCCATCCCGCAATTCAAGAAGCCGGTCGCCGGCGCCTTCTTCGTCGCGCCGCCCGACGTCTCCAATCCGGAAATCAGGCCAAGGCATCTGATGACCTTCGGCCCCTATTCGCGCGATCCCCTGCCTTTTCCGTCCATCGTGATCGCCAGCCGCAACGATCCATTCTGCGCCTTCGCAGTCGCCGAGGACATTGCCGCCGCCTGGGGATCGCTCTTCATCGATGCCGGCGAGGCCGGCCATCTCAACCACGACGCCGGCTTCGGCCCGTGGCCGGAGGGTTCGATGACTTTCGCCAAATTCCTGACGGAGTTGAAGGAGCCGTAACGCCGGCTTCAGGAGCCGATCGAATCCCGCATGCTCTTCAGCAGCGTTTTCGCGCCGAGCGAGATCAGCGTGTGGTCCGAGCCCATGGCGAGCAGCCGAAAACCCATCGACACGACGCGCCCGGCAATCGCCGGTTCGATGACATAGATCGCGGCATGCTTGCCGGCCTTGCGGGTCCGCTCGGCGATCGACGCGACCGTCTCCATCATGCTTTCCAGCGTCGAGTTGATGGTGGTGCCGTTCGACCAGGCGATCGAGAAATCCGACGGACCGACGAAGATGCCGTCGATGCCGGGCGTATCCAAGATACCGTCCAGCGCCTCGAGGGCAGCCCGCGTCTCGACCATGGCGAAAGCCATGATGCGCTGGTTCGTGTCGCGCAGCCATTCGGCATGGTCGCCCTTGCCATGGCGCGGGAAAGCATAGGTCGGGCCCCAGGAGCGTTCGCCCAGCGGCGGATATTTCATCGCGGCGGCGAATTGCCTTGCATCGGCCACGGAGTTCACCATCGGCGCGATCACCGCCTCGGCGCCGAAATCGAGCGCGCGGCTTGCCATGTCGAAGCGTCCGACCGGAATGCGCACCAGCGCCGGCTTGTTGGCGGCGAGCACCGGCACCAGGCCGCGCAGCACGCTGTCCTCATGATGGCCGCCATGCTGCATGTCGAGGGTGACGGCGTCAAAGCCCTGCTTGGCGATGATTTCGACCGTCAGCGCGTCCGGCACGCCCGACCAGGCAGTGAACAGCGTTTCGTCGGCGGCCAGGCGGGACTTGAGCGACATCGAAAGTTTCCTTGTGAACAATCCGCAGTTTTGGCCGGAAACGACGCGAAGGCAAAGAAAAACCGCCCGGCTTGGCCGGGCGGTCGATTGGTCCAGTCAGGGCAATTCCAGGAAAAGTGTGTAACGGTTTTCCGTCCGGAATTGCGTAAAAACAAAGAGATAGGGGATGATGCCGAAACGCGCAAAGCGGTTCTCGGACGACATCATGTCCGCACAGCCTCAGCTGTTCTTGATCTCCTCGATCGCCTGCGCCATCAGCTCGTCCATGGTGCGGCGGATCTGATGGTCGGACTGGGCGACGCCGGCCGCGTCAAAATCCGTGCGTATCTTGCGGAAAACATCGTGGTCGCCCGCTTCCTCGATATCGGAGACCACCACTTCCTTGGCATAGGCTTCGGCATCGGCGCCGGATTTGCCCAGTTTCTCGGCGGCCCACAGGCCAAGCGCCTTGTTGCGGCGCGCCGCGGCCTTGAAGCGAAGCTCCTCGTCGAAGGCGAATTTGCGCTCAAAACCCTCTTCGCGGTCTTTCATGCTGCTCATAACGTCCCTCCGATCAATCCGATTCGCTTGGCGGTGAATATGTGTGGTGGGCAAGCACAAACCAAAAGGCCGCGGGCCGGTCAATATGCTTCGTCGCATGCTGCGCTGCGGCATTTCAGTCCCGAAAGCGGTTGATTCGCGGGATTTGCGGATTGAGCAAACAAGACGATTGCGATAACACCGGCATTGAACGCCGCCTTCGCCATACTAATTTAGGCAGACGGGCAGGAACCGGTCACTCGCCGCTTGCCCGCAGATCCAGAGAAAAAATCAAATGAAAAATCGCCGCCGCATTTACGAAGGCAAGGCCAAGATCCTCTATGAGGGCCCTGAGCCGGGGACGCTGATCCAGTTTTTCAAGGACGATGCCACCGCTTTCAACAAGAAGAAGCATGAAGTGGTCGATGGCAAGGGCGTGCTCAACAACCGCATTTCCGAGCACATCTTCAACCACTTGAACCGCATGGGCATCCCCACCCACTTCATCCGCCGGCTCAATATGCGCGAGCAGTTGATCAAGGAAGTCGAGATCATCCCGCTCGAGGTGGTGGTTCGCAATGTCGCTGCCGGCTCGCTATCCAAGCGCCTCGGCATCGAGGAAGGCACCGTGCTGCCGCGCTCGATCATCGAATTCTACTACAAGGCCGACGCGCTCGACGACCCGATGGTGTCGGAAGAGCATATCACCGCCTTCGGCTGGGCAAGCCCCCAGGAAATCGACGACATCATGGCCCTGGCCATCCGCGTCAACGACTTCCTGTCCGGCCTGTTCCTCGGCGTCGGCATCCAGCTGGTCGACTTCAAGATCGAATGCGGCCGCCTGTTCGAGGGCGACATGATGCGCATCGTCGTCGCCGACGAGATCTCGCCGGACTCCTGCAGACTGTGGGACGTCGCCACCCAGGACAAGCTCGACAAGGACCGTTTCCGCCGCGACATGGGCGGCCTGGTCGAAGCCTATCAGGAAGTTGCCCGCCGTCTCGGCATCATCAACGAGAACGAACCGCCGCGCCCCACGGGCCCCGTGCTCGTCGCCTCTTCCGAGGCGCCTAAGGGCCTGAAGCACTGAATATTGACGGGCCTGCCGGACAATGGCAGGCCTCCCTAACTGACGATCTGCCCAGGAGCATCGATGAAAGCCCGTATCACCGTGACCCTCAAGAACGGCGTCCTCGACCCGCAGGGCAAGGCGATCGAGCACGCGCTCTCCGGGTTGGGCTTCGACGGCGTCGGCCAGGTGCGGCAGGGCAAGGTGTTCGACATCGAACTCGCCGGAACCGACAAGGCCAAGGCCGAAGCCGACCTCAAGGCCATGTGCGACAAGCTTCTGGCGAACACGGTGATCGAGAACTACGCGGTGGAGATCGCCTGACAATGAAATCAGCCGTCGTCCTCCTGCCTGGCCTCAACCGCGACCGCGACATGATCGCGGCGCTGACCAAGATTTCCGGCCATGCGCCGGCGACCGTCTGGCAGACCGACACTGAAATCCCCGATGTCGACCTGATCGCTATCCCGGGCGGCTTCTCCTTCGGCGACTATCTGCGCTGCGGCGCCATCGCGGCGCGCATGCCGGTGATGCGCGCGGTCGCCGAAAAGGCGGCCAAGGGCGTGACCGTTATCGGCGTCTGCAACGGCTTCCAGATTCTCGTCGAGGCGGGATTGCTGCCCGGCGCCCTGATGCGCAACGCCTCGCTGAAATTCGTCTGCCGGCAGGTGAAGCTCAAGATCGCCAACGCCAACACCATGTTCACCCGCGGCTACCAGCCCGGACAGGTGATCCGCTCGCCGGTGGCGCATCATGACGGCAACTATTTCGCCGATGCCGAGACGCTTGCCCGGCTCGAAGGCGAAGGCCAGGTGGTGTTCCGCTATGCGGAAAACACCAACCCCAACGGCTCGATCAACGACATTGCCGGCATCGTCAACGACAAGGGCAATGTGCTCGGCCTGATGCCGCATCCGGAAAACCTGATCGAGGCGGCGCATGGCGGCGAGGACGGACGGGCGCTTTTCCAAAGCGCGCTCGGCATCGCTGCCTGATCCTTTAACATCCTATCGGAACGCGGGGGCGGACTGACCATGAGACTGACGATTGCTCGCCTTGCTCTCCTGGCCGCCACCGGGCTTGCCTTGGCTTCTTGCCAGTCCAGCCCCAAGACCACGCCGGTTCCCTCAGGCAAGAGCGCCTCGCTGCTCGCCATGGAACAGGTTGCCATCGCTGCGCACAAATGCTGGATCGCCAGCAAGGACCCGGCCTTCAAGCCCTACCAGATGGCCAATGAGCTCAATTCCTACAGCGGCACGCCGCGCTTCCTGCTGGTGCCCGCCAAGCATTATGGCGGCAAGCCGCTGCTGGTCGTGCAGGCGCAGGGAAATTCCCGCCGGGTCGACGTGTTCGGGCCGCTGATGAACGAGCCGCTCGGCGCGCGCATCGGTTCCGACATCGCCCGGTGGCAGGCCGGCAATCCGTCCTGCGCGGCTGCCGCCTGAGGTTGTCATGGCCCGGTTCCTGCAGCCCGCGGGACTGGCTGTCGGGCTGATTGCGCTTGTTCTGCAATTCGCCATCACTATCCCGGCATCGATGGCCGCAGGCCGCGGCCTGCTCAGCTCGGTCGTCTTCTATTTCAGCTTCTTCACCGTCCTGACCAACATCGCCGCTGTGATGGTGCACGCCTCGCTGCTGTCACCCGCCGGCTATGCCTGGTTCCCGGCCTTTGCCGGACCGCGGACGCGGACTGGCGTCGCCGTGGCCATAACTTTGGTTTTCATCGTCTACACCACAGTCCTGGCGAAGCTCTGGCAGCCGCGGGGTTTGTTCCTGCTCTGCGACGTCCTCTTGCACTATGTGACGCCGGCGCTGTTCGTGCTGTGGTGGCTGGTGGCGGGCGCCGATGGCAGGCGGCAGTGGAGCGACATCGCCTGGTGGATGATCTATCCGGTCGCCTATCTCGCCTACGCGCTGGTACGCGCGCCCTTCGCCGGCGAAGTACCCTACCCATTCCTCGACGTCGCCAAGAACGGCGCCGCCAACGTTGCCGTTTCGGCGCTTGGCGTCACGGCCCTGTTCATCGCATTGAGCGTGCTCGCCGTGCTTGTCGATCACGGTATCGGCCGGTTGCGAAGAAAGCCCGCAACCCGAAGATAGACCATCATTCCCAAAATGGCCTGATGCCTTCGCGATGGGCGTCGCAGCGCGAGACGCCGATATCCTTGAGCTGCTCGTCCGTCATCTCCATGAGCGCGAGGCGGCCGCGCCTGCGCTCCAGCATCCGGTCGATCTGCCTTACGAGGGAACGGAGCACAACCGCCGTGCGGCCGACGAAGCCACGATGGGCCAAGGGATCGACCTGCGCGCCAGAAACCGGGCGAGCATAGCGAATTGTCTCGATTGTATCCATTGTCATTCTGCCTTGTTCCGATTGTACCTTCCCAATCGCGAGATCGATATGAATTGACTCATCGCGCGGTGCAATATAGAAAATTGTCACCATGACAAATTGGCTCCCCGATCTTTCCTCTGGCTCCGGTCCGCTCTACCAGCGTCTTGCTGACAGCATTGAGTCAGATATCGACAAGGGCGTCATCGACGCCGGTGCAAAACTGCCGCCGCAGCGCGACCTCGCCTATGACATCGGCACGACCGTCGGCACCATCGGCAGGGCCTATCAGCTGCTGCGCGAGCGCGGCCTGGTGAGCGGCGAGGTCGGCCGTGGCACCTATGTGCTAGGCCAGCGCGCCGCAGACCCGAAGCCGGATTTGGAACCTGCCATCCAGGGCACGCGTCCCATCGATGCGCCGAGCGGCAAGCTGCGCTTCGACAGCACCGCCGCGCCCGATGTCGGCCAGGGCGCGGTGATTGCCGACATGCTGGCACGCACGGCGCAGGAGCATCCGCACGACATTTCGAGCTACACGCGGGACTTTCCCGAACGCTGGTACGAAGCCGGAAGCCGCTGGCTGGCACGCAATGCCTTCCGCCCCTCGCTCGATTCGATCGTGCCGACGCTGGGCACCCATGCTGCGGTCATGGCGGCGATCGCGGCGCTGACCATGCCCGGCGACTACGTGGTCTTCGAGCACCTCACCTATTCGCAGATCGCGCGGAGCGCAGGGCTGATCGGCCGCCGCACGGCGCTGGTTTTGACTGATGAGGGCGGTATCGACCCGGATGATTTCGAGCGCGTCTGCGCGCAGAAACATCCAAAGCTGATGTTCCTGATGCCGACCGCGAAGAACCCGACGCTGGTGACGTTGTCGGCGGAGCGACGGCAGGCGATCGCCAAGATCGCGCGTGAGTACAATGTTGCGCTGATCGAGGACGATCTTTACGGCGAGCTCACCGACGACCCGACACCGCTGCTGGCCGAATATGCGCCCGAGCGCACGATCGTCGCCGGCGGCCTGTCGAAGTCGGTCGCGGCAGGCGTGCGCGGCGGCTGGCTTTCCTGCCCGCCGGCCTATCGCCACCGCATCCGCGTCGCCCACAAGATGATGACCGGCGGCCTGCCCTTCCTGCTGGCCGAGGTCGGCACGCGGCTGGTGATGTCGGGCCAGGCGGGCGAGATCCGCAAGCGCTGCATTGGCGAAATCCAGGCGCGCCTCGCCATCGTGCGCGAAGTGCTGGCGGGTTTTGATTTCAAGGCGCGGGACAACGTGCCCTTCGTCTGGCTGACCTTGCCGGACCCGTGGCTGTCCGGCACTTTCAAGAACGCCTGCCTGGCGCAAGGCGTGCTCATCGACGACGAGGACGAGTTCAAGGCCGGCCGCTCCGAGCAGGTCTTTCACGGCGTGCGCTTTGGCGTGTCGCAGCCGCGGCAAAGCAAGGATGTCGCCGGCGGCGTCGCCGTCATCCGCCGCCTGCTCGACGAAGGCCGCGCCGGCTACGACAGTTTTTCCTGATCAAGCTGGCGAGCTCTAGGCCCTGGCCTCCGCCGGCAGGGGCCGTTTTCCGGCTTTTTTCGTCATCCGGTGGGGGTGTATCGCGCGAAAGCTTGCGATAAGAGGAGACTCAAAGAACTCCCCTCTTCCACGGACAAAAATCGCCGCTCATGACCATTTCCAATTCCGTGCCCATCACTCCCGAGCTCGTCGCCGCGCATGGGCTGAAGCCGGACGAATACCAGCGCATCCTCGATCTGGTCGGCCGCGAGCCAAGCTTCACCGAGCTCGGCATCTTCTCGGCGATGTGGAACGAGCACTGCTCCTACAAGTCCTCCAAGAAATGGCTGCGCACGCTGCCGACCAGCGGTCCGCAGGTCATCCAGGGTCCAGGCGAGAATGCCGGCGTGGTCGACATCGGCGACGGTGACTGCGTCGTCTTCAAGATGGAGAGCCACAACCACCCCTCTTACATCGAACCTTATCAGGGTGCCGCGACCGGCGTCGGCGGCATCCTGCGCGACGTCTTCACAATGGGCGCCAGGCCGGTGGCGGCAATGAACGCGCTTCGCTTCGGCGCGCCGGATCATCCCAAGACCCGGCACCTTGTCGCGGGCGTGGTTTCGGGCGTCGGCGGCTACGGCAATTCCTTCGGCGTGCCGACCGTCGGCGGCGAAGTCAATTTCGATGCTCGCTACAACGGCAATATCCTGGTCAACGCCTTCGCGGCGGGTCTCGCCAAGACCAACGCCATCTTCCTGTCGCAGGCCAAGGGCGTCGGCCTACCGGTCGTCTATCTCGGCGCCAAGACCGGGCGCGACGGCGTCGGCGGCGCCACCATGGCCTCGGCCGAATTCGACGACAAGATCGAGGAGAAGCGGCCGACCGTGCAGGTCGGAGATCCCTTCACCGAAAAATGCCTGCTGGAGGCCTGTCTCGAGCTGATGGCGTCGGGCGCCGTCATCGCCATCCAGGACATGGGTGCCGCGGGCCTCACCTGCTCGGCGGTCGAGATGGGCGCCAAGGGCGACCTCGGCATCGAGCTCGACCTCGACAAGGTGCCGGTGCGCGAGGAGCGCATGAGCGCCTATGAGATGATGCTGTCGGAAAGCCAGGAGCGCATGCTCATGGTGCTGCGCCCCGAGAAGGAAGAGGAAGCCGAGGCGATCTTCCGCAAATGGGGTCTCGACTTCGCCATCGTCGGCAAGACCACCGACGACCTGCGCTTCCGCGTCATCCACCAGGGTGACGAGGTCGCCAATCTGCCGATCAAGGACCTCGGCGACCAGGCGCCGGAATATGACCGCCCCTGGATCGAGGCGAAGAAACCCACGCCGCTTGCCGCGAACGACGCGCCGAAGGCCGACGTCGCCGACGCGCTGCTCAAGATGCTGGGGGGACCGGATCTCTCCTCGCGCCGCTGGGTGTGGGAGCAGTATGACACGCTGATCCAGGGCAATTCGCTACAGCTTCCAGGCGGCGATGCCGGCGTCGTGCGCGTCGAAGGTCACCCGACCAAGGCGCTGGCCTTCTCCTCCGACGTCACGCCGCGCTATTGCGAGGCCGATCCTTACGAAGGCGGCAAGCAGGCCGTGGCCGAATGCTGGCGCAACCTGACGGCAACGGGCGCCCTGCCGCTTGCTGCCACCGACAACCTCAATTTCGGCAATCCGGAGCGGCCGGAGATCATGGGTCAACTCGTCGGCGCCATCAAAGGCATCGGCGATGCCTGCCGCGCGCTCGGCTTCCCGATCGTGTCGGGCAATGTCTCGCTCTACAACGAAACCAATGGCCGCGGCATCCTGCCGACCCCGACGATCGGCGGCGTCGGCCTCATCGCCGACTGGTCGAAGATGGCGCGCATCGGCTTTGCCGCCGAGGGCCAGATGATCGTGCTGGTCGGCGCGCCACCGACATGGGGCAGCCATCTCGGCCAGTCCGCCTATATGCGTGACATCCATAGCCGCGCCGACGGTCCGCCGCCGCCCGTCGACCTCGCGCATGAGAAGCGCGTCGGCGACCATGTGCGCTCGCTGATCGCTTCCGGCATCGTGACATCGGCCCACGATGTCTCCGACGGCGGCCTGGCGGTAGCGCTGGCCGAAATGGCTATGGCCTCCGGCATCGGCGCCACCATCCCCGGCCTCACCGGCACCGACCCGATTCCGGTCTGGTTCGGCGAGGACCAAGGCCGCTATCTATTGACGCTATCGATCGACCCGCAAAGCGGCGAATGGGACAGGATCCGCGAGGAGCAGAGCAAGCTCGGCATCTTCGCGCCATGGATCGGCACCACCGGCGGACGTGAATTGAAGCTGGGTGACGCACGGCCGATCCCGGTCAGTGAATTGACCGCCGCCCATGAGGGCTGGTTCCCGCGCTTCATGGACCAGGCCAGTTGACCAGAAGCATGTCTCCCGAAAGTGTGCAGCGGTTTCGGGAAAAAGACATGCTTAAGGTAAAAGACCTAATTCATGTCGCATAAATCCTTTTTTACGCGACATGATTTAACCGCCAGGGCGCTGATTGCAGTCGTCTTCTGGCCGTCTCTGTTCTTCTTCTGGTTTCTCGGACCGTTCGCCCTGTTCCTGCTGTCGACGACCTCGAGCGAGGTCTGCCTCCGGCTAGAAACCCCGCGCCGAGTTCCTGGCGGCGGCAAACGGCACGCTGCCGATGCTCATCGTGCAGAGCCTGATCTACGCGGTTCCAATCGCCTGCCTCGTGCTGTGGAACAGGCTCTCTCCGGAGCCGGCGCGGGCAAAGCACATCGCGACCTGCATCAAGCTCTTTGCCGTTGCCGCCGCGGTCGGGGCGGTTTGGGACTATGGCTCGTCCTTGATCTGCGACGGCTACGGTCAGGCCTTCTTCTCAACTGCATGGCGGATGACGAGCTATCTTCCCATCGTCGGCCTGCTGATCAACGTCCCGCTCTACGTGCTGGTCTTCAGCCTCGGCCGCGCCTATTCGACGCGCGATGACATCAGCGAGGACGGTGTGGTTCATCCGAGCCCGGATAATTCCTAGGCTTCCTCCTGCGACGGAACGGCTTCAATCCGGGCTGGAAAGGTTTTAGGCTCACCCCGAGTCACACCACACAGCCTGCCCGCTTGAAACAGGATTTTGCCATGGCAATGGATGCCCACGACATCGAAAAACTGATCAAGGAAGGCATTCCCGACGCCAAGGTGACCATCCGCGATCTGGCCGGCGACGGCGATCATTATGCGGCCGAAGTGGTGGCCGAGAGTTTCCGGGGCAAAAGCCGCGTCCAGCAGCACCAGATGGTCTATGACGCGCTGAAGGGCAAGATGGGCGGTGTCCTGCATGCTCTGGCGCTGCAGACCAGCGTTCCGGACTAGTGGTTGAAATCTGACGGCTGGTACTGGAGTTGTAGGTCCCTTAGCGCGGAAATTTGCCGGGGATGACCAATTTTTTGAGTCCTTCGCGAATCCCCGTGTAGGCCTTTTCGTTGCGTTGAACCATGAGCGCGATGGCCGCCTCAGATGCCTTGTCAGGGTGACCTGAATCAAAGGGAGGAGACGGGTCGTACTCGATCCCGAGTTGGATGGCTTGCGCGACCTCCGGTCCAGCAAGTTCGGCGACGATGCGGAATGCGAAGTCAATCCCCGAAGTGACGCCGCCCGAGGTGAAGACATTGCCGTCGCGCACTACCCGCCCCTTTTCGTGACTGGCGCCGACCAAGGGGAGCAGATCGACGTAGGCCCAATGTGTCGCAGCCCTACGTCCCTTCAACAACCCGGCTGCACCAAGAAGAAAGGCGCCCATGCAAACGGAGGTTACATATTCTGCCTGCTCGCCCTGGCGGCGAATGAAGTCGACCGTCTCGAAATCGGCGAGAGCTTCCACAACGCCTGCGCCACCGGGCAGGCAAATCAGGTCTAGCGGGGGACAGCTCTGAAACGTGCAGGTGGGCATGATGCCGAGACCGCGGTCGCTCGAAACCGGTAGCATGGTCTTCGCGACAACGTGGGTTCTCGATTGACGGAACTTGCTGGCGGCAGAGATCGAGGCAGGCGTTCCAAGCCGGCTCAAGACGTCAAACGGGCCAGTAAAGTCGAGTTGCGTGATTCCAGGGAAGATCACGAAGCCGATATCGAAACCGGACATGCCGCATTCGCCTCCAAATGCCCAGAACGCCGGCTTGGCGCAGTGGAGATCATCGCGCTTGGTGAAGATATGCGCAACGGGTCATAGCTCCGAGGGGGCAGATCTGGGCCGGGAGACGTCTTCCGCATCGGGCACCAAGCTCAGATTCATCACTACGAATCCACCGTCACTCGGTTTGGCCCAAACCGCGCCGACTTTTGCGCCATTGGGCCAGCGTCACGGCTAACGTCTTGTTTCAGCCAACCTATGGGTTTATTTGAAGGACATGCTTCGAGCCTGACTCCCACAGGCATGAAAGGATTGTTCATGACCGGCATCAACGACTACATCGATAATGAAGTGAAGAGCAACGACGTCGTGCTCTTCATGAAGGGCACACCCGGCTTCCCGCAATGCGGGTTCTCCGGACAGGTGGTGCAGATCCTCGATTATATCGGGGCCGACTACAAAGGCGTCAACGTGCTCGACTCGGCCGAATTGCGCCAGGGCATCAAGGATTATTCCAACTGGCCGACCATCCCGCAGCTCTATGTGAAGGGCGAATTCGTCGGCGGTTGCGACATCGTGCGCGAGATGTTCCAAGCCGGTGAATTGCAGGACTTTCT
This sequence comes from Mesorhizobium sp. CA7, assembly GCF_020165015.1. Taxonomy (NCBI): domain Bacteria; kingdom Pseudomonadati; phylum Pseudomonadota; class Alphaproteobacteria; order Hyphomicrobiales; family Phyllobacteriaceae; genus Mesorhizobium; species Mesorhizobium sp. CA7. The sequence goes on from NZ_JAIUHH010000001.1 coordinate 307,642, forward strand.
GGTCGAAAAGGGCGTCAGCGTCAAAGGCGCCGCCTGATCGGATTGCGTCGGCGACCGGCCGGCGGACACTAGCTTCCGGGGCTGCCCCCACCTCGGCATTGTAGTTCTCGGATTCGAGAACGAGACGAATGGATGCGCCGGTAATCCGGCGCATGTTCGTTTGAAGAATCGGATTTCGCGGTGGACAAGCAGGCAGCAGCGCAGCAATCGGCAACAAGCTTGCCCATTCCGCGCTGGGAATTCATCGCGCTCTGCGCGGCGCTCATGGCGCTCAACTCCCTGGCCATCGACATCATGCTGCCGGCGCTTCAGCAGATCGGCGCCTCGCTCGGCGTCGAGAGTGAGAACCATCGCCAATATGTCATCACCGCCTATATGCTTGGCTTCGGCGGCGGACAGCTTTTCTTCGGACCCATTTCGGATCGCTTCGGGCGCCGTGCGCCATTGGTCTTCGGCCTGGTCGTCTACGTCGCCGCCGCGGCTGCCGCCGCCGTCGCGCCGAGTTTCGCCCTGTTGCTGACCTGCCGCCTGATACAAGGCTTCGGCGCGGCGGCGACCCGCGTCATCGCCGTCTCGATCGTGCGCGACACGTTCGAAGGGCGGCGCATGGCCGAGGTGATGTCCCTGATCTTCATGGTGTTCATGGCAATTCCGGTGGTCGCGCCCGGCATCGGCCAGTTTGTCATGCTGTTTGCCAGTTGGCATTGGATTTTCGTCACCATGGCCATCGGTGCGCTGGTCGTGTCGGCGTGGGCGCTGTTGCGCCTGCCCGAGACGCTGCATCCGGAATATCGCCGGCCGCTGACGGTAAGCTCCGTCGCCGGCGGCTTCCGCATCGTGCTCACTAACCGGCTCACGCTTTGCTACGCCTTTGCCAGCACCTTCATCTTCGCGGCCATGTTCGGCTTCATCAGCTCGGCCCAGCAGATCTATATCGACATCTTCCATGTCGGCGAATTGTTCCCGCTGATTTTTGCCGGCGTCGCCGGCGTGCTGGCTTTCTCGAACTATCTGAATTCGCGGCTGGTCGGACAGATCGGCATGCGCCGCCTGTCGCAAGGCGCGCTGCTTGTCTTCCTGTGCATCAGCCTTGCCTGGCTCGTCGTCTCGCTCGAAATGAAAATGCCGCTCTGGCTCTTCATCGCGTTTTTTGCCGGCGCGATGCTGCCGTTCGGCGGACTTGGCGCGAATTTCAACGCTTTGGCCATGGAGCCGCTCGGCGAGCTCGCCGGCACCGCCGCGTCCATCCTGGGCTTCATGCAGACCTTCCTCGGCGCCATCATCGGCGCGCTGATCGGCCAGGCCTATAACGGCACGGTGACGCCTCTGGCCGCCGGCTTCTGCACCGTCTCGGTCGCGGCTCTGCTGATGATCCTGATCGCCGAGCGGGGCAGGATGTTCCAGCCTCACAATCCCCCTGTTTCGGGGCACATCACCGATCTGCATTAAAGCTGTATGGCCGGCAGCTTTGCCGGCCAGAGCCGGCACGGCCCCTATTCCGCCCAGAGCTCGCGTCGCAACTCGTCCCAGCTTTGCTTGTCCGGCGCCACAAGCAGGCCGCCATCGACATGCGAGGGAAGGTAGGCGCTGCCGTCGACGCGCGCAACATGGCCGCCGGCTTCCTGGTGGATCAGCGCCCCGGCGAGATGATCCCAGGGCATCAGCTTGTTGTAGAGCACGAAATGGGCGTGGCCGCTGGCCAGAAGCCGGTATTCATGCGCCGCGCAGCGATAGGCGAATTGCGACAGCGTCTTGGTCTGGTTGCGGGCGAGCCGCGAGCGTTCGGGCTCGTGAAGAAACTGCCAGGAAACGGAACCGGTCATCTGCGACATCGGCACCGGCGCCGCGACGCGAACCTTCTCCAGCGCGCCATGCGCATGGCGGATATGGCTGCCGGCGCCCTTGGTCCCGATCAGCCAGTCCTTGCCGACCGGGTCATGGATGATGCCGGCGACGGTCTCGCCATTGACGACGACGCCGGCCATGACACCGAACAGCGGCACGCCGGAAGCGAAATTGAAAGTGCCGTCGACCGGATCGATGACGAAGGCAAGCGCAGCATCGCCAAGGCCAGACAGCAGCGCCGGGTTATCGGAGCAAGCTTCCTCGCCGACCACCATGGCGTCGGGAAAGCGCTCGCGCAGCCTAGCGGTGATCAGCCTCTCGGCGTTGACGTCCGCCTCGGTGACGAGGTCGGCGGCGGATGTCTTCTGGCGCACGTCGCCCTCGCCCAGCCGGCGGAAGCGCGGCATGATTTCGGCGTTTGCGGCACCGGCGAGAAGCTCGGCCAGCCAGTCGATCGCATTATCGTCAAATCGCATCGGAAATGTCTTGTCCTGGGTTTGCATCGAGGCCCGCGAAGTCGAACAGCTTCCTGTCCAGGAGATGCGAGGGCCTTACATTGGCCATGGCGCGGATCATCGTGTCCTTGCGGCCCGGCATGCGCTTCTCGATGTCGTCGAGCATCGCCTTCATGGCGTTGCGCTGCAGCCCTTCCTGGCTGCCGCAGAGGTCGCACGGGATGATCGGGAATTTCATCGCGTTGGCGAATTTTTCGAGGTCGGCCTCGGCGCTATAGGCGAGCGGCCGCAGCACCATGACGTCGCCTTCGTCATTGAGGAGCTTGGGCGGCATGGCGGCGAGACGCCCGCCATGGAACAGGTTCATGAAGAAGGTCTCGAGAATATCCTCGCGGTGATGGCCAAGCACCAGCGCCGAGCACCCTTCCTCGCGCGCGATGCGATAGAGATGGCCGCGCCGCAGCCGGGAGCAAAGCGAGCAATAGGTGCTGCCCTGTGGCAGCTTGTCGGTCACCACCGAATAGGTGTCCTGGTATTCGATGCGGTGGGCAATGCCGTTGGCGTTGAGATAGTCGGGCAGGATGTGCTTCGGGAAATTCGGCTGGCCCTGGTCGAGATTGCAGGCAAGCAGTTCGACCGGCAGGAGGCCGCGCCATTTGAGGTCGAGCAAAAGCGCCAGCAGGCCGTAGGAATCCTTGCCGCCCGACAGCGCCACCAGCCAGCGTTCGCCCGGCTTCACCATGGCGAAATCCTCGATCGCCTGGCGGGTGAGCCTCAACAGCCGCTTGCGCAGCTTGTTGAACTCGACCGAGGACGGCACGTCGCGGAACAGCGGGTGGAAACCGCCGTCGGTCTCATCGTCGATCGCCTCGAGGGATTTGACATCTGGCAGCATATTCATGGCGCCGGCCCCATGGTTCTTTTGGCGCCCGGCTTAGCGGACCTGACCGCCAAAGAAAAGGCCGCCTCGAAAGGCGGCCTTGGATGCACCGGCTGATTGATGTCGATCAGCGCGAGTAGAATTCGACGACCAGGTTCGGTTCCATCTGCACGGCGAACGGAACGTCCGAAAGGCCGGGAACGCGAGCGAAGGTCGCGGTCATCTTGTTGTGGTCGGCTTCGATGTAGTCCGGCACGTCGCGCTCGGCGAGAGCGACCGATTCCAGCACAATCACGAGTTGCTTCGACTTCTCGCGCACCTCGATGACGTCGCCCGGCTTGCAGCGATACGAGCCGATGTTCGTGCGCTTGCCGTTGACGTTGACATGGCCGTGGTTGACGAACTGACGGGCGGCGAAGATGGTCGGCACGAACTTGGCGCGGTAGACCACCGCGTCGAGACGCGACTCGAGCAGGCCGATCAGGTTCTCGGAGGTGTCGCCCTTGCGGCGGTTGGCCTCTTCATAGACCTTGCGGAACTGCTTTTCCGAAACGTCGCCATAGTGACCCTTCAGCTTCTGCTTGGCGCGCAGCTGCAGGCCGAAGTCGGAAAGCTTGCCCTTGCGGCGCTGGCCGTGCTGGCCGGGGCCGTATTCACGCTTGTTGACCGGGGACTTCGGGCGGCCCCAGATATTTTCGCCGAGACGGCGGTCGATCTTGTATTTCGCGGATTCGCGCTTGCTCATCGCATTCCCTTTCAAAACAATATACCCGGAACCCCATGGCTCCGGGCGAAGGAAACGCGCCCTCCTCTGGCCTCCGTTTTCGAGACCTGACAGGGTTTTCCACGCAAAGCGACGGAAAACCCACGGGACACGTCAAAAGAAACCACCGGGCGTCGCCACCCGGTGTTGGTGGGCCTGTTAAACAGAGATTTAACCGGTGTCAAGCTTACGGCTGGCAGCGCGGGTCGCAACCCGATAATTTCCCGCGTGGCGTGCGGTGCCGGTTGTGGCGAAGGCCGTCGGCAGCAGAGCGGCTTGTGCTTCCAAGGAGTTGCCCTGCTCTGCCATCTTAATGAAGGGACTGGAGCAGAGGAGTCCGAATTCCCATGAAGAAGTTCTTCCTTACCCTGACCGGGGCCGCTGTATTGGCGGGATCTATGGCAGTTATGACCCCGGAACCTGCCATGGCCAGGCATTGGAGCGGCCACAGGCAGATATGCCGCGTCGTGGTGACGAAAAGAGTGGTCTGGCGCCACGGCCATCGCCACGTCATCCGTTACAAGACCAAACGCTGCTGGTGGCGCCGCTAGCTCATCTTGCGCCAAAAGGGGTTGACAGAGGCCTGCGGCCGACGCCGCAGGCCTTTCACTCGATCTACGACTTCTTGCTGGGAAGACTTTTGCGCTTGGTCTCGGCGAACTCCTCGAGCTGCTTTTCGCTCATCGATTCATACATTTCGCGCGAAGCGCCCTTGAGCTCGCTCTTCTTCGTCTCCCCGCGCTTGGCGGACAGCGCTGCGCCGGCGGCCTTTTGCTGGGCTTGCGATTTGGCGGGCATGGCGATTTCTCCTTTTCTGCGGGAGAAACGCCGGGCTGAAGCGGCAGTTCCAGCAGTAGCGGCTCGGCTCGCCGGTCTGCTTGAGCCGGCCATTGGGCGGCCGACCTTGGCGGTATCCTGGCAAGCCTTCCCGCGTCCGGAACGTCAGTGTAGGACGGCAGCATGAAATCCCTGAACGATCCCTCACAGGCGCTCTCCACCGGTCTTGCGAAAATCCGCGCAGAATTCCACGTGCCGGATGGATTTCCGCCTGCGGTTATGGCCGCGGCTGAGGCGGCGGCAAAGCGTGTGCCCGACCAGCATGCCGACCGGACGGCAATGCCCTTCGTCACGCTCGATCCGGCGAGTTCCACCGATCTCGACCAGGCCTTCTCGATCGAAGCCAGCGGCGGCGATCTTCTCTTGCACTATGCCATTGCCGACGTGGCCTGGTTCGTCGAGGACGGCGATACGATTGATACCGAAGCCTGGAACCGAGGCGAGACGCTTTACTTGCCGGACGGCAAGGCCGGGCTCTACCCGCCGGTGCTCGCCGAGGCGGCGGCGAGCCTGTTGCCCGATGGACCGCGTCCTGCGATCGTCTTCACGATCCGGGTTGCCGGAGACGGTGCGGTGAAGCTGGACAGCGCGGAGCGCGCCATCACCCAAAGCCGCGCCAAGCTCGCCTATGACAGCGTGCGGGCCGACGACGTTCCGGCCGGCTTCGCGGAACTGGCGCGGCGTATGGCGGCAAACGAACAACGCCGCGGCGCTTCGCGCGTCGATCCGCCCGAGCAGGAGGTGGAAAGGCTCGCCGACGGCACGTTCCGGCTTTCGTTCAGGCCGCTGCTGCAATCCGAGCAGGACAATGCAGCACTTTCGCTGGCCGCCAATATGGCGATTGCCGATGCCATGCTGGCCCACAAGACCGGCTTGTTCCGGGTGATGTCGGGGCCGGACGCCTCCAAGGTGCAACGGCTGCGCAACGCGGCACAGGCGCTCGGCCTGTCCTGGTCGGCCTCCACCAGCTTGCGCGACTATCAACGCACGCTCGATCCGGCCGACCCGAAACAGGCGGCGCTAATGCTGGAAATCCGCCGCGCAGGCAACGGCGCGTCCTACCAACCCTATCAGGAGGGCATCGTCCCCTGGCATGAGGCGATGGCCGCGACCTATGCCCACGCCACCGCGCCGCTCAGGCGGCTGGCCGACCGCTACGTCCTGCGCTGCGCGCTGGCGATCGCCAATGGCCAGCCCGTGCCGCAGGCCGTCACTGACGCCTTCGCCAGATTGCCGAAGGTGATGGGGCGCGCGGATGCCCGCGCCTCGCAGATCAGCCACGCGGCAATCGACCTTGCCGAGGCGGTGATGCTCAAGGGACATGAGGGCGAGACGTTCGAGGCCGTCGTCACCGACTTCGTCGACCGTGGCGTGCGCGTGCAGCTTGCCGACATGCCGGTGGTTGCCAGCGTGAAAGCCTCCGGGCTCAGGCAAGGCGACGGCCTGACGCTAAGGCTGGTTTCGGCCGATCCGGATCAACGCAGCATCGTCTTCGAGCCCGCCACCCCGCCTTGAGCACTAAGGTGCGGTCAGTCCAAAGCCCTGGATGAGCCGCCTCGTGGCGAAATCCACCTTGCCCGAGGTGAAGACGGCAAGATCGGGCTCACTTACGCCGGATGTGTCCCCAACGGGTTCAAGCAGCGACATGGCGCGCCGCGCGATCGCTTCGGCCGGATCGATCCAGTCGACCGGCCAAGGCGCGGTCTTGCGCATGCGGTTGGCGAGAAACGGGTAGTGCGTGCAGGCAAGCACGACGATGTCGGTGCGGTTGCCGTCGCGCTCGATGAAGCAGGGCGCAATTTCGGCGCGCACGGCTTCTTCGTCGACGAAACCCTGGCGCATATAGATCTCGGCGAGCCCCGCCAGCCGGTCGCTGCCGACCAGGCGCACATGGCATTTCTGCGCCCATTTGCTGATCAGGTCGCGCGTGTACTGGCGCTTCACCGTGCCCGGCGTCGCCAGCACCGATACCAGGCCGGAGCGGGTGCGTTCGGCCGCCGGCTTGATTGCCGGAACGGTGCCGACAAAGGGATGGCCGGGGAATTTATCGCGCAGCGCATCGATCACCAGCGTCGAGGCTGTATTGCAGGCAATGACCGAAATCGCCGGCTGGAGCCGGTCGAGCAATTTGCCGAACAGTGCAAGGATGTGTTCCTTGAGCGCCGGTTCCTCCCAAGCGCCATAGGGAAAAGCCGCGTCGTCGGCGACATAGACGAAGCGGCGGTCGGGCATCAGCACGCGCGCCTCGCGCAGCACGGTCAGCCCGCCGACGCCGGAATCGAACATCAGGATCGGGCGCTGGCTTGATCGATCGCTCATTGTCATCCGGTTATGAGAAACGACAGGCCCGGAATTGGACCGACGCGCTTCTATCGCGAATGATCGTGGTCTTGAAGAGGCGAATGCGAGCAGCTTTTGCGCAGTCGCTAGAACATGATGCCGAAAAGTGTGAAGCGGCTTTCGGACGACATCATGCCCTATCTCTAAAATCACTCATATGCCGCGCTTGCCGAAACCGGCCGGGCGCGGTCTGCCGAAAGGCTGCGGCGCGGGCGGGATGAGTGCGGCTGAAGCGCCAACCGCGGCGCGTGGAGCGGCCGGCACAGCGGCGCGTGCAGCGCGCGTCGATGCCGGCAGCGGGCCATCGAAGTCGAAGACATCGGTCAACTCATCGATGTTGCTGCCCGCGACGGGCTTCGCCCACCAAATCGTGCACCAGAGGCCGAATACCGAAAACCCAAGCAGGTTCAGCCCGCCAGGAATGCTCTCGGGGTCGCCGAATTTGACGACCAGCAGCACGCCTGCCTGCAGAAGGGCATAGACAGCCGAAAGGGCGATGTAGGCCCACAGGATCCAGCGGCGTCCGTTGGCGTCGCGGGTGCGGCGCGAGGCGATGTTGCCGCGAAGCGCGACGAAGATGAGAGAGGCGATGAGGACCGCGCCTGCCATGCTCTGGCGCGCCGGGCCGGGTCCTGAATTGAGCAGCCCTTCGAAGCCGATCGTGCTGACAATGCAGATGACGATCACCACGGTTTCGGCTACGGCGAGACCGAGAGAGTAAAGGAAAAAGCGCAGTCGACCAATATTGGACGTAAACATGTGCCACCCCCACTATTGCAGCAAGGATGATGCGTAACCGAATAAAATTCGGTTACTTCAAATGCTCACAGCTTACCGATCTTAACTTTCTTCGTCTTTGGCGCGACTGCGCGCGCCGGCCGGCAATCGTCTCGGATCGTCCCCGGGCGAGCCGTCGCCGCGCGGCATGGCCGGCGAAAACCTGTCGAGCGAGGAAATGATTCCGCGCAGCACCTTGAGCTCGGGCTCGGCGAAGCCCGGGCGCGTCAGCACTGCGCGCAGATTGTCGACCATCTTCGGCTTCTTTTCTTCGGGGCGAAAATAGCCGCGCGCTTCCAGCGCGTTCTCGAGGTAGGCGAACAGGCTGTGCAGCTGCTCCTTGGGCGCCGGCGCCAGCTCCGGCCCGGAGAAGTTGGTCTGCGTCTCGTCGGCGAGGCCGGACTTCATCCATTCATAGGACATCAAGAGCACCGCCTGGGCGATGTTGAGCGAGGAGAAGCCGGGGTCGACCGGGAAGGTGACGATCTCGTCGGCGAGGCCGACCTCGTCATTATAGAGGCCGAAACGCTCGCGGCCGAACAGGATACCGGTGCACAGCCCGGCCTCGCTGCGCGCCCTTAGCGCCCTGCCTGCTTCCACAGGACCGCGCACCGGCTTGAAGCCGTCGCGCTCGCGCGCTGTCGTGGCGAAGACGAAGTTCAGGTCGGCGACCGCCGAGGGCAGATCGTCGAACACCCTGGTAGCGTCGATGACATGGTCGGCGCGACTGGCGGCCGCGCGCGCCTTCTCGCTCGGCCAGCCGTCGCGCGGGTTGACCAGCCTGAGCTCGGACAAGCCGAAATTCGCCATCGCCCGCGCGACCATGCCGATATTCTCGCCGAGCTGCGGCTCGACCAGGATGATCGCCGGTCCGGCGGAAGCGGTCTTGGTTGTGTCTTCTGTGGCTGGCATGGCTATGGGTAACCGGGGTTTGCGGCGTTTCGGCGTCCCCTGCCACATCCGGACCGGAAAATGAAGCATTCACAACAGCGGCACCCGTCTGCCCGGCGCGGATCGCGGTTTGCGCGCTGAAAAAGCCTTTGATATACGCTCCGCATCCCCGGCCGAAGCCATGTGGGCAAGGCCGTTCAGATCCCCCAGCAACGAGGCATTCTTTTCATGGCGAAGATCAAGGTGGCGAACCCGGTCGTCGAGCTCGACGGCGACGAGATGACCCGCATCATCTGGCAGTTCATCAAGGACAAGCTGATCCACCCCTATCTCGACCTGAAGCTGGAATATTACGATCTCGGCATCGAGCACCGCGACGCCACCAACGATCAGGTGACGATCGATTCCGCCAATGCCATCAAGAAATGGGGCGTCGGCGTGAAATGCGCGACGATCACCCCCGACGAGGCGCGCGTCGAGGAATTCAAGCTGAAGAAGATGTGGAAGTCGCCCAACGGCACCATCCGCAACATTCTCGGCGGCACCATCTTCCGCGAGCCGATCATCATGAAGAACGTGCCGCGCCTGGTGCCGGGCTGGACCAAGCCGATCGTCGTGGGACGTCATGCCTTCGGCGACCAGTACCGCGCCACCGACTTCCGCTTCCCCGGCAAAGGCAAGCTGACGATCAAGTTCGTCGGCGAGGACGGCCAGGTGATCGAGCATGACGTCTATGACGCGCCGGGCGGGGGCGTGGCCATGGCCATGTACAATCTCGACGAGTCGATCCGCGAGTTTGCCCGCGCCTCGCTGAACTACGGCTTGCTGCGCAATTTCCCGGTCTATCTGTCGACCAAGAACACCATCCTCAAAGCCTATGACGGCCGCTTCAAGGACATCTTCCAGGAGGTCTACGAGAAGGAGTTCGAGGCCGAGTTCAAGGCAAGGAAACTCTGGTACGAGCACCGCCTGATCGACGACATGGTCGCTTCCAGCCTGAAATGGTCGGGCGGCTATGTCTGGGCCTGCAAGAACTATGATGGCGACGTGCAGTCCGATACCGTGGCGCAAGGCTTCGGCTCGCTCGGCCTGATGACCTCGGTGCTGATGACGCCGGACGGCAAGACGGTGGAGGCGGAAGCCGCGCACGGCACCGTGACGCGCCACTACCGGCAGCATCAGAAGGGCGAGGAAACCTCGACCAATTCGATCGCCTCGATCTTCGCCTGGACGCGCGGCCTCGCCCACCGCGCCAAGCTCGACGACAATGCCGAGCTGAAGCGCTTCGCCGAGACGCTGGAAAAGGTCTGTATCCAGACCGTCGAGAGCGGTTTCATGACAAAGGACCTGTCGCTGCTGATCGGTCCCGACCAGCCCTGGCTCTCGACCACCGGCTTCCTCGACAAGATCGACGAGAATTTGCAGAAAGCGATGGGGTAAACCCACATTCGGCATACCGAAGGCTCCGGAAGGAGCCTTCTTTTTTGGTACTCCGACGAGCGGAGGGGAGCGCTGATCGATGGCCAAGCCAACTCTCTACGGCGCTGACTACAGCGTTTATGTGCGCATCGCACGCATGGCGCTGGAGGAGAAAGGCGTCAACTACGAGCTGGTGCCCCTCGACATCTTCGCCGCCGAAGGCATCCCGGCCTGGTATCTGGAACACCACCCTTTCGGCCGCATCCCGGCCTTCGAGCACGACGGTTTCGACTGTTCGAGACCGGTGCGATCACGCGCTATGTCGATGAAGCCTTCGACAGTCCAGCGCTACAGCCGGCGGATGCGCGTGGCCGCGCCAGGATGGGCCAGATCACCGGCATGCTCGACGCCTATGGCTATCACGCCATGGTCTGGGATGTTGCGGTGGAGCGGCTGGAGAAAGCGGCACCGGATGAGGCGCTGATTGCCAGCGGGTTCCGCCAAGCTGAGACGGTGGTCAAGGTTTTGACATCGCTGAAGGCAAAAGGGCCTTGGCTGCTAGGCGACCAGCTGACACTGGCCGACCTGCACGCGGCACCGATCATCGCTTATTTCGTAAAGGTCGCGGAAGGACGCGATTTGTTGGCGCGGTTTGCGGATATGCGCGATTGGTATCAGCGCATCGCCGCTCGTCCGAGCTTTGCGCGGACTGAGAAGGTCGGTTGACTGGCGTTCGTCATCTCGGCGTGCGATGGCCTCGTAGATGATAATTATTGGCGCTGGCGCCGCCCCTCATTGCCCTGCCGGGCATTTCTCCCCGTAAACGGGGAGAAAGAAGCTGGTCGCGACGCCGGCGCTTTTCCTGCCCGTTGGTGATTGGCGAAAGCCTATGTGACAGCGCCCTTCTCCCCGTTCAACGGGGAGAAGATGCCGGCAGGCAGATGAGGGGCAGCGCCGCCTTTGGCAGACTGGAGCCGGCTCGAACTGGGCCGGTCTCGCTCCCTTAAGCCGCTTCCAGCGCGGCCTTCACCGCTGCGATCGCGTCGTTGGCCCTGGAGGCGTCGGGGCCGCCGGCCTGCGCCATGTCGGGCCGACCGCCGCCGCCTTGACCGCCAAGCGCGGCGGACGCGACGCGCACAAGATCGACGGCGCTGAAGCGGCCGGTCAAATCGTCGGTGACGCCGACGACCACGCTCGCCTTGTTGTCCTCGCCGGCGCCGACAAAGACGACCACGCCGGAGCCGAGCGTCTTCTTGCCGGCATCCGCCAGCGGCTTCAGGTCCTTCGGCGCCACGCCGCTGACCGCCTTGCCGAGGAAGCCGACGCCGGCGACGGTCTCGTTGGTAGGCGGAGCATCGGATACGGCCGGGCCGGCGCCAAGCGCCAGCTTCTTGCGCGCCTCGCTGAGTTCCTTTTCGAGCTTCTTGCGTTCCTCAAGCAATGTTTCGACGCGAGCCGGCACATCGGCCGGCGCGATCTTCAAGGTCGCCGCCGCGGCTTTCAGCCGCCTGTCCTGCTCGTCCAGATGCCTGCGTGCCGCCTCGCCGGTCAGGGCCTCGATGCGGCGCACGCCGGCCGCCACCGCGCTATCCGACAGGATGCGCACCAGGCCGATATCGCCGGTCGATTTCACATGCGTGCCGCCGCAAAGCTCGACGGAATAAGGCCGGTTTGCCTTGGCGCCATGCAGGCCGGTGCCCATCGACACGACACGCACCTCGTCGCCATATTTCTCGCCGAACAGTGCCATGGCGCCCTCGGCGATCGCGTCGTCGACCGACATCAGGCGCGTCGTCACCGGGCTGTTCTGCACGACGATCTCGTTGGCCATGCGCTCGACCTCCTCGAGCTCATCGGCCGAGATCGGCTTGTTGTGCGAGATATCGAAGCGCAGCCTTTCGGGCGCAACCAGCGAGCCCTTCTGCGCGACATGGGTGCCCAGCACCTCGCGCAGCGCCTCGTGAATGAGATGCGTCGCGGAGTGGTTGGCGCGCAGCCTCGAGCGGCGGGCATGATCGACCTTCAGCTCGACGGCATCACCCGTCTTGATCGTGCCTTTAGCCACCTTGCCGAGATGCACGAACAAACCATCGGCCTTCTTCTGCGTGTCCGACACCTCGATTGAAAAACCATCGCCGGAAATCACGCCGGTGTCGCCCATCTGGCCGCCGGATTCGCCGTAGAACGGCGTCTGGTTGACGACCACGGCGACCGCATCGCCCTGGCTCGCGCTGTCGATGGTCTTGCCGTCCTTGACCAGGGCCTGGACAACGCCTTCCGCCTGCTCGGTCTCATAGCCGAGGAATTCGGTCGCGCCGGTCTTTTCGCGCACGGAAAACCACACCGTCTCGGTCGCGGCTTCGCCCGAGCCAGCCCAATGCGCGCGCGCCTCGGCCTTCTGCCGCTCCATCGCGTCGGTGAAGCCGGCGATATCGACCGAGATGCTGCGCTGGCGCAGCGCATCCTGCGTCAGATCGAGCGGGAAGCCATAGGTATCGTAGAGCTTGAAGGCCGTCTCGCCGTCCAGCATGTCGCCGGCGTGCAGCGTCTCGGTCGCGTCCGAAAGCAGGCCGAGGCCGCGCACTAGTGTCTTGCGGAAGCGTGTTTCCTCAAGCTTCAAGGTTTCGGTGATCAGCGCCTCGCCGCGCACGAGCTCGGGATAGGCCTGGCCCATCTCGCGCACCAGGGCCGGCACCAGCTGCCACATCAGCGGCTCCTTGGCGCCCAGCAGCTGCGCATGGCGCATGGCGCGGCGCATGATGCGGCGCAGCACATAGCCGCGCCCCTCATTGGACGGCAGAACCCCGTCGGCCACCAGGAACGAGGTTGAGCGCAGATGATCCGCGATGACGCGGTACGACGCTACGTTCTCCTGGCTTGGCCCCTGCCCGAGCGCGGAGGACGCGGCGTCGATCAGATGCTTGAACAGGTCGGTCTCGAAGACGCTTTCGACGCCCTGCAGGATAGAGGCCATGCGCTCCAGGCCCATGCCGGTGTCGATCGAGGGACGCGGCAGGTCGATGCGCTCTTCCTTGGTCACCTGCTCGTATTGCATGAACACCAGGTTCCAGAATTCCAGGAACCGGTCGCCATCCTCTTCCGGGCTGCCGGGCGGTCCGCCCCAAATGTGCTCGCCGCGATCGATGAAGATTTCCGAGCACGGGCCGCAGGGGCCGGTATCGCCCATTGCCCAGAAATTGTCCGAAGTCGGGATGCGGATGATGCGATCGTCCGAGAAGCCGGCGATCTTCTTCCAGTAAGCCGCCGCCTCGTCGTCGGTGTGATAGACGGTGACGAGCAGCTTGTCCTTCTTGAGGCCGAAACCCTTGGTGATCAGGTTCCACGCAAGCTCGATCGCGCGCTCCTTGAAATAGTCGCCGAACGAGAAATTGCCGAGCATCTCGAAGAAGGTCAGATGGCGCGCGGTGTAGCCGACATTGTCGAGGTCGTTATGCTTGCCGCCGGCGCGCACGCTTTTTTGCGCCGTAGAGGCCCGCGTATAGGGACGCTTCTCCAGGCCGGTGAAGACGTTCTTGAACTGCACCATGCCGGCGTTGGTGAACATCAGCGTCGGATCGTTGCGCGGCACCAGCGGGCTGGAGGCGACGATCTCGTGGCCCTCCTTGCGGAAGTAGTCGAGGAATGTCGACCGGATGTCGTTCACGCCACTCATTGCATACTGCCTTTTTCGCAAGAACCGCCGGCCCGGCCGGCGGCAAATGGGCTTTGGTGTTTCAGAAGATAGATTGGCCTTTTAGCGATAGCTCTTGTGCCTGTCCAGAAACACGCAAAACAGGCGTGTCGCTCAAAACTGCGCAAGCGGTTTTGGGAAAATGACAGGCACAAGCATGGACCAAAGCGCATTGCCTGAATTCATTGCAGCGCGACGCGCTTTGGGCCGATCGGCGGACGAGCGGCGGCTCAGCGCTGCCTGCGAAACGCAAAACCGCCGGCACGAAGGCCGGCGGTTCGGTTACGCAATACAAGAACTCGCTTACATAAGCATAAGGCGATAAACCAGGATTGCGGCCGAACTCCGGCTAAGCCAACCAACTATCCTCGGGCGCCTTTGGATCGCCCCGGAGCGCAAAATCCCAGGGTAAACGCACTTTACAGGGCGCCGGCTTCATCCTCGAAACCGTCGTCGCCGCCTTCGGAGCCGCCATTCTCGAGGAATTTCTCGGCGATCAGTCCGGCATTCTGGCGCAACGCAAGCTCGACCTCACGCGCCGTATCGGGATTGTCGCGCAGGAACAGCTTTGCGTTCTCGCGACCTTGGCCGAGGCGCTGGGAATTGTAGGAGAACCAGGCGCCCGACTTCTCGATGACGCCGGCCTTGACGCCGAGATCGATCAGCTCGCCTGTCTTCGACACGCCCTCGCCATACATGATGTCGAACTCGACCACCTTGAAGGGCGGGGCCAGCTTGTTCTTCACCACCTTGACGCGGGTCTGGTTGCCGACGACCTCGTCGCGGTCCTTGACCGAGCCGATGCGACGGATGTCGAGGCGCACCGAGGCGTAGAATTTCAGCGCGTTGCCGCCGGTGGTCGTCTCGGGCGAGCCGAACATGACGCCGATCTTCATGCGGATCTGATTGATGAAGATGACCATGGTGTTGGAACGCGAGATCGAGGCGGTCAGCTTGCGCAGCGCCTGGCTCATCAGGCGAGCCTGAAGACCGGGCAGCGAATCGCCCATCTCGCCTTCGATTTCAGCGCGCGGCGTCAGTGCCGCCACCGAGTCGACGACCAGCACGTCGATGGCGCCCGAACGCACCAGCGTGTCGCAGATCTCCAGCGCCTGCTCACCGGTGTCGGGCTGCGAGATCAAAAGGTTTTCGAGGTCGACGCCAAGCTTGCGGGCATAGACCGGATCGAGCGCGTGCTCGGCATCGACGAAGGCGCAGATACCGCCCTTCTTCTGGGCTTCCGCCACCGTGTGCAGCGCCAGCGTCGTCTTGCCCGAGCTTTCCGGCCCGTAGATCTCGATGATGCGGCCGCGCGGCAGGCCGCCGACGCCGAGCGCGATGTCGAGGCCGAGCGAGCCGGTCGGCACGGTTTCGATCTCGACCACCTGCTCGTTGGCGCCGAGCCGCATGATCGAGCCCTTGCCGAACGCGCGCTCGATTTGCGACAGCGCCGCGTCCAGAGCCTTTGATTTGTCCACTGCCTTATCCTCTACAAGCCGCAAAGAATTCTGAGCCATGATACATCACCCCTTGGTCGTCAATGAAGGCCGGACAATCCGTGATCCCTGCTTGTTTTGTACCTTTTTTGTTCTCATTTGGCAAGGGGCAACAAATATCTGAAAAATAATCAATATCTGGATTTGTTCTATTTTTGTCTCACCAGGGCTGGTGCGGAGTGCAACCACGGATCCAGAAGAGATTTCGATATCCGGCCGTCCGAATCGCGACCCCGATTGCGGGGCGACGCGCAGAAACCTAGTGTGCGCGGCCGCACGATCAACGAAAGTCACCGACCCGAAATGCCGACATCCCCAACAATCCTGGCGCTTGGCGGCGCCCATATCGACCGGCGCGGCCAGGTCTCGGGCGTCTATGTGCCCGCGGCTTCGAATCCCGGCATCATGCGCGAGGACGTCGGCGGCGTGGTTTTCAACGCGCTGCGCAGCGTGGTGAAGCGCGGCGTGTCGGCCTCGCTGATCTCGGTGCGTGGCGGTGACGCTGCGGCGGACACAGTCGCCTCGGCGATCGACAACGCCGGGATAACCGACCTTTCGGTGGTGTTCCTCGACCGCACGACGCCGAGCTACACGGCGCTGATCGATGCCCAAGGCGAGTTGATCGTCGGGCTTGCCGACATGGCGCTCTACGATCTTGCCTTTCCCAAGCAAATAAGACGCGCCAAGGTGCGCGAGGCGATCGCCGCTGCCGACGCTATCCTGTGCGACGCCAACTTGCCGACGGTGGCGCTGGAGCGTCTGTTGGCGTTTGCCGGCGGCCGGCCGGTCTTTGCCATCGCCGTCTCGCCGGCCAAGGTCGTCCGCCTGGCGCCGCTGCTCGACGATCTGTCGCTGCTCTTCATGAACCGTCGCGAAGCCGCCGCGCTGGTCGGCGCCGAGCCATCCGGCAAGACCCTTGTCGACGCGCTCAGGCGGGTTGGCCTGAATGCCGGCGTGGTCACGTCCGGCAGCGCTCCGGTGCTGGGCTTCGACGACACCGGAATCTTCGAGATCGATCCGCCCGCGCCGCGCAAGGTGGCCGACGTGACCGGCGCCGGCGATGCCTTGACCGGCGCAACCGTCGCCGCCTTGCTGCGCGGCCTGCCGCTGCGCGCAGCACTACGCGAAGGCCTTGCCGCGGCGATGCTCGCCATAGAGAGCCCGCAGGCCGTGCCGTCCTTCACGATCGCCAACTTCACGCAGGCGCTTGCCCTTGTGCCGGAGCCGCGGGAAGTGGCATAGGGCCACCACTGCCGAAGCAATCCGTTCGGATCGGAGACAGCCATGACGCCTGATACCGCCCGCCCCTTCGTCGATATCCATCCGCCGGTGGCGGAGGCGCTTGCCGCCGGCCGGCCCGTGGTGGCGCTGGAAAGCACCATCATCACCCACGGCATGCCCTACCCCGACAATGGCGCCATGGCCGCCAAGGTCGAGCAGATCATCATCGATGGCGGCGCGGTACCCGCGACGATCGCCGTGGTCGAGGGCCGTATCAAGATCGGCCTCTCCGACGGCGAGCGCGAATCGCTTGCCATGACCGGTGACGCCATGAAGCTGTCGCGCGCCGATCTCGGTTTCGCGGTCGCTCAAACGCGCACCGGCGGCACCACTGTCGCCGCCACCATGATCGCCGCGCATATGGCCGGCATAAAAGTGTTCGCCACCGGCGGCATTGGCGGCGTCCACAAGGGCGCTGAGAAAAGCTTCGATATCTCGGCCGATCTCGACGAGCTGGCGCGCACGCCGGTCATCGTCGTCTCGGCCGGCGCCAAGGCGATCCTCGACATCGAGAAAACGCTGGAAGTGCTGGAAACGCGCGGCGTACCGGTTATCGGCCATGGCTGCGAGACGATGCCCGCCTTCTGGTCGAGGCAGTCGCCCTTCCGCGCGCCGTTAACGCTCAATGCGCCGGAAGACATCGCGCATTTCTACAGAACGCGCCAAGCGCTGGGCCTGGGCGGCGGCATCCTCGTCGCCAACCCGGTGCCGCAGAATGACGAAATCCCGGCCGCCGAGATGGACGGCTACATCCAGGCCGCGCAAAAGGCTGCCGACGCGCTCAACGTCACCGGCAAGGCGGTGACACCGTTCCTGCTGTCGAAGATCCTGGAGCTGACCGGCGGTCGCAGCCTCAAGACCAACATCGCGCTGGTCGAGAACAATGCGCGGCTGGCGGCGGAGATCGCCAAGGCGCTATAGAACGTTCAAGTTGCGGCAGCCCGGCCAACCGCAATGGCCGAGTTCGTTCACACCCCTCTCTGTCCTGCCGGACAGAGGGGGTGCTGTCCCGCCAGCATTTCTAACTTTCACTTCCCCGCCCTTCGTCCGCTTCATAAGCCCGCCGCGCCCACACTGCCATTTCGTCCGGATCGTCGAAGGCCTCGTCGGGAATGCTCCAATAAGGCATCGCCACCTCCTTGCCGTGGCGCGAGCCGGTATAGGTCCATTGCTTGCAGCCGGCGGCTTCGAAGTCGGGAATTGTTTCCTCGTCCGCCTTGAGCATCAGCTCGCCACGCACGACGACCGCGACAATGACGCCGTCGCAATAGATGCCCTTGCCGCCGAACAGTTTTCGGATGGCGATCGGTCCAAGGCTTTCGAACAGTTCTTCAAGACGCGCATTGTCCATGCTGCGATCATCTCATCCGTCACCGGCCTTGTCATCGCCGCAACCAAAAGCATGCTGACAGGTTGAAATCTGAAAACGGAGTTCCCGCCATGCCCGTCCTGCTCAAAGGCTCCTGCCGCTGCGGCGCCGTCCGCTTCGAGGTGGAGAGCCACACCCCGGTGCCCTTCATGCTCTGCTACTGCTCGATCTGCCGCAAGCAGCAGGGCGGCGGCGGGTTCGCCATCAATCTCGGCGCCGACTACGAGACGCTTGATATCAGGGGCAAGCGCAGCCTCGGCGTCTATCGCGCCGAAATCGAGGATGACGAGCATCCGCATTGCGAGGTCTCGACCGGCGAGCGCAATTTCTGCAGGAAATGCGGCGCAGCACTCTGGCTCTACGACCCGACCTGGCCGGAGCTCGTGCATCCCTTCGCCTCGGCGATCGACAGCGACCTGCCGGCACCGCCGGAAAAGGTGCATCTGATGCTGAAATACAAGGCGAACTGGGTCGAGCCGGTCGTCGGCAAGAACGACAAGGTATTCGACGTCTATCCGGAGGAATCGATCGCCGACTGGCACAAGCGGACAGGGATGTGGGTGGATTAGCGACAGGAGGCCGAAATGAACCTCACGACGCACAAGAAGTTCAAAGGCGATCGTTTGATGCCTTGGGGCAAGAGCACGGTCGTCTCGGACGCCAAGGGATATGTTTTTCTGTCCGGCAACACCGCCACCGTCGACGACTACGATCCCTCGAAACACCAGGGCGGCGCTGTCGGCGACGCGGCAACGCAGTGGCGCGAAATCCTGGCCAACATAAAGTCGGATCTGGAGGAACTTGGCAGCTCGCTTGACCATTTGGTCAAGGTGACGTTCTACGTCAAAGGACCTTTTCCGTCCGGCGGCGTCCTCAGCTCACCAAACTTCCGCCTGGACGTGCTGGACGAATTCTTTGCCGAACATTGCCCGAAGCACTGCAGCTACAACAACCCGCCGCCATCGGAGGTGATCGGTGTCGCCGCCCTGGCGCAGCCTGACCTCGTCGTCGAGCTTGTGGTCATCGCCGCGCTGCCGGACTGAGCGGAAGCGCTGGCGGGCCTGGTCAGGCCGAGGCGCGTGCCTCGGCAAGCGCCTTGAGATCGGCCGGCTTCAGCTCGACGGATTCGCCGCAGCCGCAGGCCGAGCTCTGGTTCGGATTCTTGAAGGTGAAGCCGGTGCGCAGCGTCGTCTGCTCGAAATCCATCTCGGTTCCGAACAGGAAAAGTGCCGCCTCCGGCGCGACATAGACATGCGCGCCGTCGCGCTCAATATGGTCGTCCTTGGGATTCGGCTCGGTCACAAGATCGACCGTATACTCCATGCCGGCGCAACCGCCCTTCTTGATGCCGAGCCGGATACCATGCGCGCTATCACGCGCAGCCACGATCTCGCGCACGCGGT
This sequence comes from Mesorhizobium sp. CA7, assembly GCF_020165015.1. Classification (NCBI taxonomy): domain Bacteria; kingdom Pseudomonadati; phylum Pseudomonadota; class Alphaproteobacteria; order Hyphomicrobiales; family Phyllobacteriaceae; genus Mesorhizobium; species Mesorhizobium sp. CA7. The sequence continues at coordinate 327,089 of NZ_JAIUHH010000001.1, forward strand.
CGGCGGCCTTTTCGGTCATCGTGATGACGGCGAAGCGTCCCATATTTTTCCTACTCCATTCCATGCAGGTTCAAGGCCTGCCGAATGATTTTCACCTAAAATGGTGAAGTTTTACAACTGGCGCAAGGGTATAGGCCTCAATACCACCCGACCGCGACCTGCGCTTCTTCCGACATGCGGTCGGGCGTCCATGGCGGATCGAACACCATGGCGACCTCGACACCGGACACGCCTTCGACAGCGCCGACGGCGTTCTCGACCCAGCCAGGCATCTCGCCGGCCACCGGGCAGCCCGGCGCAGTCAGTGTCATATCGATCTTGACTGAACGGTCGTCCTCGATGTCGATCTTGTAGACGAGGCCGAGCTCATAGATGTCGGCCGGAATTTCCGGGTCGTAGACGGTCTTCAGCGCCGAAACGATGTCGTCGGTCAGCCGCGCCAGCTCGTCGGCGGGGATCGCCGAGGCCGAAACGATGCCGTTCGCGGCCGTTTCCGGCGCTTTTTCCGCGGTGGTGCTCACGTCGTCCATCATCATCACCCGAAGAACTTTCGCGCCTTTTCCAGGGCCTCGGCCAAAGCATCGACTTCGGCCCTGGTATTATACATGCCGAACGATGCCCTGCATGTGGAGGTGACGCCGAAGCGTTTCAACAGCGGCTGGGCGCAATGCGTTCCGGCCCGGACCGCGACACCTTGCCGATCGATCACCATCGACACATCATGCGCGTGGATACCCTGCAATTCGAACGAGATGATGGCGCCCTTGCCGGGCGCGTCGCCGAAGATGCGCAGCGAGTTGATCGCCCGCAGCCGCTCATGCGCGTAAGCCTTGAGGTCCGCCTCGTGCGCGGCGATCCGCTCACGGCCGACCTTCTCCATATAGTCGAGCGCGGCGCCCAGGCCGATCGCCTGGACGATCGGCGGCGTGCCGGCCTCGAAGCGGTGCGGCGGCTCGTTGTAGGTGACGATGTCTTCCGTCACTTCCTCGATCATTTCGCCGCCGCCCATGAAAGGCCGCATCTCTTCCAGCCTGTCCTTCTTGCCGTAGAGCACGCCGATGCCCGACGGGCCATAGACCTTGTGTCCAGTAAAGACGAAGAAATCGCAGTCGAGATCCTGCACGTCGATCGGCATGTGCACGGCGCTCTGGCTGCCGTCGACGAGGACAGGAATTCCGCGCGCCTGCGCGATGCGCACGATCTCCTTGATCGGCGTCACCGTGCCCAGCGCATTGGACATATGGGTGATGGCGACCAGCTTGGTGCGGTCGCTCAGGCGCTTTTCGAATTCCTCGATGTGGAAGGCGCCGAGATCGTCGACCGGTACCCAGACCAGCTTCGCGCCCTGCCGCTCGCGGATGAAATGCCAGGGCACGATGTTGGAGTGGTGCTCCATGATCGAAAGCACGATCTCGTCGCCCTCGCCGATCCGCGGCATGCCCCAGCCATAGGCGACGGTGTTGATCGCCGATGTGGTGTTGGAGGTGAAGACGATGTTATCGGTGCTCGGCGCATTGAGAAACCGCCGCACCGACTTGCGCGCATTCTCATAGGCATCCGTCGCGGCGTTCGACAGGAAATGCAGGCCGCGATGCACGTTGGCGTATTCCTGGGAATAGGCGTGCTGGATGGTGTCGAGCACCACCTGCGGCTTCTGCGCCGAGGCGCCGTTGTCGAGATAGACCAGCGGCTTGCCATAGATCTGGCGCGACAGGATCGGGAAGTCGCGGCGGATCGCCTCGACGTCGTATGGTGTGGTTTCGATCTTCTGGTCCATCTCGAAGTCCTTGTCGGCCGAAGCCGCGATCCTTCCAACACCCCTCATCCGTCTTGGCGCTTCGCGCCAATCCACCTTCTCCCACAAGGGGAGAAGGTTAGGCGCTAGCCGTGCGTCGAAAACCAGCCGTCGAGCCGCGCTTCCAGCGCTTCGACCAGCGCCTCGTCGTCCAGTTCCTCGATCACTTCGGCGACGAATGCCTTCACCAAAAGACCCCGCGCCGACTTCTCGTCGATGCCGCGCGCCATCAGGTAAAACAGATGGTCGTGGTCAATCTCGGTGACGGTGGCGCCATGGCCGCAGACGACGTCATCGGCGAAGATCTCCAGCTCCGGCTTGGTCGAGAACTCGCCGTCATCCGACAGAAGCAGCGTGTTGCAGGCCATCTTGGCGTTGGTCTTCTGGGCGTATTGATGCACATTGATGCGGCCCTGGAAGACGCCGCGCGCCTTGCCGGTCACCACGTTGCGGATCACTTCGGTCGACGTGGTGTGCGGCACGGCATGGTCGAGCACCATGGTCACGTCGGTGTGGGTGTCGCCGGCGAGAAGATTGATGCCGCGCAATTTGAAGTCGGCGCCCTCGCCTGTCGTCCTGACGACGACCTCCTGGCGAATAAGCTTGCCGCCGGCGTTCATCACGAACAGCGTCAGCTTGGCGTCCTTGCCAATATGCGCCTTGAACTGGGCGAGATGCGTGGCCGTGTCCGGCTGTTCCTGCACGATCAGCCAGGTCACTTCCGCACCGTCGCCGACCACGAGCTGGCTGACCGAAGAGACGAGCGCCTCGTCGCCCTCGCCTGCCTGGCGCTCGACGACAATCGCCTTAGCGCCGGCGCCGACACGCGCCAAGAGCCGCACATGCGACTGGCCGCCGGCCTGCAGGTTCTGCAATTCGATCGGCTTTTCTAGCTCGGCGCCGTCGGCGATCTCGACGAAATAGCCGTCGGCGACAAAAGCCGTGTTCAGCGCGCCGATCGCGTCGTCGCTGCCATAGGGATCCAGTCCTGGAGCCACGCTGCCGTCGGTGAGCTTTTCCGACAGGCGCTGCACCGTGAGGCCGTCGATCTCCGGCAGTTTCGTCTGCGAGACGCCGTTCAGCACCGGCAGCACGGCCGAGCCTTCAAGAACCGGCGCAAGCGCCTTGACGACGGCGCCGGCCTCGAAAGCCGGCACCGACGTCAGTAGCCGGCGCAGGTCCGTATAATGCCAGGATTCGACGCGGCGCGTCGGCAGGCCGTGCTTGATCGCCTCGATCGCATCGTCGCGCTTGACCATCACCGCGCCGTCGCCGGGCAGCAGCGACAGCCGTTCGCCGAAGGCGTCGATCAGCGCCGTCTCGGCCAAGGTCCGCTGGGGCTGTGCATGCATGTTCATGACTTTTGCCTCGACCGCTCCCATGTCACGCGGCTTGCCCGATCACGCCGGCATAGCCATTGGCCTCGAGATCGAGCGCCAGCGACTTGTCGCCCGACTTGATGACCTGGCCCCTGTAGAGCACGTGCACCGTATCAGGCACGATGTGCTCGAGCAGGCGCTGGTAGTGGGTGATGACGACGATGGCCCGGTCCGGCGAACGCAGCGCGTTGACGCCGTCCGAGACGATCTTCAGCGCGTCGATGTCGAGGCCGGAATCGGTCTCGTCGAGCACGCAGAGTTTTGGCTCGAGCAGCTTCATCTGCAGGATCTCGGCGCGCTTCTTCTCGCCGCCCGAGAAGCCGACATTGAGCGGCCGCTTCAACATGTTCATATCCATGCTGAGCGAGGCGGCGGCGTCCTTCACGCGCTTCAGGAATTCCGGGATCTTCAACGGCTCCTCGCCGCGCGCCTTGCGCTGCTCGTTCATCGCCACTTTCAGGAATTCCATGGTCGCCACGCCCGGTATCTCCATCGGATACTGGAAGGCGAGGAAGATGCCGGCGGTAGCGCGCTCGGCCGGATCCATTTCGAGGATCGACTGGCCGTTGTAGAGGATGTCGCCTTCTGTGACCTCGTAGTCCTCGCGGCCGGCGAGAATATAGGACAGCGTCGACTTGCCCGAGCCGTTCGGCCCCATGATGGCGGCGACCTCGCCGGCTTTCACCGAGAGATTCAGCCCGCGGATGATCTCGGTGCCGTCATCGACGATGCGGGCGTGCAAATTCTTGATCTCAAGCATGATTTCTTCCTGAATGTCTTTTGCGGTCAGCCGACCGAACCCTCTAGGCTGATTCCGATCAGCTTCTGCGCCTCGACGGCGAACTCCATCGGCAGCTGCTGGATGACGTCCTTGACGAAGCCGTTGACGATCAGCGCGATCGCCTCTTCCTCGGGGATGCCGCGCTGCATGACGTAGAACTTCTGGTCCTCGGAGATCTTCGAGGTCGTCGCCTCGTGCTCGAACTGTGCCGTCGAATTCTTGGCTTCCATGTAAGGCACGGTGTGCGCGCCGCACTGGTCGCCGATCAGCAGCGAATCGCAATTGGTGAAGTTGCGCGCGTTGGTCGCCTTGCGATGCGCCGAGACCTGGCCGCGATAGGTATTCTGCGAGAAGCCGGCGGCGATGCCCTTGGATATGATGCGGCTCGACGTGTTCTTGCCGAGATGGATCATCTTGGTGCCGCTATCGACCTGCTGGTAACCGTTCGACACTGCGATCGAATAGAATTCGCCGCTGGAATCGTCGCCGCGCAGGATGCAGCTCGGATATTTCCAGGTGATCGCCGAACCGGTCTCGACCTGCGTCCACGAGATCTTCGAGCGATCGCCGCGGCAATCGCCGCGCTTGGTGACGAAATTGTAGATGCCGCCCTTGCCCTCGGCGTCGCCGGGGTACCAGTTCTGCACCGTCGAATATTTGATCTCGGCATCGTCGAGCGCGATCAGCTCGACCACCGCGGCGTGCAGCTGGTTCTCGTCGCGCTGCGGCGCCGTGCAGCCCTCGAGATACGAGACGTAAGCCCCCTCCTCGGCGATGATCAGCGTGCGCTCGAACTGGCCGGTGTTCTTCTCGTTGATGCGGAAATAGGTCGACAGCTCCATCGGGCAGCGAACGCCCTTGGGCACGAAGACGAACGAGCCGTCGGTGAACACTGCCGAATTCAGCGTCGCGTAGAAATTATCGGAGGTCGGCACGACCGAGCCGAGATATTTCTTCACCAGCTCCGGATGCTCGCGGATCGCTTCCGATATCGAGCAGAAGATGACGCCCGCCTGCGCCAGTTCCTTCTTGAAGGTGGTGACCACCGAAACGGAATCGAACACGGCATCGACCGCGACGCGGCCCGATTTGTAGACGTTGTCGCTGGCTTCCTCGAGCTCCGAGGCATCGGTCTTCTGCACGCCGGCCAGGATTTCCTGCTCCTTGAGCGGAATGCCGAGCTTCTCATAGACCTTGAGCAGTTCGGGGTCGACGTCGCTCAGCGACTTCGGCCCCGGCGTGCTCTTCGGCGCGGCGTAGTAGTGGATGTCCTGGAAGTCGATCTTCGGATAGTGGACGCGCGCCCAGGTCGGCTCTTCCAGCGTCAGCCAGCGGCGATACGCCCCCAGACGCCATTCCAGCATCCAGTCCGGCTCATCCTTCTTTGCCGAGATGAAGCGAATGATGTCTTCGCTAAGGCCCTTGGGGGCCTTGTCCATCTCGATCTCTGTCTGGAATCCATATTTATACTGGTCGACGTCGATCTTTCGAACCCGATCGATCGTCTCCTGCACAGCAGGCATAAGCGTTCTCCATCCACGCCGGGGTCAAGGCCCGGCAGTTTTCAAACTATGGCACCGCCGAAATCGCGTCCCAGGGAGGGACTCGCGGCGGAGTAAGTTTCATATAGTGCGTGTCCGCCGGAAATTCACCCGGCCAGGACAAAACGCACGGCTCTACCAGGCCCTAAAGCCTGAATTCGTTTTCGAGCAGCGGAAATCAGGGAACCGCAAGCTGGTTCCCGCTCCGATGCTTAGCCGCGTCAGGCGGCTTCTTCCTTGCCCGCGCGGCGGGCGACGATGCCGGCCAGTGCCGCCCGAAACGCCGCGATATCCTCGGTGCCGGTGGCCCGACCGATCGAGACCCGCAGCGCGCCCAGGCTGTCGCCATGGCACATCGCCTTGAGCACATGGCTTGGCCCGACCTTTCCCGACGAGCAGGCTGAACCCGCAGACAGCGCGACGCCGGCGAGATCGAAAGCGATCTGCGCCGTTTCGGCCTTGACGCCGGGAATAGAGAAGAATGTCGTGTTGGCAAGCCTGAGAGCGCCATTTCCGAAGATTTCCGCGTCCGGCGCGAGGTCGCGCACGATCGCCTCGACCTCGTCGCGCCGGCTCGCGATGGCGTCCATGTCGGCGAGACCGGCCAGCGCGGCACGCGCCGCAGCGCCGAAACCGGTGATCCCGGCGACGTTTTCCGTGCCGGCGCGGTGGCTCTTCTCCTGGCCGCCGCCATTGATCAGCGGGCGCGGCATCATCAGGTCGGATGCGGCCACGATCGCGCCGACGCCCTTCGGGCCGCCGATCTTGTGCGAGGACAGGATCAGATAATCGGCATAAGGAATTGACATATCGAGCGGAATCCGCCCGGCAGCCTGCACGGCGTCGACGACCAGCACCCCGCCGGCAGCCTTGACGATCTCGCCGATGCGCCCGATCGGCTGGATAACGCCGGTCTCGTTGTTGGCGGCGTGGATCGCCACCAGCGGCAGGCCAGCGGCCTTGTCATGCGCGCCGAGCGCGGCGGCCAACGCCTCGAGATCGGCAATGCCGTTCGGATCGACGCCGATCTTCGTCACCTGCGCCGGCGCGAAGCGTCCACCATTCAGTATGCAGGGATGGTCGGCTTCGGAGACGAAGAGATGGCTCATGCGGATCGATCCGCGTCCCATCTGCCAGTCGGGCGTAAGCAGCGTCGAGGCGGCTTCGGTGGCGCCGGACGTGAAGACGATATGCTCGGGCTTGGCGTTGGCCAGCCGCGCCACGTCTCGGCGCGCGTCCTCGACCAGCCGGCGCGAGGCGCGCCCTTCCGTGTGGACCGATGACGGGTTGGCGGCATCGAGCGCGGCGACCATCGCTGCCCGCGCTTCCGCAATGAGCGGCGCGCTGGCGTTGTAGTCGAGATAGGCGCGGATTGCGGCCATTTTCGCTCAGTTCGTCCTTCCGCCGACTATCCCGCGAGGATAGCGCGTTATTTCCTTGAAATTGCAAGGCAAGCCGTCCTATTTACCCGGCTTGCGGCGCGGGCGGCCGGACCATCGGGTTTCGGCCTCCCAGTTTTGAACAATTCTAAACTAGCTTCTAGGAACACGCTCGCCCGGCGTCAAGGCCACAGAAGATGTGGGGCCGCGAGTGAGCCGGGATCAGGAAAGTTCCGGGCGAGCGCATTCATATGCCATGTGGAGTATTTTATGCCTGAGGTCATTTTCGCCGGTCCGGCTGGTCGCCTGGAGGGACGTTATCAGCCCTCGAAGGAAAAGAGCGCCCCGATCGCCATCGTGCTGCATCCGCACCCGCAATTCGGCGGCACGATGAACAACAAAATCGTCTACGACCTCTTCTACATGTTCCAGAAGCGCGATTTCACCACGCTGCGTTTCAATTTCCGCGGCATCGGCCGCAGCCAGGGCGAATTCGACCATGGCACCGGCGAATTGTCGGACGCGGCCGCCGCGCTCGACTGGGTGCAGTCGCTGCATCCGGATTCGAAGAGCTGCTGGGTCGCCGGCTATTCCTTCGGCGCATGGATCGGCATGCAGCTCCTGATGCGCCGGCCCGAGATCGAGGGTTTTATTTCGGTCGCGCCGCAGCCCAACACCTACGACTTCTCGTTCCTGGCGCCCTGTCCGTCGTCCGGCCTCATCATCCATGGCGATGCCGATAAGGTGGCGCCGCCGAAGGATGTGCAGGGCCTGGTCGACAAGCTGCACACGCAAAAGGGCATCACCATCACGCAGAAGACGATCCCAGGCGCCAACCATTTCTTCGCCAACGATTCCGAGCTGCTGATCCAGGAGTGCGCCGACTATCTCGACCGTCGCCTGGCGGGCGAGCTGGCCGATCCGAGACCGAAGCGGCTGCGCTAAGCGCGGAGGGCCGTCACTCCAGGCGCCTTAAGGGGTCTGAATTCGGTCGACGGCGGCCTCGACCGGATCGGCCGTCGAAATTCTGCCTCTCGGCGCGCGGAACGGTCCTAGTCGGAACGTCCGCTTGCGCACCGGCAGCTTCGAACCGGTCTGGCCGAAGATGAAGCCGAGCCGGGCAAACACCAGCCCCGATAGCACCGCGAACGCCAGCCCGAGCCCGAAGCCCGCGACCGTGTCGCTGGGATAATGAGCGCCGACGAAGATGCGTGTCGAAGCGATGCAGGCCGTGACCGCCAGCGCGATATACCAGCGCCGCGGGAACAACAGCAGCAGGATGCCGAAGACGGCGCCCATCGTCGTGGCATGGCCGGACGGGAAACCGGCAAAGCGCGCGTCCATGGCGAAAGGATGCAGCGACAGGACGCCGAAGCTGTCGAAATAAAGCGGCCGGGCGCGGCCGATTCCGTATTTCAGCACGTTGACCGCAAGACCGGACAGGCCGACGGCACATAGCACCAGGAACGCGAAACACGTCCAGTTGTAGACGATCATCCGGCCATGCCGGGACAGGCCGCGCCAATCCGTCAGATTGGCGGCAACAAGGCAGAGCGCCGCTGGAATGAGATACCAGCCGCCGAGGCCGAATTGCGTGAAGAAATCGGTGAAGCGCGCAAATCCGGAGGACCATTGGCCGCGCATCTCGCCCGCGCTGATATCGAGGCGCAGGAAAGTCGCAACAGTGAGCAATATCCAGGCTATGAGCCAGACGCTCCACAGAATTCTCGGATAGCGCGCCGGCCGCACGGCAAAGCGTCGCCTCACGATCGACATCGTGTCGCGGAAATTGCCGAGCGAGCGGCGGTAGAGGGCAAGGGGCGGCGCGTCGGACATGGCTGGGCGCTTATAGGGACATTCGATGCCCGACGCTATTCATCACGGCGCCACCCGGTAAAGCCCGAGCGACAGCTTGTCTCCCGACGAATAGTTGATGCCGTCGATCTCGGTCAGTCGCGTTGCCGACTTGCCCTGAGCGGTCAGCACGTCGGTAAGCTTCTGCTCGTCCTTGATCGGCGCCAGCCCAAGCGCGCAGGATGGATCGGCGAGCAGATGTTGCCCCACGCCCTCGATGTCGGTCAGCACGGTCTTGGTGCCGACCAGGAAGACCAGGCTTGGCTCCTGGAACTTCGCCGAGGCAAGCACCGTGGTGTCGCAAGGGCGGTTGGCGTCGACAGCGGCCTTGACGGCGGGGCTCAGCCAGATCGGTTTCAGCGACGGCGCGATCACGCCGAACAGCAAGCTGAAGGTGATGCCGGCGCCGACGGCGATGGCCGCGATCCGCGGCAGCGGCACCTGCAACTGCCTGGGGAAGGCAAGATAGCCGGTGACCAGAGCGGCGATCGTCGCCGGTATGCTCCACCAGGAGAAGGTCTTGGCGAGGTAAAGCGGCGCGCCGACGCAGACCACGGCAAGGCCGATCGCCACCACGGCAAGGCCGAAAGCCGTCGCCCACCACAGCCATGTCTGCCAGCGCTTCAGTGGCGCGTTGGCCTCGTCCGCCGGCAAGGTGAGCAGCCAGCCGACCAGAAGCGCCATGCCCGGATAGGCCGGCATCACATAATGCGGCAGCTTGGTCGGGATCGCCTCGAACACCAGCCAGAACGGGATGTACCAGGCCAGGCAGAAGCGCAGGCGCGGATCGTCCCAAAGACGGTTGATAGCCTGGAGCCCGGCGCCGACCGCGATCAGCCCGAAGGGCCACATGAACAGCGAATAAGTCAGCATGTAGAAGCCGGGCGGCAGGCCGTGCGATTCCTCGCCCTGCGCCACCTTGTTCAGCATGTCCTTGCCGACCGCTTCCTGGAAGAAGGCCCCGCCGCTCTTCCAGGTGATGAGGATCAGCCACGGCAGCACGATCGCCAGCACGATCAGGACGCCGCGCACCAGCTTCATCTTGAGGAGCCAGCGCCAGTCGCGGTCGAAGGCAAAGAGGGCAGCGGCGGTCAGCAGCGACAAAAGCGGTGAAACCGGGCCCTTGATGAGGATGCCGAAGCCTTGCGCGATCCAGAAGATCCACGGCAGATGCCCGGGAACCGGTTCGTTGCGCTTCGAAGCCCAATAGACCTGCGCCAGCGCGCCTTGCGCTATCACGCAGCAGGCGAGAAGCATGGCATCGGTCTTGGCGTCGCGCCCCTCGAAGGCGGTGGCGAAGATCGCCGCCATCATCAGGCCGGCGGCCAGCCCGGCACTGGCGCCGAAGAGTTTCGTCCCGGTCCAGCCGATGCCGACGACCGCGAGCGCGAGGCCCAGCATCGAGACCAGGCGATAGACCCAGATCGGCGCCGCAGCCCCCTCGCCGCTCAACGCCACGGCGGCCGACTGCAGCCAGTAGATGCCGATCGGCTTCTTGTAGCGCGTGACATCCTGCAGGCGGATATCGACATAGTCGCCGGTCTCGACCATCTGCTTGGTCGACTGGACGAAACGGGATTCATCGCGGTCGACCGGCGGCAGGCTTGCCAGCCCGCTGACGGTCATGACGATGCTGAACAGAAAGAGGATGAGGGTGTTCCTGTTCATCGCGGGAGCTTTTCCGATCTGAAACTGCGGGATGGCCCCGTCGCGGTGCATGGCGCCGTGTCTTTGCGCGGCGCCTCATTACGCCAGCAAAAAGGGCGAAGCAAGGACGCGCCGCGCCGTATGCGATTCCAAGCAAAACCGGAAACCACTTTTGCTGATCGCGTGTCTGTTGGTTGAAGCGCGATCGGACGCAAAACCGGAAACCACTTTTACTGATCGCGCTTGGATGCTAAACGCGCGCCTTCATATCAAGCATGGCCAAGCGCCCGGCGACCTCCAGGAAGAAAAAATGTCCGCCTTCAAATCCGATTTCCTGCGCATCATGAGCGAGCGCGGCTTCATCCATCAGATTTCGGATGAATCCGCCCTCGACCAGCTTTTCGCCAAGGAAACGGTCAGCGCCTATATCGGTTTCGACGCCACCGCCAAGAGCCTGCATGCCGGATCGCTGATCCAGATCATGATGCTGCATTGGTTGCAGCAGACCGGTCATCGGCCGATCGCGCTGATGGGCGGCGGCACGTCGATGATCGGCGACCCTTCCTTCAAGGACGAGGCGCGCAAGCTGCTCACTCCTAAGGACATCGAGGACAATCTTGTCGGCATCCGCCGCAATTTCGCGCCTTACCTGAAATTCGGCAGCGGGCCGGGCGACGCGGTCATGGTCAACAACGCCGACTGGCTGATGCAGATCAACTACGTCAATTTCCTGCGCGATGTCGGCCGGCATTTCTCCGTCAACCGCATGCTTGCCTTCGATAGCGTGAAGCTGAGACTCGATCGCGAACAGTCGCTGTCCTTCCTCGAATTCAACTATATGATCCTGCAGGCCTACGACTTCGTCGAGCTCTACAAACGCGTCGGCTGCCGGCTGCAGATGGGCGGTTCGGACCAGTGGGGCAACATCGTCAACGGCATCGATCTCGGCCACCGCATGGAGGGCGTGCAGCTCTTCGCCATGACCACGCCGCTGCTCACCACCTCGTCCGGCGCCAAGATGGGCAAGTCCGCCTCGGGCGCGGTCTGGCTCGATGGCGACATGCTCTCGCCTTACGAATTCTGGCAGTACTGGCGCAACACGGAGGACGCCGATGTCGGGCGCTTCCTGAGGCTCTATACGACTCTGCCTTTGGATGAGATCGTGCGTCTTGAAAGACTTGCTGGCTCCGAAATCAACGAAGCGAAAAAACGGCTAGCGACCGAGGTCTGCATGCTTTTGCACGGTCGTCCGGCGGCGGAGCAAGCAGCCGAGACTGCCCGCAAGACGTTCGAGGAAGGTGAGATCTCCGAAAAGCTTCCTACAATATACGTTGGGCGTGCGGATCTGGAGGCTGGTTTGGGTATCCTTGTCTCACTCGTAAGCGCCGGCCTTGCTAGCTCGAACGGAGATGCTCGAAGGCACATTCAAGGGGGCGCAGTTAAGCTAAACGATACGCTGGTGACGGATGACAAGCGAATTGTTGGGCTCAACGATCTCACGTCCAACGGAATAATCAAACTTTCCGTAGGACGGAAAAAGCACGTGCTGCTTCGCTTGCCTTGAACGCTCACCTGTACTCGAAGATCGAGCGGAATATGCCCGGCGCCACCACCGATAGCGGATTGATGTTGAGCGTCGGCTTGTTGGCGTTGCCGCGCAGCCGGTAGGTGACGCCGATCAGTCCGCGGTCGCGCCCGTTGCCGAGCAGCGGCCCGAACAGCGGCAGTTCGCCGAAAATGCGGTTGAGCCCGTAGACCGGCATGAAGGTGCCGGTCATGTCCATGTTGTTGTTTGGATCGTAAAGCGTGCCCTGGAAGGTCGTACCGATGCGCGGGCCGCGCAGCAGGCCGTTCGCCAGTTTCAGATAGCCGGAGCCCTTGTCGATCTCGGCAAAGCCACGCTCGAACTGCACCCTGGACGTGTCGATGTTGCTTTTGACGGCTTGGTTCAGGCTGCGTGTATCGCCAGCCGGCGTCGTCGACACGATCGAGGCCAGCTTGGGCTCGTTGACGACATAGAAGTTGCGGGCATCCACCTGTCCCTTCATCGGCCCGTCGCCGGCGCCCGAGAGCGACAGCGTGATCGCGCCGCCTTCCATATGCTCGTAGACATTGAGGAAACGCAGGATCGCGCCGGCATCGGCAGACTTCACCCTGAGCACGCGGCCGCCTTCGCCGGTGGTGTTGTTGATCGTGATCGCGGCGCCCGAGCTTGCCGCGGCGGTGACGTTTAGCCCATTCACCCGCGATCCGGCGGCGCTGTATTCGAGCTTGAGGTTGGAGAGCACCTCGTCATGAAAACCGGTCAGCGATGTCACATCGGCGCTCACCGAGATCGCGTCGCTGCCGGCGCCCTTCGTGGCTGTATCGACATCCGAGGTGAACTGTTTGATCAGCGAGCGGGCGTCGAGCGACGCGCCGCTGACATCGACAGCGTAGCTCTTGCCTGAACGCTTGACCGAAACGGCGATGTCGTCGCCTCTGTTCAACGCGACTTTGCTGAAGCGGGCCGCGGACAGCGAGCCGTTGACCAGCGTCACATTGCCGTCGATCGAGAAGCTTTTTCCGTCGAGAGCGAAATCGGTCAATGTGGTGGTGCTGCCGGACTTCGCCATGTCGAAAGCGACCTTGGCGGGAATGCCGGCGCCCTTGCTCCAGCCCGCCCACGGAATGTCGAGCCTGGCATTGGTCAGGTCCGCCGAAACCTGCTGGGCGCCCTCGCCGCTCTTGTCGATCGCCACCTTGATGGTTCCCGACAGCAGGGCCGACAGTCCAGGCATGCTGGCGTTGCGCGTCTTGTCGTCGAGGACCAGCGTAACCTTGCGGCTTCGCGCCGGCCCGTCGTCGGCGAGCGGCTCGACGAGATCGAGGTCGGCCGGAATGCCGTTGAGCTTGGCCTCGGCGGAAATCACCGCCTGCTTTGGCCCGACGGTGATCGAGCCATCGGCGTCGGTCACGGTCTGGTCCTCGAAAGGCTTCGCCAGCGACAGGTCCCGATAATCGAGCGAAACCAGCCAATCTAGCTTCGAGGTGTCCATGCCCTTGGTCAGCGGAATGTCCGCTCTGACATGGCCGGTGACGGTGCCGGACAGGTCTTCCGGTGCCAGTCCGACATGGCGCATGGCATTGATCGGCTCATAGGAGGCCAGTTCGGCGATCGCCGGCGCCTCGCCCGCCACGTCGATGTCGAGCCCCCCGATCACAATCGGTCGGTTTGCATTCTTGACCGTCAGCGTGCCGCCGCTTGCCGCCACGGTGCGGCCGCTCGGCATATAGACGCTGCCCGAGGAGAGCGCGATATCGACATCGTTACCATGGAACGCAACCGCGCCGACGGCGTCGCGGACCGGCGGGATGCGCCCGGCGGTATCGAAGCGCGATCCTTCGATCTGGAAACGGCCGAATACTTCATCGCCGGTAAGCGGCACGCCGTTGCCGAGGCGCCCCGGCGCGACCTGGAACTGCAGATTGGCGTCGGTCACCGTGCCGCCGAACAAGTTGCCCAGCACCCAAAGCCGCGCGTTGCGGGCCGAGAACCACGGCCACAATTGCTTGACATGCGAGACTGGCATGTCATGCACGTTGAGCGACAGCGATACCCCTGGCGGGCCGTGGTCGATGAAGGCGACGGTGGCCGCGCCCAGTACCTCGCCCGGTCCGCCGGAGCGCACGCCGATCTGCTCGGCAACGAGCTTGCGGCTCTTCGGCTGGTAGACACCGGCGATACGGGCCAGGAACTGAAGCGCCGGTTCCTGCGATTCCGAAGGCGCCAGCGTCGAGCCGTCGCTGGTGAGATCATAGCGGTAGGCGGGCTCCTCCCCCGCAGCTGCCGGCTTCGGCCCGATCGATCCGGCAAAGTTGAAGCTGGAGCGGCTGCTCCTGATCAGCAGCCGGTCGACCGAGATCTTGTTTGAACCGGCCACCAGCGTGGCATCGGCTTCGACATTGGTCGGCAGCAGCCCGCGCTCGCCCAGGTCGAGCACCGAACCGTTGAGGGAGAGCGAAGCCGCGAGGCGCGACGGGTTGTCGCCCGACGCTTCCGAGCCCGAAAGCTTCAATGCGATCGAACCCAGCTTGGCGCCATCGGCCGGGGCGGCCTCGGTCGAACTGCCCTTGCCGGGGGCGCCTTCTATCTCGAGATTGGCGTCCAGCGACGAAATGCGCCTTGCCGTCGCATCGCGCGTCGCCGAGGCGGTCAAAGTCGCGTGCCGGCCATCGACATCGGCATCGTAGGAAACCTGCATGCGTCCCGCGCCTGTCTGCGCGACGGTCGCCGAGGCGATGGTCACGCGCTTGACCGGTCCGGCGTCCGGCAGCTTGAACTCGACATTGCGCAGATCGATCTGTCGCATCGAGTCCTCGCGCACGGCATCAAGCGCGCCGTTGACGCCTGAAAACACCGCCGCCGACACTTTCTCCGGGTCGACAAGGCCATCCGCGTTGCGCAGCGCCGCCGTCCAGTCGCTGCCTCCGGAGGGCATGGCCCCCACCACGATATGGGCATCGGAAAATCTGGCGCTCGTCAGCCGGACGTCGCCCGAAAGCAGCGGCAGAAGGCGCATGCCGAAACGTACGCGTCCGATATCGGCCATCGGCTTGCCGTCGGCCGTTTTCAGGCTGACATCGTTCACCTGCAGGGCGACGAAGCTCGACCCGTCGAGCGTCAGCCGAGCCGGGCCGACGGCGACGTTGACATCGATGCCGGCCAGCTTCTCGATGGCTGTCTCCGCCTCAGTCCGCAGGCGCTCCGTGCCGATGCCGGAGGCGCCGAGGACATAGACACCCGCCGCCGCCAGAAGCATGAGCGCGCAAAACCCGGCAAACACCCGGCCGAGGACGCGGAAACGCCGCCGCACGGCTGCCCGGCCGAGCGGCGGCACGCTGCACGCGGACGGAAGCCTCGCCAGGTCGGTGATCTCGTCACGCCTGAACCTGATCTTCTCGTGCTGCGGTTCTTCCTGATCCAAGCAATATTCCGTTGTGACGAACTCGTCGTGGACGAATCCCCGCCTCACGTTATATCGATGATTTCCCGCGCGTAACCGCAAACAAGGGCATCGATATGGCTGACCTCGAGGTGGGCGACGCAGCGCCGCAATTCGATCTTCCGCGTGACGGCGGCGGCTCTCTCAGCCTCGCGGCGTTCCTGGGCAAGCCAGTTGTACTTTACTTCTATCCGCAAGACGACACCACAAGCTGCACCGCCGAGGCCATCAGCTTCTCGCAGTTGAAGCCGGAGTTCGAGAAGGCCGGTGCCGTGGTGATCGGGCTGTCGCCTGATAGCGCGAAGAAACACGACAAATTCAAGGCGAAGCACGATCTCACGGTCGATCTCATCGCTGACGAGGAGCGCAAAGTGATCGAGGCCTACCGTTTGTGGGTCGAAAAGACGATGTATGGGCGCAAATATATGGGTGTCGAGCGCGCCACCTTCCTGATCGGGAAGGACGGGCGGATCGCCCGTATCTGGCGCAAGGTTCGCGTCAAGGGCCATGCCGAGGCCGTGCTGGAAGCCGTTCGCGCGCTCTGAGCGTCGCCAAAGCCCGCCAAAGCAATCGACAATTATGGTCGTTACTCGTCAGATGCCTCAGGCTTCGGCTGCCGCCGCGTCCTCCAGGATTTCGAACGATGGCTCACCTGATCGGCCAGCGCGGCAAGATGGCCACGCAAGCCGCGCGCGCCCATCATGGACGACAGCGTGACTGATTGCGTGGCAAAGCGCCGCTTGAAATCCTCGCCGCCGCAGAGAAAATCAATCGTGGCAAGGCCGCGGTCGAACGACCATTGGATATAGTCCATCATCAGTACCATACCCGGCGAGGCGCGCTCGTATTCGGGATCATAGGTGGTGACGAAAGCCATCATCGTGCCGTGCTGCTCGAAATTGATCGAGACGGCGACGATCGTGTCGTCAAGCTCCAGCACGAAGATGCGCAACAGCCCGAGGTCGGCCAGCACCGAAATAAGCGCGGCGAGAACCGGCGAGCCCTTGTCGAACAGATCCGAGGCGCGACCATGGCGAGCGAGCCAGAGGCGCTTCAGCGTCGCGACGCGCTCGAGCACTGGTTCGCGCGGGTCCTCCGCATCCAGCAGCCGGAAACGCAATGCACCGCTTTCTTCCATGAACTTGCGGCCGCGACGATAATTCTGCCGGCCCTTCTTGGACAACGTCTCGAACCATTCCGCCCCATCCTGCCAGGAGCCAGCGACACGATAGCTAAGTTCAGTGCGGTGGTTGGGCCGAAGCGCCTTGCCATGAGCCGGTTCCAGCAGGGCATGAACACCGGCATCCGGTAGCAGACGGTTGAGATAGATCAGGTCGAAGCCACCCTGGTCAAAAACATACTGCCAGAGGCGGAAGATCGCCCGCGGGTCGCTGTCAGGTGCAACCAGCGCGTCGCCATAGTCACTGTGATCCTTCGCCGCCCATTCGAGTACGCGGATGCCGGAACGCCTGAAGGTCGCGAGCGCTATCACGCCATCGAGCCGGGCGCCGTTCCAGGCAAGCCCAATCCTGAGCGCGCGCCGCTCCTGCTGCGGGGTGGTGCGCCACCAGGCCGCGATCCAATCCGGGTGCTGGAAGACAAGCCCGCCAGCCCGCTGCCAGAGCGCGCTCCAGGCCGGTGCGATCTCGGCAAGACGCGCCGCCGTTGTCACGACTTCGAAGGTGCGTGTCCGCGGGATTGCGAGAACAACGGGAGCGTTCACGGCCGTGTCCCCTCCGAGGCTCGCGAGGTGCGTGACCGTGGCTTTCCGGGCCGGATGCGCCTGGCAATATGTCCCCACATCCGCCTCAGCGGCATGACGTAAAGGCCTGCGAGCGACTGATAGTCGCGCACATCGCGATCGACCAGTCCGAACTTGAAGTCCTCGTCAGGCCTCGGCACACACAATGTTCCGAAGAGCCGGTCCCAGAACGAGAAGAGCAGCCCGAAGTTCTTGTCGTAGTGGCGCGGATCGACGCTGTGATGCAACTGATGCCAATGAGGACACAGGATCAAATTGTTGAGCGGGCCGAACGAGATCTTGAAATGCGTGTGCCTGACGAAATCCATCATCAGGATGTTACGCATGACGTAGACATTGACGCCAAAAACGGTCAGTTCGACAAGGTTCAGCGAAATCAGCGACCAGATGCCGAAGCAGAGCCCCACGACGATGCCGTCCCAAGCTCGGTTCATCAACTCGTCGAGCGGATGGACCCGGTCCTTGGTGATCCCGACCATCACCTCGGCCGAGTGATGCACCTTGTGCAGTTCCCAAAGCAGCGGATAGCGATGCTGGGCGACGTGATAGAGGTAATAGGAAATGTCGTAGGCCAGGAGCATGCTGACGGTGAAGATCAGAACCGTCACCGGCCCTGCCGGCCCCTGGGTCAGAGGCGGCTGGAAGTGGAACAGTGTCGAAAACAGCCGGTTGGTCCCGTACCCCACCACCGTGACGAAGACGATTCCGGCGGGCAGCATCAGGAAAGGCATCAGGGCCTTCTTCGTGATCCAGAACAGCAGGTCGGCCTTCGCGGAAGGATGGGTGATGACCTCGCGCGGGATGGCGAACTCGAAAAACTCCTTCCAGCTCTTCTCCTCGACCGCGCGCCAATAGGCCACAAGCGCGCTGACAAAGGCAGTCAGCAGCAAAAGCCCGGTCGCCAGCAGACTGGTGCCCGAAATCTTGTCGAGGATCTTGCCAACCAGATCGCCCAGCATTCCCACCGCCACGATGAATCCCAAATACCAACACGCCTTTACTCGAAAAACGTCAACTAAACGCAATCGAAGACAGTTAAGAAACCCGAGCCTTGCTCTGCGAGCTATAGGCTGCTCTTGGCAGAACTTTGGTGCTCATCGCCAACGCGACATGGCGTCCGCGTCATGAAGATTTTCGCGCAACCTCGTGCCCGTACTGCGTGCATCCGGCGCCGCGCGGTCGACACGGCAAGCCTTTGTTAACCCTAATAATGTGTAATCAGGCTTGTCGTTGGTCCGTAACGAAAGCATGGTCCCCGTGAAACCAACCGGTCAGTCAGCTGTCTTCGGCAGGCGTAAAGAACCGCACACGGTCATCATCGCCAGGGGAAATGAGATAAGGCATTTCACCATCCGCCCCTGGCTCGCCGCCTTCATCGGCTCGGCTCTGGCGGCGATCGCCATCGGCTATCTGCTCGCGACTTCCTATCTGGTGCTGCGCGACGACCTGATCGGCGCCACGACGGCAAGGCAGGCGCGCATGCAGCAGGCCTATGAGGACCGCATCTCGGCCCTTCGTGCCCAGGTCGACCGCATCACCAGCCGCCAGCTTCTCGATCAGCAGCTGATGGAGACCAAGGTCAGCGAGCTGCTGGCCAGGCAGACCCAGCTGAGCGAGCGGCACGGACGGCTCGGGCCGATACTCGAGCGCGCCGAGAACGAGGTCGGTGACGCACCTGCAACGGGCGCAACGGCACCCAAGCCCGATGAGCACGCCGAGGTCACCGGCAGCCTTTCGCAGGCGCCGACCTATTCCGTCGCATCCTTGGACGCCGGCGATACAAAGCCCTTCTCGCTCTGGTCGACACGGTCCGATCCACTTGACGGCGAAACGGCGGCCGATCGCGCCGACAAGCTGTTCGTCTCGATCAATGCCTCGTTGAAGGCCATCGAGGGCCAGCAGCTTTCGCGCATCGCCACGCTTGCCGACAGCGCCTACAAGAATGCCGACGCCATAGCGCAGGCACTGGAAGCGGCCGGCCTGCCGGTCGACGGCGAACTGAACAAGAGCGATGTCGGCGGCCCGCTGGTTCCGCTTGATCCCTCCACGGGTTTCGACAGCAAGGTCAAGGAGTTGGACGAGGCGCTCGATGCGCTCGACCAGGTCAAGAAAGAGGCGCGCAAGCTGCCGCTCGCCAATCCCGCCCCGGGTCGCACGGTGACCAGCCCCTTCGGCGTGCGCACCGATCCGATCCTGGGCAGCGCCGCCCTGCATACGGGAATGGATTTCAGGGCGCCGATCGGCATGCCGGCCAAGGTCACCGCCGCGGGCGTCGTCACAAGAGCCGGCTGGGCCGGCGGCTACGGCCGCATGGTCGAGGTCGACCACGGCAACGGCTTTGCCACACGCTACGGACATCTCAGCGAGATCGATGTGAGTGTCGGCCAAAAGCTCGCCGCCGGCGACGTCATCGGCAAGACCGGCAGCAGCGGCCGCTCGACGGGTCCGCACCTGCACTACGAAGTGCGCCACGATGGCGAGGCGGTCGACCCACTGCGCTTCCTCACCGTTGGCAAGAAGGTCGCGCAGTACCTTTGACCGGCTGATCCAAACCGGCGCCGTGCCCGATCTCGATCATCCGATCGACAATCCCGGCATCGATACCGGCCGCGGCACCGCTCGCGCCGGCCAATCAGGCTTTGACATGGATATCCCGCGGGAATCTCGTCAGCGTCTCGTTGCCGGTATCGGTTACCAGAATGGTTTCGCTGATCTCGATGCCCCAGCCATCCATCCACATGCCCAGGATGGAATGAACGACATTGCCGGGCTGGAGCACCGTCTTGTCGCCGGGCCTCAGGCTGATCGTATGCTCGCCCCAATCCGGCGGATAGGCGACGCCGATGGAATAGCCGATGCGCGACTCTTTCTTCAGCCCGTGACGCTCTATGACCTTGCGCCAGGCGGCTTCGACCGCCTCCGCGGTCGTGCCCAGGCGGGCGGTGTCGAGCACCGCATCCATGCCCTCGATCACTGCCTTTGCCGTATCCGCGACGCGGGTCGGCATCCTGCCGAGTTGCATCGTCCTGGCGAGCCCCGCCGCATAGCGACGGCAGACGCCGGCAAGCTCGAGCGCGATCGTTTCGTCCTTCCCGAACCGCCTGTCGCTCCACATGATGTGCGGTGCGGACGCGTTTTCGCCGCCGAGGATCGTCGGCGGCAGCGCCGTGATGTCGCCAGCGAAATCCTGGCTGCCGGCGATCTGCGCCGCCTGGATGGAAGCAATCGCGTCGCACTCGCGCACGCCCGGCGCGATGACTTCGTAGGCCCGCGCGACCGCCGCTTCGGCCAGCCTCGATGCGTTGCGCAGATAGGCGATTTCCGGCGCCGACTTCACCGCGCGGATCCAGTTCACGAGCAGGTCGGCGTCGTGCCATTTCGCATTGGGCAATCCGGCGACGAGCCGCGCATGTGCCTTCGGCGAAAAATAATAGGCTTCGAGCTCGACGCCGATGTTGCGGCTTCCCCATCCCTTGGCGACAATCCAGGCCGCGATCCAGTCCATGGGATGCCGATCGGCGCGCTGAACGTGGTCCTCCGGAAATCCGATCACGTTTTCCGGCTTCATCCAGGCCGTCAGCAACCCGCCGGCCGCATCCATGGCGCGGCCGATCCAGACCGGCTCGGCGTCCTCGATCGGCACGAGCACCACCTGGGGCGTGTAGAACGACCAGCCGTCATAACCGGTGATGTAGTGCTGGTTGGCGACGTCGTTGACGATCAAGAGCTCGATGCCGCGCTTTGCCATCTCGGCGCGGATTCTTGCGAGCCGCCGCTGGTACTCTTCGCGGGCAAAAGGCAGCTCAATCATCTTTTCTCCTCATCGGGATCGATCTGGTCGGGACGAAGCCCTGTCGTCCACCATTGCGGTGGTTTTGACCGGCGACAATCGGCCAGGACGATGTATGGGCAGGGCCTAGCCGAACGGGGAGCGATTGACTCGAAGCAAGTTGTAGGATGATATGTATCACCCGATATCCAGACATGAACCTTCATGACCGTTCATCGCCTCTCGCCGGAAATCCTCAGCGCCATGGAAGGTGCCGTCGGCCGAAACGGCATTGCCGTCGAGCCGGCTGGAATGGCGAAATATCTGGGCGACTGGGCGGGTGACTATCAGGGTGACGCTCTTGCCGTGCTGCGACCTGGTTCGGTAGCCGAGGTGCAGGCGCTGATGCGCCTGTGCAATGAGCTCGGACTCGGCGTCGTTCCACAGGGCGGCAACACCGGCCTGGTGTCAGGCGCGATCGACAGCAAAGGCGGCGGCCTGGTTGTCTTAAGCCTGGAGCGGCTGAACGCCATCCGGCAGATCGATGCGGATAATTTCACGCTGCGTGCTGATGCAGGCTGCGTGCTGCAGACGATCAAGGACGCCTGCGAGGCGCGGGATTGCCTTTTCCCGCTCGCGCTCGGTGCGCAAGGCAGCTGCCAGATCGGCGGCAATGCGGCCACCAACGCCGGCGGCGTCAACGTGCTGCGCTACGGCATGGCGCGCGACCTGATCCTGGGCCTCGAAGTGGTGCTGGCGGATGGCGAGCTGTGGAACGGCTTCTCCGGTCTGCGCAAGAACAACAGCGGCTATGATTTGAAGCAGCTTTTCATCGGCTCGGAAGGCACGCTGGGCATCATCACCGGTGTCGAGGTCAAGCTGTTTCCGAAGCCGGCCAAGACAGAGACCGCCTATCTCGGCCTGGCCTCGTTCGAAGAGGCCGTCACGCTCTTCAACCGGGCACGCCGCGACTGTTCGGACCTGATCTCCGCTTTCGAGATCATCGGCGCCGAATGCATCGAGCTTGCCCGGCTGGTCGACCCCACGACGAGAGCGCCGGTCCCGGCACCCGTCCAGGTGCTGATCGAATTGTCGTCCAGCGCCGCCATCGATCTCAACGGCCTGTTGGCCGGGTTCCTCGGCGATGCGGTGGAGAGCGGCCTGGTAACCGACGCGGTTCTCGCCGCGAGCACCGCGCAGGCCAGGAGATTTTGGGCCATCCGCGAAGGCCTGGTCGAAGGCCAGGCCAAGCGCGGCTATCATGTGCGCACCGACCTGTCGGTGAAGATTTCCGATATCCCGGCCCTAATCAAGCAGGCCCGCCGCTTCGTCGCAAACGATCATCCCGGCTGGCTTCCCCTCGCCTACGGCCACGCCGGCGACGGCAACATCCATTTCAACGTGCTGCCGCCGGCCGAACTTGCCGAGCACGAGGCTCGTGCGCGTGGTGCCGAGGTCATCGCCGGGCTCTATGAAATCGCCGCCGGCCTCGGCGGCTCGATCAGCGCGGAGCACGGCATCGGCCGCAGCCGCCGCAAGGAGTTCTGGGCCGGACTATCGCCGACGCATCGCCGCATGGTCGCGGCGCTGAAGAATGCCCTCGACCCCAAGGGCGTGATGAATCCCGGCTGTCTGTTGCCCGCGACGGAGACTTTTCCATGAAGCAGAGACTGGCCGCCATCGGCACCGTCGAGACATTGCCGCATCGGGTCGCGGCCTTCCTCAGCCGCGAGATCGAGTCCGGCGAATTGAACCCCGGCGCGCGCCTGCCGACCGAGCAGGAACTGTCCGAAAAATTCGGCGTCAGCCGCAACGTGGTGCGTGAGGCGATCGCCCAGCTCAGGGCCGACGGTATGATCGAGGCGCGGCAAGGCATCGGCGCTTTCGTGCTGGCGCCCGAGCAGCGGGCGGCGATCCGCATCGACCGCGAGGCGCTCAAGGACACGCACAACATGGAGCGGCTGTTCGAGCTGCGCTGCATCCTCGAGGCCGAATCGGCAGCGCTTGCCGCGGCGCGGCGCAATCAGGGCCATCTCGATTCGATCAAGGCTGCGCTCGACCGCATGGGCGGCGAGGAGCGTTGGGAAGAAGGCAGCATCGACGCCGATCTGCTCTTCCACCGCGAGATCGCGCGCGCCACCGGCAACAGCTACATCCATACCTTCATCTCGTTCGTCTGCGAGCAGATCCGCCACTCGATCCACTACGCGCGCATGACCAATCCGCTGCACGATCTCGTCGAGATCAATGTCGGCGAGCATGTGCGTATCTTTGAGGCTCTGGTGGCGGGCGATCCGGCGGCGGCGGAAGCGGCGATGCGGGCGCATATCGTTGGCGCCGCCAACCGCGTCGGCGTCAAGCTGCCGCTCTCGAAAGCCAATGGAGCGAAATAGCCATGCCGACGAGCGTCACCCGCATCTCCGATGTCTGCCTGCTGGTCGAAAACATCGAAAGGACGGTCGACTTCTACGTTGAAAAGCTCGGCTTCCGCCTGCGCCGCCGCGCTGAAGGCTTCGCCGATTTCCATGGCGAGGGCGTGACGCTCGCCGCTTGGGAGCTCGACCACATCAACCGGCATACCGGCGTGTCCAACCTGAGATCGCCGCGCCACGCGCACAAGGTCTGCGTCGCCGTGCAGCTCGACACGCCGGCCGATATCGACCGGCTGTATGGCGAACTTAGCGCCAAGGGCGTGCCCTTCTACGGCCCGCCCGAAAACTACGTCTGGAACGCGCGCTGCGCCTATTTCACGGACCCGGACGACACGCTTTGGGAGCTTTACGCCTGGCTCGACGGCGGCCCTGGCGACTACCACGACGAACAGCCGTAGACGACGCCGAACCGAAGGGAACGGCGCCTGGAGAAGAGACGAGAAAAGTCTGCAACAGGAGCGAAAAATGAGTGGGAACAGGAACTTCGAATTGAATCGCCGCGCTTTCGTGAAAGGCGGCATGGCTGCCGTGGCGGCCGTATCTGCCGGCATGCAGCTGGTGCTGACGCCCGGCGCCAAGGCCGCCGGCAAGGTCGTCATCCAGTATGACTGGCTGATGTCCAACGGCCAGATCGGCGATATCGCGGCCGTCGCCAATGGCTACTTCAAGGACGCCGGGCTCGAGGTCGAGTTCAGCCCCGGCGGTCCGAATGCGTCGACCGTGCCGCCGGTGATCTCGGGCGCCGCGCAGCTTGGCCAGTTCTCGGAAACGCCGCAGCTCTATTCGGCCCGCGCCAGCGGCGTGCCGATCAGGATCATCGCCTGCGGCTTCCGCACCGGTCCTTATGCATTGACGTCCAAGCCCGCAAAACCGATCCGCGGCGTGGCCGATCTCAAGGGCAAGAAGATCGGCATCCAGCCGACGGCGCGCTTCGTCATCGACGAGATCCTGGCCAAGAACGGCATCGATCCGTCGGAGGTGACCATCGTCAATGTCGGCTTCGACAAGGCGCCGCTGGTTCGCGGCGATGTCGACGCGATCGGCGGCTGGATTACCAACACGCAGGCGCTCAGCGTCGTCGGCGACGACCGCATCGACCTCTTGACGCGTGACCTCGGGCTGAGCTCCTACGCCGATGTCTATTTCGCGACCGACGCGGCAATCGAAAAGGATCCTGAGACGCTGGCGAAGTTCATCGGCGCCGTCGGCAAAGGCTGGGGCTGGGTCCACGCCAACCCGCAGGAGGCGGTCAAGAAGATGGTCGCCGCTTATCCCGAAATGGATCTCGGCTGGGAGGAAAAGACCGTCAATCTGGTGCTGAAACTCTCCTTCGACGGCGCAACCGCCAAGGATGGCTGGGGTACGTTCGACCCGGCCTCGATCGAGGGGCAATTGGCGCTGCTCGACAAGGTTGGCCAGTATCCGAACGGCCGCCCGGCGACCGCCGATGTCTACACCACCAAGATACTCGAACTCTCGGCCGCCGACCGGCCCAAGCTCGACGCGCCCGCCGCGTGATGCCGGACGCGATCGAAGCGCGACAGCTGGATGTCGGCTATGGCGGCGGCCGGAAGACAGCCGTCAAAGTGCTCGCCGGCCTCGACCTCACCGTCGCGGCCGGTTCCTTCCTGTCGATCCTGGGGCCGTCCGGCTGCGGCAAGTCGACCTTGCTCAGAGTGGTGGCCGACCTGCTCGACCCGCTTGGCGGCTCGATCAGCGTGCTGGGCGAAACGCCGCATACGGTGCGCTCGCGCCGCGATGTCGGCTTCGTGTTCCAGGATTCGACCCTCCTTGCCTGGCGCACGGTGCGCGACAATGTGCGCCTGCCGCTCGGCGTCGGTCAGGGCAGCCTGACGCGCAAGATCGAGGATCGCAGCACGGAACTGCTGGAATTGATGGGGCTCGGCGGCCTCAGTGAGCGCCTGCCGCATCAGCTCTCCGGCGGCCAGCGCCAACGCGTGGCGATCGCGCGTGCCTTGCTCGGTGAGCCCAAGTTGCTTTTGATGGACGAACCCTTCGGCGCGCTCGACGAGATCACGCGCGACCGGTTGAACGACGAACTGCTGGCGCTTTGGCGGCGCAGCGGCACGACTATTCTTTTTGTCACGCATTCGATCGCCGAAGCCGCCTATCTCGGCGAGCGCGTCATCGTGCTGGCCGCCAATCCTGGGCGCGTGGTCAAGGACCTCGACATGCGGCCCTTCAAGCAGGAGGGCAACCGCTGCAAGCGCGAGGATCCGGCGATCGTCGCCGCCATGGCCGACCTGCGCGTCGCGCTGGAGCGCGCATCGTGAGACAGGCGCCGCTCTCCCCGCAAATGACGGTCGCGCTTCCCATCCTGGGCGCGGCTTCGATCCTGCTTGCCTGGCAATATCTTTTGCCGTTGCTCGGCGTGCCGGCCTATATCGTGCCGACGCCGACAGCGATCTTCGGCGTGTTCCAAAAGAATTTTGCGCTCCTCATCGACAATCTGAGGCCGACGCTGATCGAGGCGCTGGCCGGCTTCGTCATCGGCAATTTCGCCGCCGTGCTGCTCGCCGTGCTCTTCGTCCACAGCCGCGTCCTGCAAGCCGCCTATTTCCCGATCGTGCTCTTCTTCAACACCATTCCGATCCTGGCGCTGTCGCCGATCATCATCCTGATCTTCGGACTCGGCATGACGCCGAAGATCGTGATTGCCGCGGTAATCTGCTTCTTCCCGACACTGGTGAACATGATCCGCGGCCTCGATTCGGCGAGCGACAACGAGCACGAGCTGTTCCGCGTGCTGTCGGCGACACACTCGGAGATTTTCTGGAGCCTGCGTCTGCCCCGTGCCCTGCCGATGCTGTTCTCTTCGCTGAGGATCGCGTCGGCCACCGCCGTGATCGGCGCCATCGTCGGCGAGTGGATCGGCTCGGACAAAGGGCTCGGCGCGCTGATCATCCAGGCGACCTTCAACTATCAGTCCGATCGACTTTATGCGGCGATCGTGCTGTCGTCGTCGCTGTCAATCGCGTTGTTTTGCCTCGTCGTCCTGATCGAGCGGCGAATCATCAAATATTGAGCAAGACGGCGGCCCACGCGCCGTGTGCTCACGCATCGAGATAGGAACATCCTCCCGAGCAGGCATTCATCGCGCATTTATTCGGCCTGCGGTAGGATGCCGGCGTGCAACCAAACCGGGAGACAATTCGTGTCAAAAGCTTTTCACGTCTCGATCCGAACGATGCTGGCCTTCATATGTCTGGCCGGGCTGGTCGCCGTGGCGTCCGCCCTTTTTCCCGCCTCCGCCTCGGCGCAGCAACTGCGGCGATGCGCGAATGAGGGCGGCATATGCCGCTTGCCCTACCCCACCCAAGTGATCTACGGCGCCCGAGGCCGAACCACCGCACGGTTTTTCGACCGTCGGGCTGTGCCCTGCTCGAACCGCCTGTTTGGCGACCCCGCCCCCGGCCGCGAAAAGGCCTGTTATTTCGTGGCGCGCGGTGGCGGCGGCTATGGCGATGACGACGACTACGGGGACGACGATTACGGCTCACGCCCCTACCGTGGCGAATGGGTCGCCTGCGCCAGGGAGGGTGAGTTCTGCGATTTCAGCGGCCGCGCGATGGTCAGATACGGCGCACGCGGCCAGTACACGCAGGATGTTTTCAGGAACGGCGTCAGATGCGGCAACGACGCCTTTGGCGATGACCCCGCTCCTGGCGCTCACAAGCGCTGCTACGTCAGGCAGTAGCCGTGCCTGAACCCGGCGCGCAATAAGGTGGCGGCCCCAGCAAGGGCCGTCGCCGCATTCTGCTTCAGCTTGGCCGGCAGGCTGGTGGGCGATGACGGGCTCGAACCGCCGACATCTTCGGTGTAAACGAAGCGCTCTACCAACTGAGCTAATCGCCCGCTTGAGCGCGGACCTTTAAGCAGTTAGGGCCGCATTCGCAAGGCTAAATGAACAGACGGCGCACCCGTCGGGGCGCGGATTTCCCCAGCCTCGGCGCCGCTGTCAAAAAACCTTCTCCTGATTGCTGTAATGCTTGAATGCCGCGCTTGACACCCGCAGGCGAACCCCTTATCCACCGCCCCAACGACGAACACGCCTGACACGTGCTCGTCAAGTGCGCGGGTGTAGCTCAGTCGGTTAGAGTGCCGGCCTGTCACGCCGGAGGTCGCGGGTTCGAGCCCCGTCACTCGCGCCAGTCTTTTCAGGGGCTTGCGCCCTGCGATCCAAAAATTTCAACTTTCATTTTCCGGAGAGTTTCAACTTTTTGTATTCGTTGCGTTCTTCGGCCAGCGCCTTGCGGCCGGCGCGACGTGACTGGTCGGCCGCGCGAACGGCAGCCGAATGAGAGTGCTTCGCCGTCTCTCCTTGGTCTTTATATCAGCATCTGCTAAAATTTATTTTCGCAGGTGCCGTAATGCGAGCCAACGTTCCGCGCTTTCCCGGCAGTGATGTCGACCCGAGGCGTGATTGCACGCGGGCCAACGCTGGAACTACCGATTGATCTGCTCGCAGATGGAGGGCCCACAACACAGGGAGGACACGATGGTCAGGCCAAGCAAGTGGGTGATAGCGGCTTTGTGGGTTCTTTGGCTTTTAAGCCTGCCCGCCCAGGCAAGCAGCCTGGACGATCTTGTCAAACATGGCGATCTCTCGGGGGTGGCTTCTGCCTTGGATAAAGGCGCTGCTGTCAACGAAGTTGACGGTGTTACGGCGCTCTATATCGCCTGCGAGGGCGGGAATGTGGAAATAGCAAAACTTCTGATAGATCGTGGGGCGGACGTTAACATGCCCGTCAGCTGGCAAAGAACGCCACTCTACGCGGCCAACAAGGGTGGCTATTCTGACGTCGTGAAGCTGCTGCTCGATAACGGCGCCGATCCAAATCAGGTGGCGAAATCGCAAACCCCGCTGCACGTGGCTGCCGAGAAAGGCTGTCTTCATTGCGTGATCCATCTTGTGGATGCTGGAGCAGACGTCAATGCGCTGACGTCGAATGGAAACCCACCCATACATTTGGCCAAGCTTAGCGGTCACGAAGACGTCGTGGCTTACTTGCGCGCTCACGGCGCGGGACAACCGGCCATCGCGCCTATTTCGGCGCGACTTGCATCGGCAAACGCCGAATCGGGCAAAGGAATTTTTGCCGAAACATGCGGTGTCTGTCATCTTTCAGCGCCGGATCTCAAGATTCCCAAACGCGTCAATCTCTGGGGCGTGGTAGGGAGACCGAAAGCAGCACAAAGCGACGTCCAGTATTCGTCGGCTCTAAGGGAAGCTGGCGGCACATGGACCTTTGAAGATCTCAATTCCTTTATCTCAAACCCGGCTTTCGCTTTGCCTGGAACAGACATGATTTTCCCGGGCCTGCGAGACGAGAACCAGCGAGCAAACCTGATCGCTTACCTACGGACCTTGAGCGACAGGCCGTTGCCGCTTCCCGAGAATTGATTGCTCCTGCGAATATGCGGCGCGACTGCGCTTCGGGGAGGCCCGCGCGCTTCTGGCTGAAGAAGACCGGCCGATTGTCGTGGTCGCAGAGCTGGTCGGTATCCAACGTTGGCAAATTTCAGGCGTCAATTCAAAGCGTTGAAGGGGCCTCCGCGCGAATGCCGCAGCAGGTTTGCCGTCTGAGATCCTTGATCCCGGAACCATTCCAATCTTGTCCCGTTCAGCCAACGGGCGAAAACACCGGAGAGATAAGATGGCTGTGAGATGTCGGATTTCCATCGACGATGAAAGGGATGTCGACGAGCTCGCCTTCCAGGAATTGCCGCGGGTTGGCGAAAGCGTGTCGATACCGGTCGAAGGGTCGAGCAGGGACCTTCGTGTGCTTCGTGTCGTGCATATGCCCGGCAGCGAGCAAGGCGCAACGACGATGCTGGAGCTGACCAGCAGGATTCTTTAGCCCTCTCGAATCATTCGCCCAGCACAACCCCTGAGGCGACGATCTGGGCCGTCCGTTCGGTGAGCTTCTGGCGCTTTACCAGCGTGGGCTTTTCGTAAGGCTTTTTCATCCTACCGTTCCAAATCGGCGCGCCGACAGGACGATGAACGCGCTCGCCTCAGTTGCGTTCCGCGATAAGGGGCCGCTAAAAAAGCCGCAAAAAATGGAAGGCGGGAGGTCTCAGGCCCTGGCGAGCAGCGCCTCGACCTCCTGCGATGTCGGCATCGACGGCGCGGTGCCGGGGCGGGTCACCGAGATGCCGGCGACCGCGCAGGCAAAGCGCACGGCCTCCAGCGGCTCGACGCCTTTTGCCAGGGCGGCCGCGAGACCGCCGTTGAACGCGTCACCCGCCCCCGTCGTCTCGATCACCGGGCCGGCATTGACCGCGTCGACATACTCCGAACGGGTCTTGGTGTGGAGCAAAGCGCCCTTCTCGCCGAGCGTCACGATGACTGCGCCGACACCCTTGGCCAGCAGCGCGTCGGCGGCGCGGCGGGCGTCGTCGATCGACGAAACCTTGATGCCGGTCAGCCCTTCGGCCTCCGTCTCGTTGGGTGTGACATAGTCGCAGAGCGCGTAGACGCGGTCGGGCAGGCTGGCGGCGGGGGCGGGGTTGAGGATGGTCGTCACCCCTGCCCCGCGCGCGATCTCGAGCGCCTTCAATGCTGCGCCGATCGGCTGTTCAAGCTGGGTAACGAAGACGCCGGCGGACCGGATCAGGTCGGCATGCGCCTCGATGTCGGCGGGCGAGATCAGCATCGCCGCGCCCGGGCTGACGATGATGGCGTTGTTGCCGCTGCCTTCCTCGACAAAGATGTAGGCCGCGCCCGTATAGCTGTCCGGCGTGTCGATGACGGCGCTTTTCACACCTGCGTCCTTCCAGGTCTGCTTCGCCATGTCGGCAAAGGCATCGACTCCGAGCCTGGTCAGGAAGGTGATGTCGGCGCCGAGCTTGCCTGCCGCCACGGCCTGGTTCGAGCCCTTGCCGCCCGGGCCGAGCTTGAAGGAATTGCCGAGGATCGTTTCGCCCAGGCGCGGCTGGCGGTCGGCGCGATAGGCGGTGTCGGCGACGAACACGCCCAGGATCACAACAGGCTTCACGACGACGGGCTTGCCTGTGGCCATGTCCTTACTCCGCATTCGGCGGCACGACGCCCTTGCGGAAGGCAAAGCAGCCATAGAAGCGGCGCTCGCCGGTCTGGATCACGCAATAGGCTTTCTTGGAACGCTCGTAGAAGGCGTAGCGCTCGATCGAGATCATCGGCCAGGGCTTGCCCTCGGCCGCGTCGATCTCCTTCTGCACCTCCCTCTGCACCGGCGGGATTTCGTTTGGTTTGCCGACGATCTCCATGCGCGCTGCCGCATCGTCGACGAAAGTATCCAGCGGATAGAGCGACAGCACCGCCTTCACCACCTCCGCCGCCGTCGCGTCGATACGCAACAGCTTGCCGAGCACCGTCTGCCTGGCCACGGAATCGGACGGGAAATTGGTGTCGGCGATGATCAGGTCGTCGCCATGGCCCATCGCCCGCAGCGCCTGGAGCACATCGGCATTGAGCAGCGGGTTGATCCCTTTGAGCATGGTTTCCTCTTGAAGGGTTGTGTGCGGTTAGAGACGCTTGCCGGTTGCGGCGTCGAAGAGGTGGACCTGGTCGAGACGCGGCTTGAGCTTGAGCGTGTCACCGGGCTTGAAGTCGTGTCGCTCGCGGAATAGCGCCACCATCTCGCCCTCGCCGAACCGTACGAACACCAGCGTCTCCGAGCCTGTCGGTTCGACCACCGAAATCGTGGATGCTACGCCGTCGGGATGGATTTCCAGGTGCTCGGGGCGCACGCCATAAATGACGGCCTGGCCGTCCGCCGCGGCGATATTGGTCGGCATCGGAAACGCCGAGCCTGCAATGTCGACCACGGGCTTCCCGCCCTTTTTAACGGTGCCCTTGAGCAGGTTCATCGCCGGCGAGCCGATGAAGCCGGCGACGAACAGATTGGCCGGCCGGTCGAACAGCTCCAGCGGCGCGCCGACCTGCTCGATGCGGCCGTCGCGCATCACCACGATCTTGTCGGCCATGGTCATGGCCTCGATCTGGTCGTGGGTGACGTAGATGGTTGTGGTCTTCAGCCGCTGGTGCAGCTCCTTGATCTCGGTGCGCATCTGCACGCGCAGCTTGGCGTCGAGGTTGGAAAGCGGCTCGTCGAACAGGAACACCTGCGGGTTGCGCACGATGGCGCGGCCCATGGCGACGCGCTGGCGCTGGCCGCCCGAAAGCTGGCGCGGATAGCGCTTGAGATAAGGCGCAAGGTCGAGGATGTCGGCGGCGCGCTTGACCCGTTCGGCGACGACGGCCGGATCGGTGCCGCGCAGCTTCAGCGCAAAGGCCATGTTCTGCTCCACCGTCTTGTGCGGATAGAGCGCATAGTTCTGAAACACCATAGCGATGTCGCGCTTCGCCGGCGGCAGGTTGTTGACGACGCGGTCGCCGATCGAGATCGTGCCGCCGGAAACGGTCTCCAGCCCGGCCACCATCCTGAGCAGCGTGGACTTGCCGCACCCCGACGGACCGACCAGCACGACGAACTGTCCGTCGGCGATGTCGACACTGACCTCATGCAGGACCTTGACGGTTCCGAACGCCTTGGCCACACTGCTGATCGCGACTTGAGCCATCGTCTCCCCTTATCGTTTGCGGTGAAGCTAGCCATTGCGAACGGCAACGGCAAGTCGGTATCTTATAGATAAAAAGCCAATCTTGTTGACAAGGTAATCGATTACGCGAATAGTGGCGAGTGCCAATCCGAGAGCAGGCCTGTTATCCTGAAATCGGAGATCCGGCGACGCAGGGTGGGGTCCCACGTCCGGTATGATCGAGGAGAACCGAGAGGCGTTTCGACGTCTGAGAGATTGGCACTTCAATTCAAGCATTGTTGTTCTGGGAGGAACCTGTAGATGAGAGTCGATCTGTACGAAAAACTGATGCGCGCCGGCGCCAGCCGCCGCGATGTGCTGAAGGGTGCGGCCAGCATGGCCGCAATCGCCGCCGCCTCCGGCGCCGGGCTCGGAGCACTGACGAAGCCCGCGGCCGCCGACGACAGTCTGCGCGCGAAAATCCTGCAGATCCCGGGCGTCGGCAAAGGCCAGCCGACGGATGCCGACTTCCAGAAGGTCGGCGAGCTCTGCCTCGAAGCGACCAAGGCCAATGTCAAGGAAGGCGAGTTTGCCGGTGTCGAGCTCACCTTCATGGGCCTCAACAACCAGAACCTCCACAACGTGCTGTTCCGCGGCTTCCTGAAGCCGTGGGAGGCCTATACGGGCGCCAAGATCAGCTGGATCGACCTTGCTCAGGCCGACTACAACGCCCGTCTGCAGCAGTCTATCGCAACCAAGACCGTCGATTTCGACATCATCGAGATGGGCGCGCCTTTCGAAGGCGATGTCTGCGGCAAGGGCCTTACCTCCGAGATGCCCGATTGGGTCAAGAAGCAGATCGATTTCGACGACCTCGTCAACTACCTGAAGCCGCCGGTCGGCACCTGGGACGGCAAGCAGTATCGCGTGACGATCGACGGCGACGCGCACAATTTCAACTACCGCACCGACGTGTTCGCGGATGCCGATCTCGCCAAAGCCTGGAAGGAAAGCGGCGCCACGACCGAATGGGGCGTGCCGAAGACCTGGCAGGAAGTGCAGGCCGTCACCAAGTTCCTCAAGGGCAAGCAGTTCAAGGGCCAGGACATCTATGGCTATCTGGACGCGCCCAAGCCCTGGGGCGGCTTCGGCTTCTATTTCCTCGGCAGCCGCGCCACAGCTTACGCCAAGCACCCCGATGACAAGGCCTGGCTGTTCGACGCCGACACGATGAAGCCACGCATCAACAACCCGGCCTGGGTGCGCGCCATCCAGGACGTGATCGACGCCCTGCCGTCCGAACCCGCCGACCAGATCAATGCCGATCCGAACACCACTGCCTTCCAGCAGTTCCTGGCCGGCACCGGCTCGATGATCCCCTGGTGGGGCGACGTCGGCTCGAATGTGAAGACCAACGACTCGTCGGTCATCGGCGATGTCACCGGCTTCTCGATCCTGCCCGGCTCCGACGACGTCTACAATTCCAAGACCGGCAAGTGGGAAAAGCTCGCCAGCGGGCCGAACTATGCGCCGAACTGCGCCTATCTCGGCTGGGGCGTCTATGTCATGGCCCGCGTCGATTCCGACGAGAAGAAGAAGAAGGCCGCGTGGTCGGCCGCCGCCCATCTCGGCGGCAAGGACCTGTCGATCTGGACGGCGATGTATCCGTCGGGCTTCCAGCCCTACCGCAACTCCCATTTCAACGTTCCCGAATGGGTGGCCGCCGGCTATGACGAGGCCTTCATCACCTCCTACCTGAAATCGGAAGGCGATTCCTACAACCATCCGAACGCTGCGATCGAGCCGCGCATCCCCGGCATCTTCCAGTACTACTCCGCCGCCGAGGACATCCTGGCCAACACCTTTGCCGGCAAGATGAAGGCGCAGGAAGGCGCCGACGCCATCGCCGCGGCCTGGGAAAAGCTGACCGACCAGATCGGCCGCGAGAACCAGATCAAGCTCTACAAAGCCTCGCTCGGCATGTAGGCTGGCTTATGAGACGTCGCGGCCCGGTGGCACATCGTCACCGGGCCGCATTTTTACCGGCTCGGCCGGTTTGATACGTTTACAATTCCTGGAAAAGTGTGAGCGGTTTTCCGTCCGGAATTGCGTAAAAACAAAGAGATGGAGCGGTTCGCCATTTCCGTGAAACGGTGACCGCTCTAGAAGGCGAGAGGCGTGGCTGAGCAGACTTCGACCGTGAATGCGTGGCCGGCACATCCGGCCGACCTGATCCCGGCAGGCCGCAAGCGCCTCGGCTGGGGCCTGCTGGCCATTGCAACCCTTGGCCTGCTGGCGATCATCGTCGTGCAGATCCTCTACAAGACCGAGATGTCCACGGTCGGTTTCGACACATGGCGCCCTGTGGTCTACGCCTACATCTTGTGGGGCGCAGCGCTTGGCGCCTGGCAGGTGCTGACGCGCGGCGAGGACGGGCAGCGCGCGCTGTTCCTTTTGCCGGCCCTGCTCTTCACCATCGCCATGGTGATCTTCCCGACGCTGTTCGGCTTCTACATCGCGCTGACCGACTGGAATCTCAGCTCCTTCAGCGGACGCAGGTTTAACGGCCTCGACAATTTCTGGCAGATGCTGGCCGACCCCTATTACCGCAACGCGCTGTTGAACATGGTGCTCTATGTGCTTGCGGTGCTGGTCGAATATATCATCGCCTTCGGCCTGGCGCTGCTGCTCAATGCGCAGATTCGGGCCCGCAAATTCTTCCGCGTCGTCTTCCTGCTGCCGCTGATGCTGTCGCCGGTCGCGGTATCCTGGATGGTCGGCAAGTCGCTGATGGAGTACCGGTTCGGCCCTGCGGCGACGCTGGCGCGTCATCTTGGCTGGGACAATCCCGCCTTCTTCTCCGATCCGATCACTGCCCGCATCTCGATCATGATGCTCGACGCCTGGACCTTCATCCCGTTCATGATGATCATGCTGCTGGCCGGCCTGCAGGCGATGTCGCGCGAGGTGCTGGAAGCCGCCCGCGTCGATGGCGCGACCGCATGGCAGACATTCTGGCAGGTGACCTTTCCGCTGATGCTGCCGGTATCGGTGACAGCCGTGATCCTGCGCATCATCTTCAAGCTGAAGCTTGCCGACATCATCATCACCCTGACCTCCGGCGGCCCTGGCGGCGCCACCGATTCCGTGTCGAGCTTTATCTATCGCGAATACCGCGACCGCTCAAATGTCGGCTACGGCACCATGCTGGCCATGGCCTATCTGGTCATCATCGTCGTGTTCGTGACCTGGCTGCTGAAATTTGCCAGTCGCTTCGTGCGCAACGTCAACTGAGCGGCATCATGAGCGTCCAGACCACCGACTACACCGTTTCCGAAATCCGCTCGCCGGCGGCCTTCATCGCCAGCCGCGTCTTCATCTATGGCGCGCTTATCTTCTGGGCTTTCGTCTGCCTGTTCCCGATCTATTGGACGATCACCACCTCGTTCAAATCGGCGGTCGACGTCACCCAAGGCCATCTCATTCCCTTCGTCGACTTCACGCCTGACTGGAAGGGCTGGCGCTCGCTCGGCCTGTCGCCGGACTCGATCTCCCAGACCTCGACCGTGCGCGACGAATTCCTCAAACGCTTCATGAACTCGGTCATCACCTCGGTCGGCGCATCGAGCCTCGCCATCATCATCGGCAGCCTCGCCGCCTATGGCCTTGTCCGCTACCGGTACAAGTTCGCCTGGTTCAAGAACGAGGACATCTCCTTCTTCTTCCTGTCGCAGTTGATCCTGCCGCCGGTCGTTCTGGCGCTCCCCTTCCTGGTGCTCTACCGCGAAGTGGCCCTCCTTGATACGCGCATCGGGCTCGTGCTCCTCTACACGCTGATGGTGCTGCCGATCGTCATCTGGATCATGCGCGACCAGTTCAACTCGATACCCGTTGAATTGGAGGAGGCAGCCCTTGTCGACGGGCTGTCGATCTGGGGCGCCTTTTTCCGCATCGTCATGCCGATCGCGTTGCCCGGCATGGTCGCCGCCTTCATCCTGGCGATGGTGCTGTGCTGGAACGAGTATTTCTTCGCCGCCCTTCTGACATCGACCGATGCCAAGACCATCCCAGTTATGGTGGCGAGCCAGACCGGCTCGCAAGGCATCAACTGGTGGTCGATGGCGGCCTTGGCCACCGCCGCAATCACGCCGCTGGCCATCATCGGCATCGCGCTCGAGCGCTATCTGATCATGGGCATGACGGCCGGCTCGGTGAAGTAGGATGACTTCTCCTTCCCCCCTTGTGGGGGAAGGTGGCCGCGAAGCGGCCGGATGAGGGGTGTTCCAGGGAAAGCCGACATCTTACTCCGCTGGAACACCCCTCATCCGTCTCGGCGCTGCGCGCCGATCCACCTTCTCCCACAAGGGGAGAAGGAAGAATCATGCCTATCGCACCAGAATCGACCGCAAATGGTCGAGGATCATCGCGACCCCGATCTTGCCGAGACCCGCCGAGGCTTCCGCGGCACTTTTCGTGTACCAGCCGGTGTTGTCGGCCAAATGCTTCTCGTCCACCGCCTCCGGGCATAGCGCCAGCATCAGCGAGGTTTCGCCGATGCCGGCATGGTCGAACGGATATTTGCCGTTCATCGCGGCCGGCATCAGCGGATGCACCTGGACCCAGTTGAAGACATTCTCGCCCTGCGCATGGCCGGCATAGTAATCGGCCATCGCGTTCGAGCCCCACCAGCCCTCGCCGCGCTCCTTTTCGAGGAAGCGGAAGATTGCCTGCCGGCCGGCGGTCTTGAAGGCGAGATCGGTCGGCATGCCGGCCGCGAAATTCTCGGTCTGGTGATGAATGATGGCGTGAATGTTGCGGAAGCCGACGCGCAGCAGCCCATAGAACAATTCCTCCGCGAAAGGCGAAAGCGCCGGGCCGCCGACCTGCACCGAGCCGCTGCCTTCCGGCGCCGCCACCGCATAGCTTGCCGCGCCGTAATAGAAGGGCGGCAGGATGACGATGTCCCTTTCCTTCTCGATCAGCTCCACCGTCTTGATGACGGCCAGCGTGTCCATGCCGACCGCCATGTGCTCGCCGTGATATTCGAGCACGCCGAGCGGCAGCACCACCGGCCAGTTCTCCTCGATCGCCTTGCGGATCTGGTGCGGCAGCATCAGTTCGTAGCGCATCTCCTTACTCCATGTTGGTGTGCCTGGCGCGCATCGCTTCCGGCGTCGCATTGGTCAGCGCCTGGAGCTTCAGCACCATGATTTCGAACAGAAGAAACAGCGCGCCTTCGAACAGCGAGCCCATCGGCAGCACCGAGCTTCTTGCCTCGCCCTGGTCGCTGGCCATCGTCTGCGCCGGGATGACGAGCGTGAAGTCGGCGAGCTTGGCGGCGCTGCTTGCCGGTTCTGCCGTCAAGAGCAGCACCTTCGCGCCGGCCTCGCGGGCAACCCGCATCAAGGTCAGCACCGTGGTGGTCTCGCCGGGACCTGAGCTCGCCAGGAACACATCCCCTTGCCCCAACGGCGGCGTGGTCATGTCGCCGACAACCGAGACCGGCAGGCCGAGATGGTAGAGCCGCATGGCGAAGCCCTTGACCTGCAGCGCCTCGCGGCCGCAGCCATAGACAGCGATCCTGCCGGCGCCGGCAAGCATTTCGCAGGCGGCGTCGATGCGAGCTTCGTCCGTGCGCGCCAGCACCGCGCCAAGCTCGTCCAGCGCGGTCGCGAACATCCCTGATGCGGCTTTGGTCATGACGGCTCACCTTGCCTGCCGGGGCGTCGCTTGCCTCTACGGAATTGCGGCTCGCGACCACGAAAGGCTTGTTTTTGTTCATGCTACCATTGCGAAAATCGCTGTCCAACGAGCCTCGGCACTTTTGCTGGGCCACGAGCGTGATAGTGTCATGTCAGACAAATCACTCCGGGACATCGTCAGACATGAAGACACGGCACTTCGACCGCATCGGCAATGGCGGCATCACCTTCACCGAGCTCGGCTTCGGCACCGCGCCGCTCGGCAATCTCTATCGCGCCATCTCCGACGAGGACGCCAATGCCACGTTAGAGGCGGCATGGGCGACCGGCTGCCGCTACTTTGATACGGCACCTCTTTACGGCCTCGGCCTGTCGGAAACCCGCCTCAACCCGTTTCTGCGCGGCAGGAAGCGCGACGACTATGTGCTGTCGAGCAAGGTCGGGCGCATCATGCGCGTCGCCCCGCCGGACCAGCGTACCGGCATCGGCAAGTTCTTCGAGACGCCGTCGCGCCGGGAAGTCTACGACTACTCCTATGACGGCGTCATGCGCTCCTTCGAGGCCTCGCTGGAGCGCCTCGGGGTCGACCGTATCGACATCCTCTTCGTCCACGACGTCGACATCTTTACCCACGGCAGTAAGGAAGCCTCCGATGCCCGCATCGAGGAGTTCATGTCATCCGGCTATTACGGGCTGCTTTCGCTGCGCGACCAGGGCGTCATCAAGGCCTTCGGCGGCGGCATCAACGAGTGGCAGGTGGCACAGACCCTCGCCGAACGCGGCGATTTCGACCTGTTCCTGCTCGCCGGCCGCTACACGCTGCTCGAGCAGGAGGCGCTTGCCACCTTCCTGCCGCTTTGCCAGAAGCGCGGCATCGGCATCGTGCTGGGCGGCCCCTACAATTCCGGCGTGCTGGCGACCGGCCCGAAGCCCGGAGCCTTCTACAATTACAGCGAGGCGCCGAAGGAGATCCTGGATCGCGTGGCGCGCATCGAAGCCGTCTGCAAGCGCCACAACGTGCGCCTGATCGAGGCGGCGCTTCAGTTCCCGCTGCAGCATCCTTCGGTGGTGTCGGTGATCCCTGGCGGCCAGCGGCCGTCCGAAGTCGAAAGCAACCGCGCGCTGCTCGACACCAAGATACCGGCGGCGCTGTGGGCGGATTTGAAACAGGAAGATCTGATGCGCGCCGACGCGCCAACGGCCTGAATGGCCTGCAAACAGCCATAAAAAAGAAAAGCCGGGCTTGCCCGGCTTTTCTGTTCTTAAAAGAAAAGGTCTTAGTTGACCGCGTCCTTAAGGCCCTTGCCGGCCGAGAACTTCGGCACGGTACGCGCCGGAATCTTCACTTCCGCGCCGGTCTGCGGGTTGCGGCCGGTCGAAGCAGCGCGTTTTGACACGGTGAAATTTCCGAAGCCGACAAGCCGGACATCGCCGCCCTTCTTCAGTTCGCCAGTGATCACGGAGAACACCGCATCGACAGCGGACTGCGCATCAGCCTTCGAAATGCTTGCGGAGTCGGCGACGGCGGACACCAGTTCGTTCTTGTTCATAAAAATTCCCTTCCATGAGAAAACCGGAACTACGACTCATCCGGCAGGAGACGGACTTTAGAAAGAAGCGCTCCGGAACCCAAGCCGAAAACCGCGGAATTCCGGGCTTTTTTCCACTTTTTCGTGGCTTTTCACACGAAAAAAGCCGGGCTTGAAAGCCCGGCTCTCTCTTTGTGCGCTGCAATATTAGCGGATACTAATGAGCAAGGGACTTTCCAGCATCGTCGCCGCTGTCGACCGGAGCCGGCGCATTGACCGGTTCGACCCACTCGATCGGCTCCGGCATCCTGACCAGCGCGTGCGCGAGCACCTCGCCGACCCGCGAGACCGGCACGATCTCCATGCCGTTCTTCACATTGTCCGGAATCTCCGCCAGATCCTTGACGTTTTCTTCCGGGATCAGCACCTTCTTGATGCCGCCGCGCAGCGCCGCGAGCAGCTTCTCCTTCAGGCCGCCAATCGGCAGAATACGGCCGCGCAGCGTGATCTCGCCGGTCATCGCCACATCGGCGCGGACCGGAATACCCGTCAGCACCGACACGATGGCCGTGGCCATGGCCGCACCGGCGGACGGGCCGTCCTTCGGCGTGGCACCCTCCGGCAAATGCACGTGGATGTCGCGCTTGTCGAACAGCGGCGGCTCGACGCCGAAATCGATGGCGCGCGAGCGGACGTAGGACGCCGCCGCCGAGATCGATTCCTTCATCACGTCGCGCAGATTGCCGGTCACCGTCATGCGGCCCTTGCCGGGCATCATGACGCCTTCGACCGTCAGCAGCTCGCCGCCGACTTCCGTCCAGGCAAGACCCGTGACCACGCCGACCTGATCGTCGGCCTCGATCTGGCCGAAGCGGAAGCGCGGCACGCCGAGATAATCGGCGAGGTTGTCCGCCGTGATCTTCACCGTCTTCTTCTTGGTCCGCAGGATCTCGGTCACCGCCTTACGGCCGAGCTTCATCAGCTCGCGCTCCAGGCTGCGCACGCCGGCTTCCCGCGTGTAGGTCTGGATGATGCCGCGGATCGCGTCCTCGCCGACCGAGAATTCGTTCGGCTGCAGGGCATGGTCGCGGATCACCTTGGGCATCAGGTGACGCTTGGCGATCTCGATCTTCTCGTCCTCGGTGTAACCGGCGATACGGATGATCTCCATGCGGTCCATCAGAGGCGCAGGGATGTTCAGCGTGTTCGCGGTCGTCACGAACATCACGCTCGACAGGTCGTATTCGACCTCGAGGTAATGGTCCATGAACGTCGAGTTCTGTTCCGGATCGAGCACTTCGAGCAGGGCCGAGGACGGATCGCCGCGGAAGTCCTGGCCCATTTTGTCGATCTCGTCGAGCAGGAAGAGCGGGTTGGACTTCTTGGCCTTCTTCATCGACTGGATGACCTTTCCGGGCATCGAGCCGATATAGGTCCGCCTGTGGCCACGGATCTCGGCCTCGTCGCGCACGCCGCCGAGCGCCATGCGGATGAACTCGCGGCCGGTGGCCTTGGCGATCGACTTGCCAAGCGAGGTCTTGCCGACGCCGGGCGGGCCGACGAGGCACAGGATCGGCCCCTTCAGCTTCTTCTGGCGGCTCTGCACAGCGAGATACTCGACGATGCGTTCCTTGACCTTGTCGAGGCCGAAGTGATCGGCATCGAGCACGTCCTGCGCAAAGCCGAGGTCCTGCTTGACCTTGGAGTTCTTGCCCCACGGGATCGACAAGAGCCAATCGAGATAGTTGCGCACGACCGTCGATTCAGCCGACATCGGCGACATCGAGCGCAGCTTCTTCAACTCGGCCTCCGCCTTTTCGCGGGCCTCCTTGGAGAGCTTGGTCTTCTTGATGCGCGCCTCGATCTCGGCGGCCTCGTCGCGGCCATCCTCGCCCTCGCCGAGCTCCTTCTGGATCGCCTTCATCTGCTCGTTGAGGTAGTACTCGCGCTGCGTCTTCTCCATCTGGCGCTTGACGCGCGAACGGATGCGCTTTTCCACCTGGAGCACGGAGATTTCGGCTTCCATGAAGCCCATCGCCTTCTCCAGACGCTCCTTGACGGAAAGCGTTGCAAGCATCTCCTGCTTCTCGGGGATCTTGATGGC
Organism: Mesorhizobium sp. CA7; assembly: GCF_020165015.1. Taxonomy (NCBI): domain Bacteria; kingdom Pseudomonadati; phylum Pseudomonadota; class Alphaproteobacteria; order Hyphomicrobiales; family Phyllobacteriaceae; genus Mesorhizobium; species Mesorhizobium sp. CA7. The sequence continues at coordinate 368,295 of NZ_JAIUHH010000001.1, forward strand.
GAGATGCGATGCAACCGTATCGGCGAGCTTGGAATAGTCGTCGATCTGGCTGGCGGCACCCACCACTTCGGGCGAGATCTTCTTGTTCAGCTTGACGTAATTCTCGAAGTCGGTGACGACCGAGCGGGCAAGCGCCTCGATTTCGACCTCTTCCTCTTCCGGCTCGGCGAGCGCCGTGGCGCGGGCCTCATGGAAATCGGCACGGTCGGTGAACGAGACGATCTTGGCGCGCGAGGCGCCCTCGACCAGCACCTTCACGGTGCCGTCGGGAAGCTTCAAAAGCTGCAGCACATTGGCGAGCGTGCCGATGTCGAAAATCGCACCGGGCTCAGGATCGTCGTCGGCTGCATTCATCTGGGTGGCAAGCAGGATCTGTTTTTCCTGACCCATCACCTCTTCCAGCGCCTTGATCGACTTTTCACGGCCCACGAAGAGCGGAACGATCATATGCGGGAACACGACGATATCGCGCAGTGGGAGGACTGCGAAAACGCCGTCGCCGGAAGCCTTGGATATCTTGGCCATTGTCCAACCTTTCATGTCGCGGCCGCTTATTTTAGCCAACCGCGAATCTCATATTAACGACCGAGCGTCGTTCCGCCTACCACCGTTTGTGACGGGAATTTTACAGCACAGAATTCGGCGCCTCGGCCTTCTGCTGTTAGGTGGATGTAACCGAGGCAAAGATCAAGGGTTAACACGGTCGTTCGAGCCCTTCCACTGCTCGCCTCCCCGCCCTTGACAGCAAAACGGCGCCACGCGGGCGCCGTTCCATGAAAATTGTCGGGCGCAGTGCCATTTCAGGCGCTGACATTGCCCTTCTTTTCCTTCTGCTCGGAGTAGATGTAGAGCGGCCGGGCGTTGCCGGACACCACCTCTTCCGAAATCACCACCTCGCGCACGCCTTCCAGCGCCGGCAGCTCGAACATGGTGTCGAGCAGGATCGCTTCCATGATGGAGCGCAGGCCGCGCGCGCCTGTCTTGCGCTCGATCGCGCGCTTGGCGATCGCCGACAGCGCGTTCTCGTGGAACGTCAGGTCGACATTCTCCATCTCGAACAGCCGCTGATATTGCTTGACCAGCGCGTTCTTCGGTTCGGTCAGGATCTGGATCAGCGCCGGCTCGTCGAGGTCTTCCAGCGTCGCTAGGACCGGCAGACGGCCCACGAATTCCGGGATCAGGCCGAATTTCAGGAGATCCTCCGGCTCGACCTGGCGGAACAGGTCGCCGGTGCGCCGATCCTCGGGCGAAGCCACGGTGGCGCCGAAGCCGATCGAGGTCTTGCGGCCGCGATCCGAGATGATCTTGTCCAGCCCCGCGAACGCGCCGCCGCAGATGAACAGGATGTTGGCGGTGTCGACCTGCAGGAATTCCTGCTGCGGATGCTTGCGGCCGCCCTGCGGCGGCACGGAGGCGACCGTGCCCTCCATGATCTTCAGGAGCGCCTGCTGCACGCCCTCGCCCGACACGTCGCGGGTGATCGAGGGATTATCCGACTTGCGCGAGATCTTGTCGATTTCGTCGATATAGACGATGCCGCGCTGCGCCCGCTCGACATTGTAGTCGGCCGACTGCAACAGCTTCAGGATGATGTTCTCGACGTCCTCGCCGACATAGCCGGCCTCGGTCAGCGTCGTGGCGTCGGCCATGGTGAACGGCACGTCGATGATGCGGGCGAGCGTCTGCGCGAGAAGCGTCTTGCCGCAGCCGGTCGGGCCGATCAGAAGGATATTGGACTTGGCCAGCTCGACGTCGTTGTTCTTGCCGGCATGCGCCAGGCGCTTGTAGTGGTTGTGAACCGCCACCGAAAGCACGCGCTTGGCATAGGGTTGGCCGATGACGTAGTCGTCGAGGACCTTGAGGATTTCCTGCGGTGTCGGCACGCCTTCGCGCGACTTCACCATCGAGGTCTTGTTCTCCTCGCGGATGATGTCCATGCACAGCTCGACGCATTCGTCGCAGATGAAAACCGTCGGCCCGGCGATCAGCTTGCGGACCTCGTGCTGGCTCTTGCCGCAAAACGAGCAGTAGAGGGTGTTCTTTGAATCACCGCCGCCGTTGCTGACCTTGCTCATTTTTCTGTCCTTTCACCGACGCCCGCCGACCGTCTGGCTTTGAGTGACGTCTTCACCAATCTATCGCGGGAATCCGCCACCGCCAGTGTCCCGGCTCACACAGCGCATTCCGTACGAAACACAAATCAGAAAACGCGGCAATGATTCGCAGCAACCCCACGCAAAGCTAAGCCGTCGAAAATCAACATAGCCTTAACGTAGGCAATCCCAACGCCTGAGGGAACAGCCAAATGTGGCCGAAATGCCGCAAGACGCGCCAAAACCGCGTTATGCTCCCATTTGCCGTCGAGGTCAGGCTGAAGCGGTGGCTGTCTCGACCGCCTCGCGGCTGGAAATGACCTTGTCGATCAGGCCGAAGTCCCTGGCCTCGTCCGCGGTCATGAAATGGTCGCGGTCGAGCGTCTTCTCGATCTCGTCATAGCTTTTGCCGGTATGCTTGACATAGACCTCGTTCAAGCGGCGCTTCAGCTTGATGATGTCCTGCGCATGACGTTCGATGTCCGAGGCTTGGCCCTGGAAGCCGCCGGACGGCTGATGGACCATGATCCGGGCGTTCGGCGTGGCAAAACGCATGTCCTTGTGGCCGGCGGTCAGAAGCAGCGAACCCATCGAGGCGGCCTGGCCGATGCAGAGCGTCGACACCGCCGGCTTGATGAACTGCATCGTGTCGTAGATCGCCATGCCCGAGGTGACGACGCCGCCCGGCGAATTGATATAGAGGTTGATTTCCTTCTTGGGGTTCTCCGCCTCGAGGAACAAAAGCTGTGCACAAACCAGCGTCGCCATCCCGTCCTCGACCGGACCGGTGATGAAGATGATGCGTTCCTTCAAGAGGCGCGAGAAAATGTCATAGGCACGCTCGCCGCGGTTGGTCTGCTCGACCACCATCGGAACGAGGTTCATGTAGGTTTCAACGGGGTTCTTCATGGATTACCCTTGTAGGAGATGGATTCCGGCACCTTGATATATCAGCAATCGCGCGGAATCGTTCTGGATTGGTTACGACCTAAATAGGATGCCGGCTCACCCTAGCGCAAGGCCGCCTCTCCTAGCCATCTGGTTAAGCCGAATCAAGCGCGGTAAGCCCGCGGAGCACGGGCGCGCTCTGGCCTAATGAGACGGGCCCAGTCTCGGCCGGCCCCGTAAGCCGCTCGCAAGGTAGCAATTCCTTAACCGCGATGCTTAACGAAAAGCCTTGAAATCGCTGTCCGCCCCCGGAGCTCACGTTACGGTCCTGCGTTGTGAAGGCGTTCTTTTCAAACGGGGAATGTCATGATCCGCAAAAGCTCCGCATCGCTGGCGGCAGTCGCGATGCTTGCCAGCGTCTGTGAAACCGCCGCAGGCGGGCGCGCGCTCGAATGCTACGAGCCGATCCACAGGCCGGCACTTTACGATACCCTCTACGAGGACGTGATGCTGAACCCCGGCGGACAGGTGGTCGACTACGACGCGCCGATTTACGGCACCTATCAAGGCGTGGAGCAGATCGCGCCGCCGCGCGTCACCTACGAGACCGCGCCGGCGGTCACACGCACGGTCTACCACACGGTCAAGGTCGACGATGGCGGCTATGGTTGGGAATGGCGCGTCATCCATGGCCGCAAGGTGCTGTGCAAGGTATGGCGCAAGGCCCGCTATGCGCGCGTCGCCGAGACGGTCGTGGTCCAGCCGGAGCGCGTCCGGCGCGTCGTTCAGCCGGCGGAATATGAAGCGGTTGCCCACGAAGTGCTGGTGCGGCCGCAACAAGTCCGCATCCGGGAAATCCCGCCGTCTTACGGGGCGGTAGCGCGTAGGGTGGTGGTGCGGGAAGGTTCGACCAGTTGGCGGCGCGTGCACATTCCGCGGCATTGCCAGGATTAGACGGCATTTCGCCAGAGGATTGCACCGACCGGACGGCGGTGTCGCACGCGCCGGCCGGAGCTGTCGCCGGCTCAGGCGAGGTCGATGTCGAGGATCGCCATCGAGAAATTGTAGTCGCCGTCGTCCTCGTCCTTGAAGACGATGCCGAGGAATTCGTCGCCGACATAGACTTCGGCCGAGTCTTCCTTGCGCGGACGCGCCTTCACCTGCAGCTTGGGATTCTGGAAGACGCGCTTGAAATAGGCGTCCAGCTTTCTGATTTCGTCAGGCTTCAAAAGACTTCTCCGAAATGTCGGCTTAATTCATGGGAACGCGCTTCTGACACGCCGACGATGGCGATGTAAAGGCAAGCCGACAGGATAACACGTGACAACCGGCACTTGAAAACCGTGGCCGGATTCCGGTCACAAGGCGGACTGACAGTCTCAGATGTCGAAGCTGACCACGTGGTCCATGCTCTGCGACGGCAGGAGCTGGTCCATCTGTCGCGAGGGCTGATCGCAGCCGGTCTCTCCCACGACCCGCGCCGGCACGCCGGCGACCGTCTTGTTGTGCGGCACGGGCGACAGCACCACCGAACCGGCGGCAATTTTCGAGCAATGACCGACCTCGATATTGCCGAGAATCTTGGCGCCAGCGCCGATCAGCACGCCGCGGCGGATCTTCGGATGACGGTCGCCATTGGCCTTGCCGGTGCCACCCAGCGTCACGCCGTGCAGGATCGACACGTCATCCTCGATGACCGCCGTCTCGCCGACGACCAGCCCGGTGGCGTGATCGATAAAGATACCCTTGCCGATGCGAGCGGCCGGGTTGATATCGGTCTGGAACACCGATGACGACCTGCTCTGCAGGTAGAGCGCAAAGTCCCGGCGGCCATGATTCCACAGCCAGTGCGCCAGACGATGCGTCTGGATGGCGTGAAAACCTTTGAAGTAGAGCACCGGCATGATGAAACGGTCACAGGCCGGGTCGCGATCGTAATATGCCTGGATGTCGACGCGCACCGTCGTGCTCCAGTCAGGATCGTCGTCCAGCATCGCCTTGAAGGTCTGGCGGATGAGATCGGAGCCGATATCCTGGTGGTCGAGGCGCTCGGCAAGCCGGTGGATCACCGCTTCTTCCAGGCTCTCCTGGTTGAGGATCGTCGAATAGAGGAAGGCCGCCAGCAATGGATCGCGGTTCACCGCCTCCATCGCCTCGTCGCGGATCGACCGCCAGATCGGATCGACCGGCTGCACCCTGCTGGGGCGGGCAATCGTAATGCTGTTCATCGACGCTCTCCGGCCTTCCTCATTCTCCGGCGGCACATATAGGCCACATCATAGCACGGTTGAACTCAATTTTCCTTAGTGCTTTGTCAAATGGACCTGGTTCACGCAAATTCAAGCGGCGATGGAAAACGAACCTTTGATCGGGAGCGCATTCGAAATCGCCTCGATCGTCGTCTTCCCAACGTTAGGAAACGGGCACAGTCCGGCGTCAGACCTTACTGCGGCAATGCCGTTCCGGCCTGTTCCGCCACCATGTAGGCGGCGTACCAGTCGGGCCAGTTCTTGTCGTACTGTCCGCCAGCGCGTTTCTCATGTTCGCCGTGTGCCGCCGCGGCCCGCCGCAGCGCGGCCGCAAGTTCCGGGGATGAAGTGAACGTCGTATCACCCGCATCGACGCGCCCGGGCAAGCGCTGGGTGATCTCCTGCAGCAGCCAGCCATTGCCGTCCGGATCGCTGAATGTGACGAACGAGGAATAGCTGCGCCCCTCCGGATGCCGGCCTTTGATCGGCGGCTGGCCGGGGCCGTCGCGGTGAAAGACGTCGCTTGCCTCGACACCACGCGCCTCGAGTTCAGCCCGGGCCGCTTCAATATCGGACACGATCAGATAAAGCACTTTCGCCGAACCAGGCGCGGCCGATGTGAGACCCGTGCCGAAATGGATCGAACATGGCGAACCCGGCGGCGTGAACTGCACGACCCGGAACGCGTCGCCGACCACGAAGTCGGCATCGAGCCTCCAGCCCAAGCCGGCATAGAAGCCCTTGGCTCGATCGACATCGGCAACCGGGATGACGACCGCCTCCAATTTCATGTCGATCGTGCCAGGTTTCGTCCCGCCGGTCATGTCACGCTCCTTGGGTTCGATCTCGGCAGCTTCCCTCCGTCGCGCATTTTGGTCAATCGGATACATATGCTCTTGAAGCTGGCGGCGACTTGCGTTGTCCTGCCAGCCTTAGCCGCCCGGAAAAATTCGTCATGGAAAAAGAGACGCTGATCGATGTTGCGCTGAAAGCCGAGCTTTGCGCCCTCTATCAGGCCGGGGACCGGCACTATCACAACCTCGCCCATATCGAGGCCATGCTGGCGCTGGCTGAAGAATACCGAGACCTGCTCGACGACCCGGGCGCCGTCGAAGCGGCGATCTGGTTTCATGACGCGATCTATGACAGCCGCGCCAAGGACAATGAGGCAAAAAGCGCAGACCTGGCCGAGAAAAAGCTTGCCGGGCGCGTCGATCCTCCTCGCCTCGCCCGCATAGCGGCGATGATCAACGCCACCGCCACCCATCAATTGCCGCCTTTGCGCGACGAGGGCGCGCTCAACGATGCGGCCCTTTTGCTCGACATGGATCTGGCGATCCTCGGCGCCGAACCGGCGGTGTTCAATGCTTATGAGAAGGCGGTCCGGCTGGAATATGGCTGGGTGGAGGAGCCGATGTGGCACGCGGGCCGGGCGGCCGTTCTGAAGAGTTTCCTCGCCCGTCCGCACATTTTCTATACGACCGAGTTCAGGGATCGGTTCGAGGCGCAGGCCAGGGAAAATCTCAGCCATTCGTTGCACGCCCTGCAAGACCAACCCTGATAGGCCCATACTCACGCAGGGCTTTGCCTCTATGCCCAAATTCAAGGCCCTGCGATCGCTATCGAACGTGAACCGCTCTGGGATGGCCGCCACCATGGAAAACAGCTTCCACCAACCCGTCGACGCAGCGCAGGTGCCGCGCTTTGCCGGGCTTTCCACTTTCATGCGGCTGCCAGCCGTGCCGGGCGCGAAGGGGCTCGATATCGCCCTTGTCGGAATTCCCTGGGACGGCGGCACGACCAACCGGGCCGGCGCCCGCCACGGTCCGCGCGAAATCAGGAACCAGTCGAGCCTGATGCGCCGGGTCCACCATGTCTCGGGAACCGAACCGTTCAGCATCGCCAATATTGCCGATGTCGGCGACGTCTCGGTCAACCCGATCAACCTGCTCGACGGGTTGAAGCGCATCGAGGACAGCATTGCCGCGATCGTGGCGGACGGTGCCCTGCCGCTTGCTGCGGGCGGCGATCATTTGACGACGCTGCCGGTGCTGCGCGCGGTGGCCCGCAAGCGGCCGGTCGGCATGATCCACTTCGATGCGCATTCCGACACCAACGACCGCTATTTCGGCGACAATCCCTACACCCACGGAACGCCTTTTCGTCGCGCGATCGAGGAAGGGCTGCTCGACCCGAAGCGGATTGTCCAGATCGGGATCAGAGGCTCGATCTATGAACCGGGCGAACACGATTGGGCGACCGCTCGGGGCGTGCGCATCATCTATATGGAAGAATTCGTCCGGCGCGGCGTCGCTTCCGTCATGCAGGAGGCGCGCGATCTCGTCGGCGACAGCGCGACCTATGTGACGTTCGACATCGATTGCATCGACCCGTCCATGGCACCCGGCACCGGCACGCCGGAGATCGGCGGTTTCACGACACGCGAGGCGCAGGAGTTGGTTCGATTTTTGGACGGATTGAATTTCGTCGGCGCCGATGTCGTCGAGGTCGCGCCTCCGTTCGACGTCGGCGGCATGACGGCGCTGGCCGGCGCGACAATGATGTTCGAGCTGCTGTGCGTCATGGCGAGGTCTCTCGCCGACAGGAGGGCGCAGGGCTAGCGCGACGAGCAGATCGACCATTTGTCAGCCCAGCAGCGCCGCGCTCAGAGCGGGTTTTCGGCGTAGAACTCGAGCACGCGCTGCTTGAAGCTCTTGTCGCCGACGGCGAGCATGTGGTCGCGGCCCTCAATATGAAAGGCCCTGGCATTCGGCATCAGCGCCGCAAGCTCGTCCGGCGAACCGCCGATGTCGTCCTTCGTGCCGACAGCGATCAATGTCGGCTGGGCGATGCGGGCCATGTCATCCTCGCTCAGCAACTCGCGCGACTTTGCGATGCAAGCCGCAAGCGCGCGACGATCGCTGCGCGTCTGATCCGCGAAAGCGCGGAACGAGCGCCCGCGCGGATGCGTGGTCTGGGAAGGATCCTCCGCCAGCAGGGCGGTAGCGATTGGGTCCCAGTCGCCGACGCCGTCGACCATGCCGATGCCGAGGCCGCCGAACACCAGCGTCGCCACCTTCTGCGGATCGGAGAGCGCCAGGAAAGCCGAAACGCGCGCGCCCATCGAATAACCCATGACATGCGCGCGCTCGATGCCGAGATTATCAAGCAGCGCGGCCGCATCGGACGCCATCTTGGCCGGCGTGTAATCGGCCTCGTCATAGCTCTTCGACGACGAGCCATGGCCGCGATGGTCGAAGGCGATCGCCCGGTAGCCGGCGTCATTCAGCGTCTTGAACCAGCCCGGCGAGACCCAGTTGACGTAGTGGCTCGAGGCAAAGCCATGGATCATCAGCACCGGGTCGCCCTGCCCCGAGGCCGGTTGGCGATCGAGATAGGCAAGTTCGAAACCGTCATGGGAAAAGAACTGCATCGGCAGATTTGCTTTTTCAGTTGGCGCCAGTACCGATAGCCGGGTGGCGCAACAGATCGCCTTCCTTGATGCCGTCCCTGGCGGCTGTGCCGGCCTTGAGCTCAAGCACGAAGCGCACGGGTTGTCCCGGCGAGATGATCGCTTCGGATTCAGGCTCGCCGCGCTTGATGGCTTTGATCCTGCCATCCTCACCGATGAAGATTAGGTCGAGCGCCATCGGCGTGTTCTTCATCCAGAAGTCCACCTCGTCCGTTCTTTCGAAGACGAACAGCATGCCGTGATCGTCGGCCATAGTCTGGCGAAACATCAGTCCCGCCTCGCGTTCGGCGGAGGTATCGGCGATCTCGATGGAGAAGGAACGCTCGCCCGAACCGGTCGACACCACAAGCGGCGTCCGGTCGATCGGCAGCAGCATCGCATCCGCCGAACTTGGCTTCGCAGCGATGAAACAGGCGGCGAAAACGATCGCGGCGCAGAATATGCCCGCAGTCAGCCAATTGCGATGAACCATGCGTACCTCGTCCAGACGCTCGTCCTAAACCATGATCCGGACAAGTGGAACCGGTTTTCGGACAAGATGGTCGCGCCGCGGCAAAGGGACTTTTCGAGTTGCGTCGAGAAGCCCTCAGTGCGAGACCGACAAGGTACCCATATCAGGGTGGATTTCGGCGGCCATAAGGCCTTTGTCGCCGCGTCCGAAGCGAACGAGCACGACTTGCCCGGGCCGGAGCTCGGTTATGCCGTAGCGCCGCAGCGTCTCCATGTGGACGAAGATGTCTTCCGTCCCCTCGCCCCGCGTCAGGAAGCCGAAACCCTTGGTACGGTTGAACCACTTGACCAAGGCTCGCTCAAGGCCGCTCTCCGGGTTGACGGTGACGTGGGTGCGCTGTTCCTGCTCTGCCGGGTGGACGGCCGTCGAAGCATCCATGGAAAGGACGCGGAAAGCTTGCAAGCCGCGCTCGCCCTGTTTGACCAAGCAGACGACCCGCGCGCCCTCGAGCGCCGTCTGGAAACCGTCCCTTCGAAGACATGTCACATGGAGGAGAATATCACCCGAGACGCCGTCGTCCGGAAGAATGAAGCCGTAGCCCTTGGCCACGTCGAACCATTTGATAGCGCCGGCGATTTCGACAAGCTCGGCGGAGTCGCCGCCATTGTCCCGTTGCAAGGCGTCGTCAAGGCTTCCGTCCCGCCTCGTGAAAGAGGCTTTTTCCCCCATAAGAATGCCCCCTTTTTTCCAACTGAACTGCAACTGATTCTTGCCAAGAGATTAACACTGCGGCTTCCGGGGTGTGCAAGGGCTGACGTGCCTTTTTTCACCGTTCAGCACCGGAAAGGCTGAAATGTCCTTTGCCGGCGCTTCCGGAAGCCGAAATCGCAGGGCCTGAAGTCGACCGTGCCGCCGCTATTGTCGGACGATTGCCCTTTCCCAGGACGGCTCCTATGGTGCGTTCCAACCCCAACACTTTGAGGAAGCCGCCATGCGCTATCTGCACACAATGGTCCGCGTCGCCGACATCGACCAGTCGCTCGATTTCTACTGCAACAAGCTCGGCCTCAAGGAGGTGCGCCGCTACGAGAACGAGCAGGGCCGCTACACGTTGATCTTCCTCGCCGCGCCGGAAGACGAGCAAAGCGGCATCCATGAGAAGGCGCCGCTGATCGAATTGACCTACAATTGGGACCCGGAGGACTATAAGGGCGGCCGCAATTTCGGCCACCTCGCCTATGAGGTCGACGACATCTACGCAACCTGCCAGAAGCTGATGGACAATGGCGTGACCATCAATCGTCCGCCGCGCGACGGCAACATGGCTTTTGTCCGCTCGCCGGACGGCATCTCGATCGAGCTGCTGCAGAAAGGCCCGGCCAAGGCGAAGGCCGAACCATGGGCCTCGATGCCGAACACGGGGGCCTGGTAAATCCACCCCGATTTGACCGGGGGCGGCTGGCGTTTCGCCGGGCATTGCCTATCTATTCGCAATTGGCGCCAGCCTCATCCAGGCTGCGTTTCTTCATCCGCCAGGAGAATTTCATGCTGACCAGCCGCGCCGATGTCGCCACCGAACATGCCAGCCGCTACCTGCAGCAGCTCTGCAAGCACTGGTCGCATAAATTCCCGGTCGAGTTCGACCCGCAGCACGGCGCTATCCAGCTCTCGATCGGCCGCACCGTGATGGATGCCGACGATCGTGCCCTGCACATCGCTGTGGCCGCCGACGACGAAGCGTCGCTGGAGCGGCTGGAGAGCGTGGTCGCGGACCATATCAAGCGCTTCGCCTTCCGCGAGGAATTGAGCTTCGACTGGCAAAAGGCCGCCTGAGCCGGAGCAATTCCCGGAAAAGTGCCTCGGACAGTCAGCCGCCGGCCTTGCCGGCCATGTCGAGCAGGGCCAGCACGCTGCGCCAGTTGCGCGCCGTGCCCGGCACCTTCAAGGTACGCGGGATGAGGTTGGCGAACACCGATTTGCCGAGCCCGTCCGGCGCATGAAGATAAAGCACGTCGCCCTTGATCTCGAAGCGCTCGGGGCCGGAGCATTTGTCGGCGAGCCGCTTCGTCTCCTCGGCGGTCGGCTCCCGTTCCAGCGCATAAGCGTGCAGCTTGGTCGGCTCGCCGGCCACCTCGGGATAGGGATTGTCCTTCACCAGCCGCTCGAACCAGCCGGCATCACGCACCATGATGCGCGAATGAAAACCCCACTTCTTCTCGAAGGCAGCCTCGATCTCCTTGGTCAGCGCCGCCGCGTCCCCCTTCTTCGCCCGGAACACGACATTGCCGCTCTGCACATAAGTCGCGACATCGCTGAAGCCGAGACTTTCGAAGAAGGCTTTGAGCTCCGCCATTTTGACGATGCGGTTGCCGCCGACATTGATGCCGGAAAATAGCGCAACGAAAACCGGGCCCTTCATATGATGAACCCCGCCAGCGTCTCGTTGTCGGTGATATCCTGATATTGCACGCCTTCGGCGTCGAAATTGGCTTTCAGCAGGTCGAAATTGCGCCGGTCCTTGGTCTCGATGCCGATCAGCACCGAGCCGAAATTGCGCGCCGATTTTTTCAGATACTCGAAGCGGGCGATGTCATCGTCGGGACCGAGCATTTCGAGGAAATCACGCAGCGCGCCCGGCCGTTGCGGGAAGCGGATGATGAAATACTTCTTCAGCCCCTCGAAGCGCAGCGCCCTCTCCTTCACGTCCGGCAGCCGCTCGAAGTCGAAATTGCCGCCGGAGACGACCGCGACGATGGTCTTGCCCCTGATCTCCTTGCGCGAAAAATCCTTGAGCGCGTCGATCGCCAGCGCGCCGGCCGGCTCCAGCACGACGCCCTCGACATTGAGCATCTCGATCATGGTGGCGCAGAGCCGGTTCTCCGGAACCAGCCGCACGGCATCGGCGGTGAAGTCCTTGAGATGGCGCAACGGCTCGCGTCCGATCTCGGCCACCGCGGCACCGTCGACAAAATTGTCGACCTTGGCGAGCTTGACCCGCTTGCCGCCGGCAAGGCTCTCGCGCAGGCTCGGCGCGCCCGCCGGCTCGCAGAACACGAAACGCGGATCGCGATGCTGGTCGGCGAAATAGTGGGTCACACCGGCGGCGAGGCCGCCGCCGCCCACCGGCAGCATGACGATGTCGGGCACGCGCTCGCCCGGCATCTGGGCCGCGATCTCGTAGGCAACCGTCGCCTGGCCCTCGATAATGTCCTTGTGGTCGAAGGGCGGCACCATATGCGCGCCGGCGGTTTCGGTGAATTCGAAGGCGGCGCGGTAGCAATCGTCGAAGAAGTCGCCGACCAGCCTGATCTCGACGAAATCGCCGCCGAACAGCCGCGTCTTGTCGATCTTCTGCTGCGGTGTCGTCACCGGCATGAACACGACGCCCTTCTTGCCGAAATGGCGGCAGACGAAGGCAAAGCCCTGGGCGTGATTGCCTGCCGAGGCGCAGACGAACAGCTCGGCATTGTTGCCGGCGGCGAGCGCCTTGCGGAAGAAGTTGAACGCGCCCCTGATCTTGTAGGAGCGCACCGGCGTCAGATCCTCACGCTTCAAAAGGATGCGCGCGCCTGTCTTCTTGGACAGGTAATCGTTCTCCTGCAGCGGCGTCTCCGGAAGGATTTCGCGGATCGCCTCGGCGGCAGCGGCGACGCGAGAAGAGAAGCTGTTCAATAGAAGTCCCTCATTTGGTCTCGGCGGTACGCCAGGACAGCCATATCCCGCGCCTGCAATCTTCCTGCCGCCGTTTTGGCTTTCGCGCAACAGTGCGATGGCCGTCGCCCGACGCTGAGCCAATTTCCGCTGGACACGACTTACTTTAGCCGCACTTCGGCTGTCCGGGAGATTTCCGCGGAGGTGGACGGCCAATCGTGGCCGGAGTGGAATGCCAGTGAAAGTGTCGACGTGCGGTTGAAGACAATTCTGATCATCGCCTTTGCCCTGCTGATAGCAGGCTGCGCGGGCCAGCAGACGCAGGAAATCCTGGGCAGCGTCGTCGTGCCGACGACGGCGACCGAGATCGCCGGCAACCACTCGATCTTCATCGCCACGACCCGCAAGCGCTCCGACGACCCGAACAAGGTTTTTGACGGCGAACGCTCGGCGACCCTCAACTATGCGCGTGTCAACGTCACCGTTCCCCCCATTCACCAGACCGGCCAGATCGAGCGCCGTTCGCGCGGCAAGTCGAACGACCCGACGAAATATTTCATGGCCTCCGAAGTCGTCGGCTACGACACGCAGCCGAAATTCGCCAGCGCCCTCAACACCGACATCGACGCCCGCGGCGGCCGCGTCATGGTTTTCGTCCACGGCTACAACACCGGCTTCGACGACGCCGTCTACCGGCTGACCCAGATCGTCCACGATTCCGGCTATCCGGGCACGCCGGTGCTGTTTTCCTGGGCCTCCGGCGCCAAGACCACCGACTATGTCTATGACAAGGAAAGCGCCGCCGCCGCCCGCGACCAGCTGGAGGTGACGCTGCGGATGCTGGCGCAGACCGGCGCCCGGCGCATCGACATTGTCGCCCATTCGATGGGAACCTGGGTGACGATGGAGACGCTGCGCCAGCTTGCCATCACCGGCGACCGCGATCTCGGCGGCAAGCTCGGCGACGTTGTGCTCGCCTCGCCCGACATCGATGTCGATGTGTTCAAGAGCCAGATGCGCCGCTACGGCAAGCCGGACAAGCCCTTCATCCTGCTCCTGTCGGACGACGACCGGGCGCTGCGGCTCTCCGGCCTGATCGCCGGCGCGCGGCCGCGCGTCGGCGACTATCGGGATGCCGCAGATCTCGCCTCCTATGGCGTCACGGTGGTCGACCTCTCCAAGATCAAGGGCGTCGACAGTTTCAATCACACCAAATTCGCCGACAATCCGATGATGGTGCAGATGATCGGACAGCGGCTGCGCGAGGACGATGGCTTTGCCAGCGATCGTGATGTGACGGACCGCATCCGTCAGCTGGCTGCGCAGTAACCGTATCGGTGCGGGTTCCGCGCCGCAGGGACTTTGAACTGGACCCGGCCGCTCTCTGGCTTTATCGCAGTAGCAAGAGATGTTGCCGCCCTTGGGGGACCCCGGGTGATTGCGCATGTGAAGATCGTTGTCGGCCTTGCCTTCACGCTCGCCCTCGCCGGCTGCGCCGGTCCCACGCATGATCTTCTCAACCGCAAAACAGTTACAGCGCCTGCCTCCGACATCGCCGCCACGCATGAGATCTTCGTCGCCACCACCCGCCAGCAGGCGACCAAGGATCCGCGCCAGGTCTTCGACGGCGACCGTTCGCTGACCACCAGCTACGCCCGCGTCGACGTCACCGTGCCGAAGATCCACCAGGTCGGCGCGATCGAGCGCGCCAAGGGCTCGGCAGACTCCAATCCGGCCAAGCAGTTCACCGCCACCGATGTCGTCCACTATGGCCACGCGCGGCAATTCGCCAAGGCGGTCGGCGCCGACATTTCCATGCGCGGCGACCGTGCCCTGGTGTTCGTGCACGGCTTCAACAACGGTTTTGACGACGGCATCTACCGCGTCACGCAGATAGCGCATGACACCAAATATCCCGGAACGCCGGTGCTGTTCTCATGGGCATCGAGTGCCAAGGCGACCGGCTACATCTATGACAAGGACAGTTCGACCGCCGCGCGCGACGATCTCGAGGCGACGCTGCGGATGCTTGCCAAGACACGCGTCAAGAGCATCGACATCATCGCCCATTCGATGGGCACCTGGCTGACGATGGAGGCGCTGCGCCAGCTCGCCATCACCGGCGATCGCGATCTCGGCGGCAAGCTCGGCTACGTCATCCTCGCGTCGCCCGACATCGACGTCGATGTCTTCAAGAAGCAGATGATCCGCTACGGCAAGCCGGACAAACCCTTCGCCATCCTGCTTTCGGGCGACGACCGGGCGCTGAAGCTGTCGAGCTTCATTTCCGGCGACAAGCCGCGCGTCGGCGACTACGGCAACGCCGCCGATCTTGCCGATTACGGCGTGACGGTCGTCGACCTGACCCACGCCAAGGGCGGCGACGGCCTGAACCACGCCAAATTCGCCGATAACCCGATCCTGGTGCAATTGCTGGGCAACCGGCTGCGCACACCGGCCGGGCTTGCGTCGGACGAGCCCGACCCGACGCAGCTCAACGATATCGGCCAAGGCCTCGGCAAGGCGGTCGGCTCGGTCGCCGAGGTCGTCATCACCACCCCGTTCCGTGTGTTGACCATCGCTACCGGCGGATAGCTGACGCTCAAATAAAAAGATCGACCTTCTGGAACGTCGTCACGTCGACAAGGCCGACGTCCGAGATCCTCAGCTCCGGAATGACCACCAGCGCCAGCAGCGAGTGCTGCATGTAGGCGTTGTTGAGCGAGCAGCCGACCTTGCGCATCGCCTCGGTCAGTTGATCGGCCTTGGCCGCGACGATCTCGGCGCGTTCGTCCGACATCAGGCCGGCGATCGGCATCTCGACCAGCGCCAGTTCCTTGCCCTCGGAATAAAGCACGACGCCGCCGCCCACCTCGCTCAGCCGGTTCACGGCCAAGGCCATATCCTCCTTGTTGGTGCCGACGACGATGATGTGGTGCGCGTCATGCGCGACGCTGGACGCCATTGCGCAGTCTTTCACATAGCCGAAGCCGGAGACGAAGGCGTTGGTGACGCCGCCCGTGCCGCGATGCCGCTCGACCAGGGCGATCTGGCAGATGTCGTTGCGGCGATCCATGGCGACCAACCCGTCCTCGACCGGCAGGTCGGCTTCCAGAGCCCGCGTCGGCGCCTGGTTCTCGATCACGCCGATCACCCGCGCCCGCACCTCGTTGGCGCCCGCCGGCGCGGAAATGTCAAAATCCTTCGCCGCGAGCTTCTTGCCGAGCTTGACCGTGTTCCTTGCGGATTGCGGATAGTCATAGGCGGGGATGTCGATCTCGAGCTTGCCGGCCTTGGCCAGCCGGACGCCGCGGGCATAGACCTCGTCTATGGTCATCTGGGCAAGGTCCGAAACGATCAGGAGGTCGGCCAGCCGCCCGGGCGCGATGGAGCCGATCTCGCGCTCCAGCCTGAAATGCTGCGCCGTGTTGAGCGTCGCCATCTGGATCGCCGTCACCGGCTTCAGCCCCTGGCTGATGGCATGCCGCACCACGCGATCCATATGGCCTTCATGCACAAGCGTGCCGGAATGGCTGTCATCGGTGCACAGGATGAAGTTGCGCGGGTCGATGCCGCCTTCGGTCACCGCCTTGATCTGCGCCGCCACGTCGTACCAGGCCGAGCCCAGCCTCAACATCGCCTTCATGCCCTGGCGCACGCGCGCGATCGCATCCTCCGCGCGCGTGCCTTCATGGTCATCCTCCGCCCCGCCGGCGACGTAGCCGTGAAACGGTAGGCCGAGATCGGGCGATGCATAGTGCCCGCCGACCGTCTTGCCGGCCTTGACCGTCTCGGCGATCTCGCCCGACATCACCGGATCGTTTGCGGCAACGCCGGGAAAATTCATCACCTCGCCAAGCCCGATGATGTTTTCCCAGGTCATGGCCTCGGCAACGTCGGCGACCGTCAATTCGGCGCCGGCATGCTCCAGCCCCGGCGCCGACGGCACGCAGGACGGCATCTGCACATGCACGTTGATCGGCATCGCGACCGCCTCGTCATGCATCAGGCGCACGCCCGGCAGTCCAAGCACATTGGCGATCTCGTGCGGATCGATGAACATCGAGGTCGTGCCGTGCGGGATGACCGCGCGGCAGAACTCCGTCACCGTCACCATGCCGCTTTCGACATGCATATGCGCGTCGCAAAGGCCGGGCACCAGATAGCGCCCGCCGGCATCGACGACCTTCGTCCCCTGCCCGATGGCATGGCTGGCGTTCGGCCCGCAATAGGCGAAGCGGCCGGCTGCGATCGCGATATCGGTGCCGGGAATGATCTCGCCCGAATGGACGTTCACCCAGCGACCGTTGCGGATGACCAGATCGGCCGGCTTTCGGCCCATCGCGACGTCGACCAGATGTGTCGCCACTTCCGTCCACGGCTTTGGCTTTGCGGCGCTGGTCGGCTTGGCGTTCGTCATGGGCTTGAGTCCTCTGCGTAGGTCACTTTGGCAAATGTCGGCGTCCGGAGCCAGAGCGTCAGGTCGTAAACCACTGTTGCAGAGATGCAATTCCGTTTAGCGGCGAATGGGGCTAGTCTGCTTCGAGGAGTCGTTCGAAACCGCCATTTCGGAGCGATCGATGCGTCGACTGACGCTTGCCAGTGCCGGTTTTCTTGTCCTGCTGTCCGGCTCCGCTTGGGCGGCGGATCTGGGGGCTGATCTGCCGATGACCGCAGCCGGCTTCGACTGGACCGGCTATTACGCCGGCCTGCAGGCCGGCTATGGCTGGGGCCGCTCCGACATCAGCGGCAACGATGGCGGTCCGTTTTCGGTCAAGCCCGACATCGACGGCGGTTTCGTCGGCGGCCATGTCGCGGGGCTCTGGCAGTTCGACCAGGCTGTGATCGGCGCCGAGGCCGATCTTAACTACGCCTCGATCGACGGCACCGCCGAGGCCGGCCCGGCAAACACATTCGGCACCGACATCAAATGGTTCGGATCGATCGATGCCAAGGCCGGCTACGCCACGGATCGCGTGCTGATCTACGGCATCGGCGGCGTCGCTTTCGCTGGCATCGAGACCTCGCAGGCAGCAGGCACGGCCTTTGCCCAAACCCACACCAGCACCGGCTGGACGCTTGGCGCCGGCGTCGACTATGCCTTGACCAACAATGTCGTCGTCGGCGCACAATACCGCTACTACGATTTCGGCAAGGAGCATTTCGATGCGCCGGACACCTTCGCCGATCGCGACCAGGACGTGAAGCTGCAGACGCTGGGCGTGAATTTCAGCTATAAATTCTAGGGTTTGCGGCACCGCGACGATGCGCACCCCCCTCGCATGTCTTGAAAATTCAGGGTGGCCGGCGCCCGCAGGGGGCGGGGGAATGGGTAGGGGCCTGATAGACGCCGGCCTCGGCGGATCGATCCGCCACGGCGCAAACATTAGCGCTCCCAGGGCAGGCCGTAATAGCGTGATCGCGCCACTTTCCCACCGCCCTGTCCCGCCTAGCGGACATGCTTGGCTGAACGGTCAGGATCGGTCCGAAGCCCTCTTTCCTTCAGGCATGACCTCGAGGCATTCCTCCAGCCGCCGCAGCCGGGCCTTTTGCCATCGCAACGTGTGGGCGACCTCGTGCAGGTTCCATTTGGCCTTCGAATTGGCGGCCTCGATCAGCCCTCGTTCGAGCCGACCGATCTCCCTGCGCAGCTGCTGCGCCTCCTCCTCCCGCAGTCCCCTGATCCAGCCTGGCCCACGCATGGTTCCACCATCAAAGCCGGCCATAGACTCGCACATAAAGGCTAATGGGATCAGTTCAGAGAAGTTGGCATTTTAAATATCACTAATATTAAAGCTGCACTTGAGAACGGGCCGGACGGCGGCACAAAGCGCAGCCGATCCGAAACATGGCTTGACGGCTCATATCTGGCATCTGAAAAGGGCACGCCTGCGGACGTGGCGGAATTGGTAGACGCAAGGGACTTAAAATCCCTCGATCTCTGATCGTACGGGTTCGATTCCCGTCGTCCGCACCACCCTTCGCTCTTCGACGAGTCCTCCGAAGCCTTGGCGAAGGAGGAGCTTCGGATGGCAGGCCACCTCCAACCGCAATCGGCTCAACCTTTCATCGGGTTGAGCTTCAAATGCTGGATCAGGATGATCGTCTTGGCGTCGATGATGCGGCCGTCGGCGATGCCGGCCAGCGCCTCGTCCAAGGGCATTTCCAGAACCTCGATGTCCTCGCCCTCCTCCGGCGCGCCACCGCCGTCGGAAATGCGGTCGGCCGGCGAATAGCACGCGGTGAAGAACCAGAGCCGTTCGGTCACGCTTCCCGGGCTCATGAACGGCGCGAACAGCCGCTCGATGTCCTTCAAGTGGTAACCCAGTTCCTCTTCCGCTTCCTTGCGGATGGCGGTTTCGGGATCGTTCTCGTCGAGCAAGCCGGCGCAAGCCTCGATCAGCGGCTCGTGGTGGCCTACGGCGTAAGCCGGGAAGCGGAATTGACGCACCAGGAGGACAGTCGAGCGCTGCGGATCGAAGGGCAGGATCACGGCGCCGTCGCCGCGATCGTAGGTCTGGCGGATCTGCGTCTCCCATCGCCCGTCGCGGCGGCGATAGTCGAGCACCGTCTTCTTCAGCACCGCCCAGTCGTCCGAAAGGACCTCCTGCGAACGGATGCGAATGCGATCTTCCATGACGACCTCCGTACTGGTCGCAAAGGCGTAGCGGTGAAAGGTGTCGCAGGCAATCCAGGAAACCGACTGGCCTGGTATCCGACTGGCCTCGAAACCGATTGGTCCAGCGGGGGAGTCTCACCGGCTCGTGTCTGGCGCGTCGCGTCGCGACTGCCTAGATAGCGGTATCTCTCCAGGAGCCCGTTTCACATGACGTCATCGCTTTTCCAGCCGATCACCCTCGGCGGCCTCACCTTCCCCAACCGCATCGCGGTTGCCCCCATGTGCCAGTATTCGGCCGAGGACGGCTCAGCCAGCGATTGGCATCTCCATCACTGGATGAACCTGGCAATGTCGGGCGCCGGCATGGTGACCGTCGAGATGACCGATGTCGAGCGGCGCGGGCGCATCTCGCATGGCTGCCTCGGCCTCTATTCGGACGACAACGAGGCGGCCGCGAAGCGTACGCTCGACGCCGCCAGGCGCGTCGCCGCGCCCGCCACGAAATTCGGTGTCCAGCTTGCCCATGCCGGCCGCAAGGCCTCCAACCGCAA
This sequence comes from Mesorhizobium sp. CA7, assembly GCF_020165015.1. Lineage (NCBI taxonomy): Bacteria > Pseudomonadati > Pseudomonadota > Alphaproteobacteria > Hyphomicrobiales > Phyllobacteriaceae > Mesorhizobium > Mesorhizobium sp. CA7. The sequence continues at coordinate 388,269 of NZ_JAIUHH010000001.1, forward strand.
ACCCTGGGAAGGCGGCGGTCCGCTGCAGCCGGGCGAAGATCCCTGGCAGACGGTTTCTGCCTCGGCCATCGCCTACGACACGGGCTGGAACGTGCCGCATGCATTGGAGGAGGACGAGATCCTGGAGCTCATTGCACGTTTTGCGCAGTCGGCCGTGCGCGCCGAACGGGCCGGCTTCGACTTTGCCGAACTGCACGCCGCGCATGGCTATCTGATCTTCCAGTTTCTCTCGCCGCTCTCCAACCAGCGTACCGACCGTTGGGGCGGGTCGCTGGAAAACCGCATGCGCTTCGCTCTCGAAATCGCCAGGGCGGTGAGAAAGGCCGTCCCGTCCATGATGCTGGGGGCGCGCCTTTCGGTTAAGGAATGGGTCGAAGGCGGTTTCGACATCGAGAACGCAATCGAGGTGGCCAAGGCGCTGAAGGCCGAGGGCATCGCCTATATCTGCTGCTCCAGCGGCGGCAATTCGCCCCTGCAGCAGGTGCCGCCCGGTCCCGGCTACCAGGTGCATCTGGCGGAGGCCGTGCGCAACGGCGCCGGCATTCCGACGCGCGCCGTGGGACTGATCGACGATCCGAGCCAAGCCGAGGCGATCGTCGCCGAAGGCCGTGCCGACATGGTGGCGTTGGCGCGCGCATTCCTCGCCGACCCGCGCTGGGGCTGGCGCGCGGCCGCCGCCTTCGGCGAGGAAATCCATCCCGCGCCGCAGCTGGCGCGTTCGGTGACGACGATGCGGCATTGGATGAAGGCCGCCGGCTAACGCAATTCCAGGGAAAGTTTGACACGGTCAGGCGCGGCGGCTTCGCCGTGGCCTTTCGTCCGCAATTGCGTCACAACAAACCCGGAAATCGGCACAGTCCTGAGACGTTTGGGCGCAGGATCCTCGCCACAACTGCAACCAATTTGGCCGCTTTACGTTGGCGGCCATGATGGACAACAAACCCTTTGAAAAGCCGGTGGTGGTCGAGCTCGGCCATGTCGGCAAATACCGCCAGATAAGCAGCACCCGCGAGGCCGCCGAGTGCCTGATGACCGTTTGGCCGCTCAATCGCGGCGATCGCCATCGTTATGCTCTCGACACTTGCCTCAAAGCGCTGGAAGGTTATGGTTCGACAGCGGACGCGCGTCGCGCCCTTGTCGAGGCAGCCAGGGAATCGGAAGTTCTGGTTCCCGAAGACAGGCTGCCCGACGGAAAGCTGCACTGAGCACGCTTCTTAACCGGAGGATTCCATGGCGAAGCTGACTTACAAGATCGTCGAGCATGATGGCGGCTGGGCCTACAAGGTCGGCTCCACATTTTCCGAGACTTTCCGCACGCACCAGGAGGCGCTGCGCGCCGCCGAGATCGCCTCGTCCGAGCAGCAGGTTGCCGGCACCACCGACGGCATCCAATATGAGGACGCTGAAGGCACGTGGCACGACGAACTCGCCGACGGCCGCGACCGCCCGCAAACCGAAGTCTCCGACTAAGCGAGTTGGAACCGCCCCGCGACCGGCGAAGCCGGAAGGCCTCGCACCGGCCGCTGGTGGCTATGCGGCACTACTTACCGCAGTAATTATCGTTGACGTTCTGTTGCGAGTTGGCATCCGGACCGGGTGTGTTGTGGGCGCACGGCCCCATGCCACCGGTATGGCCGTAGGTGGTCAGCCCGGAGCCGCCATTGATGCTGCCTGTGGTATAAGGATCTACCTGCTGGCTCGTGTCGGGACGATGATCGCGGTGCCACCACCACCAGTCATCGGATGACTGCGCCATGGCTGCGCCACCCATGGCCAGCACCAGCGCCGAAGCTGCAATGAGTCTTGTAATCATTGGATTCTCCATTCTCTTGATCGCCAAAAAAACGGGCGCCAAGGCCCTGGCGACACCAACGAAACCCTGGGTTGGGTGCGAAGGTTCCCTTGGAAATTCCGGGTAGGACAGAATGTCCGACACATTTGCGTGACGCCGCGTGAAGAGCCGCGAGCCCCCGCCAAGGTCAATTGCGGTCAATGCGCGAAAGCGCGCGCGGCGATACGCTGGACGAAGGCGACGACCCGTTCAGGGTCCGTAAATTGCGGCATGTGGCCCAAGCCTTCGATCCGCTCAAAGTCGAGGCCGTCGATCTTGTCCAGCATCGGTTGGCCATGGACCGCCTCGCCGATCACCTGGTCGCCGGTGCCGAACAGAATGCCTGCCGGCATCGCAATTTCGCGGTAAGACCGTTCGATTTCGCCAAGATCCCGTTCCACGGCCACGACATCGGTGGACGTGGCGAAATAGTGGGACGGACGCAGCCCAAGCCATCCGCCGCCGCCGATCATGTAGTCTGCCGGAACCGCTTGCGGCGCGAAAATGAACTGCAGCGTCGGCTGCGCGTAACGGAGGCTGAGCGGTATCGCCACCGTATAGGCCAGGACACGGCGCAGCAGCCGTGACGGAACATAGAGCAGGTCAAATCCCTGACGCCCCCTCGCTTCCTGATGCGTCAGCGGCGAGAGCAGCGCGATGCCGGAAATCGCTGTCGGATGGCCGGTCGCCAGCGCAAGCGCAACGGCCCCGCCGAGCGAATGGCCGACGACCAAAGGCCGCTCCAGACGCAATTCCTCGATGAAGCGCCGCACGATATCAGCCTGCTCGGGCAGCCGGCCGGTGGCCCCGCTTGCCCGAACTGAATAGCCCGAGCCCGGCCGGTCGAGGGCGATCAGCCGGTAGCCAGGACCGAAGCGGCCGAACAGCGTCTGGCGGAAGTGGTGGAGTTGAGCGCCCAGCCCGTGCACAAAGACGATCGGCCTGCCGTCGCCCTCTTCCACATAGTGGATACGGTTGCCGCCGATCTCGACGAATTTGCCGCAAGCCGGCACCAGTCTTTCGGCCTTTGCCGCAATCCACCAGGTCGCAACTATCACGGCGAGCACGGCAAGCGCCGCCGCGACGAGCAAGCCGGCGAGCAACCACAGGACAAATGACATCAGCATGTTTTCATCCCAAGCCGACCGACCGCACCATATCCGCAACGGCCGCCGCCACAAGCACGGATCTGGCTTTCGCATTGCGGCCGGCCGCGGGCCGCGTTATCTCAGGCGACCTTTGCTGCCGGAGCCCGCCATGCCTGAAATCGTCACCGCCGCCATGCTCGTCATCGGCGACGAAATCCTCTCCGGCCGCACCAAGGACAAGAACATCGGCCATCTCGCCGATATCATGACGGCGATCGGCATCGACCTGAAGGAAGTGCGCATCGTCCCCGACGAGGAAGACGAGATCGTTGCGGCGGTGAATGCCTTGCGTGCCCGCTATGCCTACGTCTTTACCACCGGCGGCATCGGCCCGACGCATGACGACATCACCGCCGACTCCATCGCCAAGGCCTTCGGCGTGCCTTGCGAATTCGACGCCAAGGCCTACGCGCTGCTCGAAGCAAGCTATGCCGGGCGCGGCATCGAGTTCACCGAAGCGCGCAAGCGCATGGCGCGCATGCCGCGCGGCGCCGAGCATATCGACAATCCCGTCTCGGTCGCGCCGGGCTTCCGCATCGGCAACGTCCATGTCATGGCCGGCGTGCCGTCGATCTTCCAGGCCATGCTCGACAATGTGGTGCCGACGCTCAAGGCAGGCACCAAAATGTTGTCGGCCACGGTGCACTGCCCCTTCGGCGAGGGCCTGATCGGTGGGCCGTTGGCCGAGATCCAGAAGGCGCATCCAGGCACCATCATCGGCTCCTATCCCAAATATGGCGACGGCAAGTTCTGGACCGAGCTCGTTGTCCGCGCCCGCAGCGAGGAAGCGCTCGAGGCCGCGCGCAAGGACGTCGAAGAGATGGTGGCGGGCTTGGCCAAGGCAGGCTGATCCGCGGCTGGAACCAGTCAATGCGCTGAGGCGTTCCCTTGCCGCGCAGATGCGCGGGGTAAACAATTGAGGGACCAGCCATGCGCTTCAAGACGATCGTGGCCATTTTGCAGAACGAGCAGGACGCCGAGCGCGTTCTCGATTGCGCCCTTCCGCTTGCCGAAAGATTCGAGAGCCATCTCGTCGGCATCCATGCCGAGGCGCTTCCCGTGCCCTACACATCGGCCACGGGCTTTCCCGACACCGAATTCCTGCAGGTCTCGGCCGAGATGAACAAGGAGCGCGCCGACAAATTGCAGGCCTATTTCCTCAAGCGGATCGAGGAATCCGGCCTCTCCTTCGAATGGCGAAGCCTGGAGAGCTTTTCCGGCGACAGCGCGCTGACCGGCATATCGAGCGTGCGCGCCGCCGATCTGATCATCGCCGCGCAGCGTGACACCGGCGGCGATCCGAGCGCCGATGTCGACACGCTGGTCTACGATGCCGGCCGGCCGGTGCTGGTCGTGCCGCATGACGGCCCGCTGGTGACAACCTTCAGGCGCGTGTTGCTGGCCTGGAACGGCAGCAAGGAAGCGGCCCGCGCGGCCTTCGACGCCCTGCCCTTCATTGCCGAGGCCGACAAGACCGACATTCTCGTCATCGATCCGCCCGAGAGCCTGGACGAATCCCCCGAGGCGGCCGGCGCCGAGATCGCGGCCGCCCTGTCGCGCCACGGCGCCAATGTCAGCGTCTCTGTGCAGAAGTCGGATGGCTCGGCAATCGACGACATCATCCAGTCGAGGATGGCCGAGTCCGGCACCGATCTGCTCGTGCTCGGCGCCTACAGCCACTCCTGGCTGCGCCAGCTCCTGTTCGGCGGCGTTACCCGCACGGTACTGCGCAGCACGAATGTAGCCGCTTTCTTGTCGCGGTGACGCCGGAGCAGTTCTGGGAAAAAGCGTGACACGGTTCTCCGTCCGCGATGATATCTCAGTCGCGCTTTCCAAACGGAGATCCACCCGTCTCCCGCGGAAGGTCGTCGGAAATTCAGGTCGAGGGCCGTCCCACCTGCCGGGGTCAAACATCATCCGGGGACGTCCATCCGCTGTCCCTTGCCAAGAGCAAGGCTTTCCAGCTAATTCCGCCTGCATTCCATTGTTTCTGCGCGCTGATGGCGCGCGCTTGCGGAGTGCGCGAACATGTCCCTTCCCGAAAAAGCCTTTCCCGTCTCCTGGGACCAGTTCCACCGCGACGCCCGCGCGCTTTCCTGGCGGCTGTCCGGCGCCAACAAGGGACAATGGAAAGCGATCGTCTGCATCACGCGCGGCGGCCTGGTGCCCGCCGCCATCATCGCGCGCGAGCTCGGCATCCGCGTCATCGAGACGGTGTGCGTCGCCTCCTATCATGACTACACCAGCCAGGGCCAGCTGCAGGTCCTGAAGGAGATTTCGCCGCCGCTGCTCGCCGATGACGGCGCCGGCGTGCTGATAATCGACGACCTGACCGATACCGGCAAGACGGCGGGCATAGTGCGCGCCATGATGCCGAAGGCGCATTTCGCGACGGTCTATGCCAAGCCGAAGGGCCGTCCGCTGGTCGACACGTTCGTCACTGAGGTCAGTCAGGACACCTGGATCTACTTCCCGTGGGACATGGGCTTCACTTACCAGAAGCCGATCGCGGACGATCACGCCGGCTGAACGGCCATCTTATTTTCCAGAGAATCTGCCTTAAACTTGGGTCGTGTAGTCGTGCCAAGGAGCACGACTACTTTGCGGGATTGACTTTTTCTGGTGAGATTTTCCGACGGAGTGAAGTTTTTTACTTTTAAAGCTCATAATTCGCCGTAAGATTCGTAAGGTGGCAAACGATTCTGGAGGCTGGGGCAGCTTCTTACCATGTTGACGAGGCCGACGACGCACAACCAGATGGCCGAAAGAGTCCGGCGGCTCTTCGGCGTTGCGCCTTGTCGCCTGCAGGTTGCCGCCTTGCCTTGGCGCGAGAGCGAGAACGGCGTCGAGATCATGCTGATCACCAGCCGCGACACCGGTCGCTGGGTGCTGCCCAAGGGTTGGCCCGAAGCCAGGGAACCGCTTTGCGAAGCCGCCGCTCGCGAAGCAGGCGAGGAAGCCGGACTGCGCGGCTCCATATCGCATGTTGAAGCCGGCCGTTATTTCTATGCCAAAGTCCTCGCCTCCGGCGAGGAAGTGCCTTGCGAGGTACTGGTCTTTCCGCTGCATGTCGAGCGCGTGGCGGATCGCTGGAAAGAGAAGCGCGCGCGAACGCGCAAATGGGTTGGCCCGAACGAAGCCATCCGGATGGTCAACGAACCCGACCTTTGCCAGATCATTGCCGGCTTCTGCGCCGCGCCGCGCAAGTTCGCCTGACCCACTCAGGCACGGCCAAAATCGTCGGAACTGAGCCGGGTCCAACGATCGCCCATCAATCCGCCGATGAAAATGTCGCCGGAGCGGACCGCTTCGGTGACCTCGGCGATGCGCGAGCGGACCATCGTGCCCCCGGCATAGCGGAAGAAGACGTCCTTGTGGCCGAAGAGTTGCGGCATGAACCGGCTCTGCGTCTGCCCGGTGATGCCGACGCAGCCCATCTCCCGCGCAGCCGCGATGAGGGCATCCAGCGTCACACCCCAGTGGGATCCGGACGCCTGGATTTGCAATAGGTTCGCGATGCCGCCGGCCTGGCCGTAGAAGGCGTAGCAGCCCAGCATCCCGCCCGTTTCGTCGTAAGTCCCGCCGAAATGAAGTGGCCCGTCGGCCCGCTTCTCGGCCGCCAGCGCGAGCAGCCGCGGCAACTCCTCGCCCCTCCAACTCGGCCGAAGGGAGTAATCGGTCACGAGGACAGGCAGTCGCTCCGCAAATTGGGCCGCATCGATCGGCTCCCGGTGGATGCGTTGGCTTGACGAATGCTTGGCCGGTGGATCGAACCTTCTTCGTGCGAGCGCATCAAATGCTCCCGCGAAAGGATCGAGCGCAAGGCGAGGCAGCCCGGGCCATCTACGGCGCAGCACGGCGGCGGCCATGGCGCCCGGCCGGAAAATACAGGTCCACTCCAGGCAATGCACCGGCAGAAGCTGATACTTCATCGACGCGCGAACGCCAAGGATGTCCGGTTGGCGGAATCGGTCAGATATAGATCGAATTCGCCTTGATGCAGGGCACGCAGCAATTGCGGGCCGGCCCAACCGTGATCGGTGCGGGAGTCGGTCATGAAGGGACCGATGATGGCCGCGCTCAATGCCCTTCCATTGAGTTCATAGCGGGCTTTCAGAACGCCCATGAAGCCACCCAAGCGGCCCTGCGGGTTGACCTGGACAAGAGCCTTGCTCTCATCCCCGTCCAGGTAAAGCCCCTTCATATAGTCCGCCGTCTGCGCGATCGCTCGATCGCGCTGGCGACGACGATGGCGAAACTTCATCAGGAACAGCGCGGCGACCTGCTCGAGATCCTCGGCGGTTAAAGGCCGAACCGAGCCATGCTGAGATTCCAGTGGCGCAACCACGTGTCCCGGACCCGCTTTTGCGGAGACGAGATTCATTATGATTGCCTATACGAAAGCGCTAAGGGCGGCCGTGCTTCCCAAAGGAAATCTCCATCCGGTCAGCTTCCTGCGAAAATCTCCAAGAGGCCTTCTTCTGCCACACCTGATTTTCTTTTCTGTAAATACACTCAAATCATTGCTTGAAAGCACGTAAATAGCTAAAATCTAAAATAGAATTTTCTAAAAACTTCAATTTACATAAAGTAATTTGAAAAACATATTGAACCCCTTTAACCGCATGACGGGAGAGCGGTTGCAACCGTGTTGCGGCTGATGGCGCCCGGCGGAGGCCGGGCGCCGTCCTTTCCTCAGGCGACGAGGCCCTTGGTCAGCTCGAGCGCCTGACGCTCGAACAGCCGCCGGTAGATGCCGCCGTTCAGCCGGATCAGGTCGTCGTGCGAACCTTCCTCGGCGATGCGCCCGCGATCGAAGACCAGCAGCCGGTCGAGCGCGCGCACCGTCGAGAGCCGGTGCGCGATCACCAGGGTCGTGCGCCCGACCATCAATCGCTCCATCGCCTTCTGAATCAGCACTTCCGATTCCGAATCAAGGCTCGATGTCGCCTCGTCCAGGATCAGGATGCGCGCGTCGGCCAGGAAGGCGCGGGCGATCGCCACACGTTGACGCTCGCCGCCCGACAACTTCACGCCACGCTCGCCGACCAGGGTTCCATAGCCCTTGGGCAGGCTGGTGATGAAATCATGCGCGCTCGCGAGTTTGGCCGCATGCTCGATCTCGGCCTGGCTGGCGCCGGGCCTGGCATAGGCGATGTTTTCGGCGAGCGACCGGTGGAACAGGATCGGCTCCTGCTGAACGATGGCGATCTGGCTGCGCAACGAAGCCTGCTCGACCTGCGAGATGTCCTGCCCGTCGATCAGTATCCGCCCGGCACTCACATCATAAAGCCGCTGGATCAGCTTGACGAAGGTCGTCTTGCCCGAGCCCGAATGCCCGACCAGCCCGATGCGCTCGCCGGCCGCGATATCGACCGAGAAATCGCGGTAAAGCGGCAGAAGGTGGGTGCCGTAGTGGAACGTCACCTTGTCGAAGGCGATGTGCCCGTCGCTGATCCGGATCGGGCGAGCGCCGGGCCGATCCTCGATGCCGAGCGGCTCGGACTGGAAGTCGACCAGTTCCTCCATGTCGTTGATCGAGCGCTGCAGGTTGCGGATATGCGTGCCGATGTCGCGCAGATAGCTCTGCAGCACAAAGAACGAGGTCAGCACGAAGGCGACATCGCCGGCGCTCGCCTGGCCCCAGGCCCACAACATGAGGGCAAGACCGATCACCGCCGCCCGCATCAGCAGCAGCAGCGCTCCTTGCGTGGTACCGTTGGTGGTGCCGCGCATCCAGGTACGGCCGGTGCGCAGGCGCCATTTGGCGACGACGCGCGCCAGCCGCGCTTCCTCGCGAGCCTCCGCGCCGAAGCCCTTGACGACGGCGTTGCAGCTCACCGCGTCTGCCAGCGAGCCGCCCAGCCGCGTGTCCCAGCTGTTGGCGAGCCTTGCGGCAGGCGCGACATAGCCGAGCGACAGCATAGCCGTGACAGCGATGAACAGCACCGAACCGGCGGCCACCACGGCCCCCATCAACGGCCAGAACCAGCCGAGCAGCAGCGTGGAGCCGACGAGCATGACGACCGACGGCAGCAGCGCGATCAGGATCGTGTCGTTGAGCAGGTCCAGCGCCCACATGCCGCGCGTTATCTTGCGCACGGTCGATCCGGCAAAGCTGTTGGCGTGCCAGTCCGTCGAGAAGCGCTGCACCCGATGGAAGGCATCGGCGGCGATGTCCGACATCATCTTCAGCGTCAACTCGACGATACATAGGAAGGCGACATTGCGCAGCACGACGCCGGCCAACGCCAGCGCCATCAGGGTCGAGAACGCCGTCATCGCCGCATTCCAGGCGACTGCGTCAGTTCCGGCGCCGCTGGCGACCGCATCGACCAAGCGGCCGGAATAGAAGGGTGTCAGCACGTCGGCTAGCGTCGAGAGCAGGAAGGCGCCCATGATGAGCGAAAGCCGCCATGGCTGGCGGCGCCAGTGGCTGAACGTAAAGCCAAGCACGCTGCGAAAGGCGCTTGCGCGCAGGTCGATCTTGAAACGAGCCATGATGTCATCCGGGCGCAAACAAGCCCGGTCCCGGTAAAAATCGAATTGGAAAACCCGCGTCCGCGCGTTGCGGCGACCCTGAAAGCGGGAGGTTCAGTATGGTAGGCCGCCTGCCCTGAGGCGGCGACCGGCAGCGGCAGATGCCTGGTCCGCGTCTGGCTCTCCGAGAAACCCTCGGAGCGCCGGCGCCGACCTAGGCCTCGCGGCCTCGCATAACGATGTCAAATCCTGCCATACGGTCCTCCCGGAAGGGAATCGCGGAAAGGTTGTTATAGGCAGGCATCAGCCGATCGCCAAGTCGGCCCGTCGCCAAAACGACATCTGGTCCAAGCACTGCGACGAATTTGCAACAACGGCGGGTTGTGGCCAGGCCTCAGGCAGCGGGTGAGCGATCCAGTCGCATGTAGCGCCCTTCCGCCCGGAACCCGAACTTCTGGTAGAGGCTGTGAGCGTCGCTGGTCGTGAGGCTCCAATGAGAAACCGTCTTCATATCGGGATGATCTAAGAGTGCCTGCACAAGCCGTTTGCCGATGCCATGCCCACGACGCTCCGGCCAGACGATGACGTCGGCAAGATAGGCAAAGACCGTGTAGTCGGTGATCGCGCGGGCGAATCCGACCTGCTTGCCATCGAGATAGGCGCCAATGCAGAGCGAGTTGTCGAAGGCGCGGCGGTTGGCTTCGTCGGTTCTGGATGCACCCCAATAGCTTTGCATGAGCAGATCGGAGGTCGCCCGGAAATCGATCCGCGACAGGTCGAAACTGATTTCAACATCCTGCATGCGCGGCGCAATCTCGCGGACTAGCCGCGATCCCGGAACCGGTTGGTGATCGGGTAGCGGCGGTCGCGGCCGAAATTCTTCTTGGTAATCTTCACGCCAGGCGCCGCCTGCCGGCGCTTGTATTCGGCGATATAGAGCAGATGCTCGACACGCGTCACCGTCGCCCGGTCGTGGCCGCGCGCGACGATGTCGTCGACGCTCATCTCGTTCTCCACCAGGCATTCCAGGATGTCGTCCAGCACCGGATAGGGCGGCAGCGAATCCTGGTCGGTCTGGTTCTCACGCAGCTCCGCCGACGGCGCCTTGTCGATGATGTTGTTCGGGATTACCTCGCCCGACGGTCCGAGCGCACCCGGCGGCACATGGTTGTTGCGCCAGCGCGACAGCGCGTAGACCTGCATCTTGTAGAGATCCTTGATCGGGTTGAAGCCGCCATTCATGTCGCCGTAAAGCGTGGCGTAGCCGACCGACATCTCGCTCTTGTTGCCGGTGGTGACCACCATCGAGCCGAACTTGTTGGAGATTGCCATCAGGATCGTGCCGCGGGCGCGGCTCTGCAGGTTCTCCTCGGTGATACCTTCCTGGGTACCCTCGAAGAGCTGGGTCAGCGCGTGCCTGAAGCCTTCGACCGGCTCGGAGATCGGCACGATGTCATAGCGGCAGCCAAGCGCGCGTGCGCAGTCCTCGGCGTCCTTCAGCGAATCCTTCGACGTATAGCGGTAGGGCATCATGACGGTGCGCAACCGCTCTTCGCCCAGCGCATCGACGGCCAAAGCGGCGCAGATCGCCGAGTCGATGCCGCCGGAGAGGCCGAGCACCACGTTCTTGAAACCGTTCTTGTTGACGTAGTCGCGCAGACCCAGCATGCAGGCACGGTAGTCGGCCTCTTCACGCTCGGGGATCTTCGACATCGGGCCTTCCGAGCAGACCCAGCTGTCTCCCTTTCTTTTCCAGGTGGTGACGGCGACCGCCTCCTCGAACTGGCTCATCTGGAAGGCCAGCGTCTTGTCGGCCCCGATGGCGAACGAGGCGCCGTCGAAGATCAGCTCGTCCTGGCCGCCGAGCTGGTTGGCATAGATCATCGGCAGGCCGGTCTCGATGACCTGGCGGATGACGACCTGGTGGCGAACGTCGATCTTGGCGCGATAGTAGGGGGAGCCGTTCGGCACCAGCAGGATCTCGGCGCCGCTTTCGGCAAGCGTCTCGCACACGGCGATGTCGCCCCAGATGTCCTCGCAGATCGGAATGCCGATGCGCACGCCGCGGAAGTTGACCGGACCCTGCAGTTCCGGCCCGGCCTGGAAGACGCGCTTCTCGTCGAATTCGCCATAATTCGGGAGGTCGAGCTTGTAGCGCTCGGCGATGATCTTGCCGCCGTCGGCGAAGACGATCGAGTTATGCGTGCCGGTCCGGCGCTTCAGCGGCGTGCCGACGATGACACCCGGCCCGCCATCGGCCGTGTCCTCGGCGAGATCCTGCGCCGCCTTCTCGCAAGCCTTCAGGAAGGAAGGCTTCAGCACCAGGTCTTCCGGCGGATAGCCGGCGAGGAAGAGCTCGGTGTAGAGCACCAGATCGGCGCCCTGGCGCGCTGCGTCCGCCCTCGCCTCGCGCGCTTTTGCCAGATTGCCGGCGACGTCGCCGACGGTCGGGTTGAGCTGGGCGACGGCAATGCGCAGGATATCGGGAGCGGTCTTGGTCATGGTACGGATTTAGCGTGGCTGAAATCGCCCCGCAATGGCGTTTGGTTGTGCCACTTGGGATCGATCGAAGATCGTATCCTGACTAATCGGCGGAGCCGATTATGTCCTTGATCGATTGAGGACCGTATCCTGACTAATAGGCGGCGCCGGCAGAGCCGACTATCTCCCTGATCGATCGACGGGCGTCGATCGATCCCAACTACCTAGTCGCTCATATATTCGCGCAGCGCCTCTGCCGAGCGGTTCTCGCCGATCGACATCGCCAGGATGCGCGAGATGTGGCGGCGCGGCAGGCCGGTCTCGGCCGACCATTGGTTGATCTGCGCCTGGATCTTGTCGAGGTCCCGCTTCGAGGTTGGGTTTTCGGCGATGTCGAGGCCGGCATCGCGCAATGCCGCCGCCATGTCGGTAGAGACGACAAACGTGTCCCATTCGAGCCAGCGCAAGAAATACTGGCCGGTGTTGCCGCCGAGCCGGCTGCCATGCTTGGCGAGATACGCGGTCAGGCCGACCTGGTCGTCCGCGGGCCAGGAGGCGATGAATTTGCCGAAGCTGCCATTCTCCTTCGAGACGCGATCGACGAAGGCGGCATTGTCGCGCACCGACTTGATCTTCTGCGGATTGCGCACGATGCGGCTGTCGGATGCAAGCTCGTGCCAGAAGTCGTCCGGCTGGAACAGAAGCCGCTTCGGCTCGAAGCCGAGGAACGCTTCCTCGAAACCTGGCCATTTCTGCTCGATGACCCGTCAACAGTCAATTGAACATCATGGAAAATAAGGATTTCTGTGGCTTTCATGGTGCCGCACGCAGAGGGATTTCGGATGAACGATACCATCAGAGCGGCTTTGACCGTGGGTGCTGCCATTGTCGTTGCAATGGGCATGTACATCTATTTCAGCCCATACCAGTCATGCGTTCGGTCCATCAGCGACCTTCCGAATGCTGCCTACTATTGCGCCCATCAGCAATGACAGGCAAAAAACGGGGCCGCCCTCGCAGACAAAGGGAACCGACGCCGGCTATTTCGGCGTAATCGTCTCAAACTTAAACCTATAGAACGGCGTAAGTATCGAATTTTCCTCTAGCAAGTTCATATCTAAAATACCGCCGGCTTCTGACGGATAAAAGTTTCCCGAGAACTCTATTGTTTGGCCAATTTTCAGTTCCAGAAGAGTTTCATACAGAGTTGACTTGGGGCTGATCAAGCTGACATCCACCGGAACAGCTTCCAGCGTATCCGGTGCCGCAAATGTAGCCTTCGGGCTGTCAAGCAACCCACCTGATCCTATTTTAACTCCACTTCCTACATCGACCGTCAAAGAAGCCCAGTATGGACCAAGCCCAACCGCCTTCACTTCGGACACTGTTCCGGTCCAGTGCGCTACCGAGCCTTTTCCAAAACCTGTAAGTTCGCCACGCCTTTTTTCGAACATTGTGGATTTGAGAAGGTCGTTGCTCTCCGTCTTATATTTCTCTCTGAATTGGGCATTGATGTTTACGAACTTAGGTTCCTGTTCTGGTCCCAGAAGGTTAACACGAGACGGCGGCTTGGAGGCTCCGGAGTCTACGCCAGAAACAGCGTCGCCTTTCTTCTGATCAAAACATTTATAAAACTCACGATAGCTGTCGAGAAACCCAGAAAGACTGAAATTCCATGGCTTATAACCCTTAATAATGACAGTTACGTCATTCCCAACGTAAAGCTTATCGAGTACCTTTGTCCATTCTTCTGGCGTGAGCCTTGTGAGGAAGCTACCCCCATCGCCTGAGACTGCAAAGTTGCCCGATATCAAGTTATATGGCTGATAAAATTTTGATCCAAGAACAATATCAACCCTGTTGCCTTTTCTAGAGATTCCCTTTCGATCTCCAAAGCCGATTTTTACGACGTAATTTCCTTCATCATTGGTAATCGCAAAATTTCGATTCTCGGCTGCATAGAGTATTGAGCACGTACGGCCATTCCTCTGCACGCTCCAAGTGTTTAGACTTTCGGGCCTTGCCTCGACTACACCGCCAACCAGACATAGCGATAGGAAGACCCACCTAACGACGTTGACCATGGCCGCCCCTTTGATGCCATAAAGGCAATACCCTTGCCCCAACATTCAATAGCCTGCAGCGGGCGATAGCTCAACGTAAACCCGTAATATCCTACGGTTTTTATGGGCTTTCGACCGAGCTTGTTCGGTTCACCGCCCGAAGCTGACAGCGCAATGCTGCCTTATGTCAGCGACCAAAAATTTCGGCACGATTCTGAGGGAACTCCGAAGCTTGCGTCAGCTTACGCAAGAGGATTTGGCGCTCCGAACGGACAGGTCAGTAGACGCCGTCTCTCAATGGGAGCGAGGGGTATATTGGCCAAATTTTGAAACCCTTGTGCGCCTTGGCAGGGCTCTGGATGTCCCCGTGAGGGTTTTCTTTCAGGAGGGCGATCTGGCTCAGTCCGAGCAGCGAGCTATGCTTGAGGTTCAGGCCGGCCTGATACTCTCGGGGCTCTCTGACACCGATTTGAAGGTCGCTATTGAGCAGCTAAAGGCTTTAGCGAAAAGAAGCCAATCGGCGTCATAAAGAGAAGCCGCCGATTCCGGTTAGACGAACTTCCCGTGGGAACGTACCAACCGAGGGACATCGCCGGATGAGCTTGGGGGCTGATCGCCTGCTGCTTATCGCTCGGCCAGTATCGACGAATTTAGAAAGCCGGCCTGATGGACGTTGCTCCCCAATCGGCTAGAAAGCATTTCTGCTGCTCCTGGAGAATCAGGGCGTTAGACCGCAAGCCGAGATCGGAGTACAGAACGGCCGCTTCGGATGGCATCCTGGTGGAGGCCTTCACGACAATCACAGGAAGCAATGGATGCCCCGCTTCATAACACCAAATCGCTATGCCGCCGAGAATGTCGCCCCAGCCCCTAGTAGCCACGCCGAACCTTCTAGAAAGTTCACCATAGGTGATTGTCCCCTTTCCCGTTGCCACTTCGGCAAGGAAGCGGGCCACGTCTAAGCGAAACTTCGTTTTCATCTTAGCATAGTGCGCTTCCGAGATTTGCCCCATCCTCTGTCCTCCCGTGGTTGGCAGCTATTCAAGCTAGTCGAATTCGAGGTCTCCAGCACCCCAACTCAAATGCCCTCTTCGAGCTACGTGCTCCTCAGGGTGCAAATCGGCATCGCCCTCAACCCCGGGATTGTCAGGCATAATCTGCCCCCGCCTTTTCAAGGGAGTCCACTTCGGCATCGAACCAAACGTCATTGCGTCCACAGTTCCGATTTCGATGCCGGCGGCAGGGTAACGCTCAGCATGCGGCAAGTCGTTGCGAAGCCGGCGGTCCTCCTCCCTAGTCACCGTAACCAATGGGCACTTCTGGAGTGTGTCGGCGAAGTATGACACAATCTGCTCAAAGCTCACCTGATTACCAAACGTAAGCATCTCGGCATACATCGCTTTCAGCGGGAGCATGTGCTCCAAGATGGTCCCCTTGCTGAATTCTGCCCTGTTGGAGACAGCCATCAACTCTGCTGCACGGCGACTTATGGTCAGGTTGATCCCCTTTGCGAGCGTGCTCGCATAATACTTTCCAGAGAAGTGAAATGCCTCCGTGGTGGTCCGCATAAGCCGGGCGACTCGGGACGTATAAGGAATGCGGGCCGAAACGAACGCATGAATGGCCCTGAGTTCGATTTCAGTCACGGGGTCCATATAGCCTTCCTGTTCTCGCTATGTCCCGAAACATTAGCGCTCTCTAAATCGACCAACAGGAATAGCGCTGCATCCAGTCGGCATTCAGACCAGTCACCGTTGAAACGCTGCCAGTTGTTCCTTTTTCTTGATTTCCAGTTCTAACTTACGTTTGCGCTTGTACTGCTTAGCTGATTTTGCTTTTGCTACCGACTCTGCGAATTCAGTTAGCGCAGCCAGCCTTTTGAACGACAAAATTAAGTCCTCTGTCAATTTTGATACTCGAATCTGGGTGTATTTTTCGGTTCTATCTCCTATTTCGTCGTAATAATGAGCGAGAAAGGCCACTTACCCGTCGCAGCACATGCCCAATACCCTAAAGCTTGGGCTTTCCTCGAATCCGCTTGTCATTTCAAGGAAGTAAAGTTTCTCGCCAAACTTTATGACATCTTCTTGTGATTGCCTGGCCTTGTCGGCCACCCATGTCTTTCGTAAAAGAACTTCCCGCCGAAATTTGGCCGAGATGACTCAGTTGCAAATTCCATGTAGCGCCTCCCGTCGGGAAGCTGGAGCGAACTGTGAGAATGGACCCATTTATCTAAGATTTGGTGCAACGCTTCCACGAAGCTATTGGCCTTAAGAAAATTGACCTGTTGCTCTATAAGCTTTTTTTGTTCGTCGTCGAGCAAATCGACCTGGACCCTATATGGTCCGAAGTCGGGAGTCCGAGAAGGTGCTCTTTGGCGGATATGGACCCCGGAAAGGCAAGCGGAACAATCTTGAAGTTGCGAAAAGGTTTCCGGACGACGCTTGACCCTTGCTTCAACCTTCGCTTCCAGCACCTGTAGCAGAATGATTACGGCCACCAGCGCTACCCCGGCCGCTAAGGCAAGTTCCAAAAAAGTCGCTGGACTCACAGCTCTGCCCTCTGCCCTTCCCGTACCAGTAGACCCTGCTCTTATGGGACGGACTGTATCTCACAGGAGGCGTCCCACAAGAGTTCCATTGACATTTTAGGAATTGTGTCCCACAATGTCTTAGAGCTTATTGGGAAGGATGACGCATGTTTGTAGGCTACGCCAGAACCAGCACCATTGAGCAACAGGCCGGCTATGAAGCGCAACTCCGGGACCTGAAATCACAGGGGTGCGAGAAGGTTTTCAGCGAGCAAGTTTCTTCCGTTAATTCAAAGCGCCCGGAACTTGAAAGAGCCATCGAGTTTGTTCGAGAAGGGGACACGTTAGTGGTTACCCGACTTGATCGGCTCGCCCGCTCTGTCGGCGACGTTCACAATATCGAAGCCCGGTTGGCCGCAAAGAAGGTCGGGTTGAAGATACTCGACATGTCGATTGATACGACATCGCCCACCGGCCGACTGCTCATGAATCTTGTCGGGTCGATCGCCCAGTTCGAGCGTGAGATCATGCTGGCACGGCAGCGGGAGGGCATCGCTAAGGCGAAGGCCGAGAAAAAGTTCACTGGGCGTCAGCCAACTGCCAGACGCAAAACGTCGTCGGTTGTGTCGATGCACGGCGCCGGAAAGAAACCCGCCGATATCGCTAAGGAACTCGGAATTGGGCGTTCCTCTGTCTATCGCATTCTGGCGGATGCAGCGTAGGGGCGCTCGCAGTGAAGACGGCAATCGAAGAACTGTCGGACCAGCTACCGTCAGAAGCTCAATGGTGGATCAAAGAGCTGTCGCCTGTCGCCCGCATCGAAATTGATCGCCTCCTACGGGAAGTCGGCCCGGCAAACTTCGCCACGCATTGGCGTGAGCACAAAGCCGATTTGGACGCACTGCAACGCAGCTTCGACATAAGGCTGTGAAGGACCGCAAACCTGACCTTGGAAGTTTACTCCCCCATGAACAGCAAATCGACAAAAGCGAAGCGGCGCAAGATTCCGACCTACACCATTGCTGGATTGGAGGACGCCGGAAAGCTTCCACCATTTACCTATCTGATGGACCCGCTCGACAATTGGCTTGCTGCACAGGAGCCTGCACCGACGCTACCGCTCAAGCCACAAGAGGGTTGTAATTACGCAGCTCTAGCCGAAACGGCCAAATAACCTTCACACGAAACATATCATGTTGTAACAATTCGTGATCTAGATCAACCTACACGGCGGCCTACATACTTTTGTGTAAAACCAGTCCTATGAAAAGACTCCATCAGCAAGTGGCGCCGTGATAAGGCATATTTCACACCGATGCCAAGCATCGTTACAATGATTTAGGCGAAAAAGCGGACTGACCGCACCAACTCTGTTATCTTATCTAAAGAAAGAAATTAATGAAAATCCAAGAAGACAATAAAGGTAGTTTAGGCGGCCTCAAACTTAGAGACGAAGGAAACCGATTAGAAATTGCCAAAAGCGCATTTGGAATTGGCGGCGACGAGTATTACATAGATCAGCTGGTTAAAGCATGCCAATTTCAAATGGAAGCTATCATAGACCGAAATAATCGAAGCTGTTACTGGATAAGATTCGAAACTGCCGCTAGGGAACTCAATACGCTAGCGAAAAATATAACGATTATTACTACAGAATTGCAAGCGACCAAATCCTCTCGCCAAGATGATTAACGTCCCCCCTGCCTCTTCCACCCACAGTCGCCTTGCCGCACTTGCAAAGGAATCTGCTCCCGGCAACGCCAGCTCAATGATCCAAAAAATCTTCGAAGACCATTTGGCCAAGGCGGGAACGGGCGTTGCTAAGGACCTCATCCTAACCGAGGTGCAAAAGCACGATATGACCCAGTTCGTCACGATCTCATTCGTGGCAGCAAACGATCCGGAGGCCGCCTACCGGCGGCTGTACCAAAGGGGCAAAGATACCACACCGCCACCGAAACCATTCGTCCTTTTCGAGAGGGATCGTCCGACCGGAGACCGATTGGTCAGAGCCTATTTCTCAGCGATGCGTAGGAAATTTGGATCAAAGGGAAAGCTGCCAGCGCTAGGCGTCTGTGAGACAATCAAGAAGAACGGCATAGATGGCACTTTTCTGCATTATCACTGCCTGCTGGCCATCCCTGAGCCCAAGGAGAGCCATTTCGGAGCGGCCACGACCGAATTCTGGACAAGCATTGGGAACCGCCATTTTGGCGCTCCCATCACATGCAAGGTCGAGCGAGCCAATTCAAAGGAGGCCGTCGCACGATATGCCCTGAAAAACGTCGATGACGATTACCCAATCGACGCAATCATTATGGTCGGCTTCGATCAGAGACTTTCAGCAAACGACATAACGACACCGCCAAGGCAGAACGCACCGAACACCATTCAAGGATTTTGTGAACGCCAAGCCAGCTTTCCGGGAAGAAACCTCAAGGGTAAATGGCAGGGTCCAAAAATTGCTTCATCAGGTCGGGTCGATGACCGATAACGAAATCCAGTGTCCGTCCTGCAGGAACCATAAGATTTGCAGCCCGAGAATGCCAATTCCAGCTAGCGCCAGGCGGGCTCCCGCTAGTAAGAACCCTACTCCAATAAGCCTTCGCATGGTTCACCCCCAAGCCAATGGCGATGTTATTTGATCGCCTCCACGATCTTTGGCAGTTTCTTTTTTTCGTATCTTTCGGCCATTTTACTGACTTCTTCGTATCGCTCTGGATCGTACCTTTGCATGAAAGTCAGATAGGCCAGTTCTTCCGAAAACGTCTTGTTTGAGAAAATCCGAAATTTCATCTGTGGATGGAGGGTCGTGGCTACCACTACAAATAACGCAACAACCACCAGAACGGAAAATAGCACCATCAACATGACCGCCATGTAGGCGGTGAACGGATTATCAATTGCAAAAGCGATAATGGGAGAAATGGGGCTAGTTTCATCAATTGCCGAACTTCGGATTGGAATAGGAATATCTCCTACGGCTGCAAAAAGCTTCCCGGCATTGGTAATGCCATACGGGCTTTTGTACGCTCGTGAAACTCCGGAAACCGTGATGGTGTCACCGGGGTTCATGTCCAATTGCTTATCCCCAGTCAAATTTTCCGTTTTGCCTTCGTGTTGAATCACCGCAGTTTCAAAGTCAGTAGCCCGGAATAGGACGCCTTTATAGATTTTGTCGCCGTTGTTTTTGATGTCGAATGTTTCAATGGCGTAAACTCCCGAAAAGAAATCCGAATTCCCGATAGCGTTTGGAAGAAGTATCGATTTGGCCGTGTCAACCGGAATGGCTGATGTGGTCTGTTGTATATCGATCCTTGGAATCTCAGGCCGATCTCGCAAGAACGTATAGTTAAAAAGGGCGATAATAACACCACCTATCACGGAAGATACAATGGCAATTGCTGCATTCTTCATGTCGAATCCCCGGCGCCAAATCGAGTCACCATATTACCGGATTTCACCGACTCGATGCTAGGCCCGAGACATGCTTTGGGGCTTCTTGGGGAAAACTCGCTGAAGCTGTGAACTGAGTGGATCGATCCCCGAGCACCTCTCCAACACGGTGCGCTGGGCATCGAAATATCATGCGAAAATGGGTTTAACAGTGCATGCGAACTCCGCTTGTCACTGCCGGCCTAGATCAACCGGATTAGCGCATTCTTGCCAAGGACGTGCTCGCTTCGTTAGAGTAGCGTCCCGGTTATAGAAGCGTCAGTTGTTTGATCTAAGATTTCAACGTCGTCTGTGGCGCATCCCCGATGTCATGAGCCAAGGAAATTCGACAATTATTGTGCCTGAACATCCGGAGGGGGCAACGATTAGAGTCCCTGTTCGGAAAATATTCGATGGTGACGGATTTCTAACAAGAATTAAGGCCAGCGAATTCACAGGCAGATCAAGTGACCAATCGGAGCTTGACGTTGCAGTCCGATTTGCATTCATCGACGCACCTGAATTGGAACAGATCGGCGGGCGTGAAGCTAAAGATTTCCTTTCGGCTTTAATCAGCGATCGATGGGTAGAACTCGAAATTCGAATGAAGATGGACACAGGCCGGATAGTGGACAGACATGAACGTATCGTCTGCGTACCGTTTATCACCGAAGAATACTCTGGTGCCGAATTCAAAACGTCTTCTAACCATACCCATAACGCCGCAATGTTCGGGGGGCCGCTGTTCGTAACGAGAAACATAGAGTTAGAGATGGTTGTGAATGGATGGGCTTGGGTTCTCGAACGATACGGACCGGGCGAACGATATTTGGAAGCGTTGGATGATGCGCAACGTCACAAAAGAGGAATATGGGCCGCCCAAGAGGCCAACATGCCGCCGTGGGAATTTAAGCAACAGAAACACCGCCAAAAGCGCCTCACGGACAAGACTGGCACGAAATGTCCGATGAATGGGTGCGCTGGCGATTTGGTGAAACGCAACGGTAGGTTTGGGGCGTTCTTCGGTTGCTCGACTTTCCCTGCCTGCAAATTCTCTTGCTCTGCCGCAACGTGAAAAATGCGCTTGTCGGATCATGAATCCGCTAGCACCCATCAAGCGCACGTATCTTGCTGATCAGAGTCTTGCCGTACTTGTACGTCGTCTGCACCTCTGCCTTGCCGTTGCAGGTCGAACCATCAGCTCGGGAATACGTGTAAGCGACGGCAACCTTGTCTGCACCATGCCGTGCAACGGATTCAAGCTGCAACGGAACGGAAAGCCCTCCGAAATAGGAATGAATAGAGGTTTCGTTGAACGGGCCGATACCACGCTTTTCCGGAACCACCAGTGCCGCTGCGGAAACACCATCAGCATTAGACAGCGCATTGTAAAAGGCTGCGGCGACCCTCATCGGATCATACGGCTCGGGTGCGGTCTGCGTCTCAACAGTGTCTGACGACACGGCGTTCGTTTGATAAGAAGCGAACTGCAAACCCAATTCACCGGCCTTCTCTCCCGAGAGCCAAGCCATCCCTTCAGGCGGCGCAGAAGTGACGAAGACGATCGTATTTTGCGAAAGACCGAGCTGGTTCAAATAGGCCCCTATTAGAGCGTTTCCGACGCCAGTTTCACTGGGAGTGCCATCCTTGACGACATAAGAGGCATGAAAGCCGATATTGGCGCTTTGGCCTGCCAGTCGTGGTGCACCGGCGAGCCATGTCAGAGCGCACGCAGAGGCACAAAGAGTTCCGCTCGCCACAGCCGTGGCGAAACCCTTGAGTCTAATGGATCTTCCTATTTCAAGGGCTGGCAAGACGGACCCGCCCTCGCTATTGAGCAGAACAATCGCTTGCCCGGTCGTCGCAGCGATTTGTTTAAATTGAAGATCGTCGCTGGGCTCAATGATCCCGGTGACCGTGATCAAATCGGGTGACCCTGGTGCAGTAGCCTTCTTTTGAATGACTGCCGCACTGGCGTGTCCCACAAACAGCATTGCCGCAACCAACCAAAGCAACTTTGCCACGCAGTCCTCCCCACCCAAGAAGCTTTGCATTCTGCCAGAGCTGCCGCTTAGGGCAAGGCAGGGATAGGGAGGATTTGGCGTTCGCCCTTTTATCAGGACTTAGGCAGCTTCGGTGGTTTCAAACCGGTCCAGAAAATCTGCCATTACGCCAGCGCTTGACAGGATGTCCGCTGCATCCTCTCTGGTCACGGGAGAGTATGACAGCTTCATAAGGATTTGCGCCGCAACATCATGTTCACCACAAACATTTTTGAAAATTTCATCTGCGATTTCTTCCGTGGTGTCCCTTGAAAGGCATCTGCCTTTCACTTCTCCCACTGATTTTGCCATTGCGATTGCACAGGCCATTGTAATGAACTCTCGATTCAATTCCTCGATAAGTTCAATCTTGGCCTTCTTTAAAAGTTCATTTTGGTACACGGTCATGCCTTTCGGGTTGCTGAACAACCGTCATCTATGAACACCCACGCCATCACGTCAACAGTATTTCTATGACTTATCGAAAAGCTTCAATCTATATAATAATTGGCGATCACGAATTGTTACATAAAGCTGTCAGCACGTGCCTATTCGGAGTCCTCCAGCGTTCCGTGGCAAATTGTTCCGCTGTCCTCTGGGAAGCAGGCGTTAGGCCGTCTGGCCGGTTGTGACGGAGGAGTGCGTGCGAGTTATGCCCGGCGGGGTGCGGACGCAAACTGCGTCCGGTTCGCCGTACCGGACTTTGGATTTCCGCTTACAGAGATTACATTGTACGGAAGATTCGAGCTTGAGGTCCTCAAGGATGAGCGATTCGGCGTTTGACGCTTGGCAACGTGATTCCGCAACACGTGCCCTGCTCGATTTTGCAAATAGCCCTGCGATGACGGAAGCTCAGAAGCTTGCCAACGCCGTTGCCGACCTTCCCGGCAGTCGTGCCCTCAAGGAAGCGGAGAGGCTCGCCAACGCCCACAGTTACCCCATCGAGGAAGCCCAGAGGCTTGCCAGCGTCGGCAGCCATGCCTTCGAGGAAGCCCAGCGGCTCGCCAGCGTTGGCGGTCGTGCCATCACTGAGGCTCAAAGGCTTGCCAGCGGTATTACCGGCTTCGCCGACAGCCCTACCATGAGCGAAGTCCAGAGGATCGCCAGCGGCATCACCGGCTTCGCCAACAGTCCGGCCATGAGCGAGTTCCAGAGGATCGCCAGCGGCATCAGCGACTTCGCCGACAGCCCTGCCATGAGCGAAGTCCAGAGGGTCGCCAGCGGCATCACCGGCTTCGCCGACAGCCCTGCCATGCGGGACATGCGGCGGCTTGGCGCCGTGATCACCGGCTTCGCCGACAGCTCCGCTATGCGGGATATGCAGCGGCTTGGCGCCGTGATCACCGGCTTCGCCGACAGTCCCGTCATGGGGGAGATGCAGCGACTTGCCGACGCCGCAGCAGGTTTCGCCAATAGCCCGGCGATGAGGGAAGCTCAGAGGTTTGCTGGCGCCTTTTCCGCCGCCTCGGACCTTCCAACATTCGCAGCTCTTGGCGGACTCGGAAAAGCGTTCGATCATTACCGACGCAATCCAGCTCTGGATGTCATTGAGGCGTTTGCAGGCACATCGGCCGGACAAATTCTACAAGAGCTGATCAATAATCAGATCGCCAAATCGGGCGCTGGAACATTCGCAGATGCCGCAGAACGCATCAGGGACCAAGCAAGTGATATTTATAGCCAAGCCGGCAATGCGCTTGATCCCGAGGCCGCCATATATAAGGCGATATTAGATACAGTAATTTCTTTGCACGACATGCTTAAAGAGGGCAAGGTCGGGCGCTTTGAGAGTATTTTTATTGCATATTTGTTTCCGATCAT
Organism: Mesorhizobium sp. CA7; assembly: GCF_020165015.1. Lineage (NCBI taxonomy): Bacteria > Pseudomonadati > Pseudomonadota > Alphaproteobacteria > Hyphomicrobiales > Phyllobacteriaceae > Mesorhizobium > Mesorhizobium sp. CA7. Next base: position 412,100 of record NZ_JAIUHH010000001.1, read on the forward strand.
TTTGTGCCTTTTTTTCTATGTCCAATCTGGTATCGACTTAGAGAAAACTAAGGATGACATAATTACCCATTCTGACGCAAACAAGCAGCAGATTATTCACGACATAAACGATAGGCTCTCTACCCTGCAGGATTCTTTCGAAAGGCTTTCCCATCGATTAGAAATGGGACCGCCGACTTACGTCGTGCTTCGTGCAGTCCCGTTAAATTGGCAAAGAAAATACTCTGGCGGGCACTATGTCTGGCTTCAGCCGGGCCAACGAGTCGAGGTGCTGCGACGCTCAGGTAAGTGGCTGGAGGTGCGAACCATCCTTGCCGACCATACGGAGATCGCTGGTTGGGTCTTAAAAAAATACCTGCGGTCTCTGCGCTGACCCCGCCGGTGGCTCAATCAGTGCAGCCTTGGTCCGGTAAGCGGCTACTCGACCCGCTGCCTGATGGTGTCTGCGAAGCTCCGGAAATTTTCCATCATTTCGTTGGCGCTATCCAGTTCCCCATTCTCGATAAACCAATGGATTTCCTCAGCGCTATCGGCAATCACATGTTTCATCAGTTCAAGCGCCGTCTCTGCATCCTCTGGAATTGTGTCCGGGTTGCCGGACTCGTCATCATTGGTGATCGCAAAGGGCTTGCGTGGGCTCGTGTAGTCCACATGCACGGTACGCAGTCCACCGCCTTTGAATTCAACAGTGAACCTTGCACCGAACTTGGATGCAGGCTCACGCTTTAGCCTGACTTGCTCCACAATGGTCCTGATGTGTTCAGCGGTTTTTGCCCTTAGGTGGTAAAGCTGTTCGACGGTCACTTCACCGGGTCCAGCTCCTACCTTTGGGAACTCCACCAGATTGGCTTCGGTCGAGGCTGACTTTTCTGCACGAAATTTGTTTCGTTCGCTTTCCAGCACCTTCAGCTGTTCGCTAATGGCATCCAGCTTGGTTTGATTGTCCACCATGGCGGTTGCAAAGCTTGGTGCCAGCACTGGATTCTTTTTTATCATTTCTATGAATGCATCTTGGGCTTTTTGGGTGTTAAGCCGCTCACCCTCTAGGCTCTGCAAAGCTTGTGTAATTTCATCGGTGCGGGAACCACCACCACCATGCATGATAGCCTGTAAGTCAATCTCATTCACGAATGACAGGAAGGCGGTTTCAAACACTTCATAGTTCCATGGCCGGGCATGGCACTTTCCCACCAGCTTTCCCTTGCAATAAAACTGTGTCGCCCTCCCTCTCTTAGGGTTCCGGATGGTCATGGGTTCACCGCAATAGTGACACTTGCCGATGCCACCAAACAGGTTTGAATAGGCTTGGCCTTTGTTGCCCCTGCCTGTGCGCTGGCGTTGTGCCATGCCTGCCTGAATGCGGTTGAAATCATCCTTGGTGATCACTGGCGGGAAAATCCCAACCATCACCGTTCCATCTTTCCTGTGATAGTCACCATACAGAGCCGGGTTCTTTAGGATGTGTGCAACGTTCGCAACGGTCCAATATGCAGCGGTTCCCTTTGAGCGCTTTTCAATGGCAAACGGCTGTTCACCGGCTGCATTCAGGGTCTTGGCGATCTTGGGCAGACCTAGCCCGGCCAAGCTCATGTCACAGATGCGTTCAACGATGGCTGGCTTACGTTCACCATCGAAAATCGCTTTGCCCGTCTGTGGGTCTTTGGTGAGCCAGCCAAACATGCTTTGTACAGGAAGCACACCGGTTTTCTTAGCGTGTTCGTAGCGCTTGGCGTAGCTGTCTCGGGTTCTGAATTCCTTGGTGACCGACTCTTCCTTTGCCCGCATGGCAACAAGCACGATCCACAAGGCGTCCATGTCGTTACAGTCGGGATGGTAGGTTTTGTCATCGGCCAAGGTGACGATAGAGATTCCGGCTGACCAAATGTCTTGCACGATGGCAGCGGTTTTGAAGGCACCTTGGCGGCTCAATCGGTCAATCGACTCTATCAGAAGAAAAGAGCCGATAACGAACTTGCCTTCCTGTGCGGCTGTCAGAAACGCACCAAGCGCACCGTCTTTTAGGTTCTTTCCCCGGAAGGCAGAGACACCATCATCAATCAAGGCTTCATCGGCCAATGGGATGCCGGTTCGCTTGCTCCATTCTTCCGCTTTGAATGACTGGCGACGCAAAGAATCGCCCTTGCCTTGGATGGCTGTAGACCACCGATAGTAGGGTATTCCAACAATTTCCGAATATATGGCATCTGTAGAAAAAGTGTTTGTTTTCATGGCCTTCCACCGTCCTTTGACGCATATGGGAAGCCGGAATGTCGTTACAAGCTTCCTCTATGTTCAAAAGATTGCTGTCGGACCCGCCACACGAAGCCGGCGGCGAAAATGCGCTCGGCCATGGTGGAGAGGATGCGGTCGTCGGGGATCTTTGCAACCGCCATATTATCGGGCGCGGGGCCAAGCAACTGCGCCAGCACGGCCTCTCCGCCCTTGCGCTTTGCCGCCCGTGCATGGATTTTCTGGAAATCGAGCATCATTGTCCCCGCTTGTTCGCCGCAATCTATCACTTCACGTCCGGCCCGGCAGCCTCTACCTCTATCGACGCCCGGCCGAAGGAGAGGACAAATGAACAAGATCGTCGAAGATATGGCGAACCGTCTGCTCAAGCGAAAGCCGGACGGTTTCGGTCCGATCGAGAGCCGCGTGCTCCAGTCGACGCTCGAGCGCACCACCATCACCCGCGACACCAACAAGGCCGTGGCCTTCCACGAGACCTATGGCGACCGTATTGCCGACACCATCGCCAGGATCGGCGGCTCCTGGTCCTTCATCCTGAGCTTCCTGGCCTTTCTTGTTGTCTGGACTGCCGGCAACGCCTGGCTGCTCACCCGCGACGCCTTCGACCCCTACCCTTTCATCTTCCTCAACCTTGTTCTGTCGATGCTGGCGGCTATCCAGGCGCCGGTGATCATGATGTCGCAGAACCGCCAGACCGAGCGCGACCGCATCGACGCCGCCCATGACTACGAGGTCAATCTGAAGGCCGAGATCGAGATCATGGCCCTGCATGAAAAACTCGACGAGCTTCGCCATAGCGAGATCATCGGCATGCGTGACGAAATCCTGCGCATGGCCGAGCAGATCAGGCGCATTGACGAAAAACTGTCCGCGCGGCCCGCAACGGAATGAGCGAGACCATCCATCGCCTCATCGAGCAATACGGGCTGGTCGCGGTCTTCCTGGGTTGCGTGGCCGAAGGCGAAAGCGCGGCGATCCTGGGCGGCTTCTTCGCTCATCAGCATGTTTTCGTGCTGTGGCAGACTTTCTTTGCCGCCTTCCTCGGCGCCTTCGCCGGCGACACGTTCTTCTTCACCCTGGGGCGCAGCTTCGCCGAACATCGCTATGTGAGACTGTTGCGCAGGCGTCCGGGCTTCAGCCGAGCCTATCGCCTGCTCAACACCCATCCCAACATTTTCGTGCTGACCAACCGCTATATCTACGGCATGCGCCTGGTCGGCGGCGTCGCCGCCGGCCTGTCGACCGTGTCCATGCCGCGTTTCGTCATCCTGAATGCCATCTCGTCCGCGGTCTGGTCGGCCCTGTTCAGCGGCATCGGCTATGTCTTCGGCCTGGGCGCGGAGGAAATCGTGGGCCAGGCGTTTGCTCGCCATCAGCGCCTGCTCATCGCCCTCGGCGTCGGCATCGTTATCGCCGTGGTCGCCTGGTTGGTAGGCCATCACTTCGCGAAGCGCGAACGCGCCAGGGAAGACCAGGCAGGATCTTGATCAATCCGCGAGGATCAGATCGGCGCGCCGACAAGGCGTTCGATGAGGGCGATGCCCCAGACGCCGCCAGCGATCACGATCGAAATCAGCACGGCCAGCGAACCGCAGTCCTTGGCAAGTTGGATGTCGATGTGGAATTCGCGCGAGATTGCGTCGCAGGCCGCCTCGATGCCGGTGTTGAGCACTTCGACCATGATCAGGAGCAGCACAGCACCGATCAGCAGGGCATAGCCGCGCCAGGAAACCGAGATGAACCAGCCCGCCGGCAAGGCGAGCGCCAGCAACAGCAATTCCTGCTGGAACGCCTTTTCGTGGGCGGCCAACTTGCGGAAGGCCCGCACTGAATTGATGAAAGCATCGATCAGCCGCTGCATTCCTCTGCCCCTTTGCGAGTCACCGGCAGGGGATATCGCAATGGTGGGATCAAGGGAATAAGGCAGCCGCTGCAAAATTCATCCGCCCGCGACCTTTATCGACGGCGCCGATTTCTCGAACTGCGGCAACCCGTCCTCGATCGAATAATAATCGCCCTTGTCGCCGACGAAGATGTGGCATTCGCCCTGAAGCCCGCTCGGTTCCTCGAATGAACCAGCCATAACCGAAATATATGCATCGCCTTTCGGCTTCCAAAACAGCACCGAGCCGCATGTCTTGCAAAAGCCACGCTTGGCGAAGTCGGATGCCTCATACCAGGTGAGATTTTCCATGCCTTCGATAACGATGTCGGCGTCCGCTACATTGGTTGCGGCGTAGAAATGGCCGCTCTGCTTGCGGCATTGTGAACAATGGCAATAAATCACGCCGCGTAGCGGGCCCTTCGTTCTGAAACGCACCGCCCCGCACAGGCACGATCCGCTATGATTGTCGTCCATTCCGGCCTCCTTCGACGTCGTCTGCACCGTTCATTGCCGGATGTAGAATTTCAGTTTTGAGATGACCGGGCACCGGAAAATGCGACACCGAAGCGACGCGTTTCAGAAGCTGCCCCTGCACCGCTTTGCACCCTGTGGTAGCAAGGACAATGAGGAAATGCAGGCTATTAAGGAAACTTTAGCAGGACTGCATTTATGATTCCCACAAGCGATGGTCGTGTTGGGGACGCGCCGTCGCAATTCTGATTCAAATCCCCGCGTGAGCGAACGCCGGCGGTGGCAGGTCTCCGGTCGCACTGAAGGGGCAGTGAACAGACATGAAGCCGGCAGCCATTCCGACCGACAGGAATACCGACATCGCCAGCACCGTCGTGACGACGATGCGACAGCTCGGCGTGCTTGGCCTGCCGCGTAACTATGAAATCTTCTACGAGGCGCTCAGCAGCAGCAATCGCGAACTCAGCCTTGCCGTCGTCTCGTTGAGCAACCGCCCAACCCAGGAAGATCTCGACCGCATCGGACGGAGCTTCTTCCCGCAGCACCACGGCCCCGCCATTGTCGAGCACGCCCGTGAGGTGGTCGCCAAGGAGCTCGAGGACATCGCCGCCCTGTTGCGCAGCGAGCGCTCGCATATCGAGAAGTATGGCCGCATCCTCGACGAGACCTCGAGCGGCCTGAGCAATCGCAGCCTGCTTTCGCAAGAACTCCTGCAGAAGATCGCAGGCGCGATGTCGGCCGCCACCAGCTCGACGATCGACCATGGCCGTCAGATCGCCAGCACGCTCAGCGAAAAGACAGCCGAGCTTGAAAGCGTCAAGTCGAAGCTCGAGGAATACAAGCGGCTTGCCGACACCGACCCGCTTACGCAGCTGTGGAACCGCCGCGCCTTCGACAAGGAGATCACCCGGATCTACAACAGCAACCGCGGCATCCTGTTCAACGCCTTGATCCTTGCCGATATCGATCATTTCAAGGACATAAACGATCGCTATGGCCACCCGGTCGGCGACAGGATCCTGCAGATCATCGCCGAGATCTTCCAGTCCAGCGTGCGTGCCGACATATTTGTCGCGCGCACTGGCGGCGAGGAGTTCGCGCTTATCGTCGAAGGCGCCAGCGAGGAAGCCACATACGAGATCGCCGAGCGCATCCGCGCGCTCATCGAGCAGACACCGTTCACCAGCAGCCAGACCGGCATGAACTACGGCACCGTTACCGTATCGATGGGCATCTGCATGGCCTCGGAGGCGGAAAACCCCGAGGATCTCTACACCAAGGCCGACCAGGCGCTTTACCGCTCCAAGGTCGGCGGCCGCAACCGTGTGACAAAGCACTCGGCCACGGTCAGCCGGGCTGGCAAAAGCTGGCTGCTTTACAAGAAAGACTGACACACCCCTTTCCAGGCGAATTTTTGTGGATTATATTTTCCACAGAAATGAAAGGGTGCGCTTATGCAACGTCCAGTCGCGGCCGCGACGGCGGCCGAAAATGCCGTCATTACCAAGGCCACGCTGCGCGCGGCCGACCTGCTCGATATCACCGCCAGGACGCTTGCCTTGGTCATCGGCGTGTCGGAAGCAACGGTCTCGCGCATGCGCCGGCAGGAATTCCTGCTTGAACGCGGCACCAAGCCGTTCGAATTGGCGGTGCTGTTCGTGCGCCTGTTCCGCTCGCTCGACGCCATCGTCGGCGGCGACGAGACAGTCGCCCGGGCGTGGCTGAAGAATCCCAACACCACGCTCGACGGCACGCCGCTCGAAAAAATCCTGACGATTGCCGGACTTGTCGATGTCATTGCCTACCTGGACTCCCGGCGCGCTCTCGTCTGAGGCCGTCCGGCTCGAAGGCAAGTACTGGCGGATGGTCGAGGCGCAGCACCGCGTCTCGACCCTTAAGCTCATCGACACGCTCGACGAGCAGGCGCTGCTTGAGGATCTCATCGAGGACACCAAGCCGCGGATCCCGCTTGAGTGCCGCCATCTCCACTATCTGTTGGCGACGCCTTTTCGCTACGGCTCCGTCTATCCGTACGGCTCCCGCTTCCGCCGCGCCGGCAAGACGAAAGGCGTCTACTACGCTGCTGAGACGGTGCTGACGGCGGTGGCGGAGATGGCCTTCTACCGCTTGCTGTTTTTTGCGGAGTCGCCGGCGACGCAATGGCCGAGCGACGCGGCGGAATACACCGCCTTCGCCGCCGCGATAAAATGCGACCGCGCAGTCGACCTGACACGGCCGCCGCTCGATCGCGACGAGAAGGCCTGGACGCACGCCACCGACTACACCGCCTGCCAGGCGATCGCCGATGTCGCGCGCGAAGCCGAGCTGCAGGCGATCCGCTATCGCTCGGTGCGCGATCCCAAGGGCGTCAATATCGCGCTGTTGACGTGCAAGGGCTTTGCCAAGGCAAAACCGCTGGAGCCGCAGACCTGGCGCATCCGGATCGGCTCTTTCGGCCTTCAGGCGATCTGCGAATTCCCGGACAAGCGGCTGGAATTCTCACGCACCGCCTTTGCCGATCCGCGATTGGCCGGCATGCGCTGGGAGCGGGCCACCTGATATCGGCGATGAGCTGCGTTGAGATTCAGGTCAGGCCGGGCAGAAAACCGTCGTTCGCAGGCCGCCCTCACCCGAATATCGATCCAGTTTTAGGCCAGGATGTTCACCGCACGCGCCGCCACCAGCGCGATCGTCAGGAGCGAGATCATCGCTTCGGCCATCATCAGGAGCTTCGCGCGCTGCGTGAGCGGCAAGGTGTCGGTCGGCGAGAACGCCGTGGCATTGGTGAAGGCCAGGAAGACATAGTCGACGAAGCCCGGCAGCCAGCCCTGTATCTCGCGATCGGGTAGCGTCATTTGCGGAAACAGGAAGTCTGCCTGCGCGCGCTTGACCAGCCCGCAGGTCGGCGGACCTCCCCGGTCGGTGCTCCAGAACCACAGCGCAAAGACAATCACATTGGTGACCCAGATGTTGAGCGCGTCGACGAGCAGCGTCGTGCCGGCCCCGGCATGCCCTTCCAGCAACGCCCGCACCAGGAAGACCAGCGACCCGCAATTCATGATGCTGATGACGCCGGTCATCACCAATGCTGCGCGGCGGATATAGAGGCGCAATCGGCCGATCGCGTACCAATGCTCATGGTCGACGGCATTGCGCGTCGCCATTTGCGTCCAGGCCGTCGCGATCGACAGGGGCGCCAGCAGCGCCGCCTCCACTGTAGGGGCCAGCCAGCGCGGACCGAAGGACAGGTTGTTGATGACCAGAAGTTGCAGGCAGATGACGACGAGAACCGCGGCGCGCGCCGACCAGAAATCGAGCCCCCGGTGATGGATGACGGCATGCTGATGGCGCATGGAGGAGCCTGTATTGCTAAAACCGCGGCGCTACGGACGGGCTCCGGCAATGATCGGCCGGCCGGTCCTGCCCGAAGCGCCGGCGACGGGTTCCATCGCAATCTTGGTTTTACAATGTTGCGGAAGAATACTTTTTCGTAAGCTTTTGCTATCGGACTGTTCAGCAATCCATCGGTATGATTTTAGGCCCGTATGTCGAGAACCAGTGAATCCGTGCATGTCTGGCCCGCCGCGGCTGCGGCGGAAGACGATCTGTCTTCCATCTGGAAAGGTCTGGTCCGGCATCCATGGCGGTTACTGGCGCTTTTGTGCCTGATCCAGATCGCCTGCTGGACCATCATGCCCGCGCTCGTCAATGTTGGGCCGCCGCGCGACGTCGTCGAGGGTTTCATGTGGGGACGCGAATGGGTGCTGCTGACCTACAAGCACCCGCAACTCCCCTGCTGGCTGCTCGAGATCAGCCACCTGCTCACCGGCTCGTTCCGCTGGCCGCAATATATGCTGTCGCAGTTGATGATCTCGACGACTTTCGTCCTGGTCTACCTTCTCGCGCGCGACATCATGGGCCCGACCCGGGCGCTCGCCGCCGTGCTGTTGATGCCCTCGATCTACTTCTTCGGCTGGCCCACCCCGCAATTCAACCATGATTACGCACAGATGCCTTTCTGGGCGGCAATCTCATGGCTGCTGTGGCGCTCGGCGCGCGACGGACGGCCAGGATGGTGGCTCGCCCTCGGCCTCGTTTCCGGCCTGGGGCTCTATGCCAAGTTCTCGACGGCTTTGCTGCTCGCCTTCGGCGGCATCTGGATCTTGTACGACACCCGTGCCCGAAGCCGGCTTGCCACCCCATGGCCATGGCTCGGTCTTGCGGTTTTTCTGGGCCTCGCGGCGCCGCTGGCAATTGCGCTTTTCCGCCTCGATTTCCTGCCGCTGACCTATGCGGAGCATCGCAACGCCTGGGTGCTCGCTAACCGCGCACGGCTCTACTATATCGGCGTTCAGCTTGCAGGGCTTGCCGCTCTTCCCGCCGTTCTTGCTATTTCCGGCCTGCTGCGACGGCGGCCCGACCCGGCACGAGACCCCTTACCGGCCCGCCGTGCCCCCGAGCGGCGCGCGATTGTCTACCTGGCATGGATGGGCCTGGGGCCGGCGCTCCTGATCATGGCCGCCTCGCTGTTTACCGGCACCGGCGAGTCCTGGGGCGCGACGATGTACAATTTGGTCGGCACCCTCGCGGTTGCACTCTTGGGACAGCGCCTGGGCGCGGCCGAGTTGCGCCGACTGACGCTGCTGGCACTGCTATGCGTGGTCGGCGTATCGAGCGCCTATGCGATTACACGCTGGACCGGTTGCAACGTCCTCGGTCGCCTGCAGCCGATGTGCTGGCCGGCACGATCGATCTCGCAGACGGCCGAAGCGATCTGGCATGAGACGGTACCAGGACCACTGGGCATCGTCGGCGGCGAGGACGGCGTGGCTCAGCTTGCCGGGTTGGAAGCGGCGGACCAGCCGTCGATTTTCACGACGCTCGACAGGCGCCTTGCCCCCTGGATCACGGACCAGCGCCTGCGGGATCAGGGCCTGCTGCTGGTGTGGCCGACCGGTTGGAGGCTCTCCCCGCAACAGCAGGCGTGGATCGCCGGCCTGCCGGTCAAGACCGTGCCGTTCGACTGGTCGCTCAAGGCACCGCCGCTGGAGATCAGCTTTGCCGTCATTCCGCCCGGCAGGACCAGTTTCCCGGGCGATCCGCCCGGACCGCCCGATCCGGAATGACCCGCGACTTGACGTTTATCAGCCCGACGTCAAAAGGCGACGGCATCGCCGCCAGCGCCTCCAATGATGGGCGTCAAGCCTCTGTTCAGGCGTTGGCGGCCTGCTTGTGCTGGACCGGATGGCTCTTCTTGAGCAGGTCCGAGACCAGGAAGGCGAGCTCGATCGCCTGATCGGCGTTGAGGCGCGGGTCGCAATGGGTGTGATAGCGGTCCTGCAGGTCTTCCGCCGTGATGGCGCGGGCGCCGCCGGTGCATTCGGTGACGTTCTTGCCGGTCATCTCTATATGGATGCCGCCCGGATGCGTGCCTTCCGCGCGATGAACTTCGAAGAAGGTCTGCACTTCCTTGAGGATGCGGTCGAACGGCCGCGTCTTGTAGCCGGCCGCCTCGATCGTGTTGCCATGCATCGGATCCGACGACCAGACAACGTTGCGGCCTTCCTTCTTAACTGCCCGCACCAGCTTCGGCAGATGCTCGGCGACCTTGTCGGAGCCGAAGCGCGCGATCAGCGTCAGCCGGCCCGGCTCGTTTTCGGGATTGAGCAGGTCGATCAATTCCATCAGGCCGTCCGGCGTCAGCGACGGCCCGCATTTCAGGCCGAGCGGATTCTTGATGCCGCGGCAATATTCGATATGCGCGTGATCTGGCTGGCGGGTGCGATCGCCGATCCAGATCATGTGGCCCGAGGTCGCGTACCAATCGCCGGAGGTCGAATCGACTCGCGTCAGCGCTTCCTCATAGCCGAGCAGCAGCGCCTCGTGGCTGGTGTAGAAATCCGTCTCGCGCAGCGCGAAATTGGTTTCGGACGTGATGCCTACCGCGCGCATGAAATCCATCGTCTCGGTGATGCGGTTGGCGAGCGATTCGTATTTTTCTCCCTGCGGGCTGTCGGCGACGAAGCCCAGCATCCAGCGATGCACGTTCTCAAGGCTGGCATAGCCGCCCTGCGCGAAGGCGCGCAGAAGGTTGAGCGTCGCGGCGGACTGGCGATACGCCATCTCCTGGCGCGCCGGATCGGGAATGCGCGAGGAGGCGTCGAATTCGATGCCGTTGATGATGTCGCCGCGGTAGCTCGGCAGCGTCACGCCGGCCTTCGTCTCGTTGTCGGACGAGCGCGGCTTGGCGAACTGGCCGGCGACGCGACCGACCTTCACCACCGGCTGCGCGCCGGCGAAGGTAAGCACCACCGACATCTGCAGGAAGACGCGGAAGAAGTCGCGGATGTTGTCGGCGCCATGCTCGGCAAAGCTCTCGGCGCAGTCACCGCCCTGGAGCAGGAAGGCTTCGCCGGCGGCGACCGCCGCCAGCTGCTTCTTCAGCTTGCGCGCCTCGCCGGCAAAGACCAGTGGCGGATAGGTCGCGAGCCGCGCTTCCGTGGCCTGCAAAGCCCCAAGGTCCGGGTAGGCCGGAACCTGCTTGATCGGCTTTGCCCTCCACGAATTCGGCGACCATTTCGTCATCGCTGCACCAACGCCCTTCCAGAGCAACTCCAGGAAAACGGCTTTCCGTCCGGAATTGCGTCAAATAAACCGGCGAGCGTGCTTGCCCGCCATTCCAGCCTCGATACGAGGTCGCGGCTCCTTACACGAAGCCGACTGCCTATTCTAGCCGGGTTTTTCAGTGGTGGCGAATGCGTTGAGCTGCTCGGCTTCCAATGTAGACGCCGTTACGCGGCCTTATCGACGAGCCGCGCCAGTTGCGTCATCACCACGGCCGAGCCGGCGAGCCGCTTCTCCGCGTTCGGCCAGTCGCGGATGAAAACGACGCTATGGTCGGCCCTGATCTTGGCCAGCGATCCCTGCTCGCCGATGAACTTGACCAGCCCGACCGGATTGGGGAACTCGCGCTTGCGGAAATGAATGACGACGCCCTTGGGCCCGGCATCGAGCTTCTCGACATTGGCCCTGCGGCAGAGCGCCTTGATGAAGACGATCTTCAACAGGTGCGTCACCTCTTCCGGCAAAGGCCCGAAACGGTCGATCAGCTCGGCGCCGAAGCCGTCGATCTCCTCGGTGGTTTCGAGGTCGCCAAGGCGTCGGTAGAGCGCCATGCGGAGCTGCAGGTCGGGCACATAGCTTTCCGGGATCATCACCGCGGTGCCGACGGCGATCTGCGGCGACCAGCCGCCGTCCTGCGCCTCGCCGGTATCCTTCACCTCGGCCACCGCCTCTTCCAGCATCTGCTGGTAGAGCTCGAAGCCGACCTCCTTGATATGGCCGGACTGCTCTTCGCCCAGAAGATTGCCGGCGCCACGGATGTCGAGGTCGTGGCTGGCGAGCTGGAACCCTGCGCCGAGCGTGTCGAGCGATTGCAGCACCTTCAGCCTGCGCTCGGCCGTATCGGTGAGCTTGCGGTTCGCCGGCAGCGTGAACAGCGCATAGGCGCGCACCTTCGAACGGCCGACGCGGCCGCGCAACTGATAAAGCTGCGCGAGGCCGAACATGTCGGCGCGATGGATGATCAGCGTGTTTGCGGTCGGGATATCGAGCCCGGATTCGACGATGGTCGTCGACAGTAGCACGTCATACTGACCGTCGTAGAAAGCGTTCATGATGTCGTCGAGCTCGCCCGGCGGCATCTGGCCATGCGCCACCGCCACTTTCAGCTCCGGCACGGATTCCCTCAGGAAATCATGGATTTCGGCCAGGTCGCTAATACGCGGCACGACATAGAAGGAATGGCCGCCGCGATAGCGTTCGCGCAGCAGTGTCTCGCGGATGACCAGCGGATCGAAGGGTGAGATGAAGGTGCGCACCGCCATGCGGTCGACCGGCGGCGTGGCGATCAGCGAGAGCTCGCGAACGCCGGTCAGCGCCAGTTGCAGCGTGCGCGGGATCGGCGTCGCCGACAGCGTCAGCACATGCACGTCGGACTTGAGATCCTTCAGCCGCTCCTTGTGCTTGACGCCGAAATGCTGCTCCTCGTCGATGATCAGCAGGCCGAGGCGCTTGAACGAGATCGAGCTGCCGAGCAGCGCGTGCGTGCCGACGACGATGTCGACCGTGCCTTCGGCGATGCCCTTCTTGGTCTCCGCCAATTCTTTTGAACCAACCAGGCGCGACGCCTGCGCAATGCGGATCGGCAGGCCCGAAAAGCGCTGCGAGAAGGTTTTGAAGTGCTGCCGCGACAACAACGTCGTCGGCACCACGACCGCGACCTGGAACCCTTCCATGGCCGCGATGAAGGCGGCGCGCAACGCAACTTCCGTCTTGCCGAAGCCGACGTCGCCGCAGATCAGCCGGTCCATCGGTTTGCCGGCGCCGAGATCGTCCAGGACGGAATCGATCGCCGTCTGCTGGTCGTCGGTCTCCTCATAGGGGAAACGCGCGGCGAACTCGCCATAAAGCCCTTCCGCCGGGATCATGGAGGGCGCGGCGCGCATCTGCCGCTCGGCGGCGATGCGGATCAATTGCCCGGCCATGTCGAGCAGGCGCCGCTTCAGCCGTGCCTTGCGCGCCTGCCAGGCGCCGCCGCCCAGCTTGTCGAGCGTCGCTTCGGCCGAATCCGAGCCATAGCGCGACAGAAGCTCGATGTTTTCCACCGGCAGGAACAGGCGATCGTCGCCGGCGTAGTGGATTTCGAGACAGTCATGCGGCGCGCCGAGCGCTTCGATGGTGCGCAAGCCGATGAAGCGGCCTATGCCATGGTCGGCATGGACGACGATGTCGCCTGCCGACAGCGACGAGGCTTCGGCTATGAAATCGGAGGCCTTCTTCTTGCGCTTGGAACGCCGAATGAGCCTGTCGCCGAGGATGTCCTGCTCGGCGACGACGACCAGATCGTCGGTCTCAAAGCCGGATTCGAGCGGCAGCACGGCAAGGCCCGCCTGCCCCGGCTCTAGCTTTTCGACCTCGGCCAGCGTCGCGACAGGTTTCAGATTCCTGAGATGGTGCTCCGCGAGAATTTGCCCGAGCCGGTCGAGCGAGCCTTCGGTCCAGCCGGCGACGACGACGCGGCGACGCGCCGCGCGCTCATCGGCAATGTGCTTCACGACAACGTCGAAGACGTTGATGTTGGGATCGGCGCGCTCCTCGGCAAAGCTGCGGCCTTGCCGCGAGCCGCCATGGAAGACTTTTTTGCCACCGACGTCGGGGGCGTCGAAGACGGTGAAGTCTATGTCCTCGCGCGGTCCGAGCGACGCCTTGAGGTTTTCGGGCGAGAGATACAGCAGATCCGGCGCCACCGGCTTGTAAGGGACGGCATCCTTGAGCGCGCTGTCGGCCTGCTTCCGGCGTGCCTCATAGTGGTCGAGGATCAGCGTGTGGCGCTCGGCCAAGGCCTCATGTGCCAGATGGTCGAACACGACGGGCGCATCCGGCAGATAGTCGAACACGGTCGCCAGCCGCTCGTAGAAGAACGGCAGCCAGTGCTCCATGCCGGCGAAGCGGCGGCCTTCGCTGACCGCAGCGTAGAGCGCGTCATCGCGCGACGGCGCGCCAAAGGCCTCGATATAGGAGCGGCGAAAGCGGCTGATCGTTTCCGGTGTCAGCGCCACCTCGCTCATCGCTTGCAGCGACATCGACTTGCGCTGCCCGGTGGTGCGCTGCGTCGCGACGTCGAAGACGCGGATCGATTCCAGCGTGTCGCCGAAGAAGTCGAGCCTGAGCGCCTCGCTCCAGCCGGGCGCGAAAAGGTCGAGGATGCCGCCGCGCACCGCGAATTCACCAAGCCCGCGAACGGTCGGCACGCGCTCGAAGCCGGAGGTTTCCAGCCGCGCGATCAGCGCGTTCATGTCGATCTGGTTTCCCGGCTTGGCATGGAACGTCTGAGCTTCGATCAGCTCGGCCGGCGGGATGCGCTGCAGCAACGCATTGGCGGTGGTGAGGATCACCGCGCGATGCGGTTTCTTGGCCAGCGCGATCATGGCCGAAAGCGCGTCGAGCCGACGCGCCGCGGCATCTGCGCCGGGCGAAACGCGGTCGTAAGGCAGGCAGTCCCAGGCCGGCAGCTCCAGCACCGGTAGGCCGGGCGCGGCAAAGGCGAGCGCCTCGATGATCGCCGGCAGCCGCTGGCCGTCGCGCGCGACGAACAGCAGCGGCTTGTCGGGCGCGATCTCCTGCGCCGTCCGCACCAGGGCGAAAGCTTCGTAGCCGTCGGCGACGCCGTCGACGATGAACTGGCCGGCGCGGCCCTTGGGCAGGCCAATGGAAGGAATGAGGGTCATGGATATGCGTTTTTCAAAATGTCATGGTCCGGCGCGACGCCAGGATCTTCCGCAGAACCGCGCAGTCGATATCGGGCGGAACCGGGCGCTCGCCGGTGACCATCGGGAAAAATTCGGTGTCGGGAATTTCGAGAAGTCTCTCATATTGGTCGATTTCATCGCCGGTCAAGGCGCCGATCTCGGCGTCGGCGAAGGAACCGAGGATCAGGTCCATCTCGCGCATGCCGCGATGCCAGGAGCGGAACAGGAGCTTGCGGCGGCGCGCGTCCAACCCCTCGCTTGATCGCTGTGTTCCGGTCATGGCGCCGCATCCCTGTCCAAGCGGCGCATATAGCGTGGATAGAGAGCGGTGTCAGCCTTTGCGCTGCCCTCGTCGCGACATAAGCTGACACCATGCGTCCCACCATCCTCGATCCCTTGTTCGTTCCGATCACTTCGCTTGCCGGCGTCGGCCCGAAGGTCGGATTGCTGATCGAGCGTGTCGTGCCGGCCGACCTCGGCGATCGCGCTGCGCGCGCGGCCGACCTTCTGTTCGTGCTGCCCAACACCGTCATCGACCGCCGCAACCGGCCCGGCATCGCGCTGTCGGCCGAGGGCCAGATCGTCACGCTCGAGGTGCGCGTCGACCGCCACCAGCCGCCGCCGCGCGGCAACAGGTCGGTGCCGTACAGGGTTTACGCCCATGACGACACCGGCGAGGTCGCGCTGACCTTCTTCCATGCCCATGCCGCCTATTTGCAGAAAATGCTTCCCGAGGGCGAGCGTGTGGTGATCTCGGGCCGCATGGAGTGGTTCAACGGCCGCCCGACGATGGTCCATCCCGATCACATCGCGCCGATCGACGAGGCCGAGGGCCTACCGTTGGTCGAGCCGGTCTATCCGCTCACCGCCGGCCTCTCGGCAAAGGTGCTGCGCCGCGCCGTCGGACAGGCTCTTGGCCGCCTGCCAGAATTGCCGGAGTGGCAGGACGACGCCTTCATGCGCCGCCATACATTCCCGTCCTTCGGCGACGCGCTCGCCCGCATCCATTATCCGAAGGATCCGATCGACGTTGCCGTCGAGGGATCGGCCTGGCGACGCCTTGCCTATGACGAATTGCTGGCCGGCCAGGTTTCGCTGGCGCTGGTGCGAGCGAGAATTCGCCGGCTCTCGGGCCGGCCGCTTACCGGCGACGGCAGCATCGTCGAGAAGCTGCGCGCCGCCCTGCCCTACAGGCTCACGCCCAGCCAGGAATTCGCGCTTGGCGAGATCAACGCCGATCTCGCCGATCCCGAACGCATGCTGCGCCTGCTGCAGGGCGATGTCGGCTCAGGCAAGACGGTGGTGGCGCTGCTCGCCATGGCGCGCGCGGTCGAGGCCGGCGGCCAGGCGGCGCTGATGGCGCCGACCGAGATCCTGGCGCGCCAGCATCTGGCGACGATCGCGCCGCTGGCGGAAAAGGTCGGCCTGCGCCTCGCTATCCTGACCGGGCGCGAGAAGGGCCGCGAGCGGGCCGAGACGCTTGCCGGTCTTGCCGGCGGCGAAATCGACATCGTCGTCGGCACGCATGCGCTGTTCCAGGAAAGCGTGACGTTTCACGACTTGGTGCTTGCCGTCGTCGACGAGCAGCACCGCTTCGGCGTTCATCAGCGCCTCGCCATCACCGCCAAGGGCGATGCGCCCGACATGCTGGTGATGACGGCGACGCCCATTCCGCGCACGCTCGTGCTGACCGCCTTCGGCGACATGGACGTCTCGAAACTGACCGAGAAGCCGGCCGGCCGGCAGCCGATCCGCACCGTCACCTTGCCGATGGAGCGGTTGGATGAGTTGGTCGGACGCATGCTTGATGCCGTCGCCGATGGCCAGAAAATCTACTGGATCTGCCCGCTGGTCGAGGAATCCGAAGAGATCAAGCTGATGTCGGCGGAGGACCGTTTTGCTTCGCTGAAACCGCTCTTCGGCGACCGGATCGGTCTCGTGCACGGTCGCATGAAGGGTGCGGAGAAAGACGAGGCGATGCGCGCCTTCAAGCAGGGCGAAACGCGCATCCTCATCGCCACCACCGTGATCGAGGTCGGCGTCGACGTGCCCGACGCCACGATCATGGTGATCGAGCATGCCGAACGCTTCGGCCTTGCCCAGTTGCACCAGTTGCGCGGCCGGGTCGGGCGCGGCGACAAGCCCTCCTCCTGCGTCCTGCTCTACAAGGAGCCGCTGGGCGAGACGGCCAAACGCCGGCTCTCGGTGATGCGCGAGACAGAGGACGGCTTCAAGATCGCCGAGGAGGACCTGAAACTGCGCGGCGAAGGTGAGTTGCTGGGCACCCGCCAGTCCGGCACACCAGGCTTCCAGGTGGCGCGCCTCGAGTTCCATGCCGATCTGCTCGAAGCCGCGCGCGACGACGCACGCCTGATCCTGTCGCGCGACCCGGAATTGCAGTCCGAACGCGGCGGGGCGCTGCGGCTGCTGCTTTATCTGTTCGGCCGCGATGAGGCGGTGCGGCTGCTGCGCGCCGGCTGAGCGGCGCCAATCGCCGGGTTGGCGAGGCCGTCGTCGACGGGCTCGCCGTTCAGCGTCACCAGCTTGGCCTTGACCTCCGGCGCCACCATGCCGGCCGAGACGATCAGCTTGGCGCCGTCCTCGATCGACATGTCGAGCGGCACGATCTCGGACTTGTGGACATACATCAGGAAACCAGTGGTTGGATTGGGCGTGCAGGGCATGAACACCGCAATCAGCGGATCGCCTTCCTGATCGAGCTTCTGGTTGATCTCGGTTTCCTTGTCGCTGGCGACGAAGACCAGCGACCAGACGCCCTTTCTCGGATATTCGACCAACCCGACCTGGCGGAACATGTCGCCCTTGTTCGACAGCACCGTCTCGAAAATCTGCTTCAGCGAGCCATAGATGCCACGCACCAGCGGCATGCGGCCAAGCAGCCGCTCGCCGAAATTGACAATGGCGCGGCCGACGATGTTCGCCGTCAGGAAACCGATCAGCGTGATCAGCACCAGCGCCACGATCAGCCCGAAGCCCGGAACCGGGAACGGCAGATAGGTATCGGGGTTGTAGCGGGCTGGGATATAGGGTTTTACCCAGGAATCGACCCAGCCGATCAGCGACCAGGCGATATAGACCGTGATGGCCAGCGGCGCGCAGACGATGAAGCCGGTCAGGAAATAATTCCTTAGCCGGGTCATGCCAGAGGTCTTCAGGGCGTCGGACATGAGTTCACCGCGGCGCAGGTTGCAACGCTGAGATTAGTGAACCGCGAGCCGGTTTGGAACTGCGAAGTTTTTAAGGGTGCCCTCCATCAACCGGCTTTCAGCATTCCAAATGGAAGCTGCTCCGTTCGCGATTGGCCGCAACACTCCTCCCTCGTCATCCACGGGCGGAGCGGGAGCGAAGCGGACGCGCAGACCCGAGGATCCATTCCGTGACGCCGGCCAAAAAATGCCACCCGTCAGAATAGTCCCTAACCATCAATTCGTTATCGTTCACGCATGACCGGCTATGTCTATATGACAGCAAGCAAGAAGCGCGGCACCATCTACACTGGTGTGACGAACGATCTTGGCCGGCGGATGCCGGAGCACAGGTCCGGCGAAGGCTCGCGCTTTACCGGGCGCTACGGCGTACAACGCCTGGTCTGGTACGAGGAGTATTTCGACATCCGCGATGCGATCCAGCGTGAAAAGTCGCTGAAACGCTGGCCTCGCCAGTGGAAGATCGAACTGATCGAAAAGGCCAATCCCGAGTGGTTCGAGCTGTTCCGGGGTATCGGGTGGTAGTGCCTAATTCTGCACCGCTTTGATCCGCCGCAAACGTCACGGAATGGATCCTCGGGTCTGCGCAGGAGCTTCGCTCCTGCTCCGCCCGTGGATGACGAAAGAAGGCTGTTGGCCGTCGCACTTCGAAGTACTGTCACTAACCGAGGAACCCATGACGCAATCCAC
The DNA here is from genome assembly GCF_020165015.1 of Mesorhizobium sp. CA7. NCBI lineage: Bacteria > Pseudomonadati > Pseudomonadota > Alphaproteobacteria > Hyphomicrobiales > Phyllobacteriaceae > Mesorhizobium > Mesorhizobium sp. CA7. The sequence continues at coordinate 430,933 of NZ_JAIUHH010000001.1, forward strand.
AATCCGGCGGTAGTGACGGTGCTACTCCACTGTCACCGACTTCGCCAGATTGCGCGGCTGGTCGACGTCGGTGCCCATGAAGACGGCGGTGAAATAGGCCAGCATCTGGATCGGCAGCGCGTAGATGATCGGCGAGATGATCTCCGGCACTTCGGGCAGGATGATCGTCTCCATCGTCTTGATGCCGGCCTGCGCCGCGCCCTTCTTGTCGGTGATCAGGATGATCTTGCCGCCACGCGCCGCCACTTCCTGCATGTTCGAGACGGTCTTTTCGAAGATGCGGTCATGCGGCGCAATGACGATCACCGGCATGTTCTCGTCGATCAGCGCGATCGGCCCGTGCTTCAGCTCGCCGCCGGCATAGCCTTCGGCGTGGATGTAGGAGATTTCCTTGAGCTTCAGCGCGCCTTCCATGGCCAGCGGAAAATTGGTGTCGCGGCCGAGATAGAGCACGTCCTTGTAGCGCGACAGCTCGCGCGAGATGCGCTCGATCTGCTCGTCAAGCTTCAGCACCCGGGTGGCGTAGCGCGGCGCCTCGGAAAGCTCGCGCACCAGCTGCTTTTCCTCATCGCGCGAGATCGTGCCGCGCGCCACGCCCGCGCGGACCGCGAGCGCAGCCAAGACGGATAGCTGGCAGGTAAAAGCCTTGGTCGAGGCGACGCCGATCTCCGGCCCGGCCAGCGTCGGCAGCACGACGTCGGATTCGCGCGCCATGGTCGATTCCCGCACATTGACGACAGCGCCGATTTTCATGCCGGCCTTGCGGCAATAGCGCAGCGAAGCAAGCGTGTCGGCGGTCTCGCCCGACTGCGAGATGAAGAACGCCGCGTCATTGGCCGAAAGCGGCATCTCGCGATAGCGGAACTCGGAGGCGACATCGATGTCGATCGGCAGCCGCGCATAGCGCTCGAACCAGTATTTGCTGATCAGCCCGGCGAGATAGGCGGTGCCGCAGGCCGAAAGCGCCAGGCGGCCGATCTTGGCGAAGTCGAAAGGCAGGTCGAGCGGCTTCGACACCCCCGATGCGAAATCCAAGTAATGCGCCAGCGTGTGCGAGATCACCTCCGGCTGCTCATGGATTTCCTTTTCCATGAAATGGCGGCGGTTTCCCTTGTCGACCATGAAGCTGGTCGACAGTGACTGCTGGCGCTTGCGGTCGACTTGTCTGCCGTCGATGTCGTAGATGGTCACGCTTTCGCGACGCACGACCGCCCAGTCGCCGTCTTCGAGATAGGTGACCGCATTGGTGAAAGGCGCCAGCGCAATGGCGTCGGAGCCCAAAAACATCTCGCCCTCGCCATGGCCGACGGCCAAAGGCGGTCCGTTGCGGGCGCCGACGATCAGGTCCTCGTCGCCCTTGAACATGATTGCCAGGGCAAAGGCGCCGGAAAGCCGCTTCAGCGCCGCATGCGCGGCTTCCACCGGCTTCAGCCCCTTGGCGAGCTCGCGCGCCACCAGATGCGCGACGACCTCGGTGTCGGTCTGCGAAGAGAAAGAGTAGCCGTCGCGGGTGAGTTCGTCGCGCAGCTCGGCGAAATTCTCGATAATGCCGTTGTGGACAATGGCGACGCCTTCGGAAAAATGCGGATGCGCATTGGTCTCGTTCGGCACGCCATGTGTCGCCCAGCGTGTGTGGCCGATGCCGATCGTGCCGTCCAGCGGCTCGTCCTTCAGCCGGCGTTCGAGATTGACCAGCTTGCCCTCGGCGCGGCGGCGGCCGAGCTCGCCCCTTTCGATGGTGGCGACGCCGGCCGAGTCGTAGCCGCGATATTCAAGCCGCTTCAGCGCATCGACGATGAGCGGCGCGACTTGGCTTCGGCCAACGATTCCAACGATACCGCACATGGCGATTGCCCCCGATTCCCAGCAGAAAACCCAGCGCTATCTATGGATTGCCGGCCTGCCGTAAAAGTCACTTTGCGTTTCGTTCCATGTCACCGGGAACGGTTTTTGTACCATTGGACATTCTCAGAACGCCCTTGCATCCGGTTACCGCAAACGCCTTGTCTTGTCGCTTAGACGGTTTGGCGGCGTTCATCACCATGTAAACATTTGTGGCCGGAGCATGTCATCGTTCGAACGACAAACGCCACGCCACAGTTGGCAAAGGCCCGTATGGCGAACGCTCCTTGGGGCCTTGCTGACGCTGATCAAGGCTTTGGGCATGCGCGAATTTCCGCCGCGCCTGCCCGATCAGCCGATTTCTATCCGGTGCTCACTCAAGCCTATGCTGTCCAGATCGCCCGCGACTGGAACGTGCAGGCGAGCGGTTCCGGTTTCGTCACGCGGTTTGAGGTCCTGAAAAGCTTCCTCGACGGCTACCGCGTCGAGCATGCCGGCAGCAGAGCGCATCTCGAGTATTGGATACCCGCTGAAGACCTGCCTCAGTTCAACAAGGCAATCGTCGGCGAGATCGTGGTAACGGCTGCTTTCGGCAAAATCACCGAAAGCACCACCTGAAACGCTATTCCGCCGCTGCCTTCTTCCGCGCCGCGGCGGCCGAGGCGAAGCGTTCGCGCAATTCCTTCCCCTTGCCGGGAATCGTCTTCTGGCGCGCGCGGCCGAAGGCCAGCGCATCGTCGGGCACGCTTTCAGTGATCACGCTGCCGGAAGCGATGTACCCGCCCTTGCCGATCGAGACCGGCGCCACCAGCGAGGAATTCGAGCCGACAAAGACGCCCTCGCCGATATCGGTGAAGAATTTCGAGTAGCCATCATAATTGCAGGTGATGGTGCCGGCGCCGATATTGGCAGCGGCACCCACGCGCGCATCGCCGATGTAGGTCAGGTGATTGACCTTGGCGCCCTCTTCGATCGTCGCCTGCTTGACCTCGCAGAAATTGCCGACCTTTGCCTTGTTTCGAAGGTCCGCGCCCGGCCGCAGCCGGGCGAACGGCCCGACATCGCAATTTGAGGCGATCGTTGCGCCCTCGATGTGGCTGAAGGCGTGAATCTTGGCGCCTGACGCGATCTTCACACCCGGCCCGAACCAGACATTCGGCTCGACGAGCGTATCGGCGCCGATCTCGGTGTCGTGCGAGAAATAGACGGTTTCGGGCGCGATCAGCGTAACTCCGGACAGCATCGCCTCGCGCCGACGGCGCGCCTGCCAAATCGCTTCCGCCTCGGCGAGCTCGGCCCGGTTGTTGATGCCGAGCGCGCTTTCGAAACTCGCTTCCGTTGCCACTACGTCGAGCCCTTCCGCGCCGGCGATCTCGACGATGTCGGTGAGGTAGAATTCGCCCTTGGCGTTCTTGTTGCCGACCTTGTCGAGCAGCCGCAGCGCATGCTTGCCCGCCACCGCCATCATGCCGGCATTGCAGAAGCCGATCTTTTTCTCTTCCTCCGAGCAGTCCTTCTCCTCGCGGATGGCAATGAGATGACCGCCTTTTTCGATCAACCGGCCGTAGCCGGCCGGGCTTGGCGGACGGAAGCCGATGACCGCGACGGCGGCACCCTCAGCCAGCTTCTGCCGCGCTGCGGCCAGCGCCTGCGCATCGATTAGCGGCGTGTCGCCGAACATCACGAGAATATCGTCGTAACCCTTTGATATTGCTTCACGCGCCGCGAGGACCGCATGCGCGGTGCCGAGCCGCTTGTCCTGCACGAAAGTCTCCGCCTTTGGCGCAAATTTCTGCACCGCCTTGCGCATCTCGTCTGCGCCGTGGCCGATCACGAGCGCCACGCCGGTCGCACCGGCACCCTCAGCGGCTTTCACGACGTGAGCCACCATCGGCAGGCCGGCAATGGCATGCAGCACCTTGGGCATCGCGCTTTTCATGCGGGTGCCTTCGCCGGCGGCAAGGATGACAGACAGGCAGGATCTCTGGCTCATGGATGGGCAACCGTATGAAAAAGGTTTGAATCAACGCATATTAACAGCGTAGGCCATGCTGCACCAATGCGGTTAAATTCCGGTGAGATGGCAAAGCCAAGTCTCCAAGTGCGAACGTCGGGTGTGATGCCCGATACAAAAGCACCGCCACGGTGGCGTCAGCCGGTTACACAGGTCAGGAAATATCCCCGGCCTGCTGGGGGTGCTGCGTCGCAAGCGGGATGGCGAAATGTCGTGAAGGCAAGGTCGAGCTGCGTTTTCCGTTCCACATCGGCGACGGGCGGAGACTGGGAGAGATGGATACCATGCGCGTGGCGCGTCTGGAAGTTGGCGGGACATGGACGCGGAGCGGCACGCGTGCAGGCGCTTGGCCGAGCGGTGCGATGACCGTGCGGCGCCACCTCGCTGCGATCCTGGCTTGCGACGTGGTCGGTTATTCGCGCCTGATGGAGCGCGACGAGCGCTGCACGCTCGAGCGGCTGAAGATCTACCGCAAGGACCTCCTCGAACCGCTGGTCTCCGAGCATCAGGGTCGGATCGTCAAGCTCACCGGCGACGGCATGCTGTGCGAATTCGCGAGCGTCGTCAACGCGGTGACCTCGGCGATGGCGATCCAGCGGACCCTGGCAGAACGCGAGGCGGAGACCCCCGAGGAAGAGAGGATTCGCTTCCGCATCGGCGTCAATCTCGGCGACGTGGTTTGCGAGGAGGACGGCGACCTCTACGGCGACGGGGTCAACATCGCCGCCCGCCTCGAAAGCGTCGCCGATCCCGGCACCGTTGTCGTCTCGGGCACCGCCTACGACCACCTTCAGGGCAAGCTCGACTGCGGCTTCACGCCGCTCGGCGAGCTGCGCCTCAAGAACATCGAGCGGCCCGTGCGCGCCTACCGCGTCGAGTCCGACGCCAGCGCTGCCCCGCCTCCCCTGCCCGAGAAACCCTCGATCGCGGTTCTGCCTTTCACCAACATGAGCGGCGACCCCGATCAGGAATACTTCGCCGACGGGCTGGTGGAGGACATCATCACGGGATTGAGCCGAGTGAACTCCTTCTTCGTGATCGCCCGCAACTCGTCCTTCACCTACAAGGGCCGGGCGGTGGACCTGCGCCAGGTCGGGCGCGAGCTGGGCGTCCGCTACGTGCTCGAAGGCAGCATCCGCAGGGCAGGATCGCGGGTGCGTATCAGTGGGCAGTTGGTGGACGCGATCAGCGGACACCATGTCTGGGCCGACCGCTTCGAGGGCGATATGTGCGACATCTTCGACCTGCAGGACAAGGTGACCGAGAGCGTCGTCGGCGCTGTCGAGCCGAGCATCCGGCTGGAGGAAATCAAGCAGGCGCGCATGAAGCCGACCGACTACATGAGCGCCTACGACCTCTACCTTCGCGCGCTGCCGCGCTTCTACAGCATGACGCGCGAAGGCTTTGCCGACGTGCGTCGGCTCACCAACGAGGCGCTTAGCATCGACCCCGGCTTCAACTTGGCGAAGGCACTCGGCGCCTATATCCGCAGCATATCCGTGAGCCAGTGCTGGCACGAGCCCGAGGATACCCGGGTCGCCACGCGCATGGCGCGCGAGGTACTGGCGGAAGCGCGCGACGACCCCACGAGCCTGCGCTTCGCCGCGCAGGTGATCGCCTACAGCGCGAAGGACTACGAGATGGCGCTGGCCACGATCGAACGATCCCTGCTGCTCAATCCCAATTCGGCGCAGGGCCATACGAGCTGCGGTTGGGTCAACGCACATTCCGGCCGCCCGCTCGTCGCGATCGAGCACTTTCACAGGGCAATGCGGCTGAGCCCGGTCGACCCCGAGAAGGGCATCGCGCTCTCGGGCATCGGGATGAGCTACCTGATGCTCGAGCGCTACGAGGAAGCGCTGGCATGGGGAGAACGCGCGCTGCAGGAGATGCCGAACTACGGCTCCTCGCACCGGGTGGTGATTATGGCGCTGGTCAAACTCAACCGGCTGGAGGAGGCGCGGGCGGCGGCGCGGCGGCTGATGGAGGCGTTCCCGACCTACACGCTCACCCTGCAGAGACAGATCAACCCATGGCAGGACAAGGTGTTCGGCGAGCGTTACGTCGAGGCGCTGGGCATCTCCGGCGTGCCGAAGTGATCGCCGCGGCGGAAATTCCGGTGAGACGGCGGAGCAGGTGACTCGATGGGTTGTCTGAACATAGTGGTCGCCCCAGGTCTCCATAGCAAATTATGGAACACGAGATAGAGGGCACAGGACCCTTCGATACTGATCTCTACAACGGGTTCACAGCTCGACTCTCTGCCAGCAACTAAACTACCCCAGCCTTCCCAGCACCGGAAAATTCTCCAAGAGCCAATAGGACGCGCTTTGTACGCCGCCAGTGAGGAAAAACACGCCGGCGATGACCAGCAGCGCGCCGATCGCCTTCTCGACGCGGCCGAGATGGACGCGGAATTTGCCGAGGAAGCGCATGAAGGCGCCGGAAAACAGCGCCGCGATCAGGAACGGGATACCGAGGCCGAGCGAATAGGCGGCAAGCAAAAGCGCGCCCTCACCCACGGTCTCGCGCCCGCCGGCCAAAGTCAGGATCGGTCCCAGCACCGGGCCGATGCAGGGCGTCCAGCCGAAGGCGAAGGCCAGCCCCATGACATAGGCCGCGATCATGCTGGCCGGCTTGCCCTGCGATTGGAAGCGCGCCTCGCGCGACAAAAGCGGAATGCGCAGGATGTCAAGGAAGTTCAGGCCCATGATGATGATGAGCGCTCCCGCCGCCACCGCCAGTGGCTCCTGCCAGACGCGCAGCAACCGCCCGATGGTCGAGGCCCCGGCGCCGAGCGCCACGAAGACGGTGGAAAAGCCGAGCACGAAGGCCACGGAAGCATAAAGCAGCGCGCCGCGCGCGCCCTCCTTCGCCGTGACGCTCTGATTGCCGCGGAAATCGTCGACGGAAACGCCGGCCATGTAGCAGAGATAGGGCGGCACCAGCGGCAGCACGCATGGCGACAGGAAAGAGATCGCCCCTGCCCCGACCGCGCTGACATAGCCGATGTCCAATGCCATCCAATGAGTCCGATTGTGCTAGCGACGATATAGCGATGCGGGCACGCCCCTGCCAATCACCATTGTGTGGCACGTCGCCGCTTCGCCGCAGGAAGAAACAGGCAAACGCGTTGACCGAACAAGCGCGCGATAGCCGCCCGCCCGGTTCGAGGCGCGCATACATCCATCCCCAAAAAATGTGATCTTTGCCATACACTCTAAGAGTGTATCGTCCGCGGCCGCTTCCCAAATTGGCCGCTTCCCCTTGACCGATGGCAAAAGCACGGCCATGTGAGCGACGAAAAGAGTGGGATTTCGTCGTGCGTCGCGGAGTTCTTCCGCCACCTCACAGCTGATTAAGAGACCTCATGGACGTCGTCGTCGTCGAATCGCCGGCCAAGGCGAAGACAATCAACAAATATCTCGGCAAGAACTATAAGGTTCTGGCCTCCTTCGGCCATGTCCGCGATCTTCCCGCCAAGGACGGCTCGGTGCGCCCTGACGAGGACTTCGCCATGTCCTGGTCGGTCGACACCGCGTCCGGCAAGCGCCTTGCCGACATCGCCAAGGCGGTGAAGGATGCCGACGGGCTGATCCTCGCCACCGACCCGGATCGCGAGGGCGAAGCGATTTCCTGGCATGTGCTGGAAGTCCTGAAGCAGAAGCGCGCGCTGAAGGACAAGCCGGTCAGCCGGGTCGTCTTCAACGCCATCACCAAGGCCTCGGTGCTCGATGCCATGGCCCATCCGCGCCAGATCGACGCGCCGCTAGTCGACGCCTATCTCGCCCGCCGCGCGCTCGATTATCTCGTCGGCTTCACGTTGTCGCCGGTGCTGTGGCGCAAGCTGCCGGGCGCCCGCTCTGCCGGCCGCGTCCAGTCGGTGGCGTTGCGCCTGGTCTGCGACCGCGAATCCGAAATCGAGCGCTTCATCCGCGAGGAATACTGGCAGATCGCCGCCATCCTCGGCACCCCGCGCAACGACAGTTTCGAGGCGCGGCTGACCGCCTTTGCCGGCAAGAAGCTGCAGAAGCTTGATATCGCCAACAAGGCGCAGGCCGACGACATCAAGGCGATGCTCGAAGGCGCGACCTTCAAGGCATTGTCGGTCGAAGCTAAGCCGACAAAACGCAATCCCGGCCCGCCCTTCACAACCTCGACGCTGCAGCAGGCCGCCTCGTCAGGCCTCGGTTTCTCGGCCAACCGCACCATGCAGGTGGCGCAAAAGCTCTATGAAGGCATGGATGTCGGCGGCGAGACCGCCGGCCTCATTACCTATATGCGAACCGACGGCGTGCAGATGGCGCCGGAGGCGATCGAGGCCGCCCGCAACGCTATCGTCAGCGAGTTCGGCGCGAAATACCTGCCGGAGAAGCCGCGTTTCTACACCACGAAGGCCAAGAACGCCCAGGAAGCCCACGAGGCGATCCGCCCGACCGATTTCAAGCGCACGCCGGCTTCCGTTCGGCAATATCTCGATGCCGACCAGGCCCGGCTTTACGAGCTGATCTGGAAGCGCGCCATCGCCAGCCAGATGCAGCCGGCCGAGATCGAACGCACCACGGTCGAGATCGAGGCGGTCAACGGCGCCCGCACCGCCGAGCTGCGCGCGATCGGCTCGGTCGTCCGCTTCGACGGCTTCATTGCCGCCTACACCGATCAGAAGGACGAGGACGCCGAGGACGAGGAGAGCCGCCGCCTGCCCGAGATCCGCTCCGGCGAGCAGCTTGCCCGCCAGGCGATCAACGCGACCCAGCACACCACCGAGCCGCCGCCGCGCTATTCCGAGGCGTCGCTGATCAAGAAGCTGGAAGAGCTCGGCATCGGCCGGCCATCGACCTACACCGCGATCCTGAAGACGCTCGAGGATCGCGACTACGTCACCATCGACCGTCGCAAGCTCGTGCCGCAGGCCAAGGGCAGGCTGCTCTCGGCCTTTCTCGAAAGCTTCTTCGAGCGCTATGTTGAATATGACTTCACCGCTTCGCTCGAGGAGAAGCTCGACGAGATTTCCGACGGCAAGCTCGCCTGGAAGGACGTGCTACGCGACTTCTGGAAGGATTTCTCCGGCGCCGTCGACGACATCAAGGAACTGCGCGTCGCCGACGTGCTCGATGCGCTCAATGAAGAACTCGCGCCGCTGGTCTTCCCGGAGCGTGAGGACGGTTCCAATCCGCGCATCTGTCCGAAATGCGGCACCGGCAACCTGTCGCTGAAGCTCGGCAAGTTCGGCGCCTTTGTCGGCTGCTCGAACTATCCCGAATGCTCCTACACCCGCCAGCTCGGCGACGCCGCCAATCCCAATGGCGAGAACGGCAATGGCGAGGACGGCGTCAAGCTGCTCGGCAAAGATCCTTATACCGCCGAGGAAATTACCCTGCGCAGTGGCCGTTTCGGCCCCTATATCCAGCGCGGCGAAGGCAAGGAGGCCAAGCGCTCAAGCCTGCCCAAGGGCTGGACGCCCGACTCGATCGACCACGAGAAGGCGCTGGCGCTGCTGGGTCTGCCGCGCGATGTGGGAAAACATCCCGAAACCGGCAAGATGATCTCGGCTGGCCTCGGGCGCTACGGCCCGTTCGTGCTGCATGACGGCACCTACGCCAATCTGGAGAGCATCGAGGACGTGTTCTCGATCGGCCTGAACCGCGCCGTTTCGGTGATCGCCGAGAAGCAGCAGAAGGGCAAGGGTGGCCGCAACGGCGCCACGCCGGCGGCGCTCAAGGAATTGGGCGATCATCCGGACGGCGGCGGCAAGATCGTCGTTCGCGACGGCAAATACGGCCCGTACGTCAACTACGGCAAGGTCAATGCGACGCTGCCAAAAGGCAAGGACCCGCAATCGGTGACGATGGAAGAAGCGCTCGCCCTGATTGCTGAGAAGGAAGCCAAGGGCGGAGGCGGCAAAAAGCCCTTCCGCCGGGCGGCGAAGAAGGGGTAGCAGGACGTGGCGCGCAGGATCTCCGGAAGAAGCCACGGCGATCCGCGCAACGCCGACACCAGGGCCAAGGTCAAGGACGACTATCGTCCGTCGCGTGACGAGGTCCTGCGCTACATCGCCGAAAATCCCGATCGCTCCGGCAAGCGCGAGATCGCCAAGGCCTTCGCGCTGCGCGGCGAGGACCGCATCTGGCTGAAAGACCTGTTGCGAGACCTGCAGGATGAAGGCCTCCTCAACAAGGAGCGCAAGCGCCTCACCCGCGCGGGCGCCGTGCCTCATGTCGCGGTGCTCGACATTTTCGGCCGCGACGATGACGGCGTGCTTCTGGCGAATCCGAGCGAATATACCGGCGCCGGCTCGCCCCCCGTCATCGCCATCCGCATCTCGCGCGCCGCCGGCGGCCCGGTCCCCGGCATTGGCGACCGCGTGCTTGCCAAGACTTTCCCGACCGACGATCCGTCAGGCCCTGCTTATACCGGGCGGGTGATGAAGATCTTCGAGAAGCGCAGCGACGCCGTGCTCGGCGTCTTCCGCGTGCTGAAGGACGGAACCTTCCGCATCGAGCCGGTCGAACGGCGCCAGCCGGAACTGATCGTCGACAAGGAATTCCAGAACGGCGCCAGAAATGGCGATCTGGTGGAGGTGGAGCCGGCGCGGGCATCCCGTTACGGACTGCCCCGGGCAAAGGTGCTGGCGGTGCTGGGCTCGCTGAGCAGCGAGAAGGCTGTCTCGATGATCGCCATCCACGCCCACGACATTCCCCATGTCTTTCCTGCCGACGTGATTGCCGAGGCCGAAGCGGTGAAGCCGGCGACGCTCGATCACCGCGAGGACTGGCGCAGTCTGCCGCTGGTGACCATCGATCCGGCCGATGCCAAGGATCATGACGACGCGGTCTTCGCCACGCCGGACACGGACGAGAAAAATCCCGGCGGCGTTGTCATCACCGTGGCGATCGCCGATGTCGCAGCCTATGTTCGCTACGGTACGCCGCTCGACCGCGAAGCCCTGAAGCGCGGCAATTCGGTCTATTTTCCGGACCGCGTCGTGCCCATGCTTCCTGAACGCATCTCCAACGATCTCTGCTCGCTGCGCGAGGGCGAAGACAGGCCGGCAATCGCCGTGCGCATGACCTTCTCCTCGGAAGGCCGCAAGCTCAGACATTCCTTCCACCGCGTCATGATGAAGTCGGCCGCCAAGCTCGCCTACCCGCAGGCGCAGGCCGCGATCGACGGCGCGCCCGACGACAAGACACGGCCGATCCTCGACAGCGCTTTGAAGCCGTTATGGGACGCCTACGCCGTGCTCAGGCGCGGCCGCCAGTCCCGCCAGCCGCTTGAACTCGACCTGCCCGAGCGCAAGATCCTGCTGAAACCCGACGGCACGGTCGACCGCGTCGTCGTGCCGGAGCGCCTCGACGCTCATAAGCTCATCGAGGAATTCATGATCCAGGCCAATGTCGCGGCCGCCGAGACATTGGAGGGCAAGAAAGAGCCGCTCGTCTACCGCATCCATGACGCGCCGTCGCTCGCCAAGCAGGAATCGCTGCGCGAGTTCCTGGCAACGCTCAGCCTGTCCTTGGCGCGCGGCGCGCAGATGCGGCCGAGCCAGTTCAACGGCATTCTGGAGCGGGTGCGCGGCGCCGACAACGAGGCGCTGGTCAACGAAGTGGTGCTGCGCTCGCAGAGCCAGGCGGAGTACTCGCCGAAGAACATCGGCCATTTCGGTCTCAACCTCAGGCGCTACGCCCATTTCACCTCGCCGATCCGCCGCTACGCCGATCTGATCGTGCACCGCGGGCTGATCGCGGCGCTTGGCCTCGGGCCCGGCGGCCTGGCGCAGCAGGAGGCGGACCGGCTGGAAGAGGTCGCCGCGCTGATCTCGGCGACTGAGCGTCGCGCCATGGCGGCCGAGCGCGATACGGTCGACCGGCTGATTGCCGCCTATCTCGCCGAGCGCGTCAACGACACGTTCGACGCGCGCATCTCCGGCGTCACCAAGGCGGGACTCTTTGTCCAATTGCCGCAGTATGGCGCCGACGGCTTTATTCCGGTGTCAACTCTGGGCGGCGACTACTATATCTACGACGAAACCGCCCGATCACTGTTCGGTGAACGCACCGGCAAGGGCTATCAGCTTGCCGATCGCGTCGAAGTCCGGCTGGTCGAGGTCGCGCCAATGGCCGGTGCGATGCGTTTCGAGATGCTGACCGACCCGAAGCCTCTGCCCGGCTCGAGGCGGTCGTTCCACAAGGCCAAGGGCCGCGCCCGCGCGTCGCAATCGCGCGTCGGTCCGCGCGGCAGGAGACGATAATGCCAGGTAACGTCCAAGTGCAAGAACAGGTTTTCGGCGGCGAGCATCATTCGGGCCGCGTCGCGCGTCCCCTGTGGACGGCGATCAAGCGCGGGATACTCGGCCGCTGCCCGCATTGCGGCAAGGGAAAGCTGTTCCGCGCTTTCGTGAAGCCCGTGGACAAGTGCGAGGTCTGCGGCGAGGAGCTGCACCACCATCGCGCGGACGACCTGCCCGCCTATCTGGTCATCGTCATCGTCGGTCACATCGTCGTTGGCGGCTTCATGGCCGTTGAGGCCGCGTCGACGCTGTCGACCTGGCAGCACGCGCTGATCTGGGTTCCGCTGACCATTATTCTGGCCGTCGCACTGCTGCAGCCGGTCAAGGGAGCTGTCATCGGCCTGCAATGGGCGCTTTATATGCACGGCTTCGGCGACGAGAAGGACGAATTCGAGAGCCGTTAATTAAGCCAGGCCGCACCGCGGTCGGCCCTGGTGCAAAGGCCACGACGCGCAAGCCACTTTCGCATCAAGGAAGTTTCCGCTAGGTCGAGCGCATGGAAGGAATGACCAAGGCGGATGTCGACAAGCTCGATAAGGGCCTGGCCGTACGCAGCGGCCGAGCGTTGCGTCCGCGTGATGCGGCGACCCTCATTCTGCTCGATCGCCGGGGCAAGGACGTTCTGGTGCTGATGGGCCGGCGCCATGCCGGGCACGCCTTCATGCCCGGAAAATTCGTCTTCCCCGGCGGCCGCACCGATCCCGCCGACAGCCGCGTTCCCGTCGCTGCCCCTCTGGGTGGTGAGGAAGAAGGCAAGCTGGCCGCAGGCCCCGGCCGTGCCAGCGCGGCGCGGGCCCGCGCAATCGCCCTGTCGGCGATTCGCGAAACCTATGAGGAAGCCGGCCTGCTGATCGGCCGCAAGGGCACCTTCTCGACCGCAAAGCGCGACTGGCAGGGTTTCGCCGAACACGGCGTGATCCCCTCGCTGGACGCGCTCCGCTTCGTCGCCCGCGCCATCACTCCGCCCAATCGCGTGCGCCGTTTCGACACGCGTTTTTTCAGCGCCTGGCGCCACGACGTTGCCGTGGAATTGCCCGGCGGCGGTCCGACGAACGAACTCGAAGAACTCGTCTGGCTGCCGCTTGCCGATGCCCGCAATGCCGACATCCCCGACATCACCGGCATGGTCCTGGAAGAACTGGAAAGTCGGCTTGCCGAAGATCCATTGTTGCGGCCGGGTGGCGCCGTGCCGTTCTTCCGGCTCGTCCGCAACCGCTTCGTCCGCGAAGTCCTTTAGAAGCAGAGCATTTTGATCTCATGACGGTCGATACCCAACAACAGGGCGACGAACGCGTACACTGGCTGCCGATGGTCGCCGCGATCTCTTCGATCAGCGTCGTCGGCATCGCCATCGGCCTCGGCATGCCGTTGCTCAGCGTCATTCTGGAAAGCCGCGGCCACTCCGCTTCGATGATCGGCCTGAATACCGCCGTCGCCGGTCTCGCCTCGATCGCCGGCGCACCGCTGGCCACCCCGCTGGCCATGCGGCTCGGCGTCGCCTGGACCATGCTGTTGATGATTGCCATCGGTGCGCTCGCCTTTGTCGGCTTCCATTTCGCGCCGGACTTCTGGATGTGGTTCCCGCTCCGTGTCGCCCTGCACATCTCGCTGACGGTGCTGTTCATCCTGTCGGAATTCTGGATCAGCACCTCCGCCCCGCCCAGCCGCCGCGGCCTTGTGCTTGGCATCTACGCCACCGTTCTGTCGCTCGGCTTTGCCGCCGGACCCTGGCTGTTCGCCCATCTCGGCAGTTCCGGCTTCCTGCCGTTCGGCGTCACCATAGCGCTGGTGACGCTTGCCGCCATTCCGGTGCTTGCGGCGCGCAACGAGAGCCCGACCATCGTCGCCGAGAGCGAGACCAGCCACTTCCTGCGTTACATCTGGCTGGTGCCGACCGCGACCTTCGCCGTGCTTGTTTTCGGCGCCGTCGAGACCGGCGGTTTCTCGCTCTTCCCCGTCTATGGCAGCCGTATCGGCTATTCGGAAGCCGACGCCGCGCTGCTTCTGACAATGATCGGGCTCGGCAATGTGCTTCTGCAGATCCCGATCGGCATGATCAGCGACCGCGTTTCCGACCGCCGCTACCTGCTGCTGGCCTGCGCCACGGTCGGGCTCATCGGCACGGTCTTCATGCCGTTCTTCGCACAGAACTGGCATCTGATGGCGGCCCTCCTGTTCGTCTGGGGCGGCGTCGTCGCCGCCATGTACACGATCGGCCTTGCCCATCTCGGCTCGCAGCTGTCCGGCCATGAGCTGGCATCGGCCAATGCTGCCTTCGTGCTCTGCTATGGTGTTGGCATGGTGCTGGGTCCGCAGGCGATCGGCATCGGCATGGATGCCTTCGGCCCATCCGGCTTCGGCTGGTCGCTGGCCTTCTTCTTTGCCGCCTACATGGCTTTGATCTTGGTCAGGCTGGTGCGCAAGATTCTCTAGGCGATGCCGCTGAAGCGTCGGGCATCCTGACATCACCGTGTCAGCAGCACCGCTGCTATAACCTGCCTCCGACGCGAGGTAGGAGAATTGCGATGGTCGACAGCGGCTTTGAAACCAGATCCCTCAGGATGGAACTGCTTCTGCTCGTCACATTCCAAGCGCCGGCCGCCGATGTCGAGCGCATCATGGAGGCCGTGGTGGCGATCACGCCGCTGCGCATGGGCAAGTATGACGCCAACGCCTATCAGTCGGCGCAAGGCATCGAGCGCTACCGGCCGCTCGAAGGCGCCGCGGCCGGCGCTGAGACCGAACTGCGCCGGCGACCCGGCACCGTCGAAGTGTCGTTCGAGATCGCCGACGACCAGGCACTCGCCGCTCGTGTCGTCGAGGCGATATTCCAAGCCCATTCCTATCAGGAGCCCGTCATCCGCATCCAGCCGCTGCTCGCCAGCCGTTCCAAGGGTCTTGACGATCGTGCCAATCCCAACCGCTGGTGGAACACCACGGGCGACTGGAAAAAGGCGGGGCAATTGGTCGAGCATAACGCTTGAGACGTGGACACGGGCCATGCCGAAATGAGGCGAAGAAGGCGCTCGGGCTTGACTTTCCAGGCGCGTTCTTTATGTGTCGCGCCAAGTTTCCCGCGTCCGGGTGTTTCCCCGTGCTTCAGCGGCCAAAACTCCACGAACATTAACGGACGAAAATCATGGCCAAAGCCGCAAACATCAAGATCAAACTTCTGTCGACCGCCGACACCGGGTTCTTCTACGTCACCAGCAAGAACAGCCGTACCAAGACGGACAAGCTCTCGTTCCGCAAGTACGATCCGGTCGCCAAGAAGCACGTCGAGTTCAAGGAAACCAAGATCAAGTAATCTGGCTATCCCGAGAAATCGAAACGCCGCCCTCTGGGCGGCGTTTTTGTTTTAGGAAGGACCGGACGACAAAGGAGCCGTGCCACGATCAAGCACGGGGGTTCCGATGTCGGTGTTGAGAAAAGGGGGCCGGTCGGCGGTTGGCAGCGGTACGAGGAGGCCACTATGTGCCAGCGCCGGCCGGCCGACCCCACGGACCCAGGAGATGCGGCGGACCTGAGCATCATGGGGTATTTTTGGATCGAGCCGGCTACTCTACCCTCGCGCCGGCCTCGTCTTCTGTCTATGCGTCGCAGATTTGCGCAAGACCTCATAAAAATCAACCATTTCTTAACCACCGCTCACGAATCGCTTGGGTTAAGGTAAATTCGTAACCCTGTTGCAGCGCTGGAGAATCGTCGCCTTTATGCCGAGCATGTCTCCCGAAAGTGGAAACCGGTTTCAGGATAAAGACAGGCGCGTGCGGGGTCTGAAAGATCGCGACGCGTTTTAGGCAGCCTTGGCGACCACCCTGTTGCGGCCGCCGCTTTTGGCCTCATAGAGCGCAAGGTCGGCGCGCTTCATCAGCGCGGCGACGCTGTCGGTCCCTTTCAGGAGAGACGACACGCCGACGCTGACCGTGACCTCGATCGCCTTGCCGTCGGCACCGATGGCAAAAGCTGCCTGTGCGATCTCGGCGCGAATGCGTTCGGCCACCTTCTCGGCGACCGCGCCGTCGGTGTCCGGCATAACCACGACGAACTCCTCGCCGCCGAAGCGGCAGGCGAGATCGATGCCGCGCACATTCTTGCGCAGCCGCCGGGCGAACTCACGCAGAACGTCGTCACCGCCGTCATGGCCATGGGTATCGTTGATCGACTTGAAGCGATCGAGATCGGTGATCATCACCGACAAGGGCCGCCGCCGCGCCACGGCGCGATCGAACAGTGTCTGCAGATGGCTGTCGAGGTAGCGGCGGTTGTGCAGCCCGGTCAGCCCGTCGATGACCGCCATCTCGATCGTCTGGGCGACGCTGGCGCGCAACTGATCGTTGTAGCGCTTGCGCCGCACCTGTGTGCGCAGGCGCGCCGTCAGCTCATGCTGGTCGATCGGCCGGATCAGGTAGTCATTGATGCCAAGTTCCAGACCACGCAGGATGCGGCCCTCCTCGCCCTCGTCTGCGAGCAGCATGATCGGCAGGAAGCGGGTGCGGTCGAGCGAACGCAGCTGCGAGCAGAGTCTCAGCGCATCGAAGTCGGAGAAGGCAGTCGAGATCAGCACGCATTCATACGCCGTCTCGGCCGCCTGGAAGAACCCCGCATTCGGGTCGGTCGCGACATCGAGCTCGGCGGTGTTGCGCAGCATCTTCTGGATGCGTTCGACGGAAGTTTTGCGCTCGTCGATGAGCAGCACCCGCGGCTTGGAGTCTTCGGTCGCAAAATCGCGGCTCAGAAGTTCCTCGATGCCGATATTGCGCGTGGTCGAGGCGCGCAGCCTGAGCTCGTCGGTCAGCGACTTCAGCCTGACCAGGCTCTTGACGCGTGTCATCAGCTGCAGGTCGTTGACGGGCTTGGTCAGGAAATCGTCAGCACCCGCCTCGAGGCCGCGTACCCGGTCCGACACCTGGTCGAGCGCGGTGATCATCACGACAGGGATATGCGAGGTCGCCGGATCGCTCTTCAGGCGCTTGCAGACCTCGAACCCGTCCATGTCCGGCATCATCACGTCGAGCAGCACGACGTCGACCTTGCCGTTCTCGCAGGTCTCGATCGCATCGGGGCCGTTATTGGCCGTCAGCACCTCGAAATACTCGGCAAGCAGCCGAACCTCCAGCAGCCGCACATTGGCGGGGATATCGTCGACGACGAGGATCCGCGCGGTCATCTCAAAACTCCGGTTCTGCTGGTCTCGGGCATCAGGCGTCGCCCAGATAGGATTTGATCGTCTCGATGAAGCGCGGCACCGAGATCGGCTTGGAAATATAGGCCTCGCAGCCGCCCTGGCGGATGCGCTCCTCATCGCCCTTCATGGCGAAGGCGGTGACGGCGATAACGGGGATCGAATGCAATTCGTCGTCTTCCTTCAGCCATTTGGTCACTTCCAGGCCGGACACTTCCGGCAGCTGGATGTCCATC
Source organism: Mesorhizobium sp. CA7 (assembly GCF_020165015.1). Classification (NCBI taxonomy): domain Bacteria; kingdom Pseudomonadati; phylum Pseudomonadota; class Alphaproteobacteria; order Hyphomicrobiales; family Phyllobacteriaceae; genus Mesorhizobium; species Mesorhizobium sp. CA7. The sequence goes on from NZ_JAIUHH010000001.1 coordinate 448,500, forward strand.
AGGATGAGGTCCGGCCGGTGCTGGCGCGCGAGGTCGAGCGCCTCCAGGCCATTGCGCGTGCGAACCGTTTCGTAACCGCTGGCTTCGATGAGGTCCCGAAAGAGCTTCATGTTAAGCTCATTGTCCTCGACGATCATCACCTTCTTAGCCATCAGTTTCCCGTCCCGACCGCCCTCGAAGCCGAAGGCCGTCGCAATGCGTCCCCTTCGGACCGCACCCAACCCATTTCCACTCTAGCCCAATATGATTGACGAAACGGAAACCGGAGGTTGGAAAGCTGCACCAATTCCACCTTCGGACGTTGCATGGGAAAGAGCGGAGGCTTGCCGCAAGCGACGCTTGCCGTTACTGCGGAAGGAGACTCGAAAAAATCCACCATTGCAAAGGTAACGATGGCGAACGCAGCGTCAATGCGCGAGGAAGCGGAAACCATTGCCGTCAAGGCCCTGGCCTTCGTCGCCGCCGACCCGGAGCTTCTGCCCCGCTTTCTGGCGATCACCGGCATCGAGGCGAACTCGATCCGCAGGGCCGCAGCTGAGCCGGGCTTCCTTGCCGGCGTTCTGCAATTCATCCTGGCACACGAGCCGACGCTTCTGCGCTTCGCCGAGGAAACCGGCACGCCGCCAGCCGCCGTCGGCAAGGCGCTGCGCGCCCTTCCGCTCGGCGACGACGATCACGAGCGCTCGACATGAGCGACGATCCCGAGACGGCGCGGCAGATCGAAGAGCTTGCCGCCGACGATCGGCCGCTGCTGGTGCTCGACGTCGACGATGTCGTGCTCGAATTCGTCCGGCCCTTCCCGCATTTCCTGAAGTCGCGCGGCTTCGGGTTGACGCTGGCTTCCTTCCGCCTCACCGGCAACATCGCCGAGACGGCGAGCGGGCGGCTGATCGAGCAGCCGGAAGTGACGGCGCTGCTCGGCGATTTCTTCGACGCCCAGGCGGATTGGCAAAGCATCGCAGAGGGTGCGGCGGACGCGCTGGCGACGCTTGGCCGAAGCGCCGAGATCATCCTGCTGACCGCCATGCCGCACAAGCACCGCGCCGTGCGCCGCGCGCATCTCGATGCGCTGGGGCTCAATTACCCGCTGCTGACGACGGAAATGGCCAAGGGACCGGCCATCGCGAAACTGCGCGGCGTCAAGGGCCGGCCCGTCGCCTTCGTCGACGACCAGCCTTCCAACCTGGTTTCGGCGCGCAACTCCGTGGCGGATGCCCATCTCTTCCATTTGATGGCTGACAACTCGCTGCGCGCCTTCCTGCCGCCGACGCCGGAAGACATTATCTCGGTCGACGACTGGCGCGATGCGGCGCCAAAGATCGCGGCCGCGCTCGGGCTTTAACTCAAGCACTCAAGGCTTCAGCTTCGCTCCGGCCCCACCATTGTCGCCGCCGTCGGAATCATCGCTGCCGGTGGAATCATCTGTTCCGTCCGCGCCGTCATCGCCTGAGTTGTCATCCTGACCTGCGCTGTCGTCCTGGGCGGCGTCCGGTCCCTTCAGCATCGCGCCGTTGACCGTGACCGATCCATCGGCCTTGGTGTTGATCGTCCACTCCAGCCGGCCATCCGGCAGCGTCTTGCCAAAGCCTTTGACGGCCAGGGCAAAGGGGAAGGCCTGCGCCATCTGCTCATCGCTTTTGGCGGCTTCCTTCAAGGCATCGACGATCTTGTCATAGCCGGCGACATCGACGGTCACGCTCGCATCGGGTTTCTCGCCGGGAAAGGTCATCTCGCCTTCCAGCGCAACTTCGATGGCGCCGTTCTTCACCGTGCTGTGCGCGATCACGACCTTCGGATTCTTGGCCTTGAAATCGGCGACCAAAGCTTTGCCGAATTCATCCGACAGCGGCGGATTCTTATTGAGATCAAAGCCTTCGATCGCCTTTTTCGCCATCGTATCGAGATCGATATTGGCGCCGCCGAAATGCAGGTCGATGTCGGTGGGCAGCAATGGGGTGGTCCATTCCGGCAGGGTCTGATGCGGGATCGTCAGACCGGCAGCCTTGATCGCGTAATCGACCTTGCCGTTCTGGGAGATGCCGTCCATGCCGAATGCGGTGCTGAATTGCGTGGCGCCGAACTTGCCGACAGGGCTGTCGACCTCGAAATTCTTGAAGCCGTAATTGCCGTCGATCCTTTCCCAGATGGGCAGCGCGGCCAGCATAAGCGATTTGAGCTCAGCCTGGTTGGCCTTGAGCTTGGCTTCGTCCTCATTGGCCACGGCAAAGGCAAGCAGGTCGAGCAGCGGCTTCGTCCGCACGCCCTTGCCGTTTGCGTCCACCGAAAGTTCCGGCGTTTTCAAGGTGAGCGGAAAATTCATCCCGCTGTCGGGGTCGTTCACCTTGATCATCTCGACGAAGTCCGAGACTTTCTGCGTGGCCGTGAAGTCGACGCCGCCATTGGCGGATTTGGTCGCGGTAACGGTGGCGGTGCCGGCGCCGGTCGAGACGTCGGCCTGCTGCTTGGCTTCGTTGGATGTCATGGTCATCCCGGCCAATGAGCTGGTCGCGCTGGTGAAAGCCGCAAGGGCCGGATCGTAGATGCTGGTCAGCTTGCCGTCCTTGATCGTGAACTCCATGCTCTGACGGCCTTCCGGTCCTTCGAACTCGAAAGATGCGCCTTGCGAGAAATTCGACGAGACGTCCCAGGATCCGTCGCTGCGCGGCTTCACCATCAGCGCGTATGGCGCCATGTTGAATTTCAGGAGCTTCTGTTCCGGCAGCGCATTGACGAGCGCCTTGACGTCAAGCGCAATCTTGTAGGCGTCGCCCTCGACCGAAACCTTGAGCACGCCCTTGTCGAACGCCTGCTTGCCGAAATAGCGCGCCAGATTGTCGGAAAGATCTTTGGCGCCTTGATTGTCGACGGTCTGGGCAAAAGCCGGCGCGCTGAGCGCGAGGGCAAAGGCAAATGGCAAAATACGCTTCACGTCAGTTCTCCGTGATTTCGGAAGACGAAATATTCATGCTTCTGGTAGGCAAGAAGCGTAACAGCCGCAAGACGCCGACTGTAGGCCAAAAGCTCATTCGGCTAAAGCGCTAGGCGCATCAGCGCCCAAAGCACAAGGCGCATCAGTACCTAAAGCACAAGGCGCATCAGCGGCCGGCCGGGCTTGCGCTCCACCAGCCTCTCGAAGCCGGCCTTCTCGAACACCCGTGACGAGCCGACGAAAAGCCCGATCGAGCGCGAATCGCGCGACAGATCGATCGGGCAGGCCTCCAGCAGCCTCGCTTTATTCTCGCGGGCGAAAGCGATTCCGCCCTCGACAAGGCGATGCGTGATGCCCCGCCCCCTCGCCCTGGGGCGGATGAAGAAGCAGGAGATCGCCCAGACGGCCGGGTCGCCGGCATCGGCGGGATCGACCGGGGCCGAGCCCCTGCCCTGATTGTTCCACTCGGGGATGTCGGCGCGCGGGCCGACCTGCATCCAGCCGACGGCCTTGCCGTCCTCGAGCGCCAAGAGCCCCGGCGGCGGGCCCGTCTCGATTCGCGCCTTGATGAGATCCTTGTTCCGCTCCTTGTCGCTGGCGCGGCGCTCCGCCGGCGACAACCGGAAATGCGTGCACCAGCAGCCGTAGCAGGCACCCTGCTTGCCGAACAGGTCCTCGAAATCGGGCCAGCGTTCAGGAGTCAGCGGTGCGATGGTCGTGCTCATGCGTTCTCCCCAGGCCAAGCTTGTTGCCAGCCTTGCGCTGTCGTACCATTGCATTTGTTCTCTTTATGTTCGCAGCGATGGCGGCTCCTGTCAACAATCCCGAACACGGTTTTTGCCGTGACTGCCTGGCGCTCCAGCGCGGCGAGACGCGTCGCTGCGATCGCTGCGGCAGCCCGCGCCTTGTCCATCACGCCGAGCTCTACCGGCTGCGGATCGCCCATATCGATTGCGACGCCTTCTACGCGGCGGTCGAGAAGCGTGACAATCCCGCGCTGAAGGACAGGCCTGTCATCATCGGCGGCGGCCGGCGCGGCGTCGTTTCCACCGCCTGCTATATCGCCCGCATCCAGGGCGTCCGCTCGGCCATGCCGATGTTCAAGGCGCTCGAACTGTGCCCCGAAGCGGTGGTGATCCCGCCCGACATGGAAAAATATGTCGGTGTCGGCCGCCAGGTGCGCGCGTTGATGCAGGCGCTGACGCCGCAGGTCGAGCCGCTGTCGATCGACGAGGCCTTTCTCGACCTCGCCGGCACCGAGCGGCTGCACGGCATGCCGCCGGCGCTGGTGCTTGGGCGCTTTGCGCAGACGGTGGAAAAGGAGCTCGGCATCACCGTTTCGGCGGGCCTCTCCTACTGCAAGTTCCTGGCGAAAATTGCCTCGGACTTCCGCAAGCCGCGCGGCTTTTCCGTGATCGGCGAAGCCGAGGCGCCAAGCTTCCTCGCCGCGCAGCCGGTGACGATGATCTGGGGTGTCGGCAAGGCGCTGGCCGCGACGCTGGAGCGCGACGGCATCCGCATGATCGGGCAGCTGCAGCGCATGGAGCGCGGCGACCTGATGCGCCGCTATGGCGTGATGGGCGACCGGCTCTACCGCCTGTCGCGAGGCGAGGACGACCGCCCGGTCGATCCGGACGGCGATGCCAAGAGCGTCTCGGCCGAAACCACCTTCGACAACGACATCGGAGCCCTGGCGGAGCTGGTGCCGGTGCTGCGCGGGCTGTCGGAAAAGGTCTCGGCCCGGCTGAAAAAATCCGGCATCGCCGGCCGCACCGTGGTGCTGAAGCTGAAGACGCAGGATTTCAAGACCCGCACCCGTAACCGCCAGCTCGGCGACCCGACGCGCCTGGCCGACCGCATTTTCCAGACCGGGCTCGACCTGTTGCGCCGCGAGGCCGACGGCACAAAATTCCGCCTGCTCGGAATCGGCGTCAGCGACCTCTCCGACGACCAAAAGGCCGATCCGCCGGATCTGGTCGACGTGCAGTCGCGCAAGCGCGCGCTTGCCGAAGGCGCGATGGACACGCTGCGCGACAAGTTCGGCAGGAAAGCCGTCGAGACCGGCTATACATTCGGCAAGGGGGGCGCCGCCAATCCGCCCGAGCCGCTGGAAGATTGAAGGGTCAGGTGCGCTTGAGGTCGATCCGGCTCGTCACCACCATCTTGCCGGTTGCCGGATCCATGTCGGTCACCGTCATGCGCATATTGTCCGGCCCGATCTTTTCTACGGTCAGCTCCGCATTGCGGTCGCCATTGACGACTTTCGCCCAGTGGATGTCGAGGTTGATTGCGTCGCCCTTGCGGCTTCCGCTGAGCCCGGCAGGTCCGCTGCGCGAACCTATGTAAGTGCCAGTGTAGCTCGCCCCGTCGACCTTCAGGTCGGCGCGGATTTCCCGCGACATGATCAACAACGTACGACAGGTGCCGTCAAGCGAGAGCGAGTCCGCCGTCGCGTCCGAAGTGAAGTTGCAGTTGATGTTCATCACCGGCGTGTTCGTTCTGATCCTGACCGTCCCCTTGCCGGCGAACTTCCCCTGCAGCGATCGCAGGAAGGCCGCCTCGTCGGCATGCGCGCCCGTCGCGCAGAAAAGACAGGCGGCGGCCAGCAAAGCGGCGGTCGATTTCATCAAGACGTTTCCCTCTCGCGATCATGCGCCCTCCGATGGAAGGCGTGGACTTAACGGATGCCCAGGCGCCAGGTTCCGCCGCCGCGATGACGGTTTTTTGACGCCCGCTCCGCTGGCCCAGTGGAATGACGCTACTAACGGTTGCGGCCCGGGTCCGGGCTTGCGACATAGGGCTCAAATGGCGCCCGCTCCCTCGATCCCAAAAGCCGCGTTCTGGATGGCTCTGTCAATCGCCTCGATGCTGGCGATGTCGGTTGCCGGCCGCGAGACGACAGCCGAGCTCAACGTCTTCCAGGTGCTGGAGCTGCGCTCGGTGATCGGTTTCTTCATCCTTTTGCCGCTGGTGATGATGAGCGGCGGTTTTGCCGCGATGCGCAGTGAGCGCCCGTTCGCCCATATCGCCCGCAACATGATCCACTATACCGGCCAGGCCGCCTGGCTCTACGCGCTGACGCTCATTCCGCTCGCTGTGCTGATCTCGATCGAGTTCACCACGCCGATCTGGACGGCGATCCTGGCGGTCAGCTTTCTGGGGGAAAGACTGTCCCGGTCGAAGCTCACGGCGATCGTGCTTGGCCTGATCGGCGTGCTCGTCATCGTGCGCCCCAGCGCCGGCTCGATGGATCCCGGCCACCTCGTCGTCCTGGGCGCCGCGGTCTGCTTCGGCATCTCGATGGTGCTGGTCAAGTCGATGACCAAAACCGAAAGCGTGGTGCGCATCATCTTCTGGATGCTGATCATCCAGTCGGCAGTTGGCCTGATCCCGGCTCTCTACAGCTGGCACAACCCTTCGCCAGGGCTCTGGCCATGGATCTTCGTCATCGCCTTCACCGGCATGTCGTCGCATTTCTGCCTGGCCCGCGCGCTCGTCCATGCCGATGCCACGATCATCTCGCCGATGGACTTCCTGCGCGTGCCGCTGACGGCGCTGGTCGGCTGGCTGCTCTACCATGAGCAGATCGACGTCTTCACCGCCGGTGGCGCGGCTCTGATTCTCGCCGGCAATTTGCTCAACCTGCAGAAGAAGACGCCGCGGGTGGCAGAGGCGGAGGCGGCAACGCCCTGAGCTCGGGTGTGTTGAGATTCAGGTCAGGCCAAGCTTTCGAGAACCGGAGCGGAGCGGACATTCGGGTCCGTGAGCACCGGAAGCGCAGAAAACCAGCATTTGCAGGCTGGCATTACCTGAATATCAACACAACCTAGACCAGCTCCACGTCCACCACGCCCTGCACCGCGCGCATGGCGGAGGCGATCTGCGGCGAGACGCGATAATTACCCAGGCCGATCTCAATCTCGCCCTGCGCCTCTCCCTTGAGAACGATGATGCTGACTTGACTGTCGCCACGCTGCTTGAGCTGCGATTGAATGATCGACGATGGTCCATCGTCCCTGACAAAGATGCGCAGCGCTTTCTGGATGCGGCTGGCTTCATCGTCCAGTGATTGCACCGAGTTGATGCGCAGGTTAACGCCCTCAGGCCTGTCTTCGGCCGCAACCATGATCACCACCGAACTGCCGGGCTCCAGCATGTCGCGATACTGCGCCAGGCCTTCGGAAAACAGTACGGCCTCATACTGTCCCGTCGTGTCGGAAAACTGCACGACGCCCATCTTGTTACCCGTGCGGGTCTTGCGCTCCTGCTTGGAGGTGACCGTGCCGGCGAGGCGCCCGGCGGCGGCGCCGCGTTTGACCGCAGCCGAGAATTCCGCCCAGTTCTGCACCCGCATCTTCTGCAGCGCGGACTTGTACTCATCGAGCGGATGCGCTGAAAGATAGAAGCCGACGATCTGGAATTCACGGTGCAGCTTGTCGGCGGCAAGCCACGGATCGGTCGCCGGCAGGTTGAGAGCCTGCGACTGGCTCCCAAGCGAAGCGCCGAAAATGTCGGCCTGGCCGGAGATGGCGTTTTGTTGCGCCAGCGAGGCAAGGCCCATCATCCGCTCGACGCCGGCCATCATCTGCGCGCGGTCGTGGCCGAAGCAATCCAGCGCGCCCGCCATGATCAGGCTTTCGAAGACGCGCTTGCCGACGATCTTGGGATCGACCCGCTCGCAGAAATCGGCAAGGTTCTTGAACGGCTTCTCGCCGCGTTTCTCGACGATGTGCTCGACCGCCGCGTCGCCGACGCCTTTCAGCGCCGCCAGCGAATAGAAGATCTTGTTCTCGCCGACCTCGAAGGGACGGAAGCTCGACATCACCGACGGCGGCACCACCTCGATGCCAAGGCGCATGGCGTCCTGGCGGAAATCGGCCAGCTTGTCGGTATTGCTCATGTCGAGCGTCATCGACGCCGCGAGGAACTCTACCGGGTAATGCGCCTTGAGATAGGCGGTCTGGTAGGAAACGACCGCATAGGCCGCGGCGTGCGACTTGTTGAAGCCGTAGTCGGCGAACTTGGCCAGGAGGTCGAAGATAAAATCGGCCTGCTGCTTTGAGACGCCGCGCTCGACCGCGCCGGTGACGAAGCGCTCTCGCTGCTTGTCCATCTCGGCGCGGATCTTCTTGCCCATGGCGCGGCGCAGAAGGTCGGCTTCGCCGAGCGAATAGCCGGAAAGCTCCTGCGCGATCTGCATCACCTGTTCCTGGTAGACGATGACGCCTTGGGTCTCCTTCACCAGATGGTCGATCTTGGGATGGATCGAGGCCATCTCCTCCTCGCCATGCTTTCTGGCGTTGTAGGTCGGGATATTCTCCATCGGGCCGGGGCGATAGAGCGCCACCAGCGCGATAATGTCCTCGATGCAGTCCGGCCGCATGCCGATCAGCGCCTTGCGCATGCCGGCACTTTCAACCTGGAACACGCCGACCACCTCGCCGCGCGACAGCATCGCGTAGGTGTCGGGGTCGTCGAGCGGTATCTTGGCGAGATCGATGTCGACGCCGCGCCGCCGTATCAGCTTCACTGCCGTTTCCAGCACCGTCAGCGTCTTCAGGCCGAGGAAGTCGAACTTCACCAGCCCCGCCTGCTCGACATATTTCATGTTGAACTGGGTGACCGGCATGTCCGAGCGTGGATCGCGGTACATCGGCACCAGCTCGGACAGCGGACGGTCGCCGATGACGATGCCCGCGGCATGCGTCGAAGCATGCCGGTAGAGGCCTTCCAGCTTCTGCGCCGTGTCGAGCAGCGTCTGCACGATCGGCTCCTTCTCCGCCTCCTCGGCGAAGCGCGGCTCGTTGGCGATGGCGTCCGCCAGCTTGACCGGATTGGCCGGGTTCTGCGGCACCATCTTGGAGAGCTTGTCGACCTGACCGTAAGGCATCTGCAGCACGCGGCCGACATCGCGCAGCACCGCGCGCGCCTGCAGCGTTCCGAAGGTGATGATCTGCCCGACCTGGTCGCGGCCGTATTTCTGCTGGACGTAGCGGATGACTTCCTCGCGCCGGTCCTGGCAGAAGTCGATGTCGAAGTCCGGCATCGACACCCGGTCCGGATTGAGGAAGCGCTCGAACAGCAGCGAGAAACGCAGCGGGTCGATGTCGGTGATGGTGGTCGAATAGGCGACCAGCGAGCCGGCGCCCGAACCGCGCCCCGGCCCGACGGGAATGCCTTGCGCCTTCGCCCATTTGATGAAGTCGGCAACGATCAGGAAGTAACCCGGGAACTTCATCTTCTCGATGATGCCGAGCTCGAATTCGAGCCGCTCGCGATATTGCTCGACCGTGTAGCCGGGCGTCGGCCCGTGCGCGGCCAGCCGCGCCTCCAGGCCTTCGCGCGCCTGCCGGGCAAGCTCGGCCGCCTCCGCCTTCTCGGCTGCGTCCTTGTCGGCGGCATCGGCGCCGGTAAAGCGCGGCAGGATCGGGCTGCGGGTTTTCGGATAGTAGGAGCAGCGCATTGCGATCTCGACCGTGTTGTCGATCGCTTCGGGCAAGTCGGAAAAGAGGCGCGCCATCTCGGCCTGCCCGCGCAGGAAATTGTCAGGCGAAAGCCGCCGGCGGTTGTCAGCGGCGACCACCGAGCCTTCGGCAATCGCAATCAGCGCGTCATGCGCCTCGTAATCCTCGCGTTTGGAGAAGAAGGCCTCGTTGGTTGCGACCAGGGGCAGGTCATGCGTGTAGGCTAGATCGACGGTCGATTTCTCGACCATGCGGTCGTAGCCGGCGACCCGCTCCAGCTCGACATAAAGCCTGTCACCGAACAGGCCTTTGAGGAACAGCAGCCGCTGTTCGGCGAGGTCGCGCCGGTCCGCTTTGAGCGCACTGCCGATCGGACCGCGCGGCCCGCCGGTCAGACAGATCAGCCCGTCGCACCGATCTTCCAGCATAGCGCTGGTCAGATGCACCGGCTCGCCTGGCGGCGTCTCCAGATAGACCTTGCTGATCAGCCGCACGAGATTGCTGTAGCCGTCCTCACTGGCGGCGATCAGAACGACCGGCGACATGTCCGGGCCGTGGCGGCGGCGGTCGCGCTGGCCGTCGCTCACCTCGCCGGAAAAGGCCAGATCGATCTGGCAGCCGATGATCGGCTGGATACCTTCCTTGACCGCCTTCTGGGCGAATTCGAGCGCGCCGAACAGGTTATTGGTATCGGTGACCGCGATCGCCGGCGCCTCGTCCTTGACCGCATGGCCGACGATCGCGCCAAGCTGAAGCGCGCCTTCGAGCAGCGAATAGGCCGAATGCACGCGCAGATGGATGAACCTACGCGCCGGCGTTTCGGGCCGGCTGGCCTTCACTGCCGCTTCGCGCTGCAAAGGATCGCGTGGAAGTCGTTCATCCGCCATGTTTTTTCACGCTGTGCCAAGACTCATCGGTGCAGATGTATTGTCCCGGACGGGGCCATGCCAGTCCAGCACAATCGACCGCGACACAGGCTTGCGTCCCGCACCGCCCTTTGTCAGGCAAACTCCATGATCACCGCATCGACCGCCAGGCTGTCGCCGGGCTTCGCGTTGAGCTTGGCTATCGTGAGGTCGCGTTCGGCGCGCAGCACGTTTTCCATCTTCATCGCCTCGACCACGGCCAGCGTCTCGCCGGCCTTGACTTCCTGCCCCTCCGCCACGGCGATCGAGACGACGAGACCAGGCATCGGGCAAAGCAGCATCTTCGAGGTGTCGGGCGGCAGCTTCTCCGGCATCAGCCTTTCGAGCTCAGCGATCCGCGGCAGCATGGCGCGTGCCGTCACCGACATGCCTTTCCAGGCGATGCGCAAACCGTTCAGCGTCGGACGGATCTGCGCCGCGACCTTGTCGGCGCCGATCGTGCCCTGCCAGATCGCGTCGCCCGGCCGCCAGTCCGAGGCGACGGTCAGCGGCTTGCCGCCATCGATCGACAGATCGACCTCCATCGGGATGGAAATCATGCCGTCGACGATCTCGACCGGCAGATAGTCAGCGCCGATCTTTACCACCCAATCGCGCTTGAGATGTCCTGAATGCGGCGCCAGCCGGCCGCTGAGGCGGTCGAGCCGGTCGCGGCGCAGCAGTTCGATCGCCGTTGCGACGGCGGCGAATACCGCCCTCTCCTCGCCATCCGGCGCGACCGGCGAAAAACCGTCCGGATATTCCTCGGCGATGAAGCCTGTCGACAGCCGCCCCTCGCGCCAGCGCGGATGCTGCATCAGCGCCGAAAGGAACGGGATGTTATGCTCGATGCCGTCGACGATGAACTTGTCCAACGCCTCTGACATGGCGTCGATGGCTTCCAGCCTTGTCGGCGCCCAGGTGCAGAGCTTGGCCACCATCGGGTCATAGAACATCGAGATTTCCGAGCCTTCGGTAACGCCGGTGTCGTTGCGGACCACGACATCGCCGAACCTGCCTTCTTCCGGCGGCCGGTATCGCGTCAGCCGGCCGATCGACGGCAGGAAGTTGCGGAAGGGATCCTCCGCGTAAAGGCGGCTCTCCACCGCCCAGCCGTTGAGCTTCACGTCGCTCTGCTTGATGCCGAGCTTCTCGCCGGCGGCAACGCGGATCATCTGTTCGACCAGATCGATGCCGGTGACCAGCTCGGTCACCGGGTGCTCGACCTGCAATCGCGTATTCATTTCAAGGAAATAGAAATTCTTGTCCTTGTCGACGATGAACTCGACGGTGCCGGCGCTCTGGTAGTCGACGGCCTTGGCCAGGGCCACCGCCTGCTCGCCCATCGCCTTTCTGGTCTTGGCATCGAGGAACGGCGACGGCGCTTCTTCCACCACTTTCTGGTTGCGGCGCTGGATCGAGCATTCGCGCTCGCCGAGATAGACTGCCGTGCCATGCGCGTCGGCCAGCACCTGGATTTCGATATGGCGAGGATCGATGACGAACTTTTCGATGAAGACGCGGTCGTCGCCGAAGGAGCTTTTCGCTTCCGAACGCGCCCGCTCGAAACCGTCGCGCACCTCAGCCTTGCTCCAGGCGATGCGCATGCCCTTACCGCCGCCGCCGGCGGAGGCCTTGATCATGACCGGATAGCCGATCTCGCCGGCGATCCTTTCGGCATGGTCGGCGTCTTCGATGACGCCCAGCCACCCGGGCACGGTCGAGACCTTGGCCTCGTTGGCGAACTTCTTCGATTCGATCTTGTCGCCCATGGCCTTGATAGCCTTGGGTTTCGGCCCGATGAAGACGATACCTTGCTTCTCCAGCGCCTCGCAGAAAGAGGCGCGCTCCGACAGGAAGCCATAGCCCGGATGCACGGCTTCGGCGCCGGTCTCCTTGCAGGCGGCGATGATCTTCTCAGGCAACAGATAGCTCTGTGCCGCCGGCGAGGGTCCGATATGCACCGCTTCGTCGGCCATCTCGACATGCACGGCATCGCGGTCGGCATCCGAATAGACCGCGACGGTGGCAATGCCCATCTTGCGCGCCGTCTTGATCACGCGGCAGGCGATCTCGCCGCGATTGGCGATCAGGATTTTCTTGAACATTCGGATGTCGTCCTCCGGCGAAGCGGTCCAGTTCTATGGACAATCCCGCCATGTCTCAAGTGGCCGGCCGGTGCGCATCCGACTTGCTCGAATTGCGACTGCCGCGGCGAAAAACGTCGCAAGGGAAGTTGGCCGCCAGCAAGGAAAGCGATAAGGTGGTCGATGGGCTCGGAGAAACAAACGGCGGGCAGAGATTTCGTCCCGCCAGGCGGGAACGGCGGCCTGCCGTAACCTGAAACTTACTGATTGCTTGGGAGGAAACGCCTGATGAAAACGCGTGCCGCAGTCGCCGTCGCCGCCGGAAAGCCGCTGGAGATCATGGAGGTCGACCTCGAGGGGCCGCGCGAAGGCGAAGTGCTGGTCGAGGTCAAGGCGACCGGCATCTGCCATACCGACGAGTTCACGCTGTCGGGCGCCGATCCGGAAGGGCTGTTTCCGGCCATCCTCGGTCATGAGGGCGCCGGCGTGGTCGTCGATGTCGGCAAGGGCGTGACCTCGGTCAAGAAGGGCGACCATGTCATCCCGCTCTACACGCCCGAATGCCGGCAGTGCCCGTCGTGTCTGTCGCGGAAGACAAACCTGTGCACCGCCATCCGCGCTACGCAGGGACAGGGCCTGATGCCCGACGGCACCTCGCGCTTCTCGATGGGCAAGGACAAGCTGTTTCATTACATGGGCTGCTCGACCTTCTCCAACTTCACCGTGCTGCCCGAGATCGCGGTGGCCAAGGTCAATCCCGACGCTCCCTTCGACAAGATCTGCTACATCGGCTGCGGGGTCACCACCGGCATCGGCGCGGTCATCAACACCGCCAAGGTCGAGCAAGGCGCAACCGCCGTGGTCTTCGGCCTCGGCGGCATTGGCTTGAATGTCATCCAGGGTCTTCGCCTTGCCGGCGCCGACATGATCATCGGCGTCGATGTCAACAACGACAAGAAGGCCTGGGGCGAGAAGTTCGGCATAACGCATTTCGTCAATCCGAAGGAGATCGACGGCGACATCGTGCCTTACCTGGTCAACCTGACCAAGCGCGGCGCCGACCAGATCGGCGGCGCCGACTACACTTTCGACTGCACCGGCAACACCAAGGTGATGCGCCAGGCCCTGGAAGCCTCGCATCGCGGCTGGGGCAAGTCGGTCATCATCGGCGTCGCCGGCGCCGGCCAGGAGATCTCGACAAGGCCTTTCCAGCTGGTCACCGGCCGCACCTGGATGGGCACCGCCTTCGGCGGCGCGCGCGGCCGCACCGATGTGCCGAGGATCGTCGACTGGTACATGGAGAAAAAGATCCAGATCGATCCGATGATCACGCACACGTTGAAGCTCGAGGACATCAACAAGGGCTTCGACCTGATGCATGAGGGCAAGTCGATTCGCAGCGTCGTGGTTTACTGAGGAAACAAGCCGCCGACCTATGGCCAGCGACTGAAGTTGCACAGGTTCAACAAGGGAGGACTCAATGCCTGAAAAACTGCATCCGAAGATCGACAACGGCTTGCCGAGGGAGAGCGCGAGCTTTGCCGGCGGCACGCTGGTCTGCGCCTGCACCAGCAATCCGGTGAAGGTGAAAGTCAAGGGCCAGATCGCCCACAACCATGCCTGCGGCTGCACCAAATGCTGGAAGCCGGACGGCGCTATCTTCTCGGTCGTGGCCGTTGCCGGCACTGGCGATGTCACCGTCACCGAGAATGGCGACAAGCTGAAGGTGGTCGATCCCGCCGCGCTGATCCAGCGCCATGCCTGCACCGGCTGCGGCGTCCACATGTACGGCCCGGTCGAGCGCGACCATCCCTTCAAGGGCCTGTCCTTCATCCATCCCGAGCGCTTCGAGGAGGATGGCTGGTCGCCGCCGGGCTTTGCTGCTTTCGTTTCCTCGATCATCGAATCCGGCGTCGACCCGAGCCGCATGGACGGCATCCGCGGCCAACTGAAGTCGATTGGGCTGGAGCCCTATGATTGCCTCAGCCCAGGCCTGATGGACTATATCGCCACCTGGACCGCCAAGAAGTCCGGAGCCTTGGCGGCCTGACAATTGCGAAATTTCATGCGAAGGGGCCGGCCTATGTCGGCCCTTTCGTACATTTGGAGATAAGGTTGCCTGCCCCAATCATTTATGTCGACGCGGATGCCTGTCCGGTCAAGGCCGAGGTCGAGAAGGTCGCGGAGCGCCACGGCGTCGTCGTCACCTATGTCTCCAATGGCGGCCTGCGGCCGTCGCGCGATCCGATGATCCGCAACGTCGTCGTCTCCAAAGGCGCGGATGCGGCCGACGACTGGATCGCCGAGAACGCCAGGGCCAACGACGTCGTGATAACGGCCGACATTCCGCTTGCCGCGCGCACGGTGGCGCTCGGTGCGCATGTGCTCGGCCCCACCGGCCGCCCCTTCACCCCGGAAACCATCGGCATGGCGGTGGCGATGCGCGATCTCAAGCAGCATCTGCGCGAGACCGGCGAAAGCCGGGGCTTCAATGCCTCCTTCACACCGAAGGACCGTTCGCAGTTTCTGGGCGAGCTCGACCGCATCTTGCGGCGCGCGCTCAAATCCGTCACACCGGACTGATCCAACGTCTTCAAGGGCCTCGGGCCATGGGTGACGATCTCAAGACGCCGATGCATCGGCACATGCAGTTCGCCCTCGCCGCGGCCATCGGTATCGTGGCACTGCTGCTTGCCTTGTTGCTGCGCTGGCCGCTCCCCTACTCGATCGGCGCCAATGTGTTCTTTGCAAGCTATATCGCCCTGGTGCTGACCCTGATGCCGAGCCTTACCGGCCGCTATCTCCGCAAGAATGCGCGCGCGACCGACCTGCCCGTGCTGCTGATCTTTGCCGTCACGCTCTTTGTCGTCGGCGCGGCCATCGTCTCGCTGTTCCTGCTGATCAACCGCAAGGATGCCGCGCATCCGCTGCAGCTCGCCTTCGCCATATTATCGATCCCGCTCGGCTGGTTCACAATCCACGCCATGGCGTCGCTGCACTACGCGCACGTCTATTGGAAGGATGGCGACGGGATCGACGAGAAAACCCACAAGAAGATGCCGGTCGGCGGCCTCGATTTTCCGGGCGGCAAAAGGCCGGAAGGCTGGGATTTCCTCTATTTCGCGACGGTCATCGGCATGACGGCGCAGACGGCGGACACGGCCGTCACCACCTCGCAAATGCGGCTGGTCGTGCTTGTTCATTCGATCCTGACCTTTTTCTTCAACACGGTGATCGTCGCGGCGGCAGTCAATCTCGCGGTCAGCCTGGGCTCTCCGTAATAAATCCGTGATCGCATGAAACATTGCCTTGTGCGGCGACGTATTGAGGGGGAGACAATGACCTGAGAAGCCGCTTGCTTGAGGCGGCCGGAGGCAAGATGGACACTGTTGCCAACAACCATTCCGCCGCCGAGGCGGACGGCAAGGACACGACCCTCATCTACCGGCAATCGCGCTGGACGCGGTTGACCCACTGGATTTGGGCTTTCTCGCTGTTTTTCATGCTGCTTTCCGGCCTGCAGATCTTCAACGCGCGGCCGCAGCTCTATGTCGGCAAGCAGTCCGGCTTCGGGTTCAACAACACGATCCTCCAGATCGGCGCCGAAAACACTGCCGACGGTCCGCGCGGCTTCACTGAAATCTTCGGCCATCGCTTCGACACAACCGGCGTGCTCGGCTGGTCGGGTCCCCCGGGACAAGAGACGCCCCGCGCCTTCCCGGCCTGGGCGACAATTCCCTCCTATTACGATCTCGGCACCGCCCGCGTGGTGCATTTCTTCTTCGCCTGGATCCTGACCACGACCCTGCTCATCTGGCTGATCGCCAGCCTGGTCAACGGCCATATCCGTCGCGATCTTGCCCCTCGCGTGTCAGACCTGCGCAAGCTGCCGCGCGACATCGTCGATCATGCGAAGCTGAAGTTCCACCACACGCGCGAATACAACACGCTGCAGAAAATGGCCTATGGCGGCGTGCTCTTCGTGCTTTTGCCGCTGATGATCGTCACAGGCCTCGCAATGTCGCCGAGCATGAATTCGGTATTGCCCTGGCTCAACGAAATCCTCGGCGGCAGGCAGACGGCGCGCACCATCCACTTCACCGTCATGGTGCTGCTCGTGCTTTTCTTCATCGTCCACATCCTGATGATCCTCGCCGCCGGCCCGATCAACGAGCTGCGTTCGATCATCACCGGCTGGTACCGCACCGACCCGCCTGCGAAGCACGTTGAGCCGACCGAGAGGAGCGCCTGACATGGCAAAATTCCAGATCAGCCGCCGCAAATTCCTCACCTCCGCCAGCCTCGGCCTGTCCGGCATCGCGCTGTCTGGTTGCGACGTATTCGACAGCGGCCTCGGCATCGGCGGCGGCCTGCGCAGCTTCCTCGAAAACGCCAATGGCCTGACCTGGCGCGCACAGCGCCTGCTTGCCGGGCGGGACGCGCTGGCGCCGGAATTCACCGAGGCCGATATCCGCCAGCCGCAACGGCCGAACGGCGTTACCGCGCCGGACGACGACACCTACAAGGGCCTGCTCGCCAACAATTTCGCAGACTGGCGCCTCGAGGTTTCAGGCCTCGTAGAGAAGCCGCTTTCGCTGACCCGCGAGCAGCTTCAGAACATGCCGAGCCGCACGCAGATCACCCGCCACGACTGTGTCGAAGGCTGGAGTTGCATCGCCAAATGGACCGGCACGCCATTGTCGCTGGTGCTGGACCAGGCCGTGGTCAAGCCGCAGGCCCGCTATGTCATGTTCCACTGCCTCGACACGATCGAGCAAAGCCTGTCCGGCGACATAAAATATTACGGCACCATCGACCTGATCGACGCCCGCCACCCGCAGACGATTCTTGCCTACGGCCTGAACGGCAAGCCCCTGCCGGTCGAGAACGGCGCGCCGCTGCGCGTGCGGGTCGAGCGCCAGCTCGGCTACAAGATGCCGAAATACATCTACAAGATCGAGCTGGTCGACAGTTTCGCCAATGTCGGCGGCGGCCGCGGCGGCTACTGGGAGGACAATGGCTACGACTGGTATGGCGGGATTTGACGGCCCTCGCCTGCAGACCGAGCATGGTCTAGCGGCCGCCGAGCTTGGTGCCATCGAGGAGCGTCTCGACAACGACAACCGGCGGCTGACCGGTCGTGGCGACGACCGTGCTCTGGTCTTTGCGCTGCGCGATGAGCAAGGCCGCGCCGTCGGGGTCGCCGCCGGCTATTCCTGGGCGAGCATTGCCGAGCTCACGCTGATGTGGGTCGACGAAGCCTATCGAGGCCTTGGCCACGGCAGGAAGCTGCTCGATGCCTTCGTCGCGGAAGCCGCCGCGCGCGGCTCGCTGCGGATATGGGTTTCGACCCACGACTTCCAGGCGCCTGGTCTGTACGAAAAGGCCGGCTTCGAGCGCATCGCCGAATTGACCGGCTGGCCCGAAGGCCATTCCAACATCATTCTTTGCAAGACAATTGCAGGAAACGCCTAAGCCACTTTCTCAAGCAGCGGTTTCAGCGTCGGATGGATTTCCGGCGCCGCGTGCTTGATCAGCGTCAGCAGCGCGCGCTCGTTGTCGCGCAGCGGCCGCTGGCCGCCGCCGACACGCTCGGCAAGCCATTCGGCCTCGCTGGCGTCGATCGTCTCGGCGCGGCGAGCAAGCGCTTCGGCGGCCCGGTTCCTGGCTTCCCATTCGGCCTCGATATCGCCGGGCGAATGATAGGCTTCGAGGATCGCCGCGAAACCACCCGAGACCATCCGGCTGAAGAAGCCGCCAAGCGTCGGCGCCGCCTCGTCGAGGAAGTTCTCGTGGCGCAGCGCCACTTCCCGCGTCGGCGGCTCGTAGCCGGTCGAGCACATGACGTAGTTGGCGATCGCCTTGACGAAGAGGTCGCTCCAGGACGGATCGTTGTCAGCTGCCGCGGTCCGGTCGTTGATCCTGAACAGGACCTCCGCCTCGGCCTTGCTGATGGCGATGTTGCCGTCGCCGCCATAGGCATAGAGGATGCGCCGCAGCAGATCGACCTCGGCCTTGGCGATATGGCCCGGAACCAGGCTGCCGCCATGCATCAGCGGACCCTTGCCGTCGATTACCGCATGCGCGACCTGTTCCAGCACATAGGCCGAGAGCTCGCTGGGGGAGGACCTCGCTTCCTCCAGCACATGCACCAGCAGTTCAAGCTCGGTGCGGCCGTCGACCATGCCGTCGCGCGAGACGGTGCGGACAAGCCAGTCGGCATTCTGCTCGGAGATATAGCCCTCCGGCTTTTCCTGGTGGACGATGTAGTCGGTCACCGCCTCGACGAAGAACGGCGCCCATTCGCCGCATTTGTCGCGCGCCGTCTGGTCGAGCGCGAACAGCGCCTCCGCCTCGCCGCGACTCACCACGCCGTCGGCGAAGACCTCGCGCCGCAGCATCGTCACGTCTTCGACCGTGATCTTGTTCTTCGAGATCAGCCCCGCCACCGGAGCGCTCATGATCAATTCGCCCATTTGCCGTCCCTGCCCGTCGCCCGTTGCCGGCGAACTGAGTGCGTTACCCCGCCAAGCTTTATCAGCATTATCTTGAGAAACCGGCAAACGGCGTGGTTAGCGAAGCCTTGTCGGCCAATCCATGTCGCTGAAAAGCAGGGCGCGCTTAAAATGTCGCTGGGAGGTGACAAGGTGTCGCCGACGGGCTATGGATGACACGTCGAGGACTTAGGCGACTGAGTCCTACCTGTTTGCGGGAGAGAGCAGCGCAAGCTGTCGCCGAAGGGGAAATCGCCCGAAATCTCTCAGGCAAAAGAACCGTGGACGGGAAAGACAACTCTGGAAAGTCGGGAATCTTCCCGCGCCGAAGGTGTAAGCGCTGCCGACAGAGTTACGGGGCGCGAGTCTCTCAGGCTTCAGACAGAGGGGCACGACTAGGCCGCCAATGGCGGTTGATCGCCGTGCGACTCTGGAGAAGACATGACAGGCCAAGACACCAGACACCTCCCCCTTGAGGATTTGCATCAGGCCGCGGGCGCGCGTTTCGGCGCCTTCGCCGGCTGGTCGATGCCGCTCACCTACCCGCCCGGCGTGATGAAGGAGCATCTTCACACACGCGAGCATGCCGGCCTGTTCGACATCTCGCATATGAAGCTGTTCGAGGTCTCCGGTCCGGGGGCCATCGCTTTGTTGAACCGCGCCTGTCCGCTCGATGCCGGCGCGCTGGAAATCTCGCAGTCCAAATACACCTTCTTCCTCAACGAGGCTGCCGGCATCATCGACGACCTGATCGTGACGCGCCTGGGCGATAACCGGTTCATGGTGGTGGCCAATGCCGGCAACGCGGTGGAGGACGAGAAGCATCTGCGCGCGCTTGCTGCCGGTTTCGATGCCAGGGTCGATCCGCTCGACCGCGTCTTCCTGGCGATCCAGGGGCCGGACGCCTGGGCAGCTTTGGCGCGGGCCGGCATCGAGACCGGCTCGCTGCTTTTCATGCATGGGGTCGAGCCCCGGCAAAACTGGTTCATGAGCCGCTCCGGCTACACCGGCGAGGACGGGTTCGAGATCGGCCTGCCGGAAGCGGATGCGCGGGATCTGGTCGCCAGGCTGCTGGGGGACGAGCGCGTGCAGTGGATCGGCCTTGCCGCCCGCGACAGCCTGCGGCTCGAGGCCGGGCTTTGCCTGCACGGCCAGGACCTGACGCCCGAGATAGACCCGGCAAGCGCGGGATTGATGTGGGCAATTCCCAAGGCAGTTCGCGCTTCCGGCCATTTCATCGGCGCCGACGCGCTGCACTCGATCCTCGAGCGCGGGCCGTCGCAGAAGCGCGTCGGCCTGAAGCCCGATGGACGCCAGCCGGTACGCGCGGGCGCCGCGTTGATCGATGCCGACGGCCATCCGGCCGGTCATGTCGCTTCGGGCGGCTTCGGCCCCGCGGCGGGCCACCCGGTCGCCATGGGCTATGTCAACACCGCGCTGGCCAAGGCCGGCACGAAGCTCTTTGCCGATGTCCGCGGGACGAAAATCCCGGTCGACGTCACGCCCCTGCCCTTCACCCCACATCGCTACCGCAAAGGATGATTTCCAGATGGCAAAGACCTATTTCACGGAAGACCATGAGTGGCTGCGCGTCGACGGCGGCGTCGCTACGGTCGGCATCACCGATTATGCGCAGGAACAGCTCGGCGATCTCGTTTTCGTCGAGCTGCCGGAAATCGGCCGCAAGCTCGCCAAGGGCGATACCGCCGTCGTGGTCGAATCAGTCAAGGCGGCCTCGGACGTCTACGCGCCGGTCGACGGCGAGATCACCGAAGCTAACGCCTCCCTGTCGGCCGACCCCTCGCTGGTCAATTCGGCAGCGACCGGCGACGGCTGGCTCTGGAAGATGAGGCTGGCCAACGAAAGCCAGCTCGACAGCCTCATGGATGAAGCCGCCTACAAAGCCCATATTGGCTGATATCAGGATCCTGGAAATGACCGCAGCACCTATTCCCTTCTCGGCCCGCCACATCGGCCCAGGCGTCAACGACGTCAGGGCAATGCTCGCCGTCATCGGCGTTCCATCCGTCGAAACGTTGATCAGCCAGGCCGTGCCGAGATCGATCCGCCTCGACCTGCCGCTCAATCTGCCCGCTCCGGCGAGCGAAGCCGAAGCGCTGGCCGAACTGTCGGCGATCATGGCGAAGAACACGGTGCTGAAGAGCTTCATCGGCGCCGGCTATCACGGCGTCTTCGTGCCGCCGGTCATCCAGCGCAACCTGTTCGAGAACCCGGCCTGGTACACGGCCTACACCCCATACCAGGCCGAGATCAGCCAGGGCCGGCTGGAGATGCTGTTCAACTTCCAGACCCTGGTCGCCGAGCTCACCGGCCTGCCGGTGGCGTCGGCCTCGCTGCTCGATGAGGCGACCGCCGTCGCCGAAGCCGTCGGCATTGCGCTGCGCCACCACCGCGACAAGCGCACCAAGGTGGCGCTTGCCGGCACGCCGCATCCGCAGACGCTGGACGTCGTGCGCACCCGCGCCGAGCCGCTCGACATCGAGGTCGACGGCGAGACGATCGACGACAACACCGCCGCCTTGCTCGTCTCCTGGCCGGACACGTTCGGCGTCTATGGCGACCACAAGGCGGCGATCGAGAAGGCCCGCGCCGCCGGCGCACTGGTCGTCTTCATCGCCGATCCGCTGGCGCTGACGCTGACGGATGCGCCGGCGAAGCTCGGCGCCGACATCGCCGTCGGTCCGATGCAGCGCTTCGGCGTGCCGATGGGCTTCGGCGGCCCGCACGCCGCCTATTGCGCCGTCTCCGACAAGCTGACCCGCCTGATGCCCGGCCGCCTCGTCGGCCAGTCGACCGACACCAAAGGCCGCCCGGGCTACCGGCTGGCGCTGCAGACGCGCGAGCAGCATATCCGCCGCGACAAGGCCACCTCCAACATCTGCACCGCGCAGGCGCTGCTGGCCAACATGGCCACGGCCTATGCGATCTGGCACGGCCCCGCCGGCCTGCAGGCAATTGCCGGGCAGATCCACGCGTTGGCCAGCCGCCTCGCCTCGGGCCTCAAAGCAACCGGTGTTTCGGTGCTCGGCGCGAGGCGCTTCGATACGGTCACGGCCGAGGTGAAGGGCAAGGCCGCTTCGATCGCAGAAGCCGCCGAGAAGACCGGCCGGCTGTTGCGCGTCATCGATGCCGACCATGTCAGCATCGCCTTCGACGAGACCTCCACGGAAGCCGATCTCGAGGCGATCGCTGCCCTGTTTGGCGCCAAGCCCGGCGCGGCTGAAGGCAGCTCCATGCCGGGCAAGCCGCGCGGCAAGGAGTTCCTCACCCAGCCGGTCTTCCACGACAATCATTCCGAGACCGAGATGATGCGCTTCCTGCGCAGGCTGGCCGACAAGGACCTGGCGCTCGACCGCACGATGATCCCGCTCGGCTCCTGCACCATGAAGCTCAACGCAGCCGCCGAGATGATGCCGGTGAGCTGGCCGAGCGTCGCCAATCTGCATCCCTTTGCGCCGGCCGGCCATTCGGCGGGCTATCGCAAGATGGCCGCCGACCTGGAGGCATGGCTGTCGGAAATCACCGGCTTCGACGCCGTCAGCCTGCAGCCCAATGCCGGCAGCCAAGGCGAATATGCCGGCCTGCTCGCCATTCGCGCCTATCACCGTGCGCGCGGCGAAGGCCACCGCACCATCTGCCTGATCCCGTCTTCCGCGCATGGCACCAATCCGGCAAGCGCCGCGATGGCCGGCATGAGCGTCGTCGTCGTGCGTTGCCTGGACGACGGCAATATCGACATGGACGATCTGCGCGCCAAGGCCAATGAGCATTCCAAGAACCTCGCGGCGCTGATGTTCACCTACCCTTCGACGCATGGCGTCTACGAGGAAGGCGCGCGTCATCTGTGCGCGCTGATCCACGAGCATGGCGGCCAGGTCTATTTCGACGGCGCCAACCTCAACGCCCTGGTCGGCCTCGCCCGTCCCGGCGACATCGGCGCCGACGTCTGCCACATGAACCTGCACAAGACCTTCTGCATCCCGCATGGCGGCGGCGGCCCGGGCGTCGGTCCGATCGGCGTCAGGGCGCATCTGAAACCCTATTTGCCGGGCCATGTCACCGAAGGCTCGGCGCATGCCGTGGCGGCGGCGCCCTTCGGCAGCGCCTCCATCCTGCCGATCACCTGGATGTATATCCGCATGATGGGCGGCACCGGCCTGAAGCAAGCGACGGAGACGGCGATCGTTTCGGCCAACTATGTGGCGACACGGCTCGCGCCGCACTACCCGCTGCTTTACAAAGGCAGAAGCGACCGCATCGCCCATGAGTGCATCCTCGACACGCGCGTTCTCAAGGAGAGCGCCGGCATCAGCGTCGACGACATCGCCAAGCGCCTGATCGACTATGGCTTCCATGCGCCGACGATGTCGTTCCCGGTTGCCGGCACTCTGATGGTCGAGCCGACCGAGTCCGAGCCCAAGCGTGAGCTCGACCGGTTTTGCGAGGCGATGATCGCCATCGCCGCCGAGGCGGCGAAAGTGGCGAAGGGCGAGTGGCCGTCCAACGACAACCCGCTGGTCAACGCCCCGCACACCGCGTCGGAAGCGCTTGCCGGCGAGTGGAAGCATCCCTATTCGCGGCTGGAGGCGGCCTATCCGGCGGGCGACGCCGATCTGGCCGCGAAATACTGGCCGCCGGTCTCGCGCATCGACAACGTCGCCGGCGACCGCAACCTGGTCTGCTCCTGTCCGCCGCTGTCGGAATATCTCGGCGCGGCCGAGTAGCGTCTGCTCAGGCAGACTTCAGGGCCGGCCCGGCATCGGGCTGGACCGCTCCGTCCTGAACGACGACACGGTTGCGCCCGGCACGCTTGGCCGCATAAAGCGCGGCGTCGGCCTGCGCCAGCACCTCATGGAGCGGACGGCCCGCGATCGACCCGAAACCCATGCCGCCGCTGACACTGCTGCGCAGCGGCCCGCGATGGGTCGCGACGACCTCGGTGCCGAAAGCGACGCCGATCCGGCTTGCAATGTCATGCGCTTTTTCCGGTGTCACGCGCGACATGACGAGCGCGAATTCCTCGCCGCCCAGCCGGAACGCGTCGATCCCTGTCCTGCCATATTTCCTGATCACCGCCGCGAAGCGGCAAAGAACCTGGTCGCCAACGGGATGACCGAAGACGTCGTTGGTCATCTTGAAATGGTCGAGATCGAACATGGCGATCGCCATGAACGGACCGAAGCTGCGCTCGCCGTAAAGCTCGGTGAGCGCCCTGCGGTTCATCAGACCGGTCAGCGGATCGGTCATGGTTTCGGCCTTGAGCTCGATCTGCGCCTGCAGATGGTGCAGTGAAAGCGTCAATGCGCCGAGGCCGGTCATGCAGGCGACCGCGACGACGGAGTTCAATCGCTCCGCCCAATTGTCGGGCGCAGCGCCGAGAACCCATTGCTCTTGCGTCAGCAACGCCAGGCCGCACAGCACGAAGGACAAGCCGCAGGCGCCGCTGAGGAACGAAACGACGAGCAATATCCGGCGGTCGTGATCCCCCTTCATCCAGAACATCGCCCCGATCGCCGCAAGCAACGCCGTCACGGCCGCATAGGTGATCTGAAAGCCGATGCCGTCGAAACCGAGAAAGGTGAAGATCGCGCAGGCAGCCATCGCGGCCAGCGTCGGCACGATGGCGCGGCGGTAGTCGCGAAAGCCGAGATACTGCATCGCCGACAGGCAGAGGACCAGGAAACCCAAGGTCAGCAGCGCGAGCACGACCTGGCACAGCCAGGGATCGGCATTCTTGGTATAGCGCCAGAACGCGACGACATGGGCGACGAGCACGAGGATGCCGCAGGCGACCGTGAGCACGAAGCGCGCCCTCGGTGTGGCGAGCCAGATCGCAAACATAGTGATGCTGAGGCATGTACCCGACAGCGCCGCCGCGAGCAGGAGCGAACTGAAATCCAACATCCTGAAGAACTGCCTCTAGCGGGTGCCCGTCGCTCCTCAATGTAGACTGGCGGCGCCCGGCGCAAACCGTTTTCGGCGGACACCCAACGCTACCTCGACACAGGGTTTACAAAGCGTCGACATGTGAGGCGAAATCCCATGACGGCACACGGAATACGCGAACCGGGAGCAGGATCAGCCCTTGTCGAGCAGCGCCAGATTGGCATCGACCACTGTCTGATCGGCCATGCCGGCCTTGGCCTCGAGCAGCAGCGCGCGCGCTTTTTTCTTGTTGCCGCGCAGAAGCTGCGAATAACCCATATTGTTGACGATCTGCGGCTTGCGCCCGGCGACCTTCAACAGCTGCAAATAGGCGCGATCGGCGAAGTCGAAGCGGCCAAGCTCGTCATAGGATGCGGCAAGCCCCATCCAGGCCTCGGCATTGTCGGACTTGAGCTCGACCGCCTTGCGGAAATGCTGTTCGGCAAGGCCGAAATTCGCCTCGCGGAACTGCGCCTTGCCTTCAACGAGGTCGTTGGCGCTGACGTCCTTGGCCGCCGGCTGGATCGCCGTGGTCTTGGTCGTGTCGACATTGTTGTTCGTCGTGCAGCCGGTAATCATCAAGACGGCCGCCAATGCCGCCGCTGCCCTGGGAAGTCTCTGACGCATGCCCCTGCCCCATCGCCCGATTTGCCGGGTCGTTCTTCAGGAAAAACGATACAGGACAGCGATTAAGCTTCGGTGCCGAAATGCAGCTAAAATTCGGTTGCGCGCCAAGGATGCGTTAACCACGGCTATGTCCTGGATTCAGGTCAGGCCGAGTCGAAAATGGCGGATTCCGAGAACCGGGGCGGAGCGCAGGAAGCTGCCGTTTGCAAACCGGCCTCAGCTGAATACTCAATGCGCGGTCAGCTTCACGATGATCGGAATGATGGCGATCATCAGCACCACCGGCAGGATGCAGACCGTCACCGGGACCGACATCTTGGCCGGCAGGGCATGCGCCTTCTCCTCGGCCAGCGACATGCGCTTGTGCCGCATTTCGTCGGAAAAGACGCGCAGCGAGCCCGACAGGCTGGTGCCGAGTTCCTTGGATTGCTGCAGCAGCGTCGCGAAGGAGCGGACCTCGTCGAGGCTGAGGCGGTCGGCAAGCGCCTTCAGCGCGTCGTCGAGGCTGCGCCCGGCCCGCAACTCCAGCGACACCAGGATCAGGTTCTGGCTGAGCGACGGATAGGTCCTGGCAAGCTCTCTGGAGACCCGCTCGATGCCGGCCTCCATACTCATGCCGGCATCGGAGCAGACGATCATCAAATCCATGAAATCGGGAAAGCCGTTGCGGTATTCGCGCATCTTTTCCCGAATTTTCTGCATCAGCACCAGGCCAGGCAGGAAATAGCCGCCGGCAGCCGACAGGATGATGAAGGTCCAGCGGCTGGTCATGGTCGACTCCGCACTTGCCGCCCATTGATTGACCAGGAATGCGCCGAGCGCCGCGCCGACCAGCGCGGCGAAACGGATGAGGAAGAACATGCCGACGGCGCGCGGTTCCATGTAGCCGGCCTGGATGAGCTTCAGGCGCAGCCGCGCGACATTTTCCGGATCGCTCTTGGCGTAGAACTCCTGTGCCCGTTTCACCGCCTTCTCGCGCACGGCGTTGGTGCTCTTCTTGGGCGCGGGCTCCGCCTGCTCGACCGGCTGCAATGTCTCCACCTTCAGCCGGCGCTTGACCTCGCCGCGATCACCCTTGGCGAGCACCAGCGGCCAGGCGACGGCGCCGCCGCCTAGCACAAGGAGCAGCACGGCGACCGGCACCAGCGAGGTCGGCGCGAGCGAGGCGAGGAAGCGGATCACGTCTTCCATCTCAGAACCTGAAATTCGACATCTTGAACATGATGGCGTTGCCGAGCAGCAGCCAGATGATGGAGCCGCCCATCATGTACCAGGTCTTCGGCACGTCCCAGACATCCTCATAGAATTGCGGCATCAGCACCATGATGGCGGTGAACAGAAGCACTGGCACCGCGGTCAGGATGTAAGCCGACATGCGCCCTTCCGTCGAAATGGCGCGCACCTTGCGACGCAGCTTGCCGCGGTCGCGGATCGTCGCCGACAGGCCGTCGAGGATCTCGCGCAGATTGCCGCCCGAACTGCTCTGGATCGAGACCGCCGTGACGAACAGCGGCAGGTCCTCATGGCCCACCCGGTCGAAAAGATTGTTCAACGCCGAGACCAGGTCGGAGCCGTAGGTCACCTCGTCGGCCACGACGCCGAACTCGGTGCCGATCGGGTCGGCCATCTCGCGCGACACCATGGCAATCGCCACCGGCACCGGATGGCCTGCCTTCAGCCCGCGCGTGATCAATTCAAGCGCCTCAGGCAGTTGCATCCCGAAACGCTTGTGCCGGCGCTTGCGCATCCAGCGCAATGCCATGACCGGCAACACCGGCAACAGCAAGAGAAGCAGGATAAGGCCGAACAGGAGCGGCAAGCCCTTCCAGATCGCCACGAGCGCCAGGGCGAGAGCGATCCCCGATGTGATCGTCAGGAATTTCGGCAGCGGCGTGCTTATGCCGGACTGCGTGCGCAGGGCGCGGAAGCGATCGAGGGAAAAGATGGAGGTGCCGCCGTCGATCCCGCGTTCCTTGCGCAGTTGGATCAGCACCTGCTCCTGGCTGATCTTGTTCTCCGCGAGCTTCATGCGGCGGTTGATGGCCGTGCGCTTGTCGCTGCGCCCGGCATAGAGCAGATAAAGTCCCTCGGCGATCATGATGCCGGTGAGCGCCGCCGCGGCGTAGACTACGTAGACCGGGCTGAATCCCTCGAACACCGGACTAGTCCTGCGGCCGGCCGGGTTCGAAATACTTGCCCGGGAATTCGATGCCCATGTTGCGCAGATCCTCGAGGAAGCGCGGGCGGATACCGGTCGCCTCGAAGTGGCCGAGGATCTTTCCGTCCGCCTCCATGCCGGTGCGCACGAAGCGGAAGATCTCCTGCATCTGGATGACGTCGCCTTCCATGCCGGTCACTTCGGCGACGCTGGTCACCTTGCGCTTGCCGTCGGAAAGGCGCGTCAGCTGCACGATGATGTCGATGGCGCTGGAAATCTGGCTGCGGATCGACTGCACGGTCATCGGCATGCCGGTCATCCCGAGCATCTGTTCCAGACGCGAGATGGCATCGCGCGGCGTGTTGGCATGGATGGTGGCCATCGAGCCTTCATGACCGGTGTTCATCGCCTGCAGCATGTCGAAGGCTTCCTCGCCGCGACATTCGCCGAGGATGACGCGGTCGGGGCGCATGCGCAGCGCGTTCTTGACCAGGTCGCGCTGCTTCAATTCGCCCTGGCCCTCAATGTTGGCCGGACGCGTCTCCATGCGCGCGACATGCGGCTGCTGCAATTGCAGCTCGGCCGCGTCCTCGATGGTGATCAGGCGCTCGTCTTCCGGAATGAAGGCCGACAAAGCGTTGAGCATGGTCGTCTTGCCGGTGCCGGTGCCGCCGGAGATGATCGTGGTCTTGCGGGCATGCACCGCCGCCGCCAGCACTTCGGCCATGTTCTGGGTAATGGCGCCGAATTCGACGAGCTTGTGCAGGCCGAGCTTGTTCTTGGAGAACTTGCGGATCGACACCAGCGGGCCGTCGACGCCGACGGGGCGGATCGCCGCGTTGAAGCGCGAGCCGTCGAGCATCCGGGCGTCGACCATGGGCTGCGATTCATCGACGCGGCGGCCGACCGCCGCGACGATTTTATTAATGATTCTAAGCAGATGCGCCTCGTCCTTGAACGGGATGTGGACCTGCTGCAGCTTGCCGCGCTTTTCGACGAAGCAGTTCTGGTGGCCATTGATCAGGATATCGTTGATCTCGGGATCCTTGAGCAGCGGCTCCAGCGGGCCGAGGCCGACCATCTCGTCGACGATATCGTCGACCAGGGCGTCGAGCTCGGCATTGTTGATCGCCATCCGCTCCTGGCGCGTCTTTTCCGAGACGAAATCATGCACCTGCCGGCGCATTTCATCCCGGGGCAGCCGCTCCAGCGCCACGAGGTTGATCTCCTCGAGCAGCATGCGATGGATACGCACGCGTGCGTCCAGCACCTTGTTGGCGCTCTTTGCGGGGGCTGCCTCAGGCCTGGGCGGCGCCGGTTTGCGGGTCGTCGGGATGATCACTGCATTGTGCGTGACCGGCGCGGGTTCGGGCGCCCGCTGCGGGCGGACGTCGCGGCTCTGCAGGTTGGAGAAGCGGCTGGTCATCCTGCCTTCCTCTTCAGCAAGCTCTTGCCCAGGCCGAACAGCGACCTCGACTTGGCCATCGTCTGGACGGCCTCCTCGGGCAGGATGATCTTCTTCAGGTCGTTGACGACATTGGCGTTGGGGTCGATGGCGTGCAGCGGCACGCCGCGGTCGACCGCCTCGCGCACCAGCCGGTAATTGTTGGAGATGCCGCCGACGAAATGCTCGCCGAGTATCTCCTGAACGTCGGCCTGCTTGATGCCGTTGTCGAACATCTTCTGCTCGAAGCGGTTGACGATGACGTTAGGCTTCACTTCCTTGCCGGCGGTCTCGTAGACGGCCTGGATGAGACGCTGCGTATGGCGCAGGCAGGGCACCGTCATCTCGGCGACGATATAGAGCTTGTTGGAACCCAGCAGCACCGTCTCGGTCCAGGGGAACCAGGTGCGCGGCATGTCGATGACGACATTGTCAAAATAGGCCGCCACGAGGTCGAGCATGCGCACCACGACATCGGTCTTGAACGAGCGCATGTCCGAGGGTCGCGTCGGCGCGGCAAGCACGCACAGCCCGCTCGCATGCTTGGACAGCATCACGTCGAGCAGTTGCCGGTCGAGGCGCTCCGGCTGGTTCTCGATTTCGGTGATGTCGAAGCGCGGTTCGAGATCGAGATATTCGGCGCAGGCGCCTTGCTGGAAATTGAGATCGACGACGCAGGTCGAGGCGCCCCGCATCACCGAATGATGCAGCTGGAAGGCCGTCTGCAAGGCGAGCGTGGTGGTGCCGACGCCGCCGGCTGCCGGCATGAACGTATAGATATGGGATTCGGTATTTTCTTCCCGCCCCGGTCCTTGCAGCGCACGGATGACCGAACGCACGAGGTCGGCCGTGGTGATCGGCTTGACCAGGAAATCGGCGACCTTGAGCTGCACCAGGATGCGTACCGCCGCCGCGTTGAATTCCTGGGTGACGACGACCACCGGAACGCTGCCTTCCAGCCGCCGCATGACGCGCTGCAGCGACTCGATTTCCTCGAGCTTGGCTGCATCCATGTCGACGATCACCGTGCCGAAGTCCGCCTCGAGTATCTCGCCGCGCAGTTCGTTGACGCTCTTTTCCAGCGTCAGAAGCTCGATGACCTCGGAGGCCGCAAAAGCCGTCCGCGTGTCCTGCAAGAACGTCCTGTCCGTCGAAACGAGCAGGATCTTCTTGGTTTTGCTACCAGATGCCATCCTCGCCAGCCCATCAATTCGATGTTGTTGATGATGTCGTCGGTGACGACACGGAGCCGGCCTTCGCACCGACGGCAGCGCTCTCGGAGCCCGGACGCTGGGCTGGCACCAGAAGCCTTGTGTTCTGGACGCCATACTTCCAGGGATCGACCATCTGCATGGCGGTGTTGGACGCCTGCGCGTTGCCGGCCGCCAAGGTCACCCCTTCGGCGCGTACATAGTCGTCGCTGGTGCAACCGCCGGCGAAACCGGCGAGCAGCAGAGCGATGCAAACGGGGATGCGCATGGCCTTAATCCTTTGGCAGATCGAGGAAGTGGCCGGACGTGGCGGCAGCCACGGGACGGGCGGCGCTGCCGTCTGCCAGCGCCACCGGACGCTTTGACGCCGAGGCGTTCACTTCCTCGGTGTTGTTCAGGAAATAGTCGGCGGGACTTGCCGGCTGGGTGCCGTCGGTCGGCTCGACCATCTTCTTCGAGGGATCGACCGGCTTGACCAAGTAGGGCGTGACGATGATCACCAGATCGGTCTCGCGCCGCTGATAGGACTTCGAGGAAAACAGCGGGCCGAGCACCGGCAGCTTGCCGATCCCCGGTACCCGCGATGTCGTGATGTCGTTCTGCGACTGCAGGAGGCCGGCGATCATGAAGCTCTGGCCGTTCTTGAGGTCGACCGATGTCCTGGCGCGGCGCACGATGAAGGCCGGAATGGAAATGCCGCTGCTGACCTGGATGGAAGCGGACGGGTCGATCGAGGACACTTCCGGCGCGATGTCGAGGCTGACCAGCCCGTCCTTCAGCACCGTCGGCGTGAAATCGAGGCCGACGCCGTACTTCTTGTAGGTGACGCTGATCTTGCCATTGTCTTCGGAAACCGGGATCGGGAACTCGCCGCCGGCAAGGAAGCTCGCCGTCTGGCCCGAACGCGCGATCAGGTTCGGCTCCGCCAGCCGCCGCGCCAGACCGCGTTCCTCCAGCGCCTTGATGGCGATGTCGATGGAAACGCCGTTCGACAGCAAGCTGCCGATGATCTCGCCTGTTCCGGCCCCCGTCAGGTTTCCCCCATCCGGGTTCAGCACGACTTTGCGGTTGCCGATGCCATAGGCGAAATTGGCTGCGTATTTGGCGCCGAGATCCTGCCCCGCCTGGCGGTTGATCTCGACGAAGCGGACATTGAGCTGCACCTGCTGCGAGGACGAGATGTTGACCGAGTTGATGACTTCCTCATTGCCGGAAAAGCGCGACGCGATCTTGCTGGCTTTGTCGGCGGCGACAGCATCATCGGCTTCGCCCGACAGCACGACGCGCCCGTTTGCCGAGCCAACCTTGATCTTGGCGTCGGGCACGCTGGCGCGGATGGTGCTGGCCAACTGGTCGGTATCCAGCGTCACCTCGATGTCGATGGTGCCGACAAGCTGCTTGTTCTGGTCGAACAGGGCAATGCCGGTAGTACCCAGGTTGTTGCCCAGCACATAGAAGGATTTATCGGTCAGCGGGTTGACGTTGGCGATCTCCGGGTCGCCGATGACGATCTGGTAGAAGGCGGCGCTCGTCATGATCGTCTTCGGCTTGCCCTTGGCGACCTTGATCGAGGCGTTCTTGTTCGCCGAGACATAGACGACGTCATTGCCAGCCCTTGCCGGCGCGGCGACGCCAAGCACTGTCGCCGCCAGCGCAATCACGCCGAGAAGACGCCATCCCCCGGTCGTCCGAAATGCATCAAACCCGAACATCTTGCCCCGTCCCCGCCGGTCCCCACCGGCTATTGCTGCAGTTCCTGCGGCGGTTGCCGCGAAGGAACCTTGTATTCCTCGACCTTGTCGCCGCGCGTCACGATCACCGTCTTGAATTTCGGCTCGTCCTGGTCCTTCGTCACCGCATTGACGAGCGAGGCCGCGCTCGCCTGCGCATTTGTGGCAACCGAACCGCCGAAGGACGAGATGGTCGTCAGCCCGCTTTCGCTGGCGCTGGCGTCGGCGGCCGACCGCAGCGACAACGACAGCGTGCCGACGGTGCGGGCAAGCGCCACCTTCTGCGCCCCGTCGTTGGTCACCTCGATGGTCACCGAATTGGCGACTTGCGGCTCGGTCTTGCGTTCATCGGCGCCCTGTCCGACCGAGAGCACCTTGGCATCGGAGACAACGATCTCGGACGTAACGGTCGAGCCGGCAGCCCCTTGAGCATTCTTGGACACTTCCTGGATGTCCCCAGCATCGCGCGTCAGCA
Source organism: Mesorhizobium sp. CA7 (assembly GCF_020165015.1). Lineage (NCBI taxonomy): Bacteria > Pseudomonadati > Pseudomonadota > Alphaproteobacteria > Hyphomicrobiales > Phyllobacteriaceae > Mesorhizobium > Mesorhizobium sp. CA7. The sequence goes on from NZ_JAIUHH010000001.1 coordinate 480,970, forward strand.
CGACGTCGACGCGGTCTCCCGGCGTGATGAAGCCGCCGACGCCGGCGATCTCGTCGGTGCGGATGGTGACGGCCCGCATTCCCGCCGACAGCATATTGGAAAGCGTGGCGCGGCCGTTCGGTCCCGACAGCTTGGTGAGCAGCACCGGTTCGTTGACCTCGATCGGCGACAGCACGACCCGGCTGCCGTCCGCAAGCAGCTTGTCGATCGTCGGGAAAGCGCCCTGCGGCAGCGAATCCTGCGGCCACGGAATCTCGGCGAGTTGCGGCCGTCCAAGCTCCATGCCGTAGCGCAGCGGCGCGTGCGCCACCACGATGGTCTTGAACTCGACCTTGGGCTGCTGCGGCGCCACGACGACCTTGACCTCGGCCTGAGCCTTCGCCTGGCTCTTGACCCAGAAATCCGCCGCAAAGATCGAGATCGCGCCGAAAACGGCGGCGATGCCGATCATGGTTATGGCCTTGCCCCTCACAATGGAACCCCTGACGCCCGTGGTCTTTTGTTAGTTGGGTCTCACGCTAGGCGTTAATGTTAAAGAATCAGGAATCCCGCGACCCGCCGATCGCCCTATTTCGGCCGGCTTGGTTATCGAATGGTTTTGAAATAAGAGACAGTTTGAATCCCTGAACGGAACAGGAACTCGTTCGCCCGCCAAAAGCGTGGCAGTATCGAGGAATGATTCGCATTACCGGACGCTAGGCCCAGCATGGACGACAGCAACGACCTCTTCGGCAAGATGGAAAAGCCGGCACAGCCGGTGCGCGCGCCCTCACGGCCCGCCGATCCGCTAGTGCAGGCAGCGAAGCGTACGACCGCCACCCGCGACGGCAGCGAGGGCTACAGCGCCGCCGATATCGAGGTGCTGGAAGGGCTCGAGCCGGTGCGGCGCCGTCCGGGCATGTATATCGGCGGCACCGACGACAAGGCGATGCACCACCTGTTCGCCGAGGTCATCGACAATTCGATGGACGAAGCGGTGGCCGGCCACGCCACCTTCATCGACGTCGAGCTTTCCGCCGACGGCTTCCTGACCGTCACCGACAACGGCCGCGGCATCCCGGTCGATCCGCATCCGAAATTCAAGAAGCCGGCGCTCGAAGTCATCATGACCACGCTGCATTCGGGCGGCAAGTTCGACTCCAAGGTTTACGAGACCTCCGGCGGCTTGCACGGCGTCGGCGTCTCGGTCGTCAATGCGCTGTCCGACCACCTCGAGGTCGAGGTCGCGCGGGGTCGTCAGCTCTACCGGCAGCGTTTTTCGCGCGGCGTCCCGGTCAGTGGATTGGAGCATCTCGGCGAGGTCCACAACCGCCGCGGCACGAAGACCCGTTTCCATCCTGACGAGCAGATTTTCGGCAAGGGCGCCGCCTTCGAACCGGCGCGCCTTTACCGCATGACGCGCTCGAAGGCCTATCTGTTCGGCGGCGTCGAGATCCGCTGGACCTGCGATCCGTCGCTGATCAAGGACAAGGATCAGACGCCGGCAAAGGCCGAGTTCCATTTCCCCGGCGGCCTCAAGGACTATCTCAAGGCGACGCTGGGCGACGAATTCCAGGTCACGCGCGAGGTTTTCGCCGGGAAGAGCGACAAGCAGGGCGGCCACGGTTCGCTCGAATGGGCTGTGACCTGGTTCGGCGGCGACGGTTTCCTCAACTCCTATTGCAACACCATTCCGACCCCCGAAGGCGGCACGCATGAGGCCGGCTTCCGCAACGTGCTGACGCGCGGGTTGCGCGCTTACGCCGACCTCATCGGCAACAAGCGCGCTTCGATCATCACCACCGATGACGTGATGATCTCGGCCGCCGGCATGCTGTCGGTGTTCATCCGCGAGCCGGAATTCGTCGGCCAGACCAAGGACAGGCTGGCGACGATCGAGGCAATGCGCATCGTCGAAAACGCCCTTCGCGACCCGTTCGACCACTGGCTGGCAGACAATCCGCAGGAAGCCTCCAAGCTTCTGGACTGGGTCATCGCGCGCGCCGACGAACGCGTGCGGCGCCGCCAGGAAAAGGAAGTCTCCCGCAAAAGCGCGGTGCGCAAGCTGCGCCTTCCGGGCAAGCTTGCCGACTGCACGCAGAACGCCGCCGCCGGCGCCGAGATCTTTATCGTCGAGGGCGACTCGGCCGGCGGCTCGGCCAAGCAGGCGCGCGACCGCGCCAGCCAGGCAGTGCTGCCGCTGCGCGGCAAGATTCTCAATGTCGCCTCCGCCGGCAACGACAAGCTTGCCGCCAACCAGCAGATTTCCGATCTCATCCAGGCGCTCGGCTGCGGCACGCGTTCCAAATATCGCGACGAGGATCTGCGCTACGACCGCGTGATCATCATGACCGACGCCGACGTCGACGGCGCGCACATCGCTTCGTTGCTGATCACCTTCTTCTATCAGGAGATGCCGAACCTGATCCGCGGCGGCCATCTCTACATGGCCGTGCCGCCGCTCTATTCGATCCGGCAAGGCGGCAAGGTCGGCTATGCCCGCGACGACGCGCACAAGGACGAGTTGCTGCGCACCGAGTTCACCGGGCGCGGCAAGGTCGAGATCGGCCGCTTCAAGGGCCTGGGCGAGATGATGGCCTCACAGCTCAAGGAGACCACGATGGATCCGAGGAAGCGCACGCTTTTGAGGGTCGACGTGATCGACGCCGAGCAGGCCACCAGGGATGCCGTCGACGCGCTGATGGGCACCAAGCCCGAGGCGCGTTTCCGCTTCATCCAGGAGCGCGCCGAATTCGCCGAGACGGACGTGCTGGATATCTGAACGCCGTCCGGTCCATAACAGGCTCCGGCACGGAGAACCGGTGTGACCTGGACGCGGTTTAAAGAGCTTGTCGAGAGGCCCTTAAGCGGTCTGACGCAGCCGACCCGTTCGGACTGGATTTTTGCCCTACGCACGGTTTCGGCCGGACTGGTCGCGCTGCTTGCCGCCTATGCGCTGAAGCTCGATCATCCGCAATGGGCGATGATGACGGTGTTCATCGTCGCGCAGCCGGTCGCCGGCATGGTGCTGGCAAAGGGCTTCTACCGGCTGCTCGGCACGCTGGCCGGCGGTCTCGCCGCAGTCGGCATCACTTCACTGTTCGGCGCCGACCCGTGGCTGCTTGTCACCGTGCTAGCGCTCTGGATCGGCGTCTGCACGCTGGTCTCGTCGCTGTTGCGCAATCCGGAAGCCTATGGCGCCGCGCTTGCCGGCTACACGGCGATGATCATCAGCCTGCCGGCCCTCGGACAACCGCATATTGTCGTCGACCTCGCCGTCGCGCGTTGCGCGGAGATCGTGCTCGGCATCGTCTGCGCCGGCGTCACCAGCCGGTTGATCCTGCCAAAGCTCGCGGCCGACGCTATCATTTCCAGGTTGAAGCGCAGCATCCTCGACCTTGCCGAATATGCCGGCGGCGCCTTTTCCGGCGGCGACCCGGCGAGCCTCGCCGCGCTCCAGCGCAAGCTGATCGCCGATGCCCAGACGCTCGCTGAGATGCGCACCTATGCGCGGCTGGAGGCGCCGAGCTTCGCCACTCGCGCCCATCCGGTGCGGCGCACGATCGGCCAGCTTCTGTGGGCGCTTTCGGCGGCGCGCGCGTTGCACAGCCACCGCAGGCCGAAGAACGCGGCGCTCATTCCCGTGCGCAGCGAGCTGAAAGCCTTCGTCGGTGAACTGGCGGCGACGCCCGGCGCGCTCGATGACACCGGGCCATGGGTGGCAAGGCTCGGCGCGATCGCGAGCAAGGCCAGGGAGATGCCCGAACTGCCCAACGATACCGGCTCCAAGGATAACGGCGAAGACAAGGTCGGCACCATCACCCGACTGACCATCGCCGGCGATTTCGCCGAGGCGCTGAAGCAGGTGATGCGCGGGCTGGAGGCGCTTCGCTCGCCTGTCTCCAGCAAATCGAGCGAGCGGGGCCAGCCGGCGCTGGTTGTCCACCGCGACTACCAGGCCGCATGGCGCAATGCCGTGCGCGCCGCACTGGCGACGTTGCTCGTGGCGATTTTTTGGCTGACGACCAGATGGTCGGAAGCCGCCGGCACCGTCATCCTCGTCGCCGTCGTCTCCAGCCTGTTCGCATCGCGCCCAGATCCCGTGCAGTCCGCCTGGGGTTTTTTCACCGGCACGCTGATCGCGCTGCCTTTTGCCTTCCTTGTTGGCCAGGTCGCGCTGCCGGCGCTGCCGGGCTTCGGCTGGTTCACGCTCTTCGTCGTGCCGATCCTGGTGCCCGCGGCGCTCGGCATGGCCAATCCGCGCCATGTCGGCGTCGCCACCGCCTTCGCCATCAACTTCCTCGCCTTCCTCAGCCCGCATCAGCAGATGATCTACGATCCCGGGCCGTTCTTCGCCGGCTCGGCCTCGATCCTGGTCGGCATTCTGATTGCCATCGGCGTCTTCATTGTCGTGCTGCCCGCCGATCCCTGGGTCACCGTGGAGCGCATCTCGCAGGCGATGCGCGAGGACCTGGCCCGGCTTTGCCTGCATGAGCGCATTCCCCGCCGTTCGGCTTTCGAAAGCCTCGCCTATGACCGGATCAACCAGTTGATGCCGCAGGTCCAGCGGACGGGCCGCAAGGGCGATCCCATTCTCGGCGGAAGCATCGCGGCCGTCACCGTCGGACTGGAAGTGCTGCGGCTGCGCCACGCGCAACTGAACTCCGCCGTTCCGCATGAAACAGTCGAGTCCATCGGCAATTTCCTGCGCGCCCTGGCGCGCGAATTGCTGTTTCGGCAACCGGGCGAGCCGCAGACCGCGACCATCGCGGTGGCGAGGCAATACGCGGCCAGCATCGCCCAACGCAGCGATCGGCTCGAAATACTGCAGATCGCCGCCTCGCTGCGCATCATTGCCGCGGCGATGGAAGATTACCCGGATTTCTTTGCGAAGGGTCGCGCTTAACCGCCTCGGGACGTGTCTGGTTTGGGCCTTCCCGAGAATGGGTCCTTGCTGGACTGGTCGACACCTTTTAGGTTGGACACATGGCGCTCAAACGGATGGACAATGTCGGAATCGTCGTCGATGACCTCGACAGCACGGTTGATTTCTTTCGCGAGCTCGGCCTTGAACTCGAAGGGCGTGCCGCGATCGAAGGAGAGTGGGCCGGACGTGTCACCGGGCTCGGCGACCAGCATGTCGAGATCGCCATGATGCGCACACCCGACGGCAACAGCCGGCTCGAGCTGTCCCGCTTCATCACGCCCCCTGTCATCGCGGATCACCGCAATGCCCCGGTGAACGCATTGGGCTATCTCCGGATCATGTTCGCCGTGGACGACATCGACGACACGCTTGAGAGGCTCCGCAAGCGCGGCGCCGAGCTCGTCGGCGAAGTCGTCCGGTACAAGGACGCGTATCGGCTTTGCTATATCCGCGGGCCTGAAGGGCTTCTTATCGGACTCGCCCAGGAACTCAGCTGAGACCTGATTGTGATCCGCTCAGGCCGCAGCGATGGCCAGCGCGTGCCCACGCGCGTTTTCACGCAGGGCGTCGAGATGGATCGACTTCACCAACCCGGCAAGATCGCCCTCGGCCGATTGGCCGCCGAGCTCCTTCAGCATCAGCCAGCTCACTTCCTGCACGCCGGCGACACGCCGGCCATTGGCGACCTCGCGCCAGACTTTCAGCGCCCTCAGGATGATGCCATGCGTGGCCGGCGCAAGCCCGGCGCTGCGGAACAGCGCCTGCAGCGCAACGTCGTGCCCGCCAGCGAGAAGTGCCGTCACCCGTTGCTCGGATTGTCGGGCTAGAGCCACCAGGGTCGAGCCGAAGAAGTCCACCTTGCCATGCGCGATGGTGCGGATGATGAAACCGGCGGTGAGGTCGCCGCGCAGCCGCAGATGCTCGATCAGTGCGGCATGCTCCTCCATGCGCGTTCCCTCGATCAGCGTGACCGAGGCTTTCACGCAGGCATCGCGCATGACGCGATCGGCGCGCGCCGCCCCCATCATCGCCAGCACCAGCGGCGAACCTTTCAAGGTCTCGCCGAGCTTGACCAGCAACATGTGCCGGCAGTCGGCCGGCAGGCGCCGATCGGCAATCAGCGCCTCGCGCACCAGCGGCAGGTGGCCGTGTCGCTCGGCCATGCGGCGGAAGCTCAGCGAAGCGATCTCGGCGCCGCTGTTGCCGATCAGCGCGGCGCAGGCTTCCGGTTCGCCGATCTCGGCGATCGCCGCCGCCAGCGACATCGAGACGACCGGACGGTTGGCGATCAGCTTCTGCGTCACCTTCTGGCCGCAGGCGACGCGCTCGACCAGATCGGCGTCGGTAAGCAGCGGCGAACGCGCGAGCACCAGCGCCGCCACTTCCGGCTGGTCGGCGGCCAAGGCGCTGATCACCTGCGGCGGCGCGTGATGGCTCATCGACAGCGCCTCGGCAAGCGCCAGGCGCACCTTGGACGAAGCGTCGTCCAGAAGCAGCGTCAGCGCCGCCTCGGCGGCACAGCGATCCTCGAACGGCAGATCGGAATTGATATAGGCGCGCGCCAGCGCGCTCGCGGCGGCGGCACGCTCGGAAACCCTTGCCGTATCAATCCATTTTAGAAAATGCGAAACAACCATACCGACCAGCTGCGCCCTTGCCGGAAAGGTCCCGGCCCCGTTGTGAACGGTAGGCTGCAAATGGTTTACGAACGGTTCACCATGTTTCTTAACCGGCTTGATGGGGGCGCAGCCAACGCCTATCAAGCAAGGACATCGGAGGAAATCGAACCATGGCCGGGCTGTATCTGGAAGAGTTTGTCGTCGGCCATGTCTTCCGCCACACGCTGCGCAAGACTGTGACCGAGAGCGACAACATGCTGTTTTCGGTGATGACGTTGAACCCGCAGCCCTTGCACATCGATTTCGACTTTGCCGCGAAAACCGAATGGGGCAAGCCGCTGGTGAATTCGCTGTTCACGCTCGGCCTGATGATCGGCATCTCGGTGAACGACATCACCGTCGGCACCACGGTCGCCAATCTCGGCATGAAGGAAACGGTGTTCCCGTACCCCGTCTTCCACGGCGACACCATCCGGGTCGAGACGACGGTTGTCTCCGTGCGCGACTCCAAGTCGAAACCCGATCGCGGCATCGTCGAGTTCGAGCACCGCGCCTACAATCAGAACGACATTCTTGTCGCCAAATGCACCAGGCAGGCGATGATGCTAAGGAAGGCGGCCTGATGCGCTCGCTGCTGTTCGTGCCCGGCGATTCCGAGCGCAAGCTGGAAAAGGGATTCGAGGCCGGCGCCGACGTGATCATCGTCGATCTCGAAGATTCCGTTGCCGCCGCCAGCAAGGCGGCGGCGCGCGCGACCGCGGCCGAGTTCATCTCGAGTCAAAGAGACCGGACGGGTTCGGCAATCTATGTGCGGGTCAACGATCTTTCCACCGGCCTGACCGACGACGATCTTGCGGCGCTCGTCGTGGCGAAGCCCGACGGCATCATGCTGCCGAAGTCGAACAGCGGGCAAGACGTCCAGCAGCTGGCGGCAAAGCTGCGAGTGCACGAGGCCGAGAACGGGCTTCCGGACGGCGTCATAAGAATCCTGCCGATCATCACCGAGACCGCGGCGGGCGTGCTGGCGGCGGCGAGCTATGCCGGCGCAAGCGCGCGGCTTGCCGGCCTGACCTGGGGCGCGGAGGATTTGTCCGCGGCAATCGGCGCGCGCGCGACCCGCGACGAGAGCGGCCGCTACACCGACGTGTTTCGCCTGGCGCGCACCACGACCATTCTGGCGGCCGGCGCGGCCGAAGTCGCCGCCATCGACACCGTCTTTCCCGATTTCCGCGACATGGCCGCCCTCGAGAAGGAATGCCGCGAGGCCGAGCGCGACGGCTTCATCGGCAAGATGGCGATCCATCCGGCGCAGGTGCCGGTCATCAATGCCGCCTTCACGCCGTCCGCCGAAGCGGTCGCGCGATCGCGCGCGATCGTCGATGCCTTCGCGGCGGCGGGAAATCCGGGCGTCGTCGGCATCGACGGCAAGATGTACGACAGGCCGCATTTGCGTCTGGCCGAGCATTTATTGGCTCGCGCCCGAGCGGCGGGCAGCCTTGCCTGAGGTTACCAGACCATCGGGATCAGCTTGTAGCGCACGCGCGCGGCATAAACGTCATAGCCCTGCAGGCCGCTCCGCAACGTCTTTTCCTCGATGAAGGTGCGGATGCCGAGCAGTACGATGAAGACAAGCACCGACGCCAGTCCCCACCAGGAACCAAGCAGCAGCGCCGTGCCGGCGAAATAGAGTATGGCGCCGGCATACATCGGATGGCGGACATAACTGTAGGGGCCTGTCGTGATCACCTTCTGTCCACGCTCGTCCTGGATCTTCACGACAGGCGCTGCGAAGCTGTTTTCCAGCATCGTCAGATAGCAGACCCATATCCCGACAAGCAGGACCAGCGCACCTATCGCCTGCACCCACACGGGAGCTGCCGACCAGCCGAAACGGAAATCGAGTCCCATCAGAGCCAGCCAGGCGAAGATGCCGAGCAGCAATATGCTCAGCAATATCTTGTCGGCCGCGGTCTGGGTCTTCTGGATCGGCGGGCGGAGACGCTCATTCATAAGGCCTGGATCGCGCCGGGCGAGCGCGACGCCCATCGTAAGGCTCAGCCCGACCATCACGACTATGTACACCCAAGCTCCGGTCCAGTGCAGCGTGCCGGCCGACAGAAACAGCAGCACGCCCATGATGCCGAACCATACGAATGTCTGGAAAACCAATCTCGAGATCATGACCAACCTTCCGTGACGTCCCCCACCACTATTGGCCGCCCGCTGCCGCCGTTCCTCCGAAAACACGCAAAGGTCCTAACCGGCCCAGGGACCGGCGTAATCGCTATAGAGCTTTGCCGGATCGGGCCGCGGCCGCTCCGGCGCCGGCCCCTGATAGGAGCCGATATGGACGAAGCCGATGACACGCTCCTGCGGCGACAGCCCGAGAATCGCCCTGCCCTCCGGAACGTCGGAATACCAGTTGCTGATCATGTTGGTGCCATAGCCCAGCGCGTTCGCCGCGATCATCAGGTTCATCGCCGCCATGCCGCCCGACAGGAACATCTCCCATTGCGGGATCTTCGGGTTCTCCCTCGGCACCGACACCACGCCGATCACCAGCGGCGCGCGCGAGAAGCGCGCCAGTTCCTGGTTGCGCCGTCCTTCCGGCAACGGGCCTTCGCGCTGCTCGGCAAGTGCTGCCAGCTTCTTGCCGATCTCGACGCGCGCCTCGCCGCGATAGAGGATGAAGCGCCAGGGCTCGAGCCGGCCGTGGTCGGGGACGCGCGAGGCCGCCGCGATCATCGTCGCGATCTCGGCATCGCTCGGCGCCGGTTCCTTGAGGTCGGGTATCGGCGCGGAATTGCGGGTGAGCAGGAAGTCGATGATCGGCGACGCCATGGGCGCAAGTCTCCTAAGCATTCAATAGCATTCAATTTTGAGCTGAAGCACGCCATCGGGAGGTCGGGCGGCTCGGGCGGTGGCGTTTTGCGCCGGATAAGAAGCCGCCGCGCAGCGCGGCGCGCTTCTAGGCCTTGAAATTGCCACCGCCTTGGGCTTCAACGCAAGGCATGTTTGAGGGGATCTTGCGCCTTTTCGTGATCGCACTCGTCGCCGCGTTGTTCGCGGTGCCGGTTTCCTTCGCGCTGGCCCAGAACGCCAACGACATCGGCGACATCAAGCTTCCAGGCATTTCGAGCTACGCAACGCCGAAGGCCGGGACGCCGCTGGCGCTCGGCAACGGCGGCGCCATCACGCTGTCGGCGCAGTTGACCGACAAGGGCGCCGACATCACCCGCGGCATCGTCTGGCGGGTTTTCAGGCCGCAGCCCGCCAGTGACGGCAAACTGCCGATGGTGGCATCCGCCCATGGCGGCACGGCCGTGTTCCAGCTCGACCCCGGCAGCTATCTGGTGCACGCCTCCTACGGACGCGCCGGCGCCACCAAACGCATCACGGTCGGCAAGGAGGCAAGGCGCGAAAGTCTCGTGCTCGATGCCGGCGGCCTGAAGCTCGACGCGGTGACATCGGGCGGCGCGCCCATCCCGCCGAAGAAATTGCGCTTCTCGATCTATGAAGGCCAGGCCGCGGCCAATGGCGACCGACCGCTGATCGCTCCCGACGTCGCGCCGAACACCGTTGTGCGGCTGAACGCCGGCACCTACCATGTCGTCTCCACCTATGGCGCGGTCAACGCCGTGATCCGCTCCGACATCCGCGTCGAGGCCGGCAAGCTGACGGAGGCGACCGTCGAGCACCGCGCTGCCGAGATGACGATGAAGCTGGTGCGCGAGCCCGGCGGCGAGGCCATCGCCGACACGTCCTGGTCGCTGCTCAACGAGAGCGGCGATCCGATCAAGGAAGCGGTCGGCGCCTTCGCCTCGATGGTGCTGGCCGAAGGCCAATACACCATCATCGCCAAGAACCGCGACCGTATCTACCAGAAGGATTTCACGGTCGTTGCCGGCCAGAACCAGGAAATCGAGGTCGTGGCCAACGAATCCTCAGCCATCGACCCCGAGGAAGGCGCGGACTGATCGGGCTGATCAGGCCGCCTTGCGCATCCGTTTCGGCAGGAACGGCACGCGGCCACGCTGCGCGGAAGGCGTCGCCAGATCGAAGACCGCGCGATAGAGGCGATCGAGCAGCGCCTTGCGGTCGCGCAGCGGCTCAAGGTCGCTCCATCTCAGCACGTCGCCGATGCGCACCTCGATCGCCTTGCCCGACAGTCGGGCGAATTCGCGGATAAGCAAGGAGGTGCGCAGCGTCAGCGACGCCTTGCCGATGAACTTCGCCACGCGATTGTCGCGCTCGGCCATATTCATCGGGCCGCTGACGAGATGGAACAGGCGGCCGTTCTGGCCGGAGAAATGCATCGGGATGACCGAGGCCTTGGCGTCTTGGACGAGCTTGGCCGGGAACATCTTCCACGGCAGGTCGACGGCGCGGCCGAAACCCTTCGGCGCCGTCGCGACGCCGCCGGCCGGGAACACGACGATGGTGACGCCTTCCTTCAACAGCCGCACCGCTTCATGGCGTACCGCCATGTTGTTCTTCAACGCTTCCTTGGTCTCGGAAAAATCGATCGGCAGCGAATAGGGCTCCATTTCGCGGATCCTGAGCAGATCCTTGTGGATCATGACCCGGAACGGCCGGCCCAGTTGCTCGACCAGTGACAGGACCGCAATGCCGTCGCCGATGCCGAAGGGGTGGTTGGCGACGATGACCAGCGGCGTGTCCGGCAGCGCTGGCGGCGGCCATTGCATGGCGTTGCGGACCTTGACGTCCATCAATTCCAGCATGCGGCTGAATACGCGGTCGCCGGTCGGCACCACCTGGCGGCGCCAGAAATCGTAGAGCACGGCGAAGCGGTCGCGCCCCGAGAGGCCCTCGACCGAATGGATGAACCAGCGCGTCAGCACCGGTTGATGCGGGTTGGCGTAGGAAAGCTCGGGAAACCGTCTTTCCCGCAGTTTCAACTTGAGCATGGCGGCTCGTTACAAGGCTGGCGTGACAGGCATATGAAAATGGCGGTGGACACGCCACCGCCATTCAAGGAAGCGCTGGTAAGTCAGGCTGCGCGACGCTTGCGGTCGGGCGAGACCGCCTCGTCGGAAAGTTGCTTCACCGCGTCGTCGAGCTTCAGCGATTCCTGGTCGCGGGAGCCAAGCCGGCGGACATTGACGGTTTCCTCTTCCGCCTCGCGCCTGCCGCAGACGAGGATGACCGGCACCTTGGCGAGCGAATGCTCGCGCACCTTGTAGTTGATCTTCTCGTTGCGCAGGTCGGCTTCGGCGAGCAGCCCCGCGGCCTTCAGCCGCTCGACCACATTCAAGGCGTACTCGTCCGCATCCGAGGTGATCGTCGCCACCACCACCTGCAGCGGTGCGAACCACAGCGGGAAATGGCCGGAATAGTTCTCGATCAGGATGCCGAGGAAGCGCTCCATCGAGCCGCAGACGGCGCGATGCACCATCACCGGCTGCTTCTTCTCCGAATCCGAGCCGATATAGAAGGCACCGAAGCGCTCCGGCAGGTTGAAGTCGACCTGCGTGGTGCCGCATTGCCATTCGCGGCCGATGGCGTCCTTCAGCACATATTCGAATTTCGGCCCGTAGAAGGCGCCCTCACCCGGATTGATCGAGGTCTTGATGCGGTTGCCGGAGCGCGTGCGGATCGTCTCCAGCACGTTGCTCATGATCGCCTCGGCATGGTCCCAGGCCTCGTCGGTGCCGACGCGCTTGTCCGGCCGCGTCGACAGCTTCACGCTGACCTCCTCGAAGCCGAAATCGGCATAGGTGGACAGGATCAAGTCGTTGATGCGCAGGCACTCGGCCGCCAGTTGCTCCTCGGTGCAGAAGATATGGGCGTCATCTTGCGTGAAGCCGCGCACGCGCATCAGCCCGTGGAGCGCGCCCGACGGCTCGTAGCGATGCACATTGCCGAACTCCGCAAGCTTTACGGGCAGTTCGCGGTAGGACTTCAACCCATGCTTGAAGATCTGCACATGGCCCGGACAATTCATCGGCTTCAGCGCGAAGACGCGGTCATCGTCGGTGTCGTCGCCGGCGACCGTGACCTTGAACATCGCATCACGGTACCAGCCCCAGTGTCCCGACGTCTCCCACAGGCTCTTGTCCAGCACCTGCGGCGCGTTGACTTCCTGATAGCCGTGCTCGTCGAGGCGGCGGCGCATGTAGTTGATCAGGTTCTGCACCATCTTCCAGCCCTTGGCGTGCCAGAAGACGACGCCCGGTCCCTCTTCCTGGAAATGGAACAGGTCCATCTCGCGGCCGAGCTTGCGGTGGTCGCGCTTCTCGGCCTCTTCCAGCAGGGTCTGGTAGGCATCGAGCTGCGCCTGGTCGGCAAAGGCTGTGCCGTAGATGCGCGTCAGCATCGGATTGTTCGAGTCGCCGCGCCAGTAGGCGCCCGCCACCTTCATGAGCTTGAAGGCATTGCCGATCTGCCCGGTCGAGGCCATGTGCGGACCGCGGCACAGGTCGAACCAGTCGCCCTGTGCGTAGATTTTGAGGTCCTGGTCCTCCGGAATGGCGTCGATCAGTTCGAGCTTGTAGCGCTCGCCCTTCTCGGCGAAGACCTTCTTCGCCTTCTCGCGCGACCACACTTCCTTGGTGAACGGCTTGTTGCGCTGGATGATCTCGCGCATCTTCTTTTCGATCACCGGAAAATCGTCCGGCGTGAACGGCTCGTTCCTGGCAAAGTCGTAATAGAACCCGTTCTCGATAACCGGCCCGATCGTCACCTGCGTTCCCGGCCACAGCTCCTGCACGGCCTCGGCCAGCACATGCGCCGCATCGTGGCGGATGAGCTCCAGCGCGCGCGGATCCTCGCGGGTGATGATCTCGACCTTGCCGGACGTGCCGAGCGGATCGGAAAGATCGCGAACGATGCCGTCGAGGCTATAGGCCACAGCCTTCTTGGCCAGCGACTTGGAGATCGATTCGGCAAGACCGGCGCCGGTCAGCGCCGCGTCGTACTCGCGGACCGAACCATCAGGAAATGTCAGGGAAACGGAGGGCCTAGATGATAGCTGAAAGCCCATTATTTTATTTTCAGACATTGATAATCTCCTATCCAGTCCCACAAACGAGCGCGGGTGGTTAAATGCATGTCGAACATATAGGTGCGTCATGCAGAGGGCCAGCCGGAGGTGTCCAGCGACGGGCGCGGTTTTAGAGACAGCGCCGCGTCAGGTAAAGACCAGTCCTTCAGGAAATTTCGTGGGCAATGTCGCAGGCCGGCTGCTAAGGCTTGCGAACGATGCCACGCGATGGATCGAAGTCGGGCGGCGCTACGCGCTAGCTGCACCCGATCACCTGTCCGCTGCATAGAGTTCTACTGCATCGATCTCGTCTTTCTCTGTCAGCGCTAGGAGATCATTGCGTTCAGCCAGGATGCATTTTGTTTCAGCAGAATGGTATGAACATTGTGGGAATTGAACTAGCGAAAGATGGAGCAGAACACTTTTATCTGCTGCATAGGGTTGGCGTTTATTGGAGCAGTCACATGGCAGACGATTTAGAAGAGTTTTTTGACGACTTTGACCACTATTCGCAGGAGGTCAGCCTCGCGCGGCACCAGGATTATGCACGACTTCTACGACAATGGCTCCGAACTTTAGAGCAAGCCCCAGAACCGCTGCGTACCCGGATTGCTTGGCTTAAGAGTCACTTCTCAGCCGAACGGCTAGGAACGGAGGTTATTGTGAGAGGCCGCGGCATGATAGGCTCGGGCAAATTAAACTGGCCCGAAGACTTGGAAGATAGGCTTTCTAGCCAACTGGTGCTCTTGGACTCGTTGACTGAAAAGGAAGACAGTGCCTGGCAGTTTGGCATCAACTTCTTCCCGGTGAGCGGCAATAACATCAACGGTATCATCACTGAGATGAACCAGCATCTTTTTGAACCACATGTTCGCGAACTTCGGCGCTACCTTGTAAAGAACGTAGACAAGCCTGTCGCGAATGTGGTGCTTGAGGGTATTCCTGCTGCAGACCGCATTGTCACCCTCGATCACAACTCATCCGCTCACCAAGATGCCGACGCTGCTCTCGCGGATGTTGAGCAAAAGGTGCAGCAGGTTAACGAAGGCGACCCAGAGGAAAAGGAACGAGTTGTCGCTGAGATCAGCGCTGCCCGTCGTCTGCTTCAAGCGACAAAACTCCGAATCGGCGCACTTGTTGGCCTCGTCGGCATAGCCCTCACCTGGATTGCCGCACAGTTCGCTGAAACTGCCGTTGGCCACGCGGCCGAATGGGCAATTGCAAAGCTAATGGAATACTTGCCAGCCTTGTCAGGTCTCTTCTAATCCCACACTCGATAACTTCGACGCCGCCTCAATAGCGGATCGAAAAAAATATCCAATTGACGCGTAAGCTAGCCGAACGGGATAAGGACGGTGTCAATAACTCCTCGAGCTCCTTGATGACGAGTAGGCAGATTGAAGCTGAACAGAAGGCTTTCGGCGTGGTCAGGATGATGCCCGCGACAACCGTCCGCGCGACAATCCCTATCCCGAAGCTTAATCGTTCTTCGATCTTTATGAGCAGGGGTACGATGCGGAATACGAAGTCATGAATCCTTGGGCTCGGCAGAGAATCTGCCGGTGGCAGGAGTTGGTCGCCCCGAGCCTGACCCGATCATTTCACTAGCTGCGGCAAATCCTTCAGGAACGCCGCCCGCGTCGCGAGACCCTTCGGCTCTCCGGTACGCTTGGCATCGACGACCAGCCTTGCAAAGACGATGCGGCGACCGTCCTTCTCGGCCCAGCCGACGAACCAGCCGAGCGAGCGCTTGCCGTCCTGGCCGAGCCTGGTGCTGCCGGTCTTGCCTTGCAACGTCCAGTCCCCTGCCGCGAAGGTCGGCAGGACCGCTCTGGTCATCTCATGCGCCTTCGCCGACACCGGCATCTTGCCGGCGAGCAACTGGCGCAGAAACGCCGTCTGCTCGACCGGCGATATTTCGAGCGAGGAATTGATCCAGGATTGCGTCAGCCCGTTGTCCTTGCCGGCATCGCCCGAGACGTCCTTGTTGCCATAGCCGAATTTCGACACATAACCGGCGAACTTCTCGGCACCGAGCCGCCGCGTGATCTCGCGCGAGTACCAGACGATCGAATCGCGCTCCCAGATCGTCGGATCGACGGTCTTCTGGTCGCGCTTCGCCGCCTTGAACTCCGGCTTGTACTCCCAGCTCGGCGTATGCTCGTCGCTCAGGATGCCGGCATCGTAGCCGATCAGCGCCAGGGGAACCTTGAAGGTCGAGGCCGGACTGACACGCTGGTCGCAGACGCCGTCCTGGTAAAGTGTTGCGCCGCTTTGCTGGTCCTGGATCAGCGTGCAGTGGATGTCGCCGAGCGGCGCCGATTGCGCCCGCACCGGCAAGCCCAGCATCCAGGCCAGCAGGAAAAGGACGATGGCGAAAATGAAAGGATAGCGGTCCATCTGGCGCATGGCGAAGTCACTCCGGAATGAGATTGCAGGAGCGGCTTAGCGAGGCGACTTGTCTCGATTTTGTCTCAAATTCGCAGTGTTCGTGCAGCTTCGCGTTAACCCTACCGGATCGTTAAAATCCGCATCGCGCGGGACGGCGAAGCGATCAGATTTCGGGCTCGCTGTGCCTTTTGCCGATCCGCCAATAGCGCCAGGGCATGAACCAGACATAGCGCTGGGCAAGCACCTCCGGCACGCGGTCGATGCCATGCGTCCCAAACGGCCCGCAGCGCAGCACCCGGAACAGTCCCATCCAGCCGCCCGCCCACAGGCCATGGCGGGCAATCGCCTCATGCGCATATTCGGAGCAGGTCGGCAGATGCCGGCAGCTGTTGCCGACAAAGCCGGACAGCGTCAGCTGGTAGAGGCGCACGAGCGAGGTCCCCAGGATGCGCCCGGGCGTCTTGCGCCAAGGCCCCGGCCAGTTGCGCCCGCGCTGGATTGGCCGGCCGCCATGCGTATGTCCGGGATGGTCGCCCACCCACATCTCCACGGTTGTTTTGCTACGCGATAGATGTGTCCTTCCGACCTCGAACGCAACGCCCTTTCCCCTCACGGCCTGGCGCGACGGACGGGATGCCGGTCGGCCACTGGCGCATGGAACTGCCGGGCCTTTTCTCGCACCAGCCGGGGTGCCGGCTCTTGTCGCGCCACTGAAACGTCGCGATCAGCATGACGTCGCTCAGAATGGCCAGGAACTGGTTCATGGCAGTGCTCCTTTGAGCACCGATTAGACTGCCGCTGGCCTTCCTTCTCAAACGAGTATAATTTCGGCTTCGGATAACCTGAGGTTATGCGATATGAAGCGTGGCCGGCTGCCGCTGACGGCGCTCAGGAGCTTCGAATCTGCCGGCCGGCACCGTAGTTTCAGCCTGGCGGCCGAGGAGCTTTATGTCTCGCAGGCCGCGATCAGCCGGCAGATACGCGAGCTCGAGACCTTTTTGGGCAGACCGCTGTTTCTGCGCCTCCATCGCCGCGTCGAGCTGACGGATGCGGGACATCTGCTACTCGACCGATTGGTCAGAAGCTTCGACGACATCGATCGCGTGCTTTCGGAGCTCACAGCCTCGCCCGCGCAGGCGATTGTCCGCGTCAGCGTCGAACCGTCGCTTGCCGCCATATGGCTGGTGCCGCGGCTCAATCGCTTTCGCCAATTGCGGCCCGATATCGATGTGTCGTTGGAGGTCGATCCGCGCCTGATCGAGTTCCGCAGCGATCAGCCCGAGCTCGCCTTGCGTTTCAGCGCCCACGCCACGTCATGGCCGCGTGCCGAGGCCGAGCGCCTGGCCTCGACTGTCGATTCACCGGTCCTGTCGCCGGCGCTGCTCGCCTCCGGCCCTCCGCTGGAAAGGCCGATCGACCTTCGCCATTACACGCTGCTGCATGAGGAAAACCGCCAGGGTTGGGCGCGCTGGTTCCAGGCCGCCGGCGTGCCCGCCGACGCAGTGCCCGCGCGTGGCCCGATGCTGGCCGACATCTCGCTGTCGAAACAGGCCGCGCTGCTCGGACATGGCGTGGCGCTCGGCGATCTCTTGCAGATCGGCGACGAACTTGCGTCAGGCACTTTGATCAAGCCGTTCGATATCAATGTGGCTTCCGGCGCCTACTGGCTGGTGGCCAGGAGCTTGCGGAATCTGCCGGAACCCGCCAAGGCATTTGCGGACTGGATACGAGGCGAGTTCGCCGTGAACAGGGGAGCGGCCTGACCGCTGCGCTCAAGCCGCCTGTTCGGCGCGCTTCTTCTCGATCTGGCCGATCGCGTCGACCACCGCGTCGAAGGTCAGCATGGTCGAGGCATGGCGCGCCTTGTAGTCGCGCACCGGCTCCAGATATTTGAGATCGGCGAAACGGCCTTCCGGCGGCGCGCCGTTCTCCTTGAGCATCTTCAGCATGGTTTCGCGCACGGCGCGCAATTCGTCGGCGCTGGCGCCGACCACATGCTGGGCCATGATCGAGGACGAGGCTTGGCCGAGCGCGCAGGCCTTCACGTCATGGGCGAAATCGGTCACCACGTCGCCGTCCATCTTGAGGTCGACGGTGACGGTCGAGCCGCACAATTTGGAATGCGCCCTGGCCGTCGCGTCGGCATCGTCGAGCCGGCCGATCCGCCCTATATTCCCGGCGAAACCGAGAATTTTCGCATTGTAGACGTCGTCGATCATATTTTTCCAATCCGTCGGCGCCAAGCGAACAGGCTTTGCCGCTCTCGCGTCTTCCTTTCGCGCCGCTCGAACCATATATAATGGTCGCAGTCGGGCATCGACAAGGCGACGAAAAAGCCGTTGTCCCTGCTCATCTGTTCACGCCGCTTGCGGGATGGAAATGGGCGATTTTCACCCAAAAGGTCGTGGTCCGTTCAACTCGTTCCACCTTTGAGTGGGACTACGGGAGACGCCTTTATGGATGCCGTCATCAAGAAAATCATGCCCCCGTCCGAATATTTGGAAAAGCCCGTCACCGACCGGCCGAGCGAAGCCGAGGTCGAAGCCGCCGTGCGCACGCTTTTGCGCTGGACCGGCGACAATCCGGACCGCGAAGGCCTGATCGACACGCCCAAGCGCGTCACCAAAGCCTTCCGCGAAATGTTCAACGGCTATGACATGTGCCCGGCCGACGAGCTTGGCCGCACCTTCGAGGAAGTCGCCGGCTATGACGATCTCGTCATCGTCAGGAACATAAAATTCCATTCGCATTGCGAGCATCACATGGTGCCGATCATCGGCAAGGCGCATGTCGGCTATCTGCCTGACGGCAAGGTCGTCGGCCTGTCGAAGATCGCGCGCGTCGTCGACATCTTCGCGCACCGCCTGCAGACGCAGGAGGCCATGACCGCGCAGATCGCAGGCGTCATCCAGGACGTGCTCAACCCGCGCGGCGTCGCCGTTATGCTCGAGGCCGAGCATATGTGCATGGCCATGCGCGGTATCCGCAAGCAGGACTCGACCACGCTGACCTCGACCTTCACCGGCGTCTTCAAGGACACGCCCGAGGAGCAGGTCCGCTTCGTCACCATGGTGCGCGCCGGCGGCTGATCGCCGGCCGTCGCCGGCCTCTAGAAAGAAAGAGCGACCGGCGATGTCGGCACTGCAATTCCCCAAAGCCCCATCCGACAAGAAAGCCTTGGAGGAAGGCTCCGTCCTTTCTCCGCGCTTCGATGCGGCCGGCCTCGTCACGGTCGTCGTCACCGATGCCGGCGACGGCATGCTCTTGATGGTCGCACATATGAACGCCGAGGCGCTGGCGCTGACGCTTGAGACCGGCATTGCTCATTACTGGTCGCGCTCGCGCAAAGCGCTGTGGAAGAAGGGCGAGACCTCGGGGAATTTCCAGCAGGTCGTCGAGATGCGCACGGATTGTGACCAAGACGCGATATGGTTGCGCGTCAAAG
The DNA here is from genome assembly GCF_020165015.1 of Mesorhizobium sp. CA7. Classification (NCBI taxonomy): domain Bacteria; kingdom Pseudomonadati; phylum Pseudomonadota; class Alphaproteobacteria; order Hyphomicrobiales; family Phyllobacteriaceae; genus Mesorhizobium; species Mesorhizobium sp. CA7. The sequence continues at coordinate 500,334 of NZ_JAIUHH010000001.1, forward strand.
TGTTGGGCCACGACGCAACCTGCCACACCGGACGGCGTTCTTGTTTTTATCGGACGGTGGGGCTCAGCGACGGCAAGGCGGTGCTTGTCGGCGATGGCAGCAAGCCGCTGTTCGATGCGAACCAGACGTATCGGAAGCCGGTGTGAACCATTCGATATTCACAAACCATTCAGATTCACTATTCTCAAATATCCTTTTGGTAGAAGGGATATGGGACAAGGGAGATCATGATGCTCGAATGGGCGTCATTGCGCAGCAGACCTGACGTTCGGGAGGCCAATGGCCCGGCATCGTCCGGCGGCGCGTCTGACCCGACCTCTCAGAAGAAAATCGGCATTTCGCTGGCGCTCGGCGGCGGTTGCGCCAGGGGCTGGGCCCATATCGGTGTGCTGCGCGCGCTCGACGAGGCCGGCATCGAAGTATCGATGATTGCCGGCACCTCGATCGGCGCGCTGGTCGGCGGCTGCTACCTTGCCGGCAAGCTGGACGAGCTGGAGGAGTTTGCCCGAAGCCTGACCAAGCGGCGCATCTTCGGCCTTCTTGATCTCAATCTGCGCGGCAGCGGCCTGTTCGGCGGCATGAAGCTCGACGCGCGGCTGCGCGAGCATCTGGCCGGCGTCCGCTTCGAGAACTTGTCGAAGCCCTTTGTCGCCGTCACTTCGGAAATTCGCACCGGCCATGAGATCTGGCTGTCGAATGGCTCGCTGATCACCGCCATGCGCGCCTCCTACGCGCTGCCCGGCGTTTTCGAGCCGGTGAACTGCAACGGCCGCATTCTGGTCGACGGCGCGCTGGTCAATCCGGTGCCTGTGTCGGTCTGCCGCGCCTATGAGCAGCCGCTCGTGGTCGCCGTCAACCTGCACTACGACCTGTTCGGCCGCGCCGCCGTGATAAAGCACAGCGCCGGCGAACTGGTCGTGGAGAATGACGCGCCGAGACTCGGCCAGCCCGAGCATCAGGCCCATCATACCCGCCTTGGCATCACCGGCGTCATGGTCGAGGCTTTCAACATCATTCAGGACCGGATTTCGCGCGCCAGGCTTGCCGGCGATCCGCCGGACATGTCGCTGCAGCCCAAACTCAGCCATATCGGCCTGACGGAATTCCATCGCGCCGACGAGGCGATCAGCCTCGGCTATCAGGCGACGAAGTCCCAGATCAACGAACTGACCCGGCTGCAGTCCGTCCTCGTGTGAATTCCGCTACTTCCTCTACACAGTGATTTGGAAAGATTCCGGGCTTGTCGGGCAAGTCTATCAATGTCCGTTGCCATAGTCAGCGCAAACGCTGGCCATGAGCTGAAGGCTCCTGAACCTCGTCATTCCAGGGCGGAGCAAGGAGCGAAGCGACGCGCGCAGACCCTGGAATCCATGCCGTTACCTGGACCGAGGTGTGCAACGGTGCAGAATTCTGGATCGCCGCGGCGCTTCGAGGCCACGGCATGGATCCTCGGGTCTGCGCGCGTCGCTTCGCTCCTTGCTCCGCCCGTGGATGACGACCGCGATAGGCGTCTCGGCCAATCGCCAAGGCATGGGATCTGCCAACGCACACTAACCAACCGGTCAAAACGTCTGTGTCAAGGTACTACTGCGTCGTTAAGCGAGTGCCGCATCGCTGATGCGGAACTGCACCATGCGGTTTCCGTTCCAGTAATTGCCCGACAACGAACCGGCGATATGCACGGTCCTGCCCCTGTTTTTAAACAGGAATTCGCCGAGCGCGGTGTCGACCGCACGGAACGCTATGGCTTGAATGTTGCCGCCGCTTTGCGACTGCAGGTCCACCCGAATGTGGTTGGTGCCGATCGCGCGCGCGTCGGTCAGCCGATGGCGCGGCAGCACGAACACCGGCGCGATGTGCCCGGCCCCGAACGGCCCGGCTTTCTCCAGCGCGTCGAGCAGCGCGATCGTGGCGCCCTCGGCGGCCAAGGCGCCGTCGATCGCCAGGCTCTCCTCGTTCTGCAGGCGAAACACGTCGGCTGCGGCGCGCTCCTCAAAAAAGGCGCGCAGTTCGCCGAGCTTGGAGCGCTCGACGGTGATGCCTGCAGCCATCGCGTGGCCACCGCCCTTGACGACCAGCCCGGCCTCGGCAGCCTCGCGCACCAGCCGGCCGAGATCGAAGCCGGTCACCGAGCGGCCGGAGCCCGTGCCGATGCCGGTCGAGTTGAAGGCGATGGCGAAGGCCGGCCGGCGCGCATGATCCTTGAGCCGCGAGGCGATCAGCCCGACGATGCCCGGATGCCAGCTGTTGCTGGCGGTGACGATGACTGCCGGACCGTTGCCGCCCGCAAGCTCCGCATCGGCCTCGGCGCGCGCCTGCGCCAGCATCTCCTGTTCCATCTGCTGGCGTTCCTGGTTCAGCCGGTCCAGCGTCTCGGCAATGCCTGCCGCCTCGACGGGATCGTCGGTGGCCAGAAGCCGGCTGCCGAGCGCGGCATCGCCGATGCGGCCGCCGGCATTGATGCGCGGGCCGATCAGGAATGACAGATGGAAGGTGTTGATCGGCTCGCCGATGCGCGAGACCCGCGCCAGCGCCGCCAGCCCCTCATTCTTCTGCTGGCGCAACACCTGCAGCCCCTTGACGACGAAGGCGCGGTTGACGCCGGTGAGCGGGACCACGTCACAGACCGTCGCCAGCGCCACCAGATCGAGCATCGAAAGCAGGTCGACCGGTGCGGCATTCGGCAGCCTCTCGCGCAGCACTCTGGCCGTCTGTACCAGGCACAGGAAGACGACGCCGGCGGCGCACAGATGTCCCTGCCCCGACAGGTCGTCCTCGCGATTGGGATTGACCACGGCGTCCGCCGCCGGCAACGGGCCGCCGACCTGGTGATGATCGAGCACCACGACATCGGCGCCGGCTTGCCTGGCCGCGTCGATCGAGGTCGCGCTGTTAGTGCCGCAGTCGACGGTGACGATCAGCTTCGCGCCGCGCGAGATCAAGTCCCGCATCGCTTCCGGATTGGGCCCGTAGCCTTCGAAGATGCGGTCCGGGATGTAGATTTCGGACGGCACCGAAAAATGCGTGAGAAAGCGTTTGATGAGCGCCGACGAGGCCGCGCCGTCGACATCGTAATCGCCGAAGATCGCCACTTTTTCGTGGGCGACGATCGCATCGGCCAGCCTCGCCGCCGCTTTCTCCATATCGGTCAGCGATGCTGGATTCGGCAGAAGCTCGCGAATGGTTGGATCGAGGAAGCGCGCGGTCTGCTCCACGCTGACGCCGCGCCCGGCAAGCACTCGCGCCACGATGTCGGGCACGCCATGGCCCTGCGCCATGGCCAAGGCGGCCATGTCCTGGCGCTCGGTCAGCCGGTGTTCCCACGAAACACCGGTCGCCGACTGCCTGACATCGAGGAAGAACCGTTTCTCGCCCGTCATGCGACGCGCCGTCTGCACATCATCATTGCGCAGATATCAACATGCGACGGCCGGAGCAATTGCGGGGAAGCGGGCAATGCGGGGAAAGGTGTGGAACGTTTTTCCTCGAATTGCGGCAAAGCGCCCGGACGAAGGCAAATCAGAACTTATCCAGATCCTGGTGACGCGCCTTGATCTCGCGCACGGTGCGCGAGGACGAGCGCAGCACGATGGTGTGCGTGGTGATGAAGGTGCGGCCGAACTTCACCCCGTCGAGCAAATTGCCGTCGGTGACGCCGGTCGCCGCGAACAGCACGTCGCCCCGCGCCATGTCCTGGGCGCGATAGATCCGCTTCGGGTCGGAAATGCCCATTTGGTGCGCGCGCGCCACCTTCTCCGGCGTGTCGAGGATCAGCCGGCCCTGCATCTGCCCGCCGGTGCAGCGAAGTGCGGCCGCCGCCAGCACGCCCTCCGGCGCGCCGCCGGTGCCGAGATAGATGTCGATGCCGGTCTCGTCCGGATCGGTGGTGTGGATGACGCCCGCGACATCGCCGTCGCCGATCAGCCGGATCGCCGCACCCGTGGCGCGCACGGCGTCGATCAGCTTGGCGTGACGCGGCCGGTCGAGGATGCAGGCGGTGATATCGGAGACGCCCACGCCCTTGGCTTTGGCCAGATTGGCGAGGTTTTCGGCCGGCGAGGCGTCGATGTCGATCAGACCTTCGGGATAGCCGGGGCCGATGGCGATCTTGTCCATATAGACATCGGGTGCGAACAGCAGGCTGCCCTTTTCCGCAATCGCGATTACGGCAAGCGCGTTGGGCAGGTTCTTGGCGCAGATCGTCGTGCCCTCGAGCGGATCGAGCGCGATGTCGACGGCCGGACCCTTGCCGGTGCCGACCTCCTCGCCGATATAGAGCATCGGCGCCTCGTCGCGCTCGCCTTCGCCGATCACCACCGTGCCTTTGATGGCCAGCCGGTTGAGCTCTTGGCGCATGGCGTCGACCGCCACCTGATCGGCAGCCTTCTCATCGCCGCGCCCGCGCAGCCTTGCCGCCGCGACGGCGGCCCGTTCAGTGACGCGCACGACTTCCATCGTAAGGATCCGGTCGAGACCGGCGGTGATGTCCTGGGCTATGTTCATGGAGAGAAATTCCTCGTGAAACTCAACCTCCCGCCAGAGGTGGGCTTCTTCTGACAAAGCTCCATGACAACGGCAAGACTTGCCCCGTCAATTTTTGAAATGACAGCAAAATCAATCGATTGAAGACGAAACCGGACTTGGTTTATTCCGCCCGCTCGATGCGGATCACCTGCGGCTTGTCGGTCAGATGACCGTCCTTGGTGATGCCTTCGACGGCCTTGCGCACCGCCGCTTCCATCGTCTCGTGGGTAACGAGGATGACCGTCTTCTGCGCCTGCGTTTCCGCGCCGGCCGCCTGCTGGACGATCGATTCCAGCGAGATGTCGTTGTCGGCCATGCGTTTGGCGATGGCCGCGAAGACGCCCGTGCGGTCATGCACGGTCAACCGGATGAAATAGCCGCCGGCATGGCTGCGCATCTGCGCTTTCTTGTAAGGCTTCAATTCCTTCGCCGGCCAGCCGAAGACCGGGCCATGCTGGAAGCCCGGTCGGCTCTTGGCGATGTCGGCGATGTCGCCGACGACCGCCGAGGCGGTGGCATTGCCGCCCGCGCCAGGACCCGAGAGCAAGAGCTCGCCCAGAATATCGGTCTCGATCGCCACCGCGTTTGTGACGCCATGCACCTGCGCGATGACCGACGCCGTCGGCACCATGGTCGGATGGACACGCTGCTCTATGCCGCTATCGGTGCGCTGCGCGACGCCGAGCAGCTTGATGCGGTAGCCGAGATCGCCCGCCGCGCGGATGTCGGCTTGGGTGATGTTGGCGATGCCTTCCATATAGATGTCGCCGGCGGCGATCTTCGTCCCAAACGCAAGGCTGGTCAGGATCGACAATTTGTGCGCCGTGTCATGGCCTTCGATGTCGAAGGTCGGATCGGCTTCGGCGTAGCCCAGCCGCTGCGCGTCCTTCAGGCAGACGTCGAAGGAGATGCCTTCGGCTTCCATGCGCGTCAGGATGTAGTTGCACGTGCCGTTGAGAATGCCGAAGACGCGGGTCACCGCGTTGCCCGCCATTGCCTCTCGCATCGTCTTGATGACCGGGATGCCGCCGGCCACCGCCGCCTCGTAGTTGAGCAGCACACCCTTCTTCTCGGCGATCTCGGCAAGCGCCACGCCATGCTTGGCAAGCAGCGCCTTGTTGGCGGTCACGACATGGCGCCCGGCCTCGAGCGCCGCTTTCACCGAGAGCCGCGCCGGCCCCTCGTCACCGCCGATCAGCTCGACGAAGACGTCGATATCGGCCTTTTCGGCCAGCTTGACCGGATCATCGAACCATTTGGCGACGCCAAGATCGATACCTCGGTCGCGTTTCGGATCGCGGGCCGAAACGGCGGTAACGACGATGTCGCGACCGCACTGCCGGGTAAGCTCGGCCGCCTTGTCGCGCAGCACGCGCGCCACCGAGGCGCCCACCGTGCCAAGGCCGGCAATTCCAACACGCAATGCTTCAGCCATGTCCGGCGAGGCCCCTCAACTTGCAAAAAATGTCAGGTGCAAAAAATGTCAGGCAACTCAACGATGAGCGGCTAAAGGCACGACATTGTTGGGCTGCTTCGCGGTGGCCGCGAGGAACTTCTTGATGTTGCGCGCGGCCTGGCGGATCCGGTGCTCGTTCTCGACCAGCGCCAGGCGCACATAGTCGTCGCCATGCTCGCCGAAGCCGACGCCCGGCGCCACCGCGACATCCGCATGCTCGATGAGCAGCTTGGAGAATTCCAGCGAGCCGAGATGGCGGAACGGCTCCGGGATCGGCGCCCAAGCGAACATCGAGGCCGCCGGCGCGGGAATGGTCCAACCGGCGCGGCCGAAGGAGTCGACCATCACGTCGCGCCGCTTGTGGTAGACCTCGCGCACCTCCTCGATGTCGGCGCCGTCGCCGTTCAGCGCATGCGCCGCCGCAACCTGGATCGGTGTGAACGCGCCATAGTCGAGATAGGATTTCACCCGCGTCAGCGCCGAAATCAGCCGCTCGTTGCCGACCGCGAAGCCCATGCGCCACCCGGGCATGGAAAAGGTCTTCGACATCGAGGTGAACTCGACGCACACATCCATCGCGCCCGGCACCTGCAGCACCGACGGCGGCGGATTGCCGTCGAAATAGATTTCCGAATAGGCGAGATCCGACAGGATGATGATGTCGTTCTTCTTCGCGAAGGCAACCACGTCCTTGTAGAAATCGAGCGAGGCGACAAGCGCCGTCGGGTTCGACGGATAATTGAGGATCAGCGCCAGCGGCTTCGGGATCGAGTGGCGGATGCCGCGCTCGACCGCCGGGATGAAGCCGTCATCGGGCTCCACCTGCAGCGAGCGGATCACCCCGCCCGACATGATGAAGCCGAAGGCGTGGATCGGATAGGTCGGATTGGGGCACAGGATCACGTCGCCGGGCGCGGTGATCGCCTGCGCCATGTTGGCGAAGCCCTCCTTCGAGCCCAGCGTCGCCACCACTTGCGTATCGGGATTGAGCTTCACGCCGAAGCGGCGCTGATAATAATTGGCCTGGGCGCGGCGCAGGCCCGGAATGCCGCGCGAAGCGGAGTAGCGATGCGTGCGCGGATCGCGCACCACTTCGCACAATTTGTCGACGATGGCTTTCGGCGTCGGCAGGTCCGGATTGCCCATGCCAAGGTCGATGATGTCGGCGCCGCGCGAACGGGCGCTGGCCTTCAGCCGGTTGACCTGCTCGAACACGTAAGGCGGAAGCCGGCGGACCTTGTGAAATTCTTCCATTTCAGTTCCAGACCATCAGAGTTTCGGCGCGCGATATAGACCTAATTGCAGCTAGGGTCGAGGGCGGGGTCGCATTTGCCCTCGATCTGCTTCAGCGTGTCGGCGCCATGCGTCTTGGCCAAAGTATTGAGCGCGGCCGAATTCGCCGGCGCCTTGACGCCGCTGCCCTTGGCAATCTGCATCTGCTCCTCGGCCTTGAGCTGGGCGAGGTTCGCCGCGGTCTCTTCCTTGGTCAGCTGCTTGGCGGCCACCTGCGGCGGAATGTTGAGGTTCGGATAGGAACCGGTGTCCCTCGGACCTTCGGTCAGCGCCGTCGGCGCATTGTTCGTGCTGGTGCTCGTGCAGCCGGCAGCGGGCAGCAGCATGCCGACCAGCCCCGCTATCAGCGCCATGCGGCAAATCGAACCCGGCTTGAGAAAAAAAGTCCCGCCAACATTAATCGTCATATTGTTTTCCTGGCAGCCGGGTTAGAGCGAATTGGACCCGGTCAGATGTCCCATGGTAATATGTCAAGAAAACGCTCCGGGAGGAACCCCGCGAACCATGTCCAAACCTGACGATTCGGACAAAGCGGAAAATGGCGGACCTTCGGCCATCGAGCAATATCTGGTGAAGGATCCCGAGCGCTTTGCCCTGAACATGGCGCGCATGGTCGAGCAGGCTGGCAAGGCGGCTTCCGCCTGGGCCGAACCGCGCGAGAAAGGCGAAGTGCGCGACCATGTCGCCGAACCCGTCGTCGACATGGTCAAGACTTTCTCCAAGCTTTCGGAATACTGGCTGGGCGACCCGCAACGCGCGCTCGAAGCGCAGACGCGGCTGTTTGCCGGCTACATGACCGTCTGGGCGAACGCCATCCAGAAGGTCAATCCCAACGCCGAAGCGCCACAGGACGCGGTTCAGCCCGAGCGCGGCGACAAGCGCTTCCAAGACCCCGAATGGGGCCGCAACGCCTTCTTCGATTTTCTCAAGCAGGCTTATCTGGTCACCTCGCGCTGGGCGAACGAGCTTGTCGAGCATGCAGAGGGCCTGGATGAGCACACCCGCCACAAGGCGAGCTTCTACGTCAAGCAGGTGTCGAACGCGATCGCTCCGTCGAACTTCATCCTGACCAATCCCGAGCTGTTCCGCGAAACCATGGCCTCGAACGGCGAGAACCTGGTGCGCGGCATGAAGATGCTGGCCGAGGACATCGCCGCGGGCCGAGGCGACCTGAAGCTGCGCCAGGCCGACTACACGCCCTTCGAGATCGGCAAGAACATCGCCACCACGCCCGGCAAGGTCATCGGCCGCAGCGATGTCGCAGAGATTATCCAATACGACCCGGTAACCGAGACGGTGCTGAGACGGCCGCTGCTGATCTGCCCGCCATGGATCAACAAATTCTATATTCTCGACCTCAACCCGCAAAAGTCCTTCATCCGCTGGGCGATCGAGCAGGGCCACACCGTCTTCGTCATCTCCTGGATCAATCCCGACGAGCGTCACGGCGCCAAGGGCTGGGAGGCCTATATCCGCGAAGGCCTGCAATTCGGCCTCGACATGGTGGAGAAGGCGACCGGCGAAAAGGAAGTCAACGCCATCGGTTACTGCGTCGGCGGCACGCTCCTGGCTGCCGCGCTTGCGCTGTTGGCGCAGGAAGGCGACCACCGCATCAGATCGGCCACTTTCTTCGCCACCCAGGTGGACTTCACCTATGCCGGCGACCTCAAGGTGTTCGTCGACGAGGACCAGGTCGCCGCGGTCGAGCGCTCGATGAACGAAAAGGGCTATCTCGACGGCACCAAGATGGCCACCGCCTTCAACATGCTGCGCTCGGGCGACCTGATCTGGCCCTATGTCGTCAACAACTACATGCGCGGCAAGGAGCCCCTGCCCTTCGACCTGCTCTACTGGAATTCCGATTCCACGCGCATGGCGGCGGCCAATCACTCATTCTACCTGCGCAATTGCTATCTCGAGAACAATCTCTCGCGCGGCACAATGGAGCTTGCCGGTCGCACGGTCTCTCTGGCCGACATCACCATCCCCGTCTACAACCTGGCCACGAAGGAAGACCACATCGCGCCGGCGCTTTCGGTGTTCCTGGGGTCGCAGTTTTTCGGCGGCGACGTCGAGTATGTAATGGCGGGTTCCGGTCACATCGCGGGCGTCGTCAACCCGCCTGCCGCCAGGAAATATCAGTACTGGACCGGCGGCAAGCCGGTGGGCGATTTCAGCGCGTGGCTTGCCGCGGCGCACGAGCATCCTGGTTCATGGTGGACGCACTGGCAGCACTGGATCGAGGCCCAGGACGACATTCGCGTACCCGCCCGCAAACCCGGCAAGCGTATGAAAACCTTGGGAGATGCGCCGGGCACCTATGTCAAGGTGCGTGTGTAACGGGCTGTAATGTGTGGTGAGTTGACGGGCCGCCAAAACAGGGCGAAATGGTGGCGTCAATCGTTCGGCGGCCTCAAATCACCTTCCGACGCAGAATAATTCCGAGGCTTGCAGATTCGACACACGTCCCGTTTCCGGTTGGGAACAGGAGGGTTATCGCGGCGCGATACTGGAGTGGCGCGGCGATGACGAACCGACCGGATCTCGAGGGGGAATTTGTTTTGAAATCAGCAGGTTGGCGTCTTGCACGAGGGGGAAGCTGCAGCATTGCGGCAGCGCTTTTCTCCGTGCTCCTGGCCTCCTGCACATCGACCGGCGACCCAACGATGTCGGTCGTTTCGCCCGCCTACAATTCAACTGCCGGCGAAATGAGCGCGACATCCAGCGCCAAGACTGCGACTTCGGCCGATTCGTCCTTGCAGGCATCGGCGCCGGCCGAAGCGACGTCGACCGTGATGAGCGAGGGCGATGCGCCTTTGCCCGAGAAGGTCGCCTATGTGCCGGAGACGCGGCCGGACGGCACGTTCCCCATCGCCATTCCTGCCGGCGCCCAGGCCATTGCCGGGAGCACGCCGCAACCGCTGGTTCAGCAGGCGCAAACGGCGGAACAGACGCTAGCCGTCGCCAAGCAGGTCGCCGCCGGCGATGCCGCCACCGTCGCGTCGAAGGCGCAGGCGACCACGCAGGCTATGAGCAACGGCGTCTATGTGACCGCGGCCGAGCCGGCGCAGCCGCAGATCGCCGCGCCGAAGAAGAGCCTGTTCGCCTCGCTGTTCAGCACCACGCCGGCTTCGGCCGCCCCCGCCCCCCTGATCAACAATGCGCGCTCCGGCGACCAGCCCGCCGCGCAGGCCAAGACCACGCCGCCGCCGGCCAAGCCGATCGTGACGCTGGCCTCGGCGACATCGGGCGACAAGCCGGTGCAACTGGCCTCGCTCGACAACCCGAGCAATCACATCACGGGCGCCGACGCTCTTCCCGGCGTGCGCCAGACGGCGCTGTTCGAGATCAAGCGCAAATCCGGCATCGACGACGAGAGCGACGTCGACCTCAACGAGGACGAAGGCGGCGGCGGTTCCTACCAGGTGGCGTCGGCCGCCGGCTTGGCTAGGCTCGCGCCCAACGGTCTTTTGAAGCAGAACGAAAGCGTCGACGTCGCCTGCCTCAAGCCGTCGCTGGTACGGGTGCTGAAGACGATCGAGGGTCATTTCGGCCGCAAGATGATCGTCACCTCCGGCTATCGCGATCCCTCCCGCAACCGCCGCGCCAACGGCGCCAAGAATTCGCTGCACATGTATTGCGCCGCCGCCGACATCCAGTTGCCCGGCGTGTCGAAATGGGAACTGGCGAGCTACGTCCGCTCGATGCCCGGCCGCGGCGGCGTCGGCACCTACTGCCACACCGAATCCGTCCATATCGACGTCGGCCCCGAGCGCGACTGGAACTGGCGCTGCCGCAGGCGCAGTGGCGGCGGCGAGGACGGCTGATACGTTCGGCTTGGCCTCGTGAGCATGGCCGTTTGACCGGTTGCGAGCCGATCGCCGCCAATGCCGATATTAGTCTCAACACGCCCATCAAAGACGTCGGCGATTAGCCGAGGCTTCCGTCGCCTCGTCATCCACGGGCGGAGCGGGAGCGAAGCGGACGCGCAGACCCGAGGATCCATTCCGTGACCTTGACCGCGGAGTGCAGCGGCGCAAGTTCTGCACCGTTGCGGCACGTCAGCCTCGCGAAGTCTATGGTCTGCGCGCGTCGCTTCGCTCCTTGCTCCGCCATAGAATGACGATCGCGAGGATGTTCCGGCTAATCTCCAGGGATGCGCGGCCAAGCGAAACCGCCACCCGAGGGGCTTTGTGCCGCCTTTGAAAAAAGTTGTCGCATGTGGCGGCAGATGGGTTGCCGGTTGGCAACAACGCAATTATAAGCCGCTTCGTCTGAGCGCGCCCATCGTCTAGCGGTTAGGACACCGCCCTTTCACGGCGGTAACAGGGGTTCGATTCCCCTTGGGCGTACCAGACTTTTCAAGAACTTAGCGACGCTTATGCCGACTCTGTCCAATCTTTGGCCAATATCGGGCTCGAATCCGGCTTGGTCCGGTGTCGCGTTGACGGTTGGTTAACGTTACGTTACCCTCTCATTAGCTATTGCTAAAGAAGGGGTAACGCTATGAAAACGGCAATCGTTTGTGCGGCTCTCGTTCTCGCGGCGTCAAGTGCCGCTGTGGCCCACGACAAGAAGCCAACGCTTACTGCCCAAAAGACATGTGCAGGGCTGTCGATCAAGGCGACTGCAGCGGCCAAACTTGACTGTACTGCGACCGGAACCGCCAATTCACCACAGACCGAGGTTGGCAGTTCCAAGCCCCGCCTTGGCTACGAGACGAGCCGTCCCGAAGTGTTCTCTTTCGGACTTTAGTTACTGGCGTGCCCGCCACCGTGAGGCGTCGGGCCGCTCAAAGATCGGTGGTGCAGATTGTGGTTTAGTTGATTGCCGAATGCGTCTCGCCGGTCAGGCGCCGCGCCTCCTGACGGCCGAACGTCTCTGCCGCCATGGTTTTCATCGTCTTCGCAGTCACAATGAATTTCGCCACGCAAACGCGTTCCTGGCTCCCATCATAGGCGCGCTGGTTAACGAAGTAAGACACCCGGAATAGATTGGCTGCCATCGACACCCTCGCTGGCACCACCACCGCCGCCCGGTCAGTAACGCTCTCCGCACTTATGAGCTTAGTTCAAGCCAGCCCCGTCATGTGGACGAGCCGAAAAACCCCATGGCCGATCGCGAGCACGAATTCACCATGGTTGGCGGCCAAATCCCAGCCGAAGAACGCAGCCCAACAAAAGAGCACCAAAGTAAAGCGCATTAGCGAATTCTAATGTGCTATAGTTGACCAAACCTTTACGCAATGGTCGCATTCCGGCGCCTGGAAATCGGTGGAAAAGGTATAGAAACCTATATCAATGCATAGATGCTAATTTAGCCTCGCTTTAGCCGACTCTACCCACCCCTACCGAGTCGGCTAGGGCCCGGCGGTTCACCCAACGCAAACCCCAACGCGGAACTGTCGGGCCGCTCTATGGCTAAGGCGTCCACCCCTTACGCTGCGCTGGCGTCAGAGCGTGGTTTGGGTGAACTGCAACCGGAAACGCGCTGTTAACGCCGTTCGCGGACGACAGGAGCCGTCCTCGACCCGAAAGTGTAAAATTCCCTCCGCTCTCGACCGTGGAGGCGGGAATGAAGATGCTTCGGACAGCGCTCTTATGCGCGGCAATGACCGGCCTGGCAGGCGTGCCGCCCGTTCACGCAGACGATCAGCCTGCTCAGCCGAATAGCCAAGCAACGCCGCAGCCTCCAGCAGTCCATTGCCAGGGGCAAAATTGTCTTCCTCCGGCTGACGATCCCGTGCTGGATTGCAAGGGCCCGGATTGCACGCCGGCCCCGGCAACTGATCAGACGCCGAGCCCGGAGATTCAACCGGAGATTCAAAAGGTCAAGTAAGCCGCATCGGCCAGTGTCTGAGGCTCCCGTGAAAAACCGGGAGAGCTCACAGGCCTTCGGTCAATCCGGAACCATTGGAGCCGGCTCCTCGCACCGGTAAACCATGCACCGGCCGTCGCTGGTCGGAACATAGTCGACCATCGGCGCGTAAGGAGCGTCGCACTCATTGCCGAATTGGCGGACATAGCGGTCATAGGTATTCGGTCCCGTGCTCAGCGCCGCAGCGTGCTGGCTCTGGATCAGTGCCTGCGTCTGTTCACAGGGCATCTTGCGCGTATCGGATCGGGCGTCGGCGAAATTTGAAGCAGCAACGAGCATGGCTGCCGCGCAAAGCCTAATCTTGCGTCCGGGCATGGTGGCGTCCTGGCAAAACATCGTATCGCCAAATTCGCATCTTGTGACGCAGTTCCGCATCGATCGCGCTGTCACGATGCAGCGAGCGAGGCCGACATCGTTTCGATTTTGGCATGGCGGCCTGCGATGTTCATCTCCGTGTTGACGGCTCGAGCAAATCTGGCCGTAAGCAATATCCCACTATATAACAGCGTCGTTGAGGTAATGAGATGTCAGGCGCCTACGATCTCGGAACCAATCTGGTCCGCCGCATCTATGAAAAGCGCATAGATGCACCGGCCATTCTTGATGCCGGCACGCATTTTCCCAATGCCGCGAAGTTCACCGCCGCCTGGCGCAATATCCGCGATGAGGCGCTGGCGGCGAAGCTGAACAAGGCGCCGCGCTTCCACGACATCATGCCGGAACAGGCCAATATCTCGGCCAATGACGGTCTCGACTGGCGCATGTTCGTGCTCAAGGCCTATGACATGACGATCCCGGAAAACCTCGCGCGCATGCCGGTCCTGAGCCGGCTGCTTTCGGAATGCCCCGAGGTCAAATCGGCGGCCGTCTCGTTCCTCGCCCCGCGCAAGCACATCCCGCCGCATCGCGGACCCTTTCGCGGCATCATGCGGTTCCATCTCGGCCTGGTCATCCCCAAACAGGCGGACGGCCGTCCGGCAACGATCATGATGATCAATCATGAGGAAAGGCGCATCGCCGACGGCGAATGCTTGCTGTGGGACGATACTTTCGAGCACGAAGTGATGAACAATTCGGATCAGCCCCGCGTCGCTCTCCTGCTCGACGTGTGGCGTCCGCAAATGCCGCTGGATATGGAAATCCTGTCACGCGTGATCGTGCGCAGCGTCCAGGTGGGGATGCGCTATCGGGGGGTGTCGTTCGGCGGCTGAACCGATCGAAATCTACGCTCGCGCCTCGCGATGCGTCCCTGCCCCGCTGCCACGCTTGCCGGGAAACATCGCGTCCCTCGCCAGCAATCCGCTGACGCGGCAGAAGGCTGCGAACGCGCGGCAGGCTTCCTCGGCGCTGGCCACTTCGACCGTCGCCCCGAAGCAGGCGTTGAATGCGGCTTCGTAGACCTTGCCTTGCCTGCGCTTCGGCCAGTCCTGCAGGAAATCGAGCGCCTGTTCGACGCTGTAGATTTCCTCGATCGGCAGCCCGGGCGCGGGCGTGATGCGCACCGGCACTTCGAATTGCAATCTGTCCATCCCCTGTCTCCCGAACTGGCGTAGCCGGAGCAACGCCGTTCGATATGAAAAGTTGCTTTTGCGGCCTTCTGACTCGCAAATGTGACCTCAGTGCGATGAAGAATCGGTTCGCCGGTGCGGCGGATCCGGGTCAGTCCGCATCGATACCGGCTGCATTGCCAATGCCGGATTTCCATCGTACTGCCGGCCATCGCAGCCCCTTGTCCCTCTTCCACGCCCTTGCCGCTATTGGTTAGCCGGGTCGGTCTCCGCATCATAGGCCATGCGGGTAACTACCATCAGCACATAAGCGGACGGCGCCGCAAAATGGCGCCGAGCACGATCGCCGCCGTTCCTTCCATGCGAAGGGTGGCGGCAATGGCCCAGTAGACGGTGCCGATGCAGATTGCCGCCTGGACCGCCAGAAAGCAGGCCGCCGCGACCGCGCAGGTGAGTGTCTTGAATGTCTTGATGCGTTGCATTGAACGGAATCCGAACTGACGCGCACGCGACCGGCGGACGACCGGCGGCCGTCGCCGGATCACGGCGCAAAGGAATTTTTGGTTTGAATGCCGCGCCTAGCGGCTAAGGCTTCACGCGGCCGGCGGCGCGCGCGGTTGGTTGGTGCGCGAAGCGGTAGCGCTTGCCGATACGGGCGTGGCGCTCATCTCGGACGGCAACGCCCGGCCGATAACCAGGAAATCGGATGCATGGGCGAGCGCGCCGGAATTGCCGCCGACGAGCTTTGTCGCGAGCGGCCGGCTGGCCCGGACCTCAAGCGCCTGCGCCTTGCCGGTCGTTCTGAGCAGCGCGATCGTGTCGCCCTGACGGGCAGCGCTGATGCTGGAACCACACGAGAACGAGGCGGCGGACGCGGAGATTTCGGCCTGCGCGAAGCCCAGCAGCGCGAGCATCAGCAGCGCCATCAGGCCCGCAAAAGCGGTCCTGGCCGGCAGCAGCATCGATCTTTCGCGTTCAGGCGCCGTCAAGTCAGTCTCCGGATACCAAGGCCCGACCTAGCCCATGGGATGGCCGAAGGAAAGCCGCAATGGAGGCCGCAATCGCACTTCGTCCTTGAACCTTGCGGCTTCCGGTGCCAAATCTGGAGCAGATTTTCGCATTTCGGCTCCCTTGGAGCCAACGCCCGCAAAACGGACAAGAATGGTCACCTATCTCGACGCCTCCACGGCCCCCCTTCGAAACACCGGCCAGATCCGCCTCTATGGCGAGGACGGCTTCGCCGGCATGCGCAAGGCCTGCGACCTCACCGCGCGCTGCCTCGACGAGCTTGTGCCGTTGGTGAAGCCCGGCGTGACCACGGAAACGATCGATCGCTTCGTCTTCGAATTCGGCATGGACCATGGTGCGCTGCCGGCCACGCTCAATTATCGCGGCTACACCAAATCGTCCTGCACCTCGATCAACCATGTCGTCTGCCACGGCATCCCCGACAACAAGCCGCTGAAGGAAGGCGACATCGTCAACATCGACGTCACCTATATCCTCGACGGCTGGCATGGCGATTCCTCGCGCATGTATCCGGTGGGCACGATCAAGCGTGCCGCCGAGCGCTTGCTCGAAGTGACCTATGAGTGCCTGATGCGCGGCATAGCCGCGATCAAGCCCGGCGCCCGCACCGGCGCCATCGGCGCCGCGATCCAGACCTATGCCGAGGCCGAGCGCTGCTCGGTGGTCCGCGACTTCTGCGGCCACGGCGTCGGCCAGCTTTTTCACGACGCGCCCAACATCCTGCATTACGGCACCGTCAATGAAGGCGTCGAAATGCGGCCGGGCATGATCTTTACCGTCGAGCCGATGATCAATCTCGGCCGGCCGCATGTGAAAGTGCTGTCGGACGGCTGGACGGCAGTCACGCGCGACCGCTCGCTGTCGGCGCAGTATGAGCATACGATCGGCGTCACCGACACAGGCTGCGAGATCTTCACGCTGTCGCCGAAAAAGCTCGACCGCCCCGGCCTGCCGGCGTAGCACTTCGACTTAAGCCTGAGGGGAGCGGGCGGACCATGGGCAAAGTCGAGGACGAGCGGGCATTCTTTTCCGAAGGCTGGATTGAACCTCCTAAGGCAGTGCAAAAGAAGGCGGCACCTACCGAGAAACCGCATTATCACGGCCATCGCGACCGCCTGCGCGAGCGCTTTGTCGCCGGCGGACCGGACGCCCTGCCCGACTATGAACTGCTCGAGCTGCTGCTCTTCCGGCTGATCCCGCGCGTCGACACCAAGCCCATCGCCAAGGCGCTCATCGCCCGCTTCGGCTCGCTGGCCGAGGTGCTCGGCGCGCCGGCATCCCTGCTTGAAGAAGTCAAAGGCATCGGACCGGTCGTTGCGGCCGATCTCAAGGTCATCGCCGCGACGGCCCAGCGCATGGCGCGCGGCGAGGTGCGCGGCCGCGAAGTCCTGTCCAACTGGACGCAATTGCTCGACTATTGCCGCTCCGCCATGGCCTTCGAGAACCGCGAGCAGTTCCGTATCCTGTTCCTCGACAAGAAGAACGGGCTGATCGCCGACGAGGTACAGCAGACCGGCACCGTCGACCACACGCCGGTCTATCCGCGCGAGGTGGTCAAGCGCGCGCTCGAGCTCTCAGCCAGCGCCGTCATCCTGGTGCACAACCATCCTTCTGGCGACCCCACACCTTCCCGCGCGGACATCGAGATGACCAAGCAGATCATCGATACGGCCAAGCCGCTCGGCATCGCCGTGCACGACCACATCATCATCGGCCGCAAGGGCAACGCCTCGATGAAGGGTCTGCTGCTGATCTGAGGCGTTTGCCCGGCAATTCGGGATTGCCGGGACATCGTCGCCTCATCAGATAGTCGGCTCTGGCATTTCAGCAGGAAATCAAGCATGATGGCACTTGGTATCTTCCTGGGATGCTTCGCGCTCCCGTGAAATACCGGGAGGACGGGACATGGCCATTGTGCTTGTACTCGTTTTGATCGTTGTGGGCTCGGTGCTGTTCCACCTCCTGAGCCCATGGTGGTGGACGCCCATCGCCTCGAACTGGGACTACATCGACAACACCATCACCATCAGCTTTTGGATCACCGGCATCGTCTTTGCCGCTGTCGTGCTCTTTATGGCTTATTGCGTCTTCCGCTTCCGGCATCGGGAAGGCAATCGCGCGGCATATCAACCGGAGAACAGGCGGCTCGAATCGTGGCTGATGATCGCAACGGCGGCCGGTGTCACCGCCTTGCTGGTTCCCGGCCTCTTCGTCTGGAGCCGCTTCGTCAACGTTCCCGGCGAGGCCGCCGATATCGAGGTTGTCGCCCAGCAATGGCAATGGAGCTTCCGTTTGCCCGGCAAAGACGGCAAGCTCGGCACCTCCGACACCCGTATCGTCTCGGCTGAAAACCCGCTCGGCATCGTACCCGGCGACCCGAACGGCCAAGATGACGTCGTGGTCGAGGCGGCGGACCTGCACCTGCCGGTCGGCAAGCCGGTTAAGGTGCTGTTGCGCTCGATCGACGTGCTGCACGATTTCTACATCCCGGAATTCCGCGCCAAGATGGATATGATCCCGGGATCGGTGACGTATTTCTGGTTCACGCCGACGCGGACCGGAACCTTCCAGGTCTTGTGCGCCGAGCTGTGCGGCCAGGGACATCCGCTGATGCATGGCGTTGTCATGGTCGATACCGAGCAGGATTATCTGGCCTGGCTCGGCCAGCAACAGACCTTTGCGCAATTGTCCGCGCCCCAGCAAACGGGCTCGGCGAACCAACCGTCGGAAAAGACGATGGCGTCCAGTTTGGACGTTGCGGCAAAACTCGAAACGCTCGAGGCCCGCTGAACAGGGCGCGGAGGTGCTCCCATGGTCGACGTCACACCCGCAGATGCCGTTCCACCCGCCGAAGTCGCGGAGATGGAACTCTACCATCCGCACAGTTGGTGGACGAAATACGTCTTTTCACAGGACGCCAAGGTCATAGCAGTCCAGTATTCGGCGACGGCCATGGCTATAGGCCTCGTCGCGCTGATGCTGTCCTGGCTGATGCGCCTGCAGCTCGGCTTCCCCGGCACGTTCGATTTCATCACTCCGGAGGCCTACTATCAGTTCATCACCATGCACGGCATGATCATGGTGATCTATTTGCTCACCGCGCTCTTCCTTGGCGGCTTCGGCAATTACCTCATTCCGCTGATGGTCGGCGCCCGCGACATGGTCTTTCCCTATGTCAACATGCTGAGCTATTGGGTCTATCTGCTTGCCGTGCTGGTCCTGGTGTCGAGCTTCTTCGCGCCGGGCGGGCCGACAGGCGCCGGCTGGACGCTCTACCCGCCGCAGGCGATCATGACCGGCACGCCGGGCGGTCAGGACTGGGGCATCATCCTGATGCTCTCTTCGCTCATCCTGTTCATCATCGGCTTTACCATGGGTGGCCTGAACTATGTGGTGACGGTGCTGCAAGGCCGCACCCGCGGCATGACCTTGATGCGCCTGCCGCTCACCGTCTGGGGCATCTTCACCGCCACGGTCATGGCGCTTCTGGCCTTCCCGGCACTGTTCGTTGCTTGTGTGATGATGCTGCTCGACCGTCTGCTCGGCACTTCCTTCTTCATGCCGGCAATCGTCGAGATGGGCGAGCAACTGCAACACAATGGCGGCAGCCCGATCCTGTTCCAGCATCTGTTCTGGTTCTTCGGCCACCCGGAGGTCTACATCGTGGCGCTGCCGGCCTTCGGCATCGTGTCCGACCTGATCAGCACGCATGCGCGCAAGAACATCTTCGGCTATCGCATGATGGTCTGGGCCATCATCGCCATCGGCGCGCTGAGCTTCGTGGTCTGGGCGCACCACATGTATGTCAGCGGCATGAATCCTTATTTCGGCTTCTTCTTTGCCACCACGACGTTGATCATTGCGGTGCCGACCGCGATCAAGGTTTATAACTGGGTGCTGACGTTGTGGCGCGGCGACATCCACCTCACCATACCGATGCTGTTCGCGCTCGCCTTCATCGTCACCTTCGTCAATGGCGGCCTGACGGGCTTGTTCCTCGGCAACGTCGTCGTCGACGTGCCGCTGTCGGACACGATGTTCGTCGTCGCACATTTCCACATGGTCATGGGCGTCGCACCGATCCTGGTGATCTTCGGCGCGATCTATCACTGGTATCCGAAGGTCACCGGACGGATGCTGGACGAGACACTCGGCCGCTTCCATTTCTGGGTCACCTTCCTCGGCGCCTACCTGATCTTCTTCCCCATGCACTATCTCGGCCTGATGGGCGTTCCGCGGCGCTACGCCGAACTGACCGACATGAATATCATGACGGAATCGGCCCACCATCTGAACTCGTTCATCAGCATCATGGCCTTCATCGTCGGCTTCGCCCAGATGGTGTTCCTGTTCAACCTGATCTGGAGCATCCGCCATGGCCGTGAGGCCGGCGGCAATCCGTGGCGGGCAACGACGCTCGAATGGCAAACGCCTGAGACGCCGCCGGCGCACGGCAATTTCGGCAAGGAACTGCCTATCGTCTATCGTTGGGCCTACGACTACAGTGTGCCGGGTGCCAAGGAGGACTTCATCCCGCAGAACGTGCCGGGCTCCTTCGGCCCCTCCAGGGAGCCGGCATGAGCGTCATCCTGGTCTTCATGTTGGTGATCGCCGGCTTTGCCGGTTGGTGGCTTTCGCACCAGCGGTTGACAGCCAAGCCGTGGCTGGAGCAAGGCGTGGCCGGGGACGTCGTCGGCTTCGACCGGTCGTCCCTGCCCACCGCCAAGATCGGCCTCGGCGTCTTCCTCGCCGTCGTCGGCTGCCTGTTTTCGCTGTTCACCAGCGCCTATTTCATGCGCATGGGCCTGTCGGACTGGCGGCCGCTGCCGCTGCCGCGCCTGCTTTGGCTCAACACCGGCGTGCTGGCGCTGAGCAGCGTCGCGCTGCAATGTGCGGCGGTCGCCGCGCGCAGAGGCCAGGTGGACATGGTCAGGCTCGGTCTTGCAACGGCGGGGTTGACCGCCCTCGCCTTCCTCGCCGGCCAGTTGATTGCATGGCGGCAGCTGACCGAGGACGGCTATCTGTTGGCCTCCAACCCGGCCAACAGCTTCTTCTATCTGATCACGGCGATGCATGGCCTGCACATACTGG
The DNA here is from genome assembly GCF_020165015.1 of Mesorhizobium sp. CA7. NCBI lineage: Bacteria > Pseudomonadati > Pseudomonadota > Alphaproteobacteria > Hyphomicrobiales > Phyllobacteriaceae > Mesorhizobium > Mesorhizobium sp. CA7. Next base: position 521,112 of record NZ_JAIUHH010000001.1, read on the forward strand.
GCGGGCTGGTCGGCCTTGGCAGGACGAGCGCCGGCGCCTGGAACGGAACGCGGCGGGAGCGGCTGCGCCTCAGCGTCGAGCTGTGCGCCATGTATTGGCATTTCCTGCTTTTCGTCTGGCTGTGCATCTTCGCCGTCCTGGCCGGTTGGGCGGCGACGTTCGTGAGCATTTGCCAACGGCTGCTGACCTAGGAGACTGGCGATGGCCGAGACCACACTGACGCATACCAGCCAGATGGATCGCCCCCAGGGCTTGCGCGGGATCGCCGCCGACTGGGCCTCGGATCAGCGCGCGTTCAAGAACGTGTCCTGGGGCAAGGCCATGATGTGGATCTTCCTGCTCAGCGACACCTTCATTTTCGGTTGCTTCCTGCTTTCCTACATGACGGCGCGGATCTCCACGCGCGTGCCGTGGCCGAATCCAAGCGAGGTCTTCGCCTTGCGCATCGGCGGCTCGGAGATCCCGCTGATCCTGATCGCCATCATGACGTTCGTTCTCATCTCGAGCAGCGGAACCATGGCCATGGCGGTCAATTTCGGCTATCGCCGCGATCGTCGCAAGACAGCGATCCTGATGCTTTTGACCGCCGCCCTCGGCGCGACCTTCGTCGGCATGCAGGCCTTCGAATGGACCAAGCTGATCACCGAAGGGGTTCGGCCGTGGGGCAATCCCTGGGGAGCCGCGCAATTCGGCTCGTGCTTTTTCATGATCACCGGCTTCCACGGCACGCACGTCACGATCGGGGTGATCTTCCTGATTATCGTGGCGAGAAAAGTCTGGCGTGGTGACTTCGACACCGGCCGGCCCGGCTTCTTCACCAGCCGCAGGGGCCGCTACGAGAACGTCGAGATCATGGGGCTCTATTGGCACTTCGTCGACCTGGTCTGGGTGTTCATTTTCGCCTTCTTCTATCTGTGGTGAGAGGCAGGCTCTGTTGAGAGGAAGACATGGCTGAAGCAACCGCAAACGGTCTCGGACAACACACACTGCATCCCGCCCATGACGCGGCGATCGTCGCCAAGGCGGAGACGCATCAGGAGCACCCGATCAAGCTCTATCTGGTCGTCTGGGCGTGGCTGTTCATTCTCAGCACCTGCTCCTATCTGGTCGACTATTTCGGCCTCCATGGCTATCTCAGGTGGTCGCTGATCCTGATCTTCATGATGCTCAAGGCAGGACTGATCGTCGCCGTCTTCATGCACATGGCCTGGGAGCGGCTGGCGATGATGTATGCAATCATCCTGCCGCCGATACTGGTGCTGGTTTTCGTGGCGATGATGGTCTTCGAGGCCGACTATACGCTGCTGACTCGTATCGCGTTTTTCGGGCCTGGCCCCTGACACCCGATACGGGGTCCAGCCGCAGCATGACGGGCCGGGGACGGCCGGTTCCGATGGCTTGAAACAACAGGCCGCCGGCCCATTTTGGTTTGGCGTATGCGCCGTGAACTCAAGCAAAGGACGCGGACAATGACGATAGCGAACAGACTGAGAAACTTTATCGACCGCAAGGGCATCTCCTACGATACCGTGGGGCATCATCGAACTGCCACCAGCAGGCAGGCCGCCATTGCCGCGCACGTGCCCGGCAGCATCATGGCGAAGTCCGTGGTCGTTCACCACGAACTCGGTTATGCGCTGGCCGTGGTGCCAAGCACCCACAGAATCGAACTCGGCAAGCTGCAGGACGTCATGGACAAACGCCTCGGCCTCGCTTCCGAAGACGAAGTGGTATCGCTCTTTGACGATTGCGACGTCGGCGCCATACCGCCGATCGGTGCGGCTTATGATGTGCCGGTCATTCTGGACGAAAGCCTGCGTGATGCCGCCGATATCTATTTCGAGGGCGGCGACCACAAGACGCTTGTGTATGTCAGCGGCAAGGATTTCCGCAACCTGACGACGGACGCGCGCCAGGCGCGGTTCAGCTATCCGGCCTTCTGACGCATAGAGACTCCCGCCGCTGCGTCACGGCAGGGCCTGATTGCTTCGACGGTCTGGGGCAGCCGGCGGCTCTACGACCTTGCGGTAAAAACATGCCAGGGCCGAGGATCGGCAGCACGACCGCCAGTCGTCCAGGGCTGCTTTTTCGGTATTCTCAAGATGCGAAGGTGAACGTCATGGACACGCGGACGCTTCTCATACTCGGCGTTGGCATAGTCATTCTGCTGCTACTGGGTTTTTTTGCGCTCCCGGCGTGACGGTGCTGGGCGCGATATTCATCTGCGCACTGCCGGCGTCTTCCTTCCGGATAAGCAGGCGACCATCAAAAGAGTCTGGACGGCGGTGTTTATTTGGAAAACTGCTTCAGGTAGGCGATGACGTTGGCTATGTCCTGATCGTTCTTGAGGCCGGGAAACGCCATCTTCGTCCCTTTGACCATCGCCTTGGGGTCGTGAAGATATTTTGTCAGCGTAGGCTCGTCCCATTTGATGCCGGATTTTCCGGCCTCGATCATGGCCGTGGAATAGCTGAAACCGGGATGCGTGCCCGCGGTGCGCCCGATGACGCCATGCAGAGACGGGCCGACCTTATTCTGGTCCTGCTCGGCAATGTGGCAAACCTTGCATTTGGTGAACACCTTCTCGCCTGCGGCGGCGTCCTGCGCCTGCGATGGGCTTGCAAGGAACGTCGTGGCGGACAAGACGATGAAAAGCGCGGTTGCGCGCATGGCACTTCCTCCCTGATCGTCATTTACGTCGGACGGCCCGCGCCATGCTGGCGTATCCTGCATGGCGGGCGGCCGCGTCTCTTCAGTGGAATTGCGGCACCTACATACCACAGAATCGAACCAATGGGCAAAAATTGCCAGCCTGCGAAGGCTTAGGCCATGCGCCGAGGACTAACTGCCCTAAAAGCGGTCCAAGCCTTCTGAACGGCGACGATCAGGGCGGGTCGGTCTTGCAGCTTGCCGCGATCTGCCCGATCACGTCCGAAAAACCCGCAAGCTCGAAATCGGCCTCGCCGCGTCCCGACAAAAGGCCGAAGCGCCACGACAGCGTCAGCCGGTTCGCTGAAGCCAGACGCTTGATGCCGTCGTCTCCATCCCTGACCAGTGTTCTGCCGCGCGGGCCGACCGACCAGCTTTCATCGGTTTTGCCGCCGCCGTCGACCACGACGGAGATGGTGATCTTGCGGCTGGCGGAGACAGCATCGTTGAGCTGGAGCCACTCGCTCCAGCGTGGTTCGCCGTGGGGCCGGCAAGCCAATGTCAGCACAGGGCTGTAGCCCAACGCTCCGCCGCCGGTGATGAGCTTGTTGCTGGCGTGGAGCGACGCCGTGATCTGACCATCATTACCGGCGCCAACGCTCCAGTTGCCGAGAGCCGGCTCGGCCCGGGCGACACCGGCGGCTGCGGCAAACAAGAGCGCCGCGGCGACGACCACGTCTCTCATCGTGAATCCCAGCCTCACCAATGCCTCCAAACACCCGCGAATGCGATGAAGCGCAGATAATGTTCAACCGTTGGTATCGCCAGCGGCAGGCCTTCAAGACAAGTTGTCTGTGTTGCCACGCCGCCACAATAAAGTAGCTCCTAATGAAAAAGGCCGCCCGGAGGCGGCCTTTCCAAATCGCGGTGTTGAAACCTATTACTCGGCTTCCTTGGCGGCTTTTTTCTTTGGCGCGGCCTTCTTCTTCGGCTCTTCCGCCTCGCCGGTGGCTTCGCCTGCCTTTGCTTCGCCAGCCTTTGCGTCGGTTGCCTTTGCGTCGCTTGCCTTGGCTTCGGACTTCTTCGAGGAAGCCTTCTTGGCCGGCTTCGCCTTGGTCGCGGTTTCGGCCTCTTCGTCGTCGGCCATCAGCTCGTCCTTGCCGACCTTGACGTCGTTGACCGAGATCTGGCCCAGCAGATAGTCGACCACCTTCTCCTCGAACATCGGCGCGCGCAGCGCGTTGATGGCTTCCGGGTTGCTGCGATAATACTCGAAGGCTTCCTGCTGCTGGTTGGCCGGGAAGCGGCGCACCTGCTCGAACAGGCCGCGCTGCAGTTCCTCGTCCGACACGGTGACGCCGGCCTTCTCGCCGATCTCGGCCAGGACCAGACCGAGGCGCACGCGGCGCTCGGCAAGGCGCATATATTCGGCACGCGCTTCTTCTTCCGTCGTCTCTTCGTCGGCGAAAGTGCGGCCGGCGGCTTCCAGGTCGCGGTTGACCTGGCCCCAGATGTTGTTGAACTCGGCCTCAACGAGCTTCGACGGCGCCTCGAAGGAATAGGATGCGTCGAGCTGGTCCAGCAACTGGCGCTTCACCTTCTGGCGGGTCATGGAGCCGAACTGGTTCTCGATCTGGCCGCGCACGATCTCGCGCAGGCGCTCGAGCGATTCCAGGCCGAGATTCTTGGCCGTCTCGTCATTGATCTCGAGCGCGCCGGGCGCCGACACTTCCTTGACGGTGACGTCGAAGGTGGCTTCCTTGCCGGCCAGATGCGCCGCCTGGTAGTTTTCGGGGAAAGTGACGGTGACCTGCTTCTCGTCGCCGGCCTTCGTTCCGATCAGCTGCTCCTCGAAGCCCGGGATGAACTCTTTCGAGCCGAGCACCAGCGGCTGGTCGGTGCCGGCGCCGCCGGCGAAGGCCTCGCCGCCGATCTTGCCGACATAGTCGATGGTCACACGGTCGCCCTCGGCGGCCTCGCCGGTCTTCGGCTCGTAGCTGCGCGCCGATTCAGCGACGCGCTTGACCTGATCCTCGACTTCCGCGTCCGGCACGTCATAGACCTGGCGCGTCACCTTGATGTCGGAGAAATCCTTGATCTCGATCGGCGGGATGACTTCGTAGTTGAGGCTGAATTCGAAATCGGCGCCGCCGGCCAGGATCTTCTCGGCCTCCTTCTCGTCCTCGGTCATGATCACTTCGGGCTGCATGGCGGCTTTTTCGCCGCGCCCCGAGATGATCGAACGGGTCGAGTCATTGAGGATCTCGTTGACGACCTCGGCCATGAACGACTTGCCGTATACCTTGCGCAGGTGCTGCACCGGCACTTTGCCCGGGCGGAAGCCGTTGATGCGCACCTTGCCGCGGGCATCGGTCAGCCGCGCCATCAGCTTGGCTTCCATGTCACCGGCCGGCACGGTGATCTTGATCTCGCGCTTGAGACCGGAGTTGAGCGTTTCGGTGACCTGCATCCTAGAACCTTTGTTTTCAACAATGAGACTGCCGAACGGTTTTAGCCGTTTACAGCCTGCCGGTATGATCTTGCCGGAAATGGCTTTTGGGACGGAACCTGGCGATTTGACCGCGAATGCGGCTCAAATTCTCCTGAACTGCGCCTTGCCGGATGCGAATAAGTCTTTGTTTTTCCTACGACTTTTCACATCTTGCAGAAGCGGAAACTCACTTTCCGTCACATTCGACACGCCTTTTGTCACAGGCTAGGCTAATTTTCAACTATCTTCGCTCCAATGCATGCCGCCCAAAAGTGCGCAGCGGTTTTGGGAGAACGGCATGCATCAAGACTAGGCCTGAAGCGCGTCACCCGAGCCGTTTCGACATGACGCGCTTTAGCCGGATAAGCATGACTTGAGCCTCGACATTGACAGAATGATGGCTACATGGGATTGCCGGGGAAAGCGGATGTGGCGGAATTGGTAGACGCCCTGGATTTAGGTTCCAGTGCCGAAAGGCGTGGGGGTTCGAGTCCCTTCATCCGCACCATCCTTCGCTCTTTGAGCTTCGGACGGCAGGACCACCACCTGAGGCTCGAAGAGCCGAAGGTGTCTCCGAAGTCTTGGCGAAGGAGGACCGCAGCTATCTCCTGGCGGCGCAAGCAAGGCCCTCACGCTCTCGGAGACCATCCCGCTTTGCGCATCCGATGCACTTGAAATAGCCCTTTGACAGGTTCTTACTTGCAACAGGCGGGTCGGGGCTCTGTCAGATTGTGCGTGTAACTTCTCTGGTTCTGGGACTTGGGTCAGCTCTCGCGGCGGCGTCTCAGGTTGAGGCTTTGGAGTACACTCCGGCTTCTCTTCCGGGTCAGCGGCCAATGCTCATTGTCTCCGGTGAGTTTAGCGCCAATGAGTCCTTGAACGGCTTCAGCCGCGCGGTTGCGAGCAGCGGGGCCAAGGTGATTGTATTCAACTCCCCTGGTGGCAACGTCGGCGGTGCTATTCGTTTGGGGCGTATGATCCGCGCAGCAGGGTTGGATACGCTTCAGGTTGGCCAATTGCAGTGCGCTTCAGCCTGCTCACTGGCCTTCCTGGGTGGCATTCACCGTGTTGCCGAACCAAGTTCCATCGGCATCCACCGGGCGTTTCTCAAACCGGCTGACGGGATGTCCACCGAAGAAGCGAAGGCCCGCGTCCAGCTCGGAACGGCTGCAATCACGTCTTATGTGGTCGAGATGGGAGTGGACCCCAAGCTGATAGAATTGGCTTCGAGCTATGGCAAGCATGACATAAGATATCTATCGGCCAGCGAAATGGCTGACTTGCATGTGACCAATGCCGCAGCGAACCAATCGCCGGCAAATCCTGCGCCCGTGTCCGCTCCTGCACCCGACGCCAGGCAACTGCCGGAAAGCATTGCGGTCGCCTTCGTCAGGGATCTCATCGAGCATCATGGCGACAACGACGATTTCGCTCTTGCCCAAGTTCAGGCGTCCTACGCTCTCAAGGTCGATTATTATGGCAAGCTGACGAAGTTGAGGTCGATCGTTCAGGACAAGAGGAACTATTACCGGCGATGGCCTGAACGCGGATATAGCGTCCGCAAGGACAGCATCGTGGTCAACTGCACTAACGATCGCTGCATGGTTTCGGGCGTCTACGACTGGGTTGTGCGCAGCCCCTCGAAACACAAGCAGGAAAAAGGCGTGGCAAACTTTAGCTACACGATTTTGATCGGTCCCTATCCCAAAATTATCGCAGAGACAGGGAGTGTCCAGCGATAAGCGGGACCACCGTTAGCGCGGACACGGACGTCAAGCCCCTATAAACTTAGTAAAGCGACTCCTCGAACAGCGTCTTGTCGCCGTCCATCAGCGCCTTGATCTGCGCCGTGCCGTCTGCCGACAGCGCGAGCTTGATGCCGAACGGCCGCACGCGCATGTCGTCCTGGATCGCCATTCCTTCGCCTTCCGGCAGATAGAAGCGGTCGATCCCGTAGTCGGGTGCGATCGTCGCTTCCGGATCGCTGAGGCCCCAGCCTTCCCCGACATGGCCGGCAATGTCTGCTTCGTCCGCGCCGGCCGGGACCGGCGCTTTGCCGAACCACGCCGCGGTCGGCTGCCAATAGCCGTCGGAGCCCTTCTTCAACCGGACCACGATCGCTGTGTCGTCGCTGGAGAACTTGCCTTGCGGAAGGTTGACGATCAGCTTCACCGGGATGCGCGAAATGTTGTTGTTGAGCGCGATATAGTCGCCGCGCAGGAGGTCGCGCGGGTCGACCGGTTGGACTTTCAGCAGCACTTCCTTGCCGTTGCGCAGGATCGCGGCGCGGCCGGCGATGATCCAGCTGAGAAAGCCGATCTGAACAAGCGCCAGCACCAGCGCCGAGACGATCAGTTTCTTGCCGGTCATGCTGCTGCTCCTGTCTCGGCGGGCGCTCTCATGCGCTTCTCGATACGGATGATGATCAGCGCCAGTGCGCCGAGCAGCACGGCAGCCGCCAGGAAGAAGCCGGCCGTATCCAGCATCGAAAGCAAGGTGACGCTATAGATGATGGCGAGTTCGAAGGCGAAGCCGGCATAGGCCAGCCAGCGCAGGCCCCTGCTCTCGCGGCCGGCCAACATGATCGCCGCGACGATGCCGGCAAGCGCTACGATCGACGCGAGGGCGAAACCGCTATTGTAGGTGCTTTCATCCGCCAGCTCGAACTGGATCATCGCCATGCCGGTCAGGAAGCCGAGCAAGGCGTGCAAGGACAGCCGGCCGCCCAGCTGCAGGATCCTGTCGATCGGATCGCCGGCAAGGACCGCAGCGGCAAAGAGCAGCGTCGATACAATGACCAGCGACATCGCCACCGGCAACGTGTCGTGATCCGTCGCCAGCAAGACCAGATACAGAATCACAGACAGAATGATGAGGTGGCGCGCTGCCCGGCTGCGCGTCCAGAACGAAACGGCGAACAGGATGATCGCCATGACGATGAAGAGATGAGGAATTTCCGCGCGCCAGTAGAAGCCGAACCCCTTGAGGACCAGCCAGGCATCGGCAATGCCGACCGCAGCCACCGTCAGTGGGTTCGAACGCAGCGCTACTGCCGCCAGCGCGGTGCCGGCGCACCATGTCACCAGCGCCGAGGCCTCGTCGCCAGAAAGATGGTACATCTGGCCGATCAGCGCGATCGATCCGCCGAAGGCGGCGGCTGCAATGATCCACAGCGCCTCGCCGATCGCGGCATGGTCGCGCGTCTTCAGCACCGCGCCGCCGACATAGCCGGCCAGGATGACGGCGAAAAGCGCCGCCACACGAACGACACGCGGAATGGCCTCCCAGTTGGCGGCGACGAAAATCAGGATCGCTGCGCCGAACAGAAGCGCCGCCATCATTGCCAGGATCGAGCCGAAACTCAGCGACGCGCGCTCGTTGGCAGCGACGTCGCGCGTCAATGCCTCCGCCGTGGCGGGATCGATCAGCCCTCTCTCCCGCCAGCGGGCGATATCCGCCCTTAGCCGTGTCGTATAGCTCGCCATGCTTTCCCCCAAAGCCTGGTCATTTCCTCAACCGGGGCAGCCAAACCGTTGACGCGGCGGCACTTTCCGATTCGGCCTTCTTTGCGACGCAGGCGTGAACGCCGTTAATGTTGCATTGCACAATTTGCATTGCTGCCATGCGCCAACGGCACTTTTAAACCGATATGATCCCACCTATTTTCTGTTCGTACACAAACGGAATGATCCGAAGTTAAAGACGAAACGAGAACTACCATGAACCTGATCCGCAACTACCGCAACTGGCGCCGCTACCGGGACACCGTCTCCGAGCTGAACCGCCTGTCGAACCGTGAACTGACCGACCTCGGCATCAGCCGCAGCGACATCCACTACGTCGCCCGCAAGGCGGTCTAATCCGCTTCGGACCGCAAATGGTCCGAACCAGTTTTGAAGAGAGTTAAGACAATGAACCTGATCCGCAGCTATCGTAACTGGCGCGTCTATCGCGACACCGTTGCTGAGCTGGGTCGGCTTTCCAACCGCCAGCTCCACGATCTCGGCATCGTTCGCGACGAGATCAAGATGGTCGCCCGCAAGGCGATCTAAGCAAGGCATTTCGCCAGGGTCGACCTCCTCCCCGACCCTGACGGATACGGCCAACCCTCACCTCCTCCCCAGGGTTGACCACCAAAACGGCGCCCGCCGGACCTCCTCCCCCGGCGGGCGTTGTTCCCGAAGCGAACGCAGTTCGTCTTCGAAGGGCGATAAGGAATTTCGTCAAAGCCGACCTCCTCCCCGGCAATGACGAATGAAGGTCGATCTTCACCTCCTCCCGAGGATCGACCCCCAAAACGACACCCGCCGGACCTCCTCCCCCGGCGGGTGTTGTTGTTTCTGGCGCAGGCACCGGCCTCGTGCGTTGTCAGCTGGCAATTGCAATCGCGTCCCCAAGCTATTATTCCGGCGCTCATGAGCAAAAATCCCGTACACGTCATCGGCGGCGGCCTCGCCGGCTCCGAAGCCGCATGGCAACTTGCGCAAGCCGGCGTTCCGGTCGTGCTGCATGAGATGCGCCCGGTACGCGGCACCGACGCGCACAAGACCGACGGCTTGGCCGAGTTGGTCTGCTCCAATTCCTTCCGCTCCGACGATGCCGAAAACAACGCCGTCGGGCTGCTGCACGCCGAAATGCGGCTTGCCGGCTCGCTGGTCATGAGTGCCGGCGATGCGAACCAGGTGCCGGCCGGCGGCGCGCTGGCCGTCGACCGCGACGGCTTTTCCGACGCGGTCACCGCGAGGATCGAGGCGCATCCGCTGATCACCATCCAGCGCGAGGAAGTGCCTGGGCTGCCGCCCGAGGATTGGGACCAGGCGATCATCGCCACCGGCCCGCTGACGGCGCCTTCGCTGGCGCAGTCGATCGCCGAAGCTACCGGCGCCGATGCGCTCGCCTTTTTCGACGCGATCGCGCCGATCGTGCATTTCGACACGATCGACATGAACACAGCCTGGTTCCAGTCGCGCTACGACAAGGTCGGTCCAGGCGGCACCGGCAAGGACTACATCAACTGCCCGATGGACAAGGAGCAGTATCTCGCCTTCGTCCAGGCGCTGCTCGACGGCCAAAAGACCGAGTTCAAGGAGTGGGAAGGCACGCCCTATTTCGACGGCTGCCTGCCGATCGAGGTGATGGCCGAGCGCGGTGTCGAGACCCTGCGCTACGGGCCGATGAAGCCGATGGGGCTGACCAACGTCCACAATCCGTCGGTCAAGGCCTATGCGGTGGTGCAGCTCCGGCAAGACAATGCGCTGGGCACGCTCTACAACATGGTCGGCTTCCAGACCAAGCTGAAGCATGCCGAGCAGGTGCGCATCTTCCGCACCATCCCCGGGCTTGAAAACGCGGACTTTGCGCGTCTCGGCGGCCTGCACCGCAACACCTACATCAACTCGCCGACGCTGCTCGATCCTTCGCTGCAGCTGAAATCGCGCCCCGGCCTGCGCTTTGCCGGCCAGATCACCGGCTGCGAAGGCTATGTCGAAAGCGCGGCGATCGGCCTGCTCGCCGGCCGCTTCGCCGCCGCCGAGCGCCTCGGCCGAGCGCCGTCGCTGCCGCCCTCGACCACCGCCTTCGGCGCGCTGCTCAACCACATCACCGGCGGCCATATCGTCTCGGATGACGAGCCCGGCAAGCGCTCCTTCCAGCCGATGAACGTGAATTTCGGCCTGTTTCCGCCGGTCGAGGCGCCGAAGACCGAAGGCAAGCGCCTGCGCGGCAAGGACAAGACCGTCGCCAAGCGCCACGCCATCACCTCGCGCGCTTTGGCAGATTGCAGGGTATGGCTGGGGCTGCCGGCGCGGGCGGAAGCGGCGGAGTAAGGTTTGATCTCGGCTTGGACGCCCCATATAAAGTAGGATATCATCCTACTCGCAATCCTATGTGAGGTGAGCCATGGAATCCGCTGAGAAACTGTCCGTCACCGTCACGCCGGCCATGGCGCGCATGATCCGCGAAAAAGTCGAGGACGGCTCCTTCGGCTCCGCTAGCGAAGTCATCCGCGCCGCGCTCCGCGCCTTCCAGCGCGAGGAGCAAGAGCATGCCGAGCGCATGGCATCGATCCGTGCGCGCGTAAAGGCTTCGATCGAGGACAAGAGACCCGCCGTCCCGCTCGATGAAGCAATCGACCGGGTGAAGAACCGAATTTCACAGCTGGCGCAAGGCCATGATGATCCAGCGCCTCGTCGTCGTTCTTAGCGAAAACGCGATCTCCGATCTCGAAGCGATTGGCAGCTACATCCTTGAGAAGGGCGGCAGCGAAAACGTCGCCAATGGCTTCATGGATCGGGTTAGAGAGCGCTGCCGAAGCATCGGCAACGCACCTCGCGGCGGCCGCTCGCGCGATGACATCGCACCCGGGCTACGAACCGTCCCTTTCGAACATTCCGCGGTCGTCACCTATGTTGTCGAAAGCGATGTCGTTCTCATACTCAACATCTTCTACGGCGGCCGCGACTACGAGACGTTGATGCGCGACGGTGGTTCTGGCGATCAATCCTAAGGCGTTGATTACTCCGCCGGCTCCGCGCCTGCCCTCGGCAATCCCGGCTTGCCCGCCTCTCCCGGATTCCTCCGCACATAAGCCGCCTTCAGCGTCTCGGACGTATCGCGCGAACCGTCATGGCTCCAGCCTGGCGGCTGGATGAGATAGTTGACACGCTGACCAGGCGTCAGCCCCGGCGCCAGCGCATCCTTGAACATGCCGATCCATTCGTGGAACGCAACCTTCAGCGGATTGAAGGTGCCGATGTTCTTTACGATGCCGTAGCGCGGCCGGTCCTCCTCCAATTCCTCGACGAAGGTGCCGAACATGCGGTCCCAGACGATCAGCGTGCCGGCATAATTGGCGTCGAGATAGCGCGGATTGGTGGCGTGGTGGACACGGTGGTGCGAAGGCGTGTTGAAGATGAATTCGAACCAGCCCCACGTCTTGCCGATCGTCTCGGTGTGGATCCAGAACTGCCAGACAAGGTTGAAGCCGAAGACGAACGCGATCACCGCAGGATGGAAGCCGAGCAGCACCAGCGGCGCCTGCAGGATGAAGGTGAAGGTGAACAGCCCTGTCCAGCTTTGTCTCAGCGCCGTCGAGAGATTGTAGTGCTGGCTGGAATGATGATTGACGTGCTCGGCCCACACCCAGCGCACCCGGTGCGCGATGCGGTGATAGACATAGTAGCGCAGGTCGTCGAGCAGGAAGGCGGCGGCGAACACCCAGATCGACAGGCCGAGATTGAAGAAGCGGAATTGCCACAGCCACAGCAGCGCCCAGTAGGACACGACGCCGAGCAGCAAGCCTGCGACGACATTGCCGGTCCCCATCATCAGGCTGGTCAGCGTGTCGCGCGTTTCGAACGATCCCCTGGCGCGGCCGGTGCGCACCAGCCAGAGTTCGATCAGGATCGCCGCGACGAAGAACGGGATCGCAAGCTGGGTGACCTGCGGGAAATTATACTCGTCCATCACGCCGCCTCCCGGATCCGATCATGGCTTTGCAATGCCGCCGCCACGGCCAGCGCGCCGGCTTCGTCGGCAAAAGCAAACCGCCCGCCTTTCCAGGTGAAATCATTGAGCCGCAGCGAGACCACATTGCCTTCCCTAGTCAGCGCCAGAATGTCGTGGGGCGTGACGATGCGCGTCAGAAAACAATCGCCTATGCTCCGGACGATGCCGCAGCGCTGCGGGCCAAGATCGAGAAACGCGGCATGGCTGTCGGCTGTCAGCCGTATTGAACCCGGTCTTTCGTCGGGAAAATCCTCGGCAAAGCGTGCGAGCGCATGATCGGCGCCGGCAAGCGTCGCGGTCGTCGTGCCGCCGGTGAAATGCACGGCCGCGACCGACAGCGCGATGCCGAACACGACAAGGACGACCAGGACTGGCAGGCTCATGGAAAGACGGCTCCTCCGGCGGCCCGCATTTCTTCGACGCGAGTCCACATGGACGGAATCCCTAGCACGGTTGACGTTTACGTCAAAGGGGCGTCCAGCCCCGCATCGCATGACGCAAGAGCAGCCAGTGCCGGCGCAAGGTTGAGAGCGTTGCCGTCACACTGAGCGGCGACCTGCCCGTCTTCTCCATCCTGTCGAGATAGGCATGGGTCGGCGCTAGCGGCAGGAAGGCGGGCCGCAGCGCAACGGGAAGCGCTGGCGCACCCTTCTCGAAGGCGTTGAGATGCTCGCGCGCCAGCGCAATCATCGCCGCAACCGCGCGCTCGGCGGCTTCCCCGCCTTCGCCTTTGACGAACTCTTCCGGCGTCGTGCCGACCGCCGAAAGGATGTCGGCGGGCACAAAACACTGTCCGCGCCGACGATGGAGCGGCAGAAGCAACAACAGGCCGGTGATCGCCTGCGCGCAGCCGGCCCTGCCCGCCAGTTCGGCAAAGTCGGGCGCCGCGGCGGGATCGAGCACCATGGCCGCAAGCTGGATCAGCGCCGCGGCCGTCTCGCCGCAATAGCCCTCGAGATCGGTCCGCGACGGCATCGGGTCGTCATAGAGATCGAAGATGCGCGCCTCGAGCATGTTCTCGAAAGCAGCCTTCGGCAACCGGCAGGCGGCGATCGTCGCGCGCAGCGCATCGGCGGTCGGGTGGCCTGTCTCGGCATCCCCTCCGGCCGAAATGACGTCTCGCCACCATTGCAGCCTGACCTCGCCCGGCAGCGGCTCATGGATGCGATCGCGCACGCCGGCGATCTCGGCATTGAAGGCGTAGAGCGCGAGCAGCGCGTCGCGCTTGTCGGCCGGCGCGTAAAGCGCCGACAGATACCGGTCATGGTCGACGGCGCGCACCGCACCCATGACGATGTCGCCATTCTTGATGATCTTGGACGTGCCGGCGGCCATTCAATCGACGGCGATCAGCGCGGCGGCCACGGCGCGGTCTTCGGCGAGCAGCACATTGTAGGTCCGCACCGCCGCTCCCGTCGACATCGGGTCCGCCGAGATCCCGGCCTCCTTTAGCGCGGCTCGCAGCGCCGCCGGCAGCGGCCGCAGTTCCTTGCCCATCCCGACCAGCAGGATCTCGACTTTGCCGGCCTCGGCGAACAGCTTGTCGAAATCCGTGGCCTTCAGCGCCAGCGGATCGGCGGGCTCCCAGCCATGGATGCCCGACGGCAGGACGAGCAGCGATCCGCGATGCGACATATCGGCAAAGCGAAAGCCGCCATTGCCATAGGCCTCGATCGCCGCCTTGCCCGGGAAATGCGCCTCGCGGATGATGATGCCTTTGGCCATGGCTCTAGAACATGATGCCGAAACGGCGTCAGGTCGCCACCGCCTTGCCGTTCACCGGCTCCTTAGCCGAGGCCTGCGGCCTCAGCTTGAAGAGGATCAGCAGCGGCGCGGCGATGAAGATCGACGAATAGGTGCCGAACACCACGCCGAACAGCATCGCCAGCGTGAAGGAGCGGATCACCTCGCCGCCGAACAGCACCAGTGCCAACAGCGCCAGCGACGTGGTGACGGAGGTCAGCGTGGTTCTGGACAGCGTCTCGTTGATGGCATTGTTCAAGAGCTGCGGCAGCGGCATTTTCTTGTATTTTCGCAGATCCTCACGAACGCGGTCATAGACCACGATGGTGTCGTTCAGCGAATAGCCGATGATGGTCAGGATGGCCGCCAGCGACGACTGGTTGAACTCCAGCCCTGTCAAGACGAAGAAGCCGATCGTCATCACCACATCGTGCACCGTGGCCACGATGGCGCCGACGGCGAACTGCCATTCGAAGCGGAACCAGACATAGAGCAGGATGCCCGCCAGCGCGATCAGCATGGCGATCGTGCCCTGCTTGGCCAACTCGCCTGAGACCGTCGGCCCCACCACCTCGACCCGGCGGAAGTCATACTGGTCCTGCAGTTCGCCCCGCACCTTGTCGATCACAGTCTGCTCGGCATTCTCGCCGGCGTCCTGCGTGCCGACACGGATCAGCACGTCATTTGCCGCACCGAACTGTTGCACCTGGATCTCGCCGATATTGAGCTCGGAGAGCCTGTTGCGGATGTCACCGAGATCGGCATCGCCCTTCTTGGACTGCACCTCGATTATCGAGCCGCCTTTGAAGTCGATGCCGTAGTTGATGCCAAGAGTCAGGAACCCGACGACAGACAGGATCGACAACGTGCTGGAGAGAGCGAAGGTCCAGCGGCGAATGCCCATGAACGGGATCTTCGTGCCTGGCGGAATGAAGGTGACCGGCGCGCGCGGCAGTTCCTTCGGCCGGGCGCGGCGCAGCCAGATCGACACCAGCATGCGGGTGAAGGTGAAGGCCGTGAAGACCGTGGTCAGAATGCCGATCGCGTAGGTGATCGCAAAGCCCTTGACTGGCCCTGTGCCCAGCCAGAACAGCACCACGGTGGCGATCAGCGAGGTGACGTTGGAATCGATGATAGTCGCCAGCGCCTTGGAGAAGCCGGTGTCGATCGCCTGGATCACCGAACGGCCGTTGCGCCGCTCTTCGCGGATGCGCTCATAGATCAGGACGTTGGAGTCCACCGCCATGCCGATGGTGAGCACGATACCGGCGATGCCGGGCAAGGTCAGCGTGGCGCCGAGCAGCGACAGCGCGCCGACGATCATTGCCACGTGCACGGCCAGAGCGATGTTGGCCAGGAAACCGAGGAACCCATAGGCGACGAACATGAAGGCGACGACGAGAATTGAGCCGATCACGCCAGCCACCTTGCCGGCGTGGATGGAGTCCTGACCAAGGCCCGGGCCGACCGTACGCTCTTCGATGATCGTCAATTTGGCCGGCAGGGCGCCGGCGCGCAGCAAGACGGCGAGGTCGTTGGCGCTCTCGGTCGTGAAATTGCCGGAGATCTGGCCACTGCCGCCAAGGATCGGCTCGCGGATCACCGGTGCCGAAATCACCTGGTTGTCGAGCACGATGGCGAACGGCTTGCCGACATTCTGTTGGGTCGCCTGACCGAACCTGGTCGCCCCGCGGGAATTGAAGGTGAACGAAACCACCGGCTCATTGGTCTGTGAATTATACGTCGGGGTCGCATTCGACAGGTCTTCGCCCGAGACGATAACGCGGTTCTCGACGAGGTAAGGAACCGGAGGATCGTCCTGCGAATAAAGGACCGAGTCGCCAGCCGGCGGGCGATTCTTCATCGCGTCCTGGACCGGCACTGACGTGTCGACCATCTGGAACGTCAGCTTGGCGGTCTGGCCGATAATGTCCTTGAGCCTTTGCGGGTTCTGGAGCCCGGGCACCTGGACAAGGATGCGATCGTCGCCCTGCCGTTGCACGATCGGCTCGGTCGTGCCAAGCGCGTTGACGCGTCGCTCCACCACCTCGATCGCCTGCGAGAGAGCGGTCGTGGTGCGATATTTGATGCCCGCATCCGTGACGGTGAACTTCAACAGCCCAGGCTCGGAATCGTCCAGCGCCATCGACTGCACGGAACCGCCGGCAAACAGACCGGCGGTCACCGGATTGGTTATCGGCTTCAGCGCTGTCTTGGCGGCTTCGACCTGGCTCGCATCGTTGATGCGCACCTGCACGGTTCGGCCTGTTCCGCCAAGGCCGGTATATTGGATCTTGGCGTCGCGCAGCAGTGTCCTGATCTCGTCACGCGTCGTCTGCAGCTGATCCTTGATCAGGTCGTTCTGATCCATCTGCAGCAGGATGTGCGAGCCGCCCTGAAGATCGAGGCCCAGCGTCATCTGCCGCTTCGGCACCCAGTTCGGCAATTGCGCCAGCATGCTTGCCGGGAAGAGATTGGGCGCGGCGAGGATCACTGTGACGGCCACCGCGAGCCAGATCAGGATCATCTTCAGGCGCGAGAAATAGAGCATTCGTTTTATCCGTTCAGGCGTACAAGCGGCAGCGTTCCGCCATCGAGGTTAGGATTACTTCTTGGCGTTCTGGTTAGCCACCGGCTCGCCCTTGACGCGCACGTCCGAAATCGTCGAGCGCAGCGCCGTCACCTTGGTTCCGCCGCCAAGGTCGATCTCCAGCTCGTTGTCGTCGATCACCTTGGTCACCTTGCCGACGAAGCCGCCGCCGGTCACCACCGTGTCGCCGCGGCGCACCGCCGACAGCATTTCCTGGCGCTTCTTCAACTGCGCGCGCTGCGGCCGGATGATAAGAAAATACATGATCACGAAAATCAGGACAAACGGCAAAATCGAGATCAACATGTCTGGCGAGGCGCCGACGCCCTGGGCGTATGCCGGTGTAACGAACATCAAGAAACTCCTGGATGGTGAAATACCGCTGCGGCGGCCCCGCGAAAATTTGGCCGGAATATAGTCGGTAAACTTGCCAATGCAACTGCGCTGCGAGCCCGATCCGTTGCTTTTCCAGCCGTTTGCGGCGTGCTAGAGCGTCGCAGCGGAAGCGGCTTCGAGGCCACCGAAAAGATCATGCTCCAACAAAAGCTTGGAGCTGGTTCTTGCAGCGATGTCATGGAAGCTGCTCCCACACGCTGAAATGCCTAAACAAAAAGACCTGATATGACCGACAGCCTGGACGCATTGAACAAGAAACTCGATCGCCTGATCGAGGCAGTCGCTCGCCTCGCTCCGCCGCCGGTTCCTCAGACCGATCTCGGTGTTGCCGACTGCTTCGTGTGGCAGGCAGACCCTGGCTTCCTGGAACCGGTGCGCAAGGTCAACCGCGTCGACATCGGCCTGATCCGCGGCGTCGACCGCGTGCGCGACATCCTGCTCGACAACACCGAGCGTTTCGCGTCCGGTTATGCGGCCAATAACGTGCTTTTGTGGGGCGCGCGCGGCATGGGCAAATCGTCCCTGGTTAAGGCCGTGCATGCCACGGTGAACGCCTCCGGCAAGCTCGAGCGGCCGCTGAAGCTGATCGAAATCCACCGCGAGGACATCGACACGCTGCCCAAGCTGATGGGTCTCCTGAAGGCGGCCCCCTGGCGCTTCATCCTGTTTTGCGACGACCTTTCCTTCGATCATGACGACACGTCGTACAAGTCGCTGAAGGCGGCGCTCGAAGGAGGCGTCGAGGGCCGGCCCGGCAACGTCATCTTCTACGCCACGTCCAACCGGCGGCATCTGCTGCCGCGCGACATGATTGACAATGAGCGCTCCACCGCCATCAACCCTTCGGAAGCGGTCGAGGAAAAGGTCTCGCTTTCCGACCGCTTCGGCCTGTGGCTCGGTTTCCACAAATGCTCGCAGGACGAATATCTCGACATGATCGACGGCTATGTCCGCTACCACGATCTGGCGATCGACCCCGAGCAGCTGCGCGCCGAGGCGCTGGAATGGGCAACCACGCGCGGCAGCCGTTCCGGCCGCGTCGCCTGGCAATTCACGCAGGACCTCGCCGGCAGGCTCGGCAAGCCGCTGAAGGATTGAAACGTTAATGTCACTTGGGCGAGATCGTCCGTCGCAAGTCGCGCGGCGTCTGGCCGATTTCGCGGCGCATCCAATGCGCCAGATGTGACTGATGCGCGAAGCCCGTCAATGCTGCCACCTCGCTCGTGCTCAGATCGCCTTGCTTGAGCAGAACGCGCGCCCTTTCCACGCGGCGTCGCAGCACGTAGCGATGCAGGGTGACGCCCGTCGCCACCTTGAACCACGTCCGCAAGTGCGAGCTGCTCGCGCCGGCAACCCGGCTCAGCCGGTCAATCGAAAGCGGCTCGTGGAGAGCGGTCTCTATGTGTTCCAGAACCCGCTTGAGCTGCGCATCCGACAACCGGTTCACTCGAACCGTGTCCGGCCCATCGAGACCGAGCAGCCTCACCGCAAGGGCGGCGCCGATGCTGTCGGCAAACAAAGGGCCGCTCGGCGCGCCGGCATTGAGGTCGCTCTGCAGCGCTCGGGCAAGATGTTCGATGCGCTGGTCACGAAGCAAATGGCGCGTGTCGAGCCGCGACGCTCGCACCCTGCCGCCAAGTTCTGCGGCGACCCTTTCCATCAAAGCCGGCTGCAAGACGATCTCAATCGTCTCGAACGGGGTTTCGGCCTCGAAGCCGCCCTCCTCCCCAGCCGGCACCAGGTCGATATCGCCGGCGCGCCTGACGAAATATCGCCCAACCTGGTTGCAGTAGGAGCGCGTTACCGCGCTTGCATGCACCATGATGCGATGGTGTGGCGCCCGGGACAGGCGATGGACGCCTGCTTCAACACGGCGGGAGATCATTGCTACGTCGGACGAGGATCGGGCCGGCTCGAATTGCGAAGGCATGCTCTCTCGATTCATGGCGGAACCTGTCCAAGATTTGGCAATTCCCGCGCGATTTTCAACGCCGTGAACTCGTACTCACGCCTCTCCATCAAGCTTGGAAGAGAGGTTGCAATGAGTTTCTATGTTGTTGTCGGCGCGGGCCCCGTTGGGCGCGAGACGGCTCGTCGTCTTGGCGAAGAAGGACACGATGTCGTGCTCACAAGCCGAAGCGTCGGTTCGAACGCGTTGCCGAATGTGCGGACGATACGGGCTGACGCCACGGACGCCGCGGAGCTGTCACGCGTTTGCCGAGGCGCCGATGCCATTTTCATGTGCGCCATGGCCACATATCATCGGTGGCCCACCGACTTTTTCCCAATAATCGACGGCACCGTGCGCGCGGCGGAAGCCGTCGGCGCGAAGCTCGTCGTGCTTGGCAACCTCTATGGTTATGGGGGAAATGCCGACCGTCCGCTTCGCTCCGACATGTCTCTAGACCCGACTTCGAAGAAGGGAACCGCCAGGACCATCATGTGGCAGCGGGCGGTCCGCGCCAGTGTGCCGGCGATCGAAGTGCGGTCCAGCGACTATCTCGGACATGGCGCGATCAGCTACTTCTCGCTGGTCGCGCTGCCTTCCATTATCGAAGGCAAGCCCACCGCCTTCATTGGGGACCTCGACGCAACTCATGCCTGGGCCTTCACCAAGGACGTCGCGAGCACGCTTGTCGCGGCCTCCCGCTACACGGGTGAATGGGGACGGGCGTTTCATGTTCCTTCGCAATACGCCTCGCCCCGCGAGCTTATCCGGAAAACCGCGGCAATGCTCGGACACGAGATCCCAGAGACACGCTCCTATTCCGTCCCCGAGATGGAAGCCCTTGGCATGCATGAGCTCGTCGAGATGCGGTACCTCTTCGAGAGCCCCTTGCTGGTTGATAGCTCCGACGCGGAGACACTTCTTGGCGTGAAGGCCAGCAGCCTTGAAGAGATGATCGCCGATACGCTCCGTGATCATCTCTGAACCTTGCGGGCAGGCATGTTGCACGGATCTGAAAAAGCCCGCTCCTTGCGGAGCGGGCTGAAGACGGCGGGCCGGACTGGAGGTCAGGCGGCCCGCAAACGGTTCTTGTTCTATTCGAGGTAGCCGCTCGGATCGACCGGGGCCGAGTTCTTGCGCACTTCGAAGTGCAGCTTGGGCGAGTCGGTGGTGCCGCTCATGCCGGAGAGCGCGATTTCCTGGCCGCGCTTGACCTTCTGGCCGCGCTGCACCTCGATCGAGCTTGCATGGCCATAGACGGTGACCAGGCCGTTCTCGTGCCGCACCAGCACGGTGTTGCCGAATTCCTTGAGGCCGTCGCCGGCATAGATGACGACGCCGTTCTCGGCCGCCTTGATCGGCGTTCCTTCGGGCACCGCGATGTCGACGCCGTCCTTGCCGGAACCGAAGCCGGAGATCACGCGGCCGCGCACCGGCCAGCGCATCTTGCCGATCCCGGTCGCGTCGGGCGCCACCGCATCGTCGTCCTCGGCCTGCTGGATGACCTTGGCGTCCTTCTTCGGCGGCGTATAGGAGGCGAGCGTCTCGGTGGTCTTGGCCGCCGGCGGCGTCGTTGCCGTCGTCACCGGATCGACCGCCGGCTTGGTGGCCGCGGGCTTTGCCGCGGCAACGGCGACCGTGCCGCCGGCCGGAACCTTGAGCGTCTGGCCGATCTTGAGCAGGCCGTCCTGCATGCCGTTGGCCTTCTTCAGCGCCACGACGCCGACGCCGGTCTTCCTGGCGATCGACGACAGCGAGTCGCCCTGCTGTACCGTGTAGGAGCCGCCGGCGCCGGCCGGCTTGGCTTCAGCCATCTGCGCCGCTGGCTTGGGGTCCTTCGAGCCGCTGGCCGCGGCCGACGTATCGACCTGAGCGGCCGACTTGCCGTCTTTGATTTTCGGCTGCTGCGGCAGCACCGCGACCTTCTCCGGCGCGCCGGCAGGCTGCTTCGGCGTATTCACCGGCTTGCCCTCGGCGACTTTCGGCTCCTTGCTGGAATAGGCATAGGCGGGAATGACGATCTTCTGGCCGCTGCGGATGCCCTTCTTCGGATCGATCCCGTTGACCTTGGCGATGGCATCGGCAGGCACGTGATAGTGCTGCGACAGGCCCGAAAGCGTCTCGCCGTCCCTGACCACGATTTCGGTCGCATGCGGGGCAGCACTGGCGTTGCGCACGGCGTCGGGCTCGGCCGTCTTGAACGGCTTGGCCGGCGCGACGGTGTTGGTGGTCGTCCTGTCGACATGCGGTGCGGGGGCAAGCGCGGGAGCCGGAGCAAGTGCCGGGGCTGACGCTGTGCGCATCGGCCTGGCCGGCGCGGCGGCAGGCTGCGAGGGCGGCGGCAGCTGCTGCGCCGTGACCGGCTCGAGGCTCGAGCGGCTCACCGACTGGGTGTGGGTGCCGTCGACCGGCGCCGGCGCGACCGTGTCGCCCGGATAGGGCTGGTCGACATTCTGCTTGTTTATGATGGCGCGCTGATTGTTGGTGGATGACGTGAACACGTCGTCGACACCGTTGAAGCGCATCGACTGGGAACTGCACCCGGCCGCAGCGCCGGCAATCATCAGAACAGCGCAACCGCGCGCCAGATTACGTCTGTTTGCCTTCAAGTGATTGAATTGCATCGCACTAACCCGCACAGACCCGGTACAAACTGGTCACGATTAAAGCGCGTTAATGTTACTGGGCGGTTAACCCATTAGAATCCGACAAAAATTTTCTTAAAACATTGGCGGAAATTTTGGCGAGGGCTGTGAAGCCCTTAAATCACCATCGCGACGCCGCGCAGGATCGGCTGCAGCCTGACCATGCCGATGTCCTCGCGCTCGAAGCGGCTGCCGACCTTGGTGAGCTTGGCCAGCACCTGCTCGCCCTCTTCCGGACCGATCGGCGCGATGACGATGCCGCCGCTCGACAGCTGGTCGAGCAGGAAGCGCGGCAGGCTGTCGAAGGCGGCCCAGGCGACGATACGGTCGAACGGCCCTTCATTGGGCAGGCCGTTGGACCCGTCGGCTTGGCGGACGATGACATTGCTGATGGCCAGCGCCTCGAAGCGCTGCTTTGCCTGCTCGGTCAGGGTTTTATAGCGGTCGATGGTGATGACGCGCGCCGCAAGCCTCGACATGACGGCGGCCGTGTAGCCCGAACCGGTTCCGATCTCGAGCACGCGGTTGCCCGGCTCGATGTGAAGCGCGGCGATCACCGCCGCCTGCAGATCGGCGCCCTCGATCGCCTCGCCGCATTCGATCGGCAGCATGCCGTCCGACCAGGCGACCGCATGGAACTGCGCCGGCAGGAAACCACGCCGCGGCGTCGCCTCGAAGGCGGCGACCAGCGCCTTGGGCGCCGCGCCCCTGCCCCGCAGCCTGAGCAGGAAAGCGGCAAAACCTTCGCGGTCGTCGATGCCCGTATTCATGCCAAGACCGTGTTCATGCCAAAACCCTATTTTATGACAGCGCCTTGGTCAGTTGGTCGCGGAGCTCATGGGCGGTGAGGTCGAGCTGCAGCGGCGTCACCGACACCAGCCGGTTGCGCAGCGCATGGAGATCCGTGCCCTTCTTGCCTTCGACCGGCTCACGGCCGAAGCGCAGCCAGTAGTAAGGCAGGCCGCGCCCGTCGCGCCGCTCGTCGACCCAAAGGCTGTGCACCAGCTTGCCCTGCGCGGTGACGACGGTGCCCTCCACCTCGTCCGGCGCGCAGTTCGGGAAATTGACGTTGAGCAGCACGCCTTCCGGCAGCGGCGTCTCCACCAGTCTCTTGAGCAACGCCGGCGCCAGCGCCTCGGTCGTCTCGTAAGGCACGACGCGATCCTCGCCGACATAGGAATAGGCCTGGCTTACCGCGATCGAGCGGACGCCGAGCAGCGCGCCTTCCATGGCGCCCGCAACGGTGCCCGAATAGGTGACGTCGTCGGCGATGTTGGCGCCGGAATTGACACCGGACAGGATCAGGTCCGGCGGTCCGGGCAGAATTTTTTTCGTGCCCATGATGACGCAGTCGGTCGGCGTGCCGCGCACGGCATAGTGCTTCTCGCCGATCTTGCGCAGCCTGAGCGGCTCCGAGATCGACAGCGAATGCGCATAGCCGGACTGGTCCTGCTCCGGCGCAACCACCCAGACGTCGTCCGACAGCGTGCGGGCGATACGCTCGAGCGACGCCAGCCCCTCGGCATGGATGCCGTCGTCATTGGTCAGCAGGATGCGCATCAAGTCACTTCGCTTCGATCTTGGCGAGACCACCCATGTAAGGCCGCAGCACTTCAGGAATGGTTACGCTGCCATCCTCATTCTGGTAGTTTTCGATGACGGCGATAAGAGCCCGGCCGACCGCGGTGCCCGAACCGTTCAACGTATGGACGAAGCGATTGCCCTTGCCATCCTTGTCCTTGTAGCGGGCATCCATGCGCCTGGCCTGGAAATCGCCGCAGACCGAGCAGGACGAGATTTCGCGATAGGCGTTCTGCCCCGGCAGCCAGACCTCGATGTCGTAGGTCTTGCGCGCGCCGAAACCCATGTCGCCGGTGCAAAGCGTGACGGTGCGGAACGGCAGGCCGAGCCGCTTCAGCACCTCTTCGGCGCATTCAGTCATGCGCTCATGCTCGGCGAGCGAGCTTTCCTGGTCGGTGATCGAGACCAGCTCCACCTTGTAGAACTGGTGCTGGCGCAGCATGCCGCGCGTGTCGCGGCCGGCCGAGCCGGCTTCCGAGCGGAAGCATGGCGTCAGCGCGGTGTAGCGCAGCGGCAGCTTTTCATGCGCGGTGATCTCTTCTCGCACGAGGTTGGTGAGCGGCACTTCGGCCGTCGGAATGAGCCCAAGCCGACTGTCGCCATGCGGCGTGAAGAACAGGTCGAGTTCGAATTTCGGCAGCTGATTGGTACCGAACAATACCTCGTCGCGCACCATCAGCGGCGGGATGATCTCTTCATAACCGTGCTCTGTCGTGTGCAGGTCGATCATGAACTGGCCTAGCGCCCGCTCCATGCGCGCCAGTTGGCTCTTCAGCACCGTGAACCGCGAGCCGGACAATTTCGCCGCCCGCTCAAAATCCATCATGCCCAGCGCTTCGCCTATCTCGAAATGCTCCTTCACCCAATTCGGACGCGTCGGCACCTCGCCGACGATGCGCTTGACGACATTATCGTGCTCGTCCTTGCCGACCGGCACGTCATCAAGCGGCACGTTGGGCAGAACCGCCAGCGCGTCGTCCAGCGCCTTGTCGAGTTCGCGCTCGCGCGCCTCGCCATTCTGAATGAACGCCTTGATCTCGCTGACCTCGCCCTTGAGCTTCTCGGCGAGCGCTGAATCGCCTGAACGCATGGCGTTGCCGATCTCCTTCGAGGCGGCGTTGCGGCGTTCCTGCTTGACCTGCAATTCGCTGAGATGCGAACGCCGCGCTTCGTCCTTGGCGACCAGGTCGTCGACCGTGGACTGCGCTTCATCCGCCGGCCACGAGCGCTTCACCAGCGCTTCGACAAGGGCCTTGGGGTTGTCGCGAATCCATTTGATATCAAGCATGGTCGATCCTCAAAGCAATGCATGTCGCCCAGAAGTATGTCGCGGTTCTGGGACAACGACATGCATCAAAACTAAGACTTAAAGCGATGCGCTTTAAGGATCGAGGGCGTAAACCGCATCCGTCATCGATGCAAGACGGCGGTCAGGACGACAGCCGCGATTTTCCCGGCTTGACGCCTTTCGCCTAGGCCGACGGCGCGTCCGGCGTGTTGCTGGCGGCAGAGCTCCCCGCCTCCGCCTGCTCGCGCGCCAGGCGGTCGCGCGCCTGGCTGCGCTCGATCATGCGCGAGGACCAGATGGCGACCTCATAGAGAATGATGGTCGGGATGGCGAGGCCGCACTGGCTCATCGGATCGGGCGGCGTCAGCACGGCGGCGACGACGAAGGAAAGGACGATCGCCCATTTGCGCTTCTCGGCCAGCGCCTGCGACGACAATATGCCGACGCGCGTCAAAAGGCTGGTCACCACCGGCAGCTGGAACACCAGGCCGAAGGAAAAGATCAGCGTCATGATCAGGCTGAGATATTCCGACACCTTCGGCAGCAGCGAGATCTGCACCTGGTCGTTGGTGCCGGTCTGCTGCATGGCCAGGAAAAACCACATGACCATCGGGGTGAAGAAGAAATAGACCAGCGAGGCGCCCATCAGGAACAAGATGGGCGATGCGATCAGGAACGGCAGGAAGGCGCTGCGCTCGTTCTTGTAGAGCCCCGGCGCAATGAACTTGTAGATTTGCGTGGCGATCAGCGGAAAGGCGATCACCATGCCGCCGAACATGGCGAGCTTCACCTGGGTGAAGAAGAACTCCTGCGGCGCGGTATAGATCAGCTCGACCTTATGCGGGTCGAGCCCTGCCCACTGTGTCGCCCATTTGAAGGGGACGACCAGAAGGTTGAACAGGCGCTTGGCGAAGAAGAAGCAGACGAGAAAGGCGACGAAGAAGCCGCCCAGCGACCAGATCAGGCGGCGGCGCAGCTCGATGAGATGCTCGATCAGCGGCGCTGACGATTTCTCGATTTCTTCCCGCTCCTTGTCCGAAACGCTCACTTGGTGCCGCCCGTCATCTTCTTGCCGTCGGTTGCCCTCTTCGCGGCCGGCTTCTTCGCCGCGGCAGGCTTTGCCCCAGCCTTCGGCGCTGCCTTCGTTGCAGGCGCTGCGGTTTTGGCCGACGCTTTTGCTGCCGGTGCCCTAGTTGCCGCGACCGGTTTGGCCGCCGTGCTGGCGGTCCTTGCCTTGGCGGTCACCGCCTTTTTCGCCGGCCTGGCCGGCACGGCGGTGTCAGAAACCGGTGCGGTGACGGAGGCGTCGGTCATGGCCGGGAAGGCTGGAGCGGCAGAGCTAGCCTCGGGCCCACCGACGCCAGGCAGGTCCGTCGCACCGTTCTTGAGCGGCTCGGCGGCCTGCGGCGTTTCCGCTGCCGGCGCCGCCGGATCGGCGGCCGGCTTGGGCTTCATCATCGTATCGACGCCGGCGCGCACATCGGCCGCGGCCTGCTCGAACGGATTGAGCTGCTTGCGCACCTCGTTCATCGGATTGAGGCCGCGAAGACTATCGATCGAGCTCTTCACATCGTCGAGCTCGGCTTCCTTCAGCGCTTCGTTGAACTGCTTCTGGAAGTCGCCGGCCATGGCGCGCAATTTCGCCGCGGTGCGGCCGAAGGTGCGCAGCATGTTGGGCAAATCTTTCGGCCCGACGACCACGATCATGACGACCGCGATCACCAGCAGCTCGCTCCAACCGACTTCGAACATGACAATCTATTCCGACGGGTGCCTGCCGCCCAAAAATGCGAAGCGGTTTTGGGACAACGGCATGCTCAAAGCAACAACCAAGATCAGCTCTTGCTGACCTTTTCCTTGGCCGGCGAAACAGTCTCGTCAGCGCGATGCTCGACGGTACGCTTGTCGTCGGCGTCGTCGTCGGCCATGCCCTTCTTGAAGCTCTTGATGCCCTTGGCCATGTCGCCCATCAGTTCCGGGATCTTGCCGCGGCCGAACACCAGAAGCACGATGACCAGCACGATCATCCAGTGCCAAATCGAAAATGAACCCATAACAATCTCTCTCGAATGGTTTCCCTCGGCGATGATCTATGCGTTTTCGCTCAGGGATTCAAACACAACCGCTACGAAGTTGATAAAATGGCTAGCGGATGTCACGCACTTTCGGCGTGAGCGGCTTGCTACGAATCCGCGCAGCCTCTGCTAATAGACCATTCGCGGCGATTTGATGATCACTCGTCGGCGACGCGCGGCGTCAGCAGCCCGAGCTCCTCGAGGTCGATGTCCGTCAGCGCATCCTCGTCTTCGGCGAGCGCGTCCGGGTCGGCCGGCGGAACCGGCATCGAGAAATTCGCCGGCATGCGCGTTGAGAGCAGGCCAGCGCCCTTCAGCTCTTCCATGCCGGGCAGATCGCGGATCTCCTCCAGTGCGAAATGATCGAGGAAAGCGTCAGTGGTGCCGTAGGTCACCGGCCGTCCGGGCGTGCGGCGGCGGCCGCGCATCCTGACCCACTCCGTTTCCAGCAGCGTGTCGAGCGTGCCCTTCGACGTTTCAACGCCCCTGATGTCCTCGATCTCGGCGCGCGTCACCGGTTGGTGATAGGCGATGATCGCCAGCACTTCGAGCGCCGCGCGCGAGAGCTTCCTTTGCTGCACGGAGTCCCGGCTCATCAGGAAAGCCAGGTCGCCGGCGGTGCGGAAGGCCCAGGCATCGCCGACCCGTACCAGATTGACGCCGCGCTTGGCATAGATTTCCTGCAGATCCGCCATTGCGGCTGCAATGTTGACGCCTTCCGGCAGGCGCGCGGCAAGCTGCTTTTCGCTGACCGGCTCGGCACTGGCGAATATGATCGCCTCGGCCATGCGCACGGCTTCCGACAATTGCAGCCGCTCGGCCGGGTTTTCGATGGAACCCTGCTCGGCCATCTCGTCTTCCGGTTCGTCCTCGACCTTGAACGGGATGACCGACGCGTTGGCGCGTTCGCTCATGATACCACCTCGACTACCCTTACCCCTTGCACGCGGCCGCGCAGATAGATTGGCGCGAACACCTGATCCTGCCGCACTTCCAATTTGCCCTCGCGCACCATCTCGAGCGTCGCCGCGAAGGAACTGGCCATCGCCGTGCGCTTCTCTTCCGGCGCCGCCAGATATTCGATCAGGAAGCTGTCGAGCGTCGTCCAGTCGCCGACCGAGCCGATCAGCCGCGCCAGCACCTCGCGTGCATCCTTGAGCGACCACACGGCGCGCCGGGCAATCGTCACATTGTTGATCGCCTGCCGCTGACGCTGCTGCGCATAGGCGGTGAGCAGATCGTAGAGCGAAGCCGAAAAGCTGTTGCGCTTCTCGACAATGACCATTTCCGGCATGCCGCGCGCAAAGACGTCGCGGCCAAGGCGGTTGCGGTTCACCAGCCGCGCCGAGGCGTCGCGCATGGCTTCAAGACGCTTCAGCCGGAATTGCAGCACCGCCGCCAGTTCCTCGCCGCTTTCGCCCTCCTCGCCCGGCTGTTTCGGGATCAAGAGCTTCGACTTCAGGAAAGCCAGCCACGCCGCCATCACCAGATAGTCGGCGGCAAGCTCGAGCCTCAGCGCCCGCACCTTTTCGACGAAGGCCAGATATTGCTCCGCGAGCGCCAGGATAGAAATGCGCGCCAGATCGACCTTCTGGTTGCGGGCGAGATGCAAAAGAAGATCGAGCGGACCTTCGAAACCCGCCACGTCGACGACCAGCGACGGGTCGCCGGTCAGGCGTGAATCGTCGTTCTCGGCCCACAGGCGGTCCATCGGTGCGGCCTTCGCGGCCTTGCCTTCCAATGTCTCCGCCACTTGCCTTTCGTCCCTTCGGTTCAGGCCACCGCTTCGAAATAGGTGGCGAATTCTGCGCGTATGGCCGTTTCATTGGCGACGTCGCGATTCTTTATATAGGTCAGCGCCCGCTCGGCGCGCTGCAAAGACTTGCCTGACAGCGCCGTCGTGCGCGACGCGATCCCCGACATCTCCTCGAAAACGCCATTGCAGTGAAGGACGAGATCGCAGCCGGCCGCAAGGATCGAGGCCGCCTTTGTCGGGAAATCCCCAGAAAGTGCCTTCATCGACGTGTCGTCGCTCATCAGCAGCCCGTCGAAGCCAATCTCGCCGCGGATCACCTGATCGACGACCTTGGCGGACGTCGTCGCCGGATTGTCGGGGTCGACCGCGCTGTAGACGACATGAGCCGTCATCGCCATCGGCAGCTCGTTCAACGCCTTGAACGGGGCAAAATCATGCCGTCTGAGTTCATCGAGCGGCGTATCGACGGTCGGCAGCGCGAAATGCGTGTCGGCAAAGGCGCGGCCGTGGCCGGGAATATGCTTCATCACCGGCAGCACGCCGCCCGACATCAGCCCCTCGGCCGAGGCCCGGCCAAGCTCGATCGCGGCGTTGGGCTCCTTGCCATAGGCGCGCGCGCCGATGACGTCGCTGGCGCCTTCGACGGGCACATCGAGCACCGGCAGGCAGTCGGCGGTGATGCCGAGGCGCGAGAGATCGAAGGCATGCAGCCGCGCCATCAGCCAGGCGGCGCGGCGGCCTGCCTCGCGATCATCGCGCCACAATGCGCCAAGCGCGCCCCCGGCCGGGTAGTTCGGCGCTAGCGGCGGACGCAGGCGCTGCACCCTGCCGCCTTCCTGATCGATGAAGACCGGAGCCTCCGGGCGACCGACGCAGTCGCGCATCGAGGCGACGAGGTCGCGGATCTGCCCGGCCTCGCCGATGTTGCGCGCAAACAGGATGAAGCCCCAGGGACGTTCGTCCCGATAGAAGCGGATTTCGTCCTCTGTGAGGGATTTCCCGGCGCAGCCGAGGATCATGGATTTTGATTCGCTCATGCCCGGAAGCTTAAGGCTTTGAGCGAGCAAAGGGAATCACCCCTGCCCTCGGACCAGCCAAAGCCCGCAACCGTCCACAGCGAAAAGCCGGCGCGGCCTCGCGGGGGCGCCGGCTTTGATAGGCTTGATTTAATCAGCGCGATACGAAGCAGTTGCCGCCGGCCGCCTTGTAGCTGGTGCAAAGGTTGATCGCATCGTTGCGCGACTGGGCCGCAACCCGGACGCGGTAGAAGGTGCCCTTGCCCGCGACCTCGGCCTTGACGATGTTGGCCGTGCGGCCGGACAGCACGCCGCCATAGCGGCGCTGCAGGTCTTGATAGGTCGACTGCGCGCTTTCGACCGTCGGCTGCGAGGCGATCTGCATCGACCACGAGCCGCCGCCGGCGGCCGCCGCCGGATCGATCGAAGCGACCTGGTCCGGCTTGACCTCGCCGACGATATCGACCGGCTGGTCGGACGGACGCGCCGGCGCCACCGGCGCCACTGCCGGCGTGTTGGCCGACTGCGCCTTGGCTTCAGTCTTCTTCGCGGGTTTCACCGGCTTGACGGCCGGCGCATCGGCCTGGTCCGTAACGGCCTGGCCCGCGTCGGAAGCCACGGTTCCCGTCTGCTGGCCGTCGGAGGCCGGCGCGACATGTTGCGGCGCCGGATCGCTCGGTTCGGCCGCGGCGACCTTCGGCGCAGCGGCTGGAGCCGGGTCCTCGCGCGGCACCAGCGAGCCGTCGGGTTTCACCATCATCGTCTTCACCTTGCGCGGCGCGACGGCGACGACATCGTTGTTGGCGGTGTTCTCGGCATCCTGCTGCAGCACCTGGGCGATGCGGTCTTCCGACTTCGGCGCCGGTGCCGCCGGCTGCGCGCTTGCCGGCGCGGTAGGCTGCGCGCTTGCGGGCGCGGCAGGTTGCGTGCTTGCGGGCACAGCCGCTTGCTCGACGCCGGGCAATGCTGTGCCTGGATCGCCGGCGGCGTCAGTGCCGGCCGCGGCGCCATTGTCGTTGGGCGAAAGGTCGACCACACGACTCTGCGGCGGTTCCTTCGATGCCAGATCCACGGGCTGCTCGGTGGTGTTCACCAGCTTCTGCTGCACCGGCTCGGCCGGCTTGGCCGCGCCGCCGCCCTTGGCGACCGCGTCGTAAACCTTGTTGTCCTGGTTCGGCACCACCGTGCCGCCCGGATTTTCGGGCTTCACCTTGATCGGCGAATTGTCGGCCTTGACGATCACCGGGGCCGCGCTGCCACCTTTGCCGCCGAAGGAGAAGGCCAGCGCGCCAAGGCCGCCGAAAACCACCACTGCGCCGACGAGCGCCGCGATCATCACGCCGCGCCTGCGCGGCTGCGCCGCCTCGCGCTCGGCAAGCCCGGGGATCGCCATCGCTTCTTCGAGCTCGGGATCATAGTCGAGCTCATCGGCGGCGAATTCGTCCGCCTGCGAAACCGGCCGGCTGCCGGGCAAATCATCGGCATCGTAATCATTCGCGACGGCAAACGCAGCCGGGGCCGCTGGAGCCGCCGGAGCCTCGGCACGCAAGTCGCGACGATCATAGCCATTGAAGCCGGCATTATAGGATTCGTCGTCGTAGCCGCGGCTCTGTGTCGGCGCCGACGCGATCTCCGTCGCGTTCATGTCGGTGAGCAGGCTGGCGAATTCCGCATCGAGATCGTCATATGCGGGTGCAGCCGGCTGGTCCTCTTCGAAGCTGAGCTCCGGAATGTCGAGGTCGTCCGCGAGCGCGACCACGCGCTCCGGCACGTCGACCGTCTCGACGTCGGGCATGTCATCATGCTCACGGCCTTGCGGCACAGGCGCCTGCACCGGCTTGGCGTAGGCGGAAGAATCCGCAGCCGGTTCGCTGCGGTAGGCCGGCACCGCCACCTGCATTGGCGCTGAAGGCGCGGCCATCTGCATCGGCGCCGAGGCTGCCGGCTGCGCAAACGAAGCCTGCACCGGCGGAGCGGCGGTCGGGGTCGAGCGACTCCACGACCTTGCCGGCTCGGCGTTCGTCGAATGCAGCCAATCGGACGAATTTGCCTTCGCCCGGGCGGCCTCCTGCTCGGCTTCGATACTCCGGGCGAAAGCGGCGCCGAATTCGTCGTCATCAAAATCGACCGCGGGCTCTGCCTTGGCCGAGGCTGCGAAATCCTGGTGATCGAGCTCGCTGGCGAGCAGGTCGTCCAGGTCGCTTTCAACCGGCTGACCGCCTTGGCCGCTCTGCGACGGCTGCTGCTCGTCGAGATTCCAGTCGAGATCGTCGGTCTCGGTCTTCTCGCTTTCGTAGCTCGCAGGTTGCGCAACCAGCCGGGGCGCGGGAGCAGGCTCCCTGACAGCCGGCATCGGCCGCGCGGTCATGGCGCCAAGCAGCGCATTGAGCTCGTCTTCCAGGCTGCGCTCGCTGGCGGCCGGCTTCACGGGCTCAATGGCGGCGCTCGGCGGAACCGGAGCGGCGACGACGGGAGCCGCCGCCTCGGCGACGGTCGGCTGCAGCGCGGCAACAGGCTCGACGGCCGGAGCTTGCGGGTCCTCGTTCAACGCATCGCGAAAGCTCAGCTCGAAATCGTCATCAAGGGTCAGCGCCGCGGCAGGTTCGGGCGCGGCGAGTTCCGGCTCGGCGGCAGCCGTCTCGGCCGGCGCCTCGACAGCCGGCGCAGGCTCGTCGTCAAGCGACGGCTCAGGCTCCCCAAGATTCTGGCCGAGATCCATATCCTGGCCGAGATTGATATCGACATCGGTCATCGCCTGATCGAAATGACCGGCAAAATCGTCCTCGGAAATCAGCGGGGCGGCTGCGTGAGCTTCGACCGGCTCGGCGGCCTGCGCATGCTGCTCCGGCTCGTGGCTCTCAAACGACAGCTCGTCTTCGAGCGACATCTGGACCGCGTTGTCGAAATCGGCGTCGAACGCCGCCTCGCTTGCGGCCTGCATGGCCTCGACGGCGTCCTGACGCGCGTCAGCCGGCTCTTGATCATCGAGGTTGGCGAGCTCTTGATCGTCGAGGTTGGCAGGCTCGTGATGGTCGAGCTGGAAATCCTGGTCCAGCGAAGCCGCCATTTCCCGGTCGATCGCAAGATCATCTTCGACCGGCGAGACATCGAGCGAACTGGCGACGGCCTTGTCGAAATCATCGTTGAAAGCGACTTCCGGCTCGGAAGCTTCTTCTGGCACCGGCGCGAAATGCGCCTCAGATGCAAGGTGCGCCTCTGGCGCGACTTCCGGTTCGGGCGCCGCCTGCGGCTGCGGCGCAAAATCCGGCTCCGGCGCACGGGCCACAGCGAAGTCGGCATAATCCGCCGCGTCGTCGAATACGAAATCCTGCTCGAAGGAAGCGGTAAGCTCGTCGTCATTCGCGGCGGCGCTGGCAGCCTCGAAGGCCGGCTCTTTGCTGATCTGATGCAGTGCAGCCTGCTGAGCGACCGGCGCGCTTTCCTCGACGGTGTCGAACTCGCCCATCAACTCCTTCTCGAGGTCGATGTCGAAATCGTCAGCCTCCACGGCCTGATTGACCTTTTCGGCCGCGGGGGCCGGCTGCCGCACCGGCTGGCGCGGATCGAAACCCATGATCCGGGTCAGTTCAGCGAACGGATCATCGTCGGCGATGTCGTTGTGGTCGGCTACTTTCAGCGGGGTTCTGTCTGCCATTATTGTTCCCGAACTCGCACACAGTCGGACGCCATGGACGTCGCGCAGGGTTGGCCCTTACCAGCGCAATGTGGGCAAAAGGTGACAGGTTTTTTAGTTAAACCTAACGCATTTCGATGGGCGCGTCTGCCCCGATCAGCGTCAGGCCGGAAGTCAAAACATCCGAAACAGCCTGCACCAGCCCTAGTCTGGCATAAGTTGATTCTCGGTCGTTAACCTTAACAAAACGTAAGTCCTGGTTGTCGTTGCCGCGATTCCACTGTGCATGGAAGCTGGAAGCCAGATCGTAGAGGTAGAATGCCAGCCGGTGCGGCTCCAGCGAAAGCGCCGCGGATTCGATCAGCCGGGGATATTCGGCCAGCTTCCGGATCAGCGCGATCTCGCCCTCGTCGGCCAGCGCAGCCACCGAGGCCGCGAGCCGGTTGCGATCGAAGTTCGCCTCGCCGAGCTGCTCGCTCGCCTGCCTGAAAACGGAATGGCAGCGCGCCGACGCGTACTGCACGTAGAACACCGGATTGTCCTTCGACTGCTCGGTGACCTTGGCGAAGTCGAAATCGAGCGGCGCGTCGTTCTTGCGGTAAAGCATCATGAAGCGGATCGGGTCGCGGCCGACCTCTTCCACGACCTCGCGCAGCGTGATGAAATCGCCGGACCGTTTCGACATGCGGACCGGCTCGCCGTCGCGGAACAGTTTTACGAGTTGGCAAAGCAGCACCGTCAGCTTGACCGTGTCGCCGGCAACCGCGCGCGCCAGCGCTTCGAGCCGCTTGACGTAGCCGCCATGGTCGGCGCCGAGCACATAGATCAGGTCGACGAAGCCGCGGTCGACCTTGTCCTTGAGATAGGCGACGTCGGCGGCGAAATAGGTGAAGGAGCCGTCCGACTTGACCAAGGCCCGGTCCATGTCGTCGCCGACCGCGGTCGAGCGGAACAGCGTCTGCTCGCGGTCTTCCCAGTCGTCCGGCTTCTCGCCCTTGGGCGGCGGCAGCTTGCCTTTGTAGATGTGGCCCTTCAGCGTCAGGTCGGCGATCGCCGCCCGGATCTTCTTGGCGTTGTCGGCATGCAGCGTGCGCTCGGAGAAGAACACGTCGTGATGCACGTTGAGCAGCGCCAGATCCTCACGGATCATCGCCATCATCGCGTCGACGGTGCGGTCCTTGACGATCGCCAGCGCCTCCTCTTCCGGCATCTCCAGCAGGCCGAGTCCGAACTCCTCAGCCAGCGCCCGGCCGACGGGGATCAGGTAGTCGCCCGGATAAAGCCCGGGCGGTATCTCGCCGATGGCTTCGCCAAGCGCCTCGCGATACCGCAGCAACGCCGAGCGGCCGAGCACGTCGATTTGCGAGCCGGCGTCATTGATGACGTATTCCTTGGTCACGTCGTAGCCGGCGAAGGCCATCAGATTGGCCAAAGCATCGCCGACCACGGCGCCGCGGCAGTGGCCAACATGCATGGGGCCGGTCGGGTTGGCCGAGACATATTCGACATTGGCCTTGCGGCCGCCGCCGATGGTCGAGCGGCCATAATTGCGCCCCTCGCCGAGCAACGCCGCCAGGTGCGTGTGCCAGAATGCGTCCTTCAGCCTGAGATTGACGAAGCCCGGCCCGGCGATCTCGGCCGAGGCAATATCAGCGTCGCCCCGCAGCGCTTCGGCCAGTTTTTCGGCAAGCGCGCGAGGGTTCTGTCCGGTGGGCTTTGCCAGCACCATCGCCGCATTGGTCGCGAGGTCGCCATGGCTGGCGTCACGCGGCGGCTCGACCGCGATACGCGACAGGTCAGGCGCGGCCCCATCCTTGTCTTTCAGGTCAAGGGCTTCGACGGCTTTTATGATCCGCGCGTTGAAATCGGCGAAGATATTCATCGGAAGTGCTCTGGGCTTTAAGAGGCGACCGGCTCGATGGCCGGCAAAATCGAGGCTCGCCCTAGCTCAAATCGGGCGTATGGTCAAACAGACGCCGATGTTCCTTGAGTGCATAGGTGTCAGTCATGCCGGCCAGGAAGTCGGCGACGCTGCGCGCCTTGATGCGGTCCTCGGCCCGGTCGAGCCCTTCGCGCCAGCCGTCGGGCATGGCGCGCGGATCGGCGAAATAGACGTCGAACAGCTCGCGCACGATCTGTTCGGCATCGGCCCGCACGCGCATAACCTCCGCATGCCGGTATAGATGCTTGTAGAGAAAGGCCTTCAATTCCTTTTCGGCCGCCGCCATGCTGGCCGAGAAGGTCACCAGGGTCTCGCCGGCCGCGCGCACCGCGTCGGCGCTGTCCGGCTTCAGGCGCTCGATATTGGCGATGGTCGATGCGATGACATCCTCGACCATCAGCGTGATCTGCCGGCGCATCAGTTCGTGGCCGGTGCGAACATCGTCGAGCTGAGGATATTTGGCACGCACGCTGTTCAGGATCGAGCCGGGCAGACCGACCTCTCCAAGCATATCCAGCGTCAGCAGGCCGGCGCGCAAGCCGTCGTCGATGTCATGGGCGTTGTAGGCAATGTCGTCGGCGATCGCCGCACACTGAGCCTCGATGCCGGCGAAGCGGTCGAGCTCGAGGTCGTGCAGCTCCGAATAGTCGCGGATCGCCTGCGGCACCGGGCCCTTGAGCCCCTTCCCGCTCGCGTCGGTCAGCGGGCCATTGTGCTTGACCAGCCCCTCCAGCGTTTCCCAGGTGAGGTTCAGCCCGTCGAATTCGGCATAGCGCCGCTCGAGCCGCGTCACGATACGCAGCGACTGGGCGTTGTGATCGAAGCCGCCCCAGGTCGCCATCTTCTCGTTGAGCGCGTCCTCGCCCGTATGCCCGAAGGGCGTATGGCCGAAATCATGCACCAGCGCCACGGCTTCGGCGAGATCCTCGTCGCTGCGCAATGCCCGTGCCAGCGCGCGGGCGATCTGCGCCACCTCGATCGAATGCGTCAGCCGTGTGCGGTAGTGATCGCCCTCATGCGCAACGAACACCTGCGTCTTGTGCTTCAGCCGGCGAAAGGCGGTGGAATGGATGATGCGGTCGCGGTCGCGCTGGAACGGTGTGCGGGTCGGGCTTTCCGGCTCGTCGAACAGGCGACCGCGCCAGCGCGCCGGATCGCTCGCATAGACGGCGCGCGGCCGGTCGCCGAACCCGATGTCGCCGAGAGCATCCTTGCCCTGCCGCTCGTCCATTGATCCACCAGTTGACTTGGCCCCGCCCGCTTCATACCTATCATGTGAAACCGAAAGCAAGGTGACGCCGATGGGCGCGGATGCCAAGACTGCCATGAAGGTCGAGATGACCGATGCCGCGGCGAAGCGGATCGCCAGGATTGTTTCCGGCGAACCGGGCAAGACGGCGCTGCGCGTTTCCGTCGAGGGCGGCGGCTGCTCCGGGTTTTCCTACAAGTTCGATTTGGTAGGCGACCGCAACGATGACGATGTCGCCATCGAGAAGGACGGCGCAACCATCCTGATCGACGACCTGTCGCTGGTCTATATGGGCGGCTCAGTGATCGACTTCGTCGACGATCTGATGGGCCAGTCCTTCCAGATCAGGAACCCGAACGCGGTCGCCTCCTGCGGCTGCGGCACGAGCTTTTCCATATAGTCCGATGCCTGCCATCGGCGCGGTCCGTCAGGTCGCGCTCTCGGCTGGCCGCGATCTCGATGCGACGCTTGCTTTCTGGCGTGACGTGCTTGGTCTGAATGTGCACGCTCGCTACGATCCGCCCGGCATCGCGTTCATACTGGCCGGTGATGTGCGCCTCCTCTTCACCGACGGCGTTCCGGCCGGCACCGTCTATTTCGACATCGCCGGCCTCGAAGCCTTCCACGCCGAGGCGAAAGCCGCGGGCATTCCCTTCACCGCGCCGCCGACACTCGTCCACCGCGACACCGAGGGGCGGTTCGGCCCGGCGGGGGAAAGCGAATGGATGGCCTTTCTAAAGGACCCCGCAGGCAATACGATCGGCCTCGTCGAACGTCTGCCGTCCGAAGAGCATTGAGGTCCTCATGAAGATCGTCACCTGGAACATCAACGGCGTTCGCGCCCGCATCGGCAACCTCACCCACTGGCTGACCGAAAGCGCACCGGACATCGTGTGCCTGCAGGAGATCAAGACTGTCGACGACCAGTTCCCGCGCGCCGAGATCGAGGCGCTGGGCTACAATGTCGAGACCAACGGCCAGAAGAGTTTTAACGGCGTCGCTCTTCTGTCGAAGCTTCCCTTCGACGAGGTCAATCGCGGCCTGCCGGGCGATGATGCGGATGACCATGCCCGCTTTATCGAAGGCGTTTTTTCCACCGACCAGGGCGCCTTGCGGGTCGCTTCGCTCTATCTGCCGAACGGCAATCCGGTCGACGATGAACGGAAGTTTTCCTACAAGCTCGCCTGGATGGCGCGGCTGGAGCGTTGGGCGCAGGAGCGGCTGCGGCTCGAGGAAGCGCTGGTGCTGGCCGGTGACTACAACGTCATTCCCGAACCCGCCGATGCCCGGTTTCCCGAAAATTGGCTGGGTGACGCGCTGTTCCAGCCACAGACGAGGCAGGCCTTTCGCCGGCTGAAGAATCTCGGCTTCACCGAAGCGGTGCGCGCCGTGACCGACTCGGCCGGCGTCTACACCTTCTGGGATTATCAGGCCGGCGCCTGGCAGAAAAACAACGGCATCCGCATCGACCACCTGCTGCTCTCGCCCGAAGCCGCCAACCGCTTCTCGTCGGCCTCGGTGGAAAAGCACGTCCGCGCCTGGGAAAAGCCGTCCGACCACGTGCCGGTCGCCATCGACCTCAGCCTGCAGCCCGCCTGAGACGTTGCCAGGCACCCTGACCCAGTATCGCCACAAATCCCGTCTTTGATGCGGCTTGCTGTGGGGGTTGAATGGCGATCCGATTTCTTTTCTGGCCAGCCGGCCTTGCCTTGGCGCTTGCCGCGCCGGCGCCGTTGCTGGCGGCGCCAACCTGTCTTGCCAACGGCAAATCCTTCAACGTCGGCGAGACGGCGTGCCTGACGCTGGCCGGCGAGAGTTACCTCGCCCGCTGCGACATGGTTCTCAACAACACGTCCTGGACCAGGATCAAGGACGAATGTCCGGGCGAAGCGCCAAAGCCGCACCCGACATCGCTTTCGACCCCGACGCCCGGCCAGACGCCGACGGAGCCGACCGAGAACTGAGGCCTCGTTGATCTCCCCACCATCCAGGTTACGCTATGCACACATCTTCTGTGACTGGCGCGACTGATCAGGCCGAGGCTTGATTGCCAGGTGGTTCCCCCAATCCGTCGCTGCTTCGCAGCGCCACCTTTCCCCCCTCCGGAGGGAAAGGAAGGGAGCCTTGCTGGACGGGCGTTGACGGCAAAAAGCTTGGCGCCCTTCCTCTACCCCGTCGATCGGGGGAGAGGTGGCTCGGCGAAGCCGAGACGGAGTGGGGGGTCGACCAGCGCTACATTAGCCAATGCATGCGCAAAGCTGCCATGCACGCTATCGCCAACCTGCGCTTACTGGTCGCCGTTGTTGCCCTTGGTCAGGATATCGTCGGCGAGCGAGATCGCGGTCCGGCGATCGGCCTCGCCGGCCGCGGCGAAAGCCTCTTCCTGCATGTTGCGGATCCAGGGCTGGTCGGCCGCCGGAGCCCGCGCCAGCGCCGCGGTCATCATCGCCAGGCCGCGCACGACCTTGCCGCTCTGGAACAGTAGATTGCCGAGCGTCGCCTGCGCGCCGGCATGGCCCTTCTCGGCCGCGAGCTGCAGCCAGCGGCCTGCCTGCTTGACGCTGGCCTTCACGCCACCCTCGCCCTTGAGGAACATTTGGCCGATCTCGAACTGGGCGTTTGGATTGCGGTAGTTGGCGGCGGCGCGCATGTAATATTCCTGCGCCGCGACGTCGTTTTCCTCGACCGGGGTGCCGGGAATGCCCTTGCGAAGATAGTCGCCGAGCGCCACCAGCGCGTCCGACACATAGCTTTCTTCCGGCGAGCCGGGCTCGACATCCTGATCGACGATTTCCGAGAAGAACTTGAAAGCAGCGTAATCGTCGCGCGTCACGCCGTCGCCTTCGGCATACATGCGCGCAAGCTTCCAGGTGGCGCCGATCTGGCCGTTCTCGGCGGCGTATTTATAGGCTTCGACCGCCTGATCCTTATGGCCGCTCTTGTAGGCGGAGAACCCGAACTGGAACACCGCCCAGGGGCTCGACTGTGGCTTCACGCCGGTCTTGTCGTCGAACACCTTGTCGTCGAAGGCCATGGCCTGCCCGACGGCGCCCAAGGTCGCCAGAGCGACCAGTGCCGAAAAGACAGACGACCTCAACACCTCAGATGTCCGCATAGCAGTGCGTTTCTTTGGCGGCGCCCGGATGGGTCACCGCGCCGTCGCGGGCCGACCCGACGGCCTGCGCATATTTCCAGATCGCGCCGGACTGATAGTCGGTCTTGCGCGCCTTCCAACTCTTTGCCCGGGTCGCCAGTTCGGCATCCGACAGGGCCACCTCGATCGTGCCTTTCACGGCGTCGATCGAGATCACGTCGCCATCCCGGATCAGCCCGATCGGCCCGCCGACCGCCGCCTCGGGCCCGACATGGCCGATGCAGAAGCCGCGCGTGGCGCCGGAGAAGCGCCCGTCGGTGATCAGCGCCACCTTGCCGCCCATGCCCTGGCCGTAGAGCGCCGCCGTCGTCGACAGCATCTCGCGCATGCCCGGACCGCCGCGCGGCCCCTCGTAGCGAATGACGAGAACCTCGCCTTCCCGGTAGTTGCGCTGCGTGACCGCCTCGAAGCACTCTTCTTCCGAATCGAAGCAGCGCGCCGGACCGGAGAATTTCAGTTCCGACATGCCCGCGACCTTCACGATCGCGCCTTCGGGGGCAAGGTTGCCCTTCAAGCCCACAACGCCGCCTGTCTTGGTGATTGGCCGATTGGCGGGACGCACAACATCCTGGCTTTCATTCCAGGAAACGTGCTCCATATTTTCGGCCAAAGTGCGGCCAGTGACCGTCAAGCAGTCGCCATGCAGATAGCCGTGGTCGAGCAGCGTCTTCATCAGAAGCGGAATGCCGCCGGCCTCGAACATATCCTTGGCGACATATTTGCCGCCCGGCTTGAGGTCGGCGATATAGGGCGTCTTCTCGAAGATCGCCGCCACGTCGAACAGGTCGAACTTGATGCCGGCCTCATGCGCGATCGCCGGCAGGTGCAGCGCCGCGTTGGTCGAGCCGCCGGTGGCCGACACCACGGTCGCCGCGTTCTCCAGCGCCTTGCGCGTGACGATGTCGCGCGGCCGGATGTTCCTGGCGATCAGCTCCATGACCTTTTCGCCGGAGGCGAAATTGAAGCGGTCGCGCATCTCGTATGGGGCCGGCGCGCCGCAGGAATAGGGCAGCGCAAGACCGATCGCCTCGGCAACGGTCGCCATGGTGTTGGCGGTGAACTGGGCGCCGCAGGAACCGGCCGAAGGACAGGCCGCCTGCTCGATCTCGAGCAATTCGGCGTCGCTGATCGATCCGACCGAATGCTGGCCGACCGCCTCGAACACGTCCTGCACGGTGATCTGCCGGCCGCGATAGCTGCCGGGCAGGATCGAGCCGCCATAGATGAAGATCGACGGCACGTTGAGGCGCACCATCGCCATCATCATGCCGGGCAGCGACTTGTCGCAGCCGGCGAGCCCGACCAGCGCATCGTAGCAATGGCCACGCATGGTGAGCTCGACCGAATCGGCGATGACCTCGCGCGACACCAGCGACGACTTCATGCCCTGGTGGCCCATGGCGATGCCGTCGGTGACAGTGATGGTGCAGAACTCGCGCGGCGTGCCGTTGGCGGCCGCAACGCCCTTCTTCACCACCTGCGCCTGGCGCATCAGCGAGATGTTGCAGGGGGCAGCCTCGTTCCAGCAACTGGCGACGCCGACCAAAGGCTGCGCGATCTCGGCCGCCGACAGGCCCATGGCATAGAGATACGAACGATGCGGCGCCCGCGCCGGACCTTCGGTCACGTAGCGGCTGGGCAGCTTGGCCTTGGAGATTGCCTTGGCGTCCATCATCGTCCTTGCCGCACACCCCGCGGCCGGTCCCATCGCCGCGCCAACCTGGCACGCATCCCGGGACATATCTCGGGTGCTCCGGGTTTATGGCGGGAAATGGGCAGTCCCCTCTCTCTGACTTCTACAGCAGGGGTTGTTCATAAACTGTTGCTGAAACGTCACAATCGTATCGGGCGCCGGATGCGCGGCGAATCTGCCGTAGCGAGTTGAGCACTGAAAATTACGATCGCTGTCATCAACGAAAAGGGCCGGGCAATGCCCGGCCCTTTTCCGTTCAAATTTAGGCAGTTACCACTTGACCTTGAAGGATCCTGAAATGGCCGACACGAGGTCGTTGCCGAAGTCGGCGGTATAGTCCGTGCCGTAGGTAACGCCGTCAGAACCAACGACCGAGTGGATATGCCCGCTGGTTAGCACGCCCAAGGCGCCGCCTAGACGGACTTCCACATTCTGAGTCGGCGTATAAGCCACGCCAGCGCTGAGCGTCCAGGTATCTGTCTGAGCGCTGAGACCGGTAGTCGTGCCGCGATCCCAAGTGATCCCTGCAGCCCCACTCCATTGATCGTTGAACTTGTGGCCGATGCCTGCGGCAACCGTCCAGCCATCACGATAGAGCAAGTCGAGAGATGTAAGCCGCGTAGGACTGGTCGTCGTGCAAACTGCCACACCCGTCGGGCAGAAAGGAATGCTCTGCAGCACGCTCCAATCCACCCATTTGATGGACCCAAAGGCCAACCAGCCGGGAGCTATGCCGGACTGCAGCTTGAGCTCCACTGACTGCGGGACCTCCGAGGAACCGCTGACATCGGTGACCCTGCCCAAAAATGGGTTTAACGGATTGATGAACCCTGGAACCTGGGTCAGATCAAGCGTTCCGCTTAGATCATCGAGCTTGACAGCCGAATTATAAACCAGGCTGGCACGCAGCGCGATGTCTGGAATCTCATAAGCTACGCCCGCGCGCCATCCCCATCCGTCTCCCTCAAGATCAAGACGTCCGATGCCCGTACCGAATATTGCCGGAATGGGAGCAACCAGCTGTTCCTTGAAGCCCGAAACATCCTCGTGGAACACGCCGCCAATGAAGCGAAACTGGCCCTTGCCGAGGTCCATTTTGTACGAGCAGGTCGCACCAAAGGCTTCGCTCTTTACCTGCGTATTGACGTTCCCTTGTGCACCCGCCCAGTTGGCGCCCGGATTGCTGGATGCACCGATCGGTTGGGAGTAGTCCCCCAAGCAATCGATCGGACCCATGCCAACCTTGATACCCACGCTCGGCACCCAATAGCTTTCAGTGTCGCGGGCTGTGCTCGATCTACCCAGTGCATTGAGATTGCCGTCAGAAGGATCCGCATCCCTCACATTCTTGAGGTCGCGTTGCGGCATCACATAGGTGCCGGTGACCTCGCCCGTGACCTGTGCCGGATCGAAAAGCAGATCGATGTCGTACCAGCCACGCTCCAGGCCGCCGGCATGCGCCGGGACGACTGCGGCGCCGGCCAAAGCGATCGAAAAGCACCCTGCCCCCAGCAGCGCTTTGACTCGCAAAATGTTCATGGAAATCCCTCCCCAAATACAAGTCGCTCAAGCTAGAACCAATTCGGGTTAACGACGCAACAACGATTTCAGGAGCTGTACATGTACATCTTGACAGCACCTATTTTTGCCATGGTCATCGACGCCGCAATCGGCGCCTAAGTCGCGCGAACCGGCGTCAAAGGCTCGAAAGAATCCGGGGAAACTGCCAAAAACGGGGCAAAAACAGCCGGTTTTGGGTCTGACGGCCCTCATTGTTACATTATGGCAACAATGGGGCGCAAACTTTCCGTTTACGTCAAAATTAACGTAGCGGCAGCCGCATTTTCGAGGCAGCTAACGTACCGGAAAGCGCCTTCGGAGCGGCGGCGAATCTTGCCGTTCAGCCGGCGTCGCGGACCCTGGTCAAAGCCACCGAAAGCTTCTCCTGCGCCTCGCGATATTCGGCGAGTTTCTCGCGCTCTGCCTCGACCACTTCTTCAGGTGCGTTGGCGACGAACTTTTCGTTCGAAAGCTTCTTGTGCAGGCGGGCGATTTCCTCGGTGACCTTCGCCAGTTCCTTCTGCAGCCGCGCGGCCTCGGCCTGGAGATCGATCAGGCTGCCGAGCGGCAG
Source organism: Mesorhizobium sp. CA7 (assembly GCF_020165015.1). Taxonomy (NCBI): domain Bacteria; kingdom Pseudomonadati; phylum Pseudomonadota; class Alphaproteobacteria; order Hyphomicrobiales; family Phyllobacteriaceae; genus Mesorhizobium; species Mesorhizobium sp. CA7. The sequence continues at coordinate 564,599 of NZ_JAIUHH010000001.1, forward strand.
GCTTACCGTCGCCTCGTTGATCACGATCTGCGCCGAACCTTGCGGCGGCGCATCGCCGAGCGCGATATTGCCGACACGCGCCAGCCGCTTGATCGCCTGCGCGTGGCGCTCCAGCCGCTCCTGCGTCAGCGTGTTGGCGCCGATCACCGTGAGCGGCGCGATTGCCGCCGGCGGCACATTCATCTCCGAGCGCACTGAGCGGACGCCCGAGACGAGATCGACCAGCCAGTTGATGTCGGCGGCGGCCTCCTCATCCTCGAAGTCGGGCGACGGCCACGCGGCGTGGCAAAGCAGCGACGAGCGCTCCTTGCCCTCGCCCGCGGTCTGCGCCCACAATTCCTCGGTCATGAACGGCATCATCGGATGCAGGAGCTTGTAGATTTCGTCCAGCACGAAGGCGACGCAGGCCCGGCTCTCGGCCTTGGCAGCCTCGTCCGTGCCCATGAAAACCGGCTTCAATAGTTCCAGGTACCAGTCGCAGAACAGGTTCCAGACGAAACGGTAGGCAGCACCCGCCGCTTCATTGAAACGATAGCTGGTGATGCCTTCGGTGACCGCGCGCGCCGCCCGCGTCAGCTCGGTCAGGATCCAGCGGTTGACCGGCAGCTTGGCGTCGTTCAGCCAGAACTCGTCGTTGCGCGCGACCTCGTTCATCTCGGCGAAGCGCGTCGCGTTCCACAGCTTGGTGCCGAAATTGCGGTAGCCGGCGATGCGCGCCGGATCGAGCTTCACGTCGCGGCCTTGCGCCGCCATGACGGTCAGCGTGAAGCGCAGCGCATCGGCGCCATATTCGTCGATCAGGTCGAGCGGATCGATGACGTTGCCTTTCGACTTCGACATCTTCTGCCCGTTCTTATCGCGCACCAGCGCGTGTACATAGACGGTGTGGAAGGGCTCCTCGTCCATGAAGTGCAGGCCCATCATCATCATGCGGGCGACCCAGAAGAAGATGATGTCGAAGCCGGTCACCAGCACGTCGGTCTGGTAATAGGTCTTGAGCTCCGGCGTCTGGTCGGGCCAGCCGAGCGTCGAGAACGGCCACAGCGCCGACGAGAACCAGGTGTCGAGCACGTCCTCGTCGCGGGTCAGGATCTCGCCGGGCTGGAAGTTCTCGAGCTTATCCTCGACCCAGGCCTTCCACGGCCCTTCCAGCGCGAGGTAATATTCAATGGCGGCAGCGAGCGCCTCTTCCTCGGTCTTCTCGACGAAGACGTGCCCGTCCGGTCCGTACCAGGCCGGGATCTGGTGACCCCACCAGAGCTGGCGCGAGATGCACCAGGGCTGGATGTTCTCCATCCAGTCGAAATAGGTCTTTTCCCAATTCTTCGGCACGAAGTTGGTACGGCCCTCGCGCACCGAGGCGATCGCCGGCTTGGCGAGCTCGGCGGCATTCACATACCACTGGTCGGTCAGGAACGGCTCGATCGGTACGCCGCCGCGGTCGCCATGCGGCACGGTGTGCCGGTGCGGCTCGATCTTGTCGAGGAAGCCGCCGGCCTCCATCAGCTCGACGATCTTCTTGCGCGCCGTGAAGCGATCGAGCCCATCCAGCTCGTCCCATACCGCCTGGCGCTCCGGCGTGACCTCTAGGCCGGCCAGGAAGTCCTCATTGTCCTTCAGCTTGATGGCCGCTTCGACCGTCAGGATGTTGATCGCCGGCAGCTTGTGGCGCTTGCCGACCTCGAAGTCGTTGAAGTCATGCGCCGGCGTGATCTTGACCGCGCCGGAGCCTTTTTCCGGATCGGAATACTCGTCGGCGACGATCGGTATCTTGCGGCCGACGATCGGCAGCACGACGTTGCGGCCGACCAGACCGGAGAAGCGCTCGTCATCGGGATGCACGGCCACGGCCGTGTCGCCGAGCATCGTTTCGGGACGCGTCGTGGCGACCGTGATAAAGGTCTTCGGGTTCTCAGGGTCGAACGCCTCGCCGTCGATCGGATAGCGGAAGTGCCAGAGATTGCCGTTCACCTCGTGCTGCTCGACCTCGAGGTCGGAAATGGCGGTGAGCAGCTTCGGGTCCCAGTTCACAAGGCGCTTGTCCTTGTAGATAAGGCCTTCCTTGTAGAGGGTGACGAAGACTTCGAGCACGGCCTTGGACAGGCCTTCGTCCATGGTGAAGCGTTCGCGCGACCAGTCGGCCGAGGCGCCGAGCCGCTTCAGCTGGTTGAAGATCGCGCCGCCGGATTCGGCCTTCCACTCCCAAACCTTCTCGATGAACTCTTCGCGCGTCAGATCGCGGCGGTGGATCTGCTTTTCCATGAGCTGACGCTCGACCACCATCTGCGTGGCGATGCCGGCGTGATCCATGCCGGGCTGCCAGAGCACGTTCTTGCCGCGCATGCGCTCGAAGCGCACCAGAATGTCCTGCAGCGTGTTGTTGAGCGCATGGCCCATATGCAGCGAGCCGGTGACGTTCGGCGGCGGGATGACGATGGTGAAGGCTTCGGCCCCTTCGTCCGCGCCGGCGCCGGCCCGGAAGGCGTCTGCCTCTTCCCAGATTTTGGCGATCTTCGGCTCGACGGCTTTGGCGTCGTAGGTCTTATCAAGCATGGAGGAGGTCCGAACTGTCGGGAACAAGCGTCCGGTGTAAATCGGAAGGTCTTGGCCGAGTCAACCGCGAGCGCAGCGATCGCTTCCACAGATAGGTCTGCCGCGGCCAGCGGCAATGCCGGCTAAGCCAGGACAGACGCGTTCATCCAGGCACCTTAAACAAAAGCGCCGCCCCAAGGCGGCGCTTGTCAGCCTGCATGTTGCGGCGGTTACTGCGCCCCGCGCGCCACGCGCTCGATCTCCTCGCGTACCAGCCTTTCGACCAGCGTCGGCAGGTTGTTGTCGAGCCAATCCTGCAGCATCGGCCGCAGCATCTCCTCGGCCATCTCGTCGAAGCTTTTCTTGCCGCGGCTGGCAAAAGCATCGGAAAGCTCGCCAAAGGCCGCTGCGACCTGCCGGCCCGTATGCTCGGAAAGGATAGCGGGCCGGGCCGGCTGCGCCTCCGGTTCGGAGGCCCGGGACGCGCCTACAGGCGCGGAATCTTCGAACGCCGGCTCTTCCTTCTCGACCTCGGCCTTCGGCGCGGCTTCCGGGGCCCGGATGGCCGGTCTCGCGGTGACCGTGCTGCCGCCGACCGCCGCTATTTCGCGCCGCCAGTCGGCGACAATGGTCTCGGCCGTCTGCGGCGCATTTGCCGCGGCTGGCTTGCCTGCGGCCGCCTGCGCGCCCGGCGCAGCGCTCTCAAGCTCAACTGTCGGCGCAGCCGTAGGCGCAGTCTTCACCGGCTCGGCGCGGGCGGCGCGCGGCAGCACCGGATCGGTCGCCGCAAGCTGCGCCTGGACCTCCGCCAGCGTCGGCGGCTTGCGGACGTCGGCATGCAATTCGGAACGAAAGGCATCAACCTCGACAGCGGGCGCGCCAGCCGCGGCCGGCTCCAGATCCTGGCGCAGCTCGCCGGCCTCGGCCGGTTGCTTGCGCCCGGTGTCGCTGTCTTCGATGATCCTTCGGATGGAAGCCAGTATCTCTTCCATGGAAGGTTCGCGCTGCGCGCTGCTTGCCGTCGCCATCGTCACATCCGCCGCCCTAGTGACCTGTCCAAGAACTTGACCTGTTCCAGAACCGACCGTTCAAGAACTTGACCCGCCCAAGAATTCCGTCCTGCCCGGGCCGGAATTCGAATCAATGGAAACAGCGTAACCGACCGATCGTCATCCGAGAATCCCCAATCTGGGGACACGTTGGATTTCAACAGATTAGGCGGCGCGCAGCCCGATGAGCCTCCCGGAAAGACAAACGCCGCGCATCCATCGGACACGCGGCGTTTGCAGGAAGCATGCTGTCGGCAATCAGCGCCCGTCGGGCGTGCGCAGTCCGAACCACTTGTCCTTGACGGCGTTGTAATGCTCTTCCGGCCTGTATTTGGTGACCGCCAGGCCCAGCCGATCCACCGACAACCGGCCCATAGCCTGGAGAATGGCATAGCTCGCCACCACCACGTCGCGCTCGGAACTGGCCTGGTTGATCTTGGCGGTGATGACTGCGTTCTGCGCGTTCAACACGTCCAGCGTCGTGCGCTGGCCGACATTGCGCTCTTCGATGACGCCGTTGAGCGCCAGCTGCGCGGCATCGATCACCTGCCTGTTGGCAGCTACCGTTTCGCGCGCCGCGGTGTATTGCGTCCATGCCGTGACCAGAGCCTGGCGCACCTGATCGCGGGTGACGTCGATCTGGATGCGCGCTTCCGAAAGCGACTCCTTGTTCTGCCGCACAACCGCCGAGGTCCGGCCGCCCGAATAGATCGGAATGGTCAGCGTCGCGCCGATATTGGCCGAGGTCGAGCTGCCGTTAGGGCGAGTGATCGAAGCGGGAGAGGAGTGGCTGTAATTGTCCGAAATGCCGGCCGAGGCCGTCACCTGCGGCAGCAGCGCGCCTTCCGACGACTTCACCGCAAAAGCCGCGGCATCGACGAGATGCTGTGTGGCAAGAATGGCGGGATGTTCGGCGGAAGCGATGGCCAAGGCCGAATCGACACTACCCGGCAGCAGCTTGCCCAGCGGCGAGGCTGGCTTGAGCTTGCCCGGCTCGTCGCCGACGATCTGGTGATAGGTGGCGGCGCTCGCCAGCGCCGTCGCGCGGGCGGCGCTCAGCTGCGCCACGGCCGTCGCGCGCGAGGCATCGGCCTGGGCCACGTCGGTGCGGGTGCCCTCGCCGACCTCGAAGCGCGAGCGGGCGGCGCGCGCCTGCTCGCTCAGGAACTGCAGGTTCTGCTCGGTCAACGCCGCGACCTGGCGGTCGCGAATCACGTCCATATAGGCGCTGGCCGCGTTGAACAGGATGTTCTCTTCGGTGTTGCGCAGGCTTTCGACCGAGGCCTTCACCTGCGATTCGGCGGCAGCGACATTGTTCCTGGTCTGAAACCCGTCGAACAGCGTCTGGTTGATCTGTATGCCGAAGTTGCCCGTGGTGATGTTCTGGGTGGAGCCCTGTGCGTGGGTGCTGGTGTAGTCGATGTTAGCCGAACCGGTGACGGTCGGGCGCCAGCCCGACTTGGCGATGGCCACGCCCTCATCGGTGACGCGAACGCCGGCGCGGGCCGCGTTGAGCTGCGAATTGTACTGATAGGCTTTGGCGAGCGCGCCCGTGATGGTTTCGGCGGAGGCGGCCAGCGGCGAAAGCGCGGTGGCCGAAACAAGGATAGCTACTAAAATACTCTTGCGTAGAGGCGGCACGTTATATCCCTCATTCGTTTTGCATGGGAACCACGCCACGCCAACCTACCCTTACGGATCGGCCAGCGCCGCGTTGTTTATCGTTCCCCCGCTGACGGCCTCCCAAAAACACCCGGTTAACCAAATCAGCAACGATTGTCAGGCGCAAGCGATCATGACAGCGCCTTCGCTGCAAGGCAAAAACGCTCAGAATTCAAATGCGTGAGCACGTTCGAAGCCCGGTAGTGGCTTAATTGCCGCATTAAAGGCACGCCTTCCGGTTACAACCCCCCCTGCCTTGACAAACAGCCGGGCCACGCCAGAGTTGCCACGCCCTTCGACCGCAACCAGGCGTCCATCTTCCGCGAGCTGGTCAAGCAATGCCTGCGGCACTTCCTCGACGCTGCCGCCGATGAAGATGACGTTGTAGGGGCCTTTGGCGGCCTGCCCTTGCGGCAGCGGCCCGGTAACGACCGTGACGTTTTGGCAGCCAAGGCGGGAAAGTGTTGATTTCGCGGCCTCCGCCAGCGCTGCATCGCTCTCCAGCGCGACGACGGAACGCGCGAGCCTGGACAGCAACGCGGCGGAATAGCCGGTGCCGCAACCGACATCGAGCACCGAATCGCTCGCGTCGATCTCGGCCAGCTGCAAAAGCTTGGCGAGCGGCGACGGCTCCATCAGGTAGCGTGCGCCGCTGCCGTCGGCGCCGTCGGAAATGCGGATGTCTTCATCGATATAGGCCAGATCCTGCTGTCCGGCGCCGACAAAGGCCTCGCGCGGAACGCTCAGCATCGCTTCGATGAGCGGCGCGCTGGTCACGTCCGTGGTGCGGATCTGGCCGTCGACCATCTTCACGCGGCGTTCGGAGAAATCAGCGTTCATGTCCCAACAATCCGCTCCCCGCGCCAGGCGCGCGGCCAAAACTTCAACCGGAACCCCGCTCCGGCGCGATTGCGCTGGAGCCCGCAAGCATCTGGAGGCCTCGCCCGGAATCGAACCGGGGTGCAAGGATTTGCAGTCCTCTGCGTAACCACTCCGCCACGAGGCCTCGCAATGCTCCCGGCGTTCCGAGCGAACTCATTATGTTGGCGCTCAAAGGTCGTCAAGCGCTCGCGCGTCATTCCCGGCGCTTTCGCATCGAGCGCCAAAGTGGTGATTACCAATCGGTTTCATGGGTCCGGAATCACTGCGGCGGAGGCCGCCCCGTGCTCTCAGTCGGGCCGCCGCCGGCGTTCCCACCAGACGACGAAACGCCGCCGGTGGCGTCGGATCATCGCGAATTCATAGGATAGAACCAGGAGACCGAGCGGAATCATCCAGAAACCGAGTATCGGCAGAAAGCCCAGAAGCCCGCCGAGCGTAAGCAGCATGCCGATCGCGATTCGCCAGCCGCGCGAGCGCGGCATGGTGAACTCGCGGCCGAAGATCGAAATCTTCCGCGCTGGGGCGTTGTCATCATCCGCTGCGGTCATTCAAGCCAGATCCATCTGCTGCCTAAGCCATGTCAAGACGACAACCGGCCGCTTTGTTCCGTGCCGGTGTGAAGCCCTTCATATGTGGGCGCGCCGGACGATGGCACAAATAGCCGCATCAAAAACTGGAGAAAAATTGCGAAATGCTTCTTTGCAAAGCCGAAAGGTGTTTGCTATAGGCTGCGCCACTCACGTCAGAGCCTCCGTTCCCCGGTAGCTCAGTGGTAGAGCAACCGGCTGTTAACCGGTTGGTCGCTGGTTCGAATCCGGCCCGGGGAGCCAAGTTCCACTCGGAACGCCTTGTATCTCGACGTTTTCAAAGCCCGGCCTTTCCCCAGCGGTCCACATTCCGGCACGCTCGAGGTTCAACCTCAAGGTAATGTCCGTCAAGCGCATCCACGACTGTGCCGAAACCGTCTGATTGTTGTCTGTTTCCAGATGCTGGCGATGCAGAATTGAGGGCAGGCGCCCGCCAAAAAAACCCGCCGCCCCATGGCAAGGCAGCGGGTTTTAAACGGCGGCCGCATCCATGCGGAATCGACCGCCTCAACCCGTCACCCGAGCGCATTGGGATCATTCCCTAGCGGGAGAACGGTGTGATGTGCTCATAGAGGGGAAGCTTCAGCCTCCCATCTTCTTGGCCATCGCGCAGAAGTCCGCGTGCGCCTTGTTGATGGTTGCGTCGCCGCAGTCTTTCAAAATCGCTGTACGCTCATCCGGCTTCATGGCCATCCAGGCAGTCTTGAAATCCGCCTCGGTTCTCAATGTTTTCATGCCAGCGTCGGTGAAGAACGGCGACATCTTGGCCGGGTCGTCGAGCGCAGACGTGCCGGTGCTACTACCGGCCATCGCGGCACTACCCATCATTGCGAGCGCAACTGCGCTCATGCAGAGCATCTTGATTTTCATTTGAATATCCTCCGGTTAGGTCCCAATGAAATGTGACCGTGACGAAAGAACGCGCAGTCATTCGAGACGTTCCCACGCGTTGCAAACAACCAAGGCGGTTGCGCCCGAATTACAGTGACGGTGCAGCCTCACATTGCTCCAGGAGCGCTGGCTCTGATCATTAGCCACCGTAATTCCGCCAAATCTGAAGCCTGGCATCTCGATTGCTCACCAATTGAACTAACGCAGACAACGACGTTAGGCCCAACGGAATGGGCATTCAGTCCAAATTGCTGGTCTTCACGAGGCCAAATAACCTTGCGAAGGAAAGGCAGGGGCAAATGGCCTGGAAACGAGCGATTGCTGTCGAAGACTGGTCTTGCGCCATGAGTGACGAGATTGGCCGCGTGGTCTTGGCCATAAACTCGACCGAAGGTGAAACGACCTACGTTCTGATGACAACCTTCCAGGCGGCGAAAATGGCTCAGGAGCTGCGGTCGCCGAAGATGGTCCCCCGATACGACATGTAGCCAGGCCAGCGGGGTTCCTAACGCATGATTGTTGAATTCGCAGGTCCGGCTGGGTCAGGCAAAACGACATTTGCGCATGCGCTCTATGAACAGTTGCGGGCTCACGGACACCCTGCACGGATTGTTCTCACTGACCGGCGGGTTGTTCACCGATCCATGCTGGACCCCGGCGGCATTGTCACTGCGATGTGTCGAGTCGCTCGCGCGGCTGCACGCTCGATTGGCATGGCCTGTCGCCCATCCGCAAATGCCGTCGACTTCAGAATTCGCGCAAACCTGGTGCACACACTGCCTCCCAGAAACGTGATCTGGCGCATCAGGCTAAGTCAATACGTTCTCCGCCTTGCCCGCGCATGGCGCCAATCTGCCGCGAGCGAGGAAATTCTTATTTTCGACGAAGCCTTCGTTCAGGCGGTTTCGATGCTCGCCTGCTTCAGTGGAACAGCAGATGAGACGTGCCTTGCACACGCGCTGGATTTCATCCCGGAGTCGGACGTGGTGGTTAGAATCGACGCCTGCGAGCAACTTCTCATCGAGCGGCTTGACCGGAGACAGAAGAGCCACACCTTTGCCGAGCGTTTGTTCGAAACCGGATTGGACAAAAGGCTTCAGTCGGCCACCGTCGTGGCGCGCGTATGCGGCTTGCTGACGGCGCGCGGCCGGTCGATCATTGACGTCGACGCCAACAATCAACGTGCACTAACGCTGGCGATCGACGAAATCGAAGAGGAAATCTTGGCGAGGTACAAACGCAGCTTGCACTCAGCAGCCTATCCGCCAATCCCGTTGGATTGAGTGGCGGCCTACAACGGACTTCCATTCACCGTCGGCGAAGACGGCTGCAGCCGCCAAACGTCTACACTCGCACGGGCAGTTCGGTCACAGTAGTTCCAGGAACAGCCGTCGATTTATTGGCAAGGCGGGTCTTGGTTCCCACTGGCCGGCTAGGCATCCTGCATTTGTATGGCAAGAATCTTGGGTCGGGCTGATAGGCTCGATCTCAGCCGGAGCGTTGCGAGCCTTGCTGGTCAGGCCCGGCCTGACAGGTTCTACCCCGCCAGCCTTGCCGGGCCGCTTCGCCGAGGTAACGACCCGCTGTCGTCGCCGGCTAGGCCTCGTCCTCTTCGATCCCAATGCTGTCCCCCTCGCCATGGACCTTGTTCCGGTCCCATTCGTTGGTGTTGTCGGGCGGCAGCATTTCGGATTTCGCGTTGCTTGTCCTTGCGCGGCTTGGGACCGGGCAGATCACGCGATGATTTAGGGTCGATTGAGCTTATCCCCGCGGTCGAACAGAATGCCAACGGTAGGCGGGCTCGAATGTCCTGCTGTGGGATGCAGCCGCCTGACTTGTAAGCGTTCGCCGCTGCTTGCCAGGGCCGGCGGCGCCGGTGCGAGGCTAGCAAGCCAGGTGGCTTGGGAGCGCGGCGGTTCGCCGTCGATGTCCGTCGTCGCCTTCATTCAACAGTTCCAGCAGCGCGGTACAATCGATCAGATCGTGAAACTGGGCGCTTGGGTCAAGCCGAAGGCAGGAGCCGTAAGATCGCAGGCTTCGCAGCCCCTGCATTTTTTGCAGCCTCGCCCGACGTTCCGCTTCTCCCGGCAATGGCCGAGTTGAGCTTTTGTCCTTTTCCATCGGAGACTGCATGAGCAGCCCCTCCCTGACGTTTCGGTCGCAGCGACGATCCTATTACTCGCGCAGCGACGCTGCCATCATCCATTTGCAGGCCAATGCCTCCGGCGGGACTGAGGTGAACCCGGCATCCAGCGACAGGAACCTTTGCGGAAAACACCCGTTGACCCTGCTGCGAGAGGGGGTTGACGATATCTGGGGTCCGTTGCCTTGGACGCAAAAACTGACAGAAAAGAGCGCGAAACCGCTCCCGCCGAAGAATCGCGTGCTCAGCCGCGGTCCGATCGGCAGCAACGCCCGCCGGGCGACGACAAGCGCGTCGAAGACAGACCCGTAGAAGACAAGCGCGACGACGAGCAGGCGCAAGACAGGCAGGCGAATGACGGTTCGCCCGACGGCAACAAGCCCGGTCTCATCAAACGCCACCCCTACATAGCGACGCTCATCGCGATCCTCGTCTTGTTGGTCGTCGCGGCGGTGGTGATCTGGTGGAACGCACGGCACTATGAATGGACCGACGACGCCTTCATCGACGCGCGAACGGTAACGGTCGGCGCGGAAATTGCCGGGCGCATCACCGACGTTGCCGTGACCGACAACCAGCCGGTCGAGGCCGGCGCCGTGCTTCTGCGCATCGACGACAGCGACTACCAGGCCTCGCTCAAGCAGGCACAAGCCGGCGTGGCGGCGGCGCAGGCCGAGATCGCCAATGTCCAGGCCCAGACCCAGGCGCAGAACGCCAAGATCGATGTCGCCGGAAAGCAGGTGGCCCAGGCGCAGGCTGCGTTCGAATTCGCCAAATCCGAGGACCAGCGCAACCGCGAGCTGCTCGCCAAGGGCACGGCAACGCAACAACAGGCACAGCAGGCCGCTTCGACCTTGCGCCAGGACCAGGCAGCGCTCGATGCCGCCAACGCCAATGCCGAGGCGGCGAAAAGCCAGGTTGCGGTTCTGCAGGCACAAGGCAAGAGCGCCGAGGCCAAGCTTCGGCAGGCTGAAGCCACCGAGGATCAGGCCAGGACCACTCTCGCCCGCACGATGATCACGGCGCCCGTGGCGGGCCATGCCACCAACATCACGGCGGCGAAAGGCACCTATGCGCAGCCCGGCCAGGTGCTGATGATGTTCGTGCCCAAGGACGTCTGGGTGAAGGCGAACTTCAAGGAGACGCAGCTCGACCTGATGCGGCCGGGCCAGCCCGTCGACATCGCCATCGACGCCTATCCGGAAAAGACCTTCCATGGCCATGTCGACAGCGTCCAGGCCGGCAGCGGCACGGCGTTCAGCCTGCTCCCGGCCGAAAACGCCACCGGCAATTTCGTCAAGGTGGTACAGCGCGTGCCGGTCAAGATCGTCTTCGACCAGCCGCCCGGCGTCTATCTCGGTCCCGGCATGTCTGTGGTGCCGACGGTCAAGGTCAGATGAGCGATGCCGCAACAGTCCAGGGCGACCAAAGCCGGTCGGCGGCCGGCGGGCGCAACCCCTGGCTCATCGCGATCGTCGTCTCGATCGCCACCTTCATGCTGGTGCTCGACACCTCGATCGCCAATGTCGCGCTGCGCAACATCGCCGGCAGCCTGGCCGCCGGCATGGATGAAAGCACATGGGTGATCACCACCTATCTCGTCGCCAACTCCGTCATCATCCCGGTCAGCGGCTGGCTCGCCAGCGTCATCGGCCGCAAGCGCTATTACATGATCTGCGTGGCCACATTCACGCTCGCATCGCTGCTGTGCGGACTGGCCCCCAATCTGCCGACGCTGATCGCCTTCCGCATCCTGCAGGGGCTCGGCGGCGGCGGCATGGCGCCGAGCGAGCAGTCGATCCTCGCCGACACTTTTCCGCCGGAGAAGCGCTCCCAGGCTTTTGCCCTCTACGGCATTGCGGTCATCGTTGCGCCAACGGTCGGCCCGACCATCGGCGGCTGGCTGACGGACAATTTCTCGTGGCATTGGATCTTCTTCATCAATGTGCCGTTCGGCATCATGTCGCTGGCGCTCGTGCAATGGCTGGTGATCGAGCCCGACATTCTCGAGCGCGAGCGCCGCGAGCGGCTGAGCAAGGGGCTGAAGGTCGACTGGATCGGCTTCATCCTGGTGGCGATGGCGCTCGGTTGCCTCGAAGTCTTTCTCGATGAGGGCCAGCGCAACGACTGGTTCGCCTCGACCTTCATCACCATCTTCGCCGTGATCTCGGCGGTGTCGTTCCTGCTGCTTGTTCCTTGGGAGTGGACGAGGCGCGATCCGATCGTCGACATCCGCCTGCTTTTCAGCCGTCAGTTCGGCATGTCGTTCCTGGTCATGATGGCGGTGGGCGCGGTGCTCTTCAGCACCACCCAGCTTTTGCCGCAGCTGCAGCAGACGACCTTCGACTACACCGCCACCCTATCCGGCCTGTCGATGATGCCGGGCGGCATCGCCATGCTGATGCTGATGCCGATTTCGGGCTTTGCCGCCGGTATCGTTCAGCCGCGCTATCTCATCATGCTGGGCATGTCGGTGGTCGCGGTCGCGCTCTGGCACACGACTTCGCTGACGCCCGATGCCAGCTTCGGTTTCTTCGCCTATGCGCGCGTCTATATGATGATCGGCCTGCCGTTCCTGTTCATCCCGATCTCGACCGCCGCCTATGTCGGCCTGCCGCCGCAGAAGACCGATCAGGCGTCCTCGCTGATCAATGTCGCGCGCAACCTCGGCGGCAGCATCGGCGTGTCGCTGTCCAACACGGTGATTGCCCAGAACGCCCAGTTCCATCAGTCGGTGCTGGTCAGCCACACTGCACAGTCGAGCGACACCTATCAGCAGACGCTTCGCCAGGTAACCGACCATTTCGTCGCCGAAGGCTCGCCGCTGGCCGAGGCCAGGCAACAGGCCGTGGGTTGGATCGGCCAGGAGATCGGCCGCCAGGCTTCGCTGCTCGCCTATGTCGATGTCTTCTTCTATTGCGCAGTAGCGACGGCGCTGCTCGTGCCGCTCGCCCTGCTGTTGCGACCGCCGAAGTCTGGGACAGCCAAACGGCAGGACAGCCCCGCCGTGTAACAGAGCCGCTTGCAAAAGGATGCTTGTGCGTCAATGTCGGGCGATGGTGCGGCAATTTGGAGGGGACTATGCGCAACATCACAATACTGGCATTGCTGGCGATAGCCGCCGTCTACGCGACCGCGGCCAACGCCTTGGACAGCGGCAACACACCGGTCGTGGTGACGCCGCTGGCGGCGAAGACGACGACCGCATCGGGCCAGCCGATCACGCTGCCGCAAAAGAATGTCGAGGTTCAAGTCTCGTCATACCAGATAGCCCCCGGCGCTACCCTGCCGGTGCACAAGCACCCCTTCCCGCGCTATGCCTATGTCGAGCAAGGCACGCTCAGGGTCGCCAATGTCGAGACCGGTGCCGCCAACACCTACAAGACCGGCGACTTCATCGTCGAGATGATCGGCCAGTGGCACCAGGCCACCAATATCGGCACCGATCCGGTAAAGCTGCTGGTGATCGATCAGGTCGAGCAAGGCGCCAAGAACACGATCCTGAAACAGTAGCCGGCGAGAGGCCCGCTTCGGAGCGGGCGCCCTCCTCCCACCTTATCCCCAAGCGCCCACGGGTTGCCGCGTGGTGGCGTTCAGGCGGTTGAACGCATTGATCAGCGCGATCTGGATCACCAGGGCGGCGAGCGCCTTGTCGTCATAGTGGCGCGCCGCTTCGTCCCAGACGTCGTCCGGCACCGCATCGGAACGGTCGGCCATGCGCGTCGCGGCCTCTGCAAGCGCAAGCGCCGCGCGTTCGGCTGCGGTGAAATAAGGCGTCTCCCGCCATGCCGACACGGCGAAGATCCGCTCGTCCTTCTCGCCGGCCTTCTTCAATTCACGCGCATGCATGTCGACGCAGACGGCACAGGCATTGATCTGGCTGGCACGCAGATGAACGAGCTTGCGCGTCACATAAGGCAAGCCGCCGGCTTCGGTCGACTTGTCGAGCGCCAGCAGCGCCTGCAGCGCGCCGGGAATGAGCATCACCGGGTTCTTCAATCTTGCTTCCATCGTCGGTCTCCTTCAGACGTTTTTCTGCGAGCCCTGGATGCAGACGCATCAGGGGACTTGCACCACATGCCGGCGCAAATGTCGGGATCAGCCCGGCCGGGCGGCAACCTGCTCAAGCCGCTCCAGGATGCGCGGCCAACCGCTTCCCATGCCTTTGTAACCAGGCTCGTCCTGCGGCCTGAAGCCGGATTGCTCCATCCGTACCCGGGTGGCATCGCCTTCTGGCGTCAACGACCATGTCACCACCGTCTTCAGGCCACTGTCGGACTCGCTGCCGTCGCCCCAACTGTAGGCGAGCAGCCTTGGCGGTTCGACCCTCAATACCACACAGTTCGTCACGCCTGACCAGCCGGGCACGGGCTTTGCGCGAAAGGTGAAGCGATGGCCTTCGACCGGCGCGAAGTCATTTTCCATCAGCCATTCGGCAACGAGATGCGGAAACGTCAGCGCACGCCAAACCTTGTCGGCGCCGTGTGGAATGAGCCGCTCGACAACGATCGATTTGGTTTCATCCTTCGTCGGATCTTTGGCGATATCGTCCATGGCATCCTCCTTGTCCAATTGTTCCAACAATTTCTGCAAAGCCGCGAGACAGCGCTTCCAGTGACGGCTGGCGCGTCGATAGCTCTGTGCATCCCGCGGCCTGAAGCCCGATTGTTCCACGCGCAGATGGGTGCCGGTTTCGGTCGGCGTCAGCGTCCAGGTGACGACAGTCCTCAGGCCGGTCTTTGTGCGATCCTCTTCACCATCTCCAGGCGGCACGCCGTGCTTCCCATTACATCAATAACTCACCAGCTATGGGTCATCTATAACCTGACAGTTATAAATGTCAACGGCATTCTGCACCGAGCCTCGATAATCACCGCCGAACCCTGGATCGATCGTTGCGGCTTTCGCGGCAATGGCCGCGATGCTAGGGCTGGCGATCTGTTGAAACATGGATGGACATTGGTGACCCACGCCCGACTCCCCCTGATCGAAATCTGCGTCGAAGGCATTGACGGGCTGCTCGCCGCGCAGGCCGCCGGCGCCGACCGGGTCGAGCTCTGCGCCAGCCTGATCGAAGGCGGCATCACGCCGAGCCTGGGCACGGTGCGCGCCGCGCTCGAAAGCGCGACCATCCCCTTCCATGTCATCGTGCGACCGCGCGGCGGCGATTTCCTTTACAGCGAGGCCGAATACCGCTCGATGCTTGCCGATGTCGAAATGCTGCGCGAGCTGGGCGTCGCCGGGGTCGTCGTCGGCTGCCTGACCGCCGACGGCGCCATCGACGAGGCGCGCATGCGCGCGCTGGTTGATGCTGCCGGCCCGCTCAACGTCACCTGCCACCGCGCTTTCGATATGACGCGCGATCCGGCCGAGGCGCTCGAGGCCTTGATCCGCTGCAAGGTCGGCCGTGTGCTGACCAGCGGCCAGCGCGACACGGCGGTCGAAGGCGTCGGGCTTCTGGCGGAACTCGTTCGCCAGGCCGGCTCGCGCATCATCATACTCGGCTGTGGCGCACTCGCCCCCGACACGATTGGCGAGGTCCGCAGGCGTACGGGACTGACCGAGATGCATTTTGCAGCACTTGCGGACGTGCCGAGCGCCATGCGCTACCGCAACCCGAATGTCGGCATGGGCGGCAACGACCTCGACCGCGAATACCGCAACACGGTGACCGATCAAGCCAAGGTGGCTGCGACGATCGCGGCCGCGAGAGCTTGATGGCGCAAGTGATGAGCAAGGAATTGCTGCCGATCGAACGCGTCTCGCCCGCCGACGAGCCCACCATCCTCGCGCTCAACAACGAGCATGCGGCGGAGCTGTCCTGGCTCGAGCCGGAACGGCTTTCCTTCCTGCTCGGCGAGGCTTTCTACACCCGCCGGATCGGCGCGCTCGAAGCCTTCATCCTATGCTTCGACCAGGACGCAAGCTACGACAGTCCGAACTTCCTCTGGTTCCGCGAGCGCTATCCGCGCTTTGTCTATGTCGACCGTGTGGTGGTCGCGGCCGGGGCGCGCGGCCGTGGCCACGCCCGACGGCTTTACGAGGATCTGTTCGAGCATGCCCGGCGCGCCGGCCACGCGATCGTCACCTGCGAGGTCAACGCCGATCCGCCCAATCCGGCCTCCGACGCCTTCCACGCAGCGCCCGGCTTCGCCGAAGTCGGCGATGCGGTGATCCACGGCGGCAAGAAGTCGGTGCGCTATTGGGCGAAGCCCGTCGCCTGAAGATGCCTCCGAAGCCGCTGGCAAGGAAAACAAGCCGCAGCTAATATGGCCGCTCCGCTGGCTGGGGCGACGTCATGGCAAGCAATGTCTTCCGCTTCGACGAAAGCTGGGACATCCCTGAAGGCACGCCGCAGGAAGTTTGGGACGTGCTCTCGGACGCCGAGCTCCTGCCGCTCTGGTGGGGCGATGCCTATAAGGAGGTCGAGCCGCTCGACAGGAAGGGCAAAGGCGTCGTCGGTGCCCGTGCCAAAGCGAGAGCGCGCGGCGCCCTGCCCTATGAGCTGAACTTCATCATCGAGGCGGCCGAGCTCGAGCCCGGCCGGCTGGTGGTGGTGAAGACCTTCGGCGATTTCGACGGCCTGTGGCGGGCGGAGCTGTCGCCGTCCGGAGCAGGCACCCATGTCGATCTGGTTTGGCAGGTCACGGTCGAGAGGCCGATCCTCAAGCTGCTGGCGCCGATTCTGAGACCAGCCTTCGCCTGGAACCATCGTTGGACCACGCCGCGCGGCGAAGCCGGGCTTCGCCGCTATCTCGCCGCGCAGAAGGCGGCCACGCCAGCCTGAGAGCGCTCACCAATTGCGGTTGAGCCAACCGCGCGCTGGCTTTTCAACGATGTAATAGCTGCAGAGCGCGCAGGCGAATACAGCCGCCAGCATCGGGATCGGCGCGCGACCGTGCTCATCGACGAATTTGTAGAAAGGCTGCTGCCAGAGATAAAGCGAATAGGACCACAGGCCGAGCATCACCATCGGCCGGGACGACAACGGCCCCGTCAGATAGCCGCCCGCGAAGTCGAGCGTGTTGACGGCGAGCGCCAGCAGCGGCACGCCGACAAGATAATGGATCGTGGTCGGCACCGGATCGAGGAACAGCAACACGCCGCCAACCGCCGCCGCAAGCGCCACATGCCGGTTTTGCAGGAAAGCCGGCAGACGCCCGTCGGCCTTGAGCAGGCAGATCGCCGCGGACAGCAGGATCGAGGCGATATGCACGTCGCTCCGCCAGTAACTGGTCTCGTAGCCCATGCCGAGAACCCCGTACGAAATAGCGCCGTTGGCCATTGCCAGCAGCGCCAGCACCACCAGCAGCCGCACGACGTTCGCCCGACCCGTAACCACCACGCTGATCAGCGCCAGCAGGATATAGGAATGCTCCTCGACGCAGAGCGACCAGATGTGGTCGAGCGCGCCGGCGCGGGTGATCAGGACGCCGGCGTAATTGTAGGTGAAGGTCAGCGCCGTCAGCGCCGCTTTCCACTTGAAGGCGATGAAGGTTCCGGTCAGGCCGATCATGGCGGCAATCACGAACATTAGCAGCGCTGGATAGATGCGCGAGAAGCGGCGCTTGAAGAATTTCTTCAGCGGAAAGCGCTCGATGAACAGGATTTCGCCCATCAGCCGGCCGCTCAGCACGAAGAAGAACTCGACGCCGAGCACGCCGAGATTGAGCCCTGGGACCGGAAAGAAATGGCCGACCAGCACCATGGCGATCGACAGGCCTCGCCAACCGTCGAGATAGGCCAGTCTTGCCCTGGCTTCCCTGTCGGTCGCGGTCCGCGGCAGGACAACGGACGCTGCGGAGATGTCGGTCATACCGTGCCTTCGCGACTCGAGGTCCGCATGCGAAACATTGCCCGCACCCCGGACCATCTGGTATTCCCGCCAGATTTATTTTGCAGTGCGGGATAACTTTGTGCAAGTGCGAAGCCGCATTTCGACAGGCGTTTGCGGCTAAACCATTGCCGCAGCGAAAGAAAAAGGGGCCGCGAGGCCCCTTCTTTCATGCATGGCGTCGCCGTTCAGGCGTTGGCAGCAGCCACGGCGCGCTTGGCCATCACCGGGATCAGATTGGCGCGGTAATCGGCGGAAGCATGGATATCGCTCAGCAGCCCCTTTGCCGACACTTTGAGGCCGCCGAGTGCCGCGACGTCGAAATTCTTCGCCAGCGCTGCCTCGATTTCCTTGGAGCGGAAAACGCCGTCCTCGCCGGCGCCTGTCACAGCCGCCCTCACCCCGTCCTTGCCCTTGGTCACGAACACGCCGACGATGGCGTAGCGCGAAGCCGGGTTGCGGAATTTCTGGTAGGCCGCCTTGGCGGGAGCGGTAAAGCTCACCGCCGTGACGATCTCGCCGTCCTTCAGCGCTGTCTCGAACAGGCCCTTGAAGAACTTGTCCGCCGCGATCTCGCGCTTGTTGGTGACGATCGTCGCGCCCAGCGCCAGCAATGCCGCCGGATAGTCGGCCGCCGGATCGTTGTTGGCGATCGAGCCGCCGATCGTGCCCTTGTAACGCACGGCCGGGTCGCCGATCAGCGATGCCATATGTGCAAGCGCCGGGCAGGCCTTCCTCAGCTTCTCGTCGGTGGAGACGTCGTAATGCGTCGTCGCGGCACCTATGGTCACGGTCTTGCCGGACACCTTGACGCCCTGCAGGTCCTTCAGCCGCGAGACGTCGACGAGGTCCGACGGTGCCGCGAGCCGCGTCTTCATCGCCGGGATCAGCGTCATGCCGCCGGAGAGCAGCTTGGCGTCGCCGTTCTTCAGCAGCCTTGCGGCGTCGGCGACGGAGGAAGCGCGATGGTAGTTGACGGAATACATGTCTCTTTTCTCCCTTCGGGGAAAAAGCGAATAGGGAGTAGCGAATAGCGAGTAGGATTACTTATCCGCCGCATCGCTCTCCTCTTCCCTATTCGCTACTCCCTATTCGCTATTCGCTTTTCAATGCTTCGCCCGAATGGCCGACCACACCGTGGCGGGCGACGCCGGCATGGCGATGTCGACGACGCCGAGCGCATCTGTGATGGCGTTGATGACCGCCGGCGGCGAACCGATGGCGCCGGCCTCGCCGCAGCCTTTGACGCCGAGCGGATTGCCCGGGCACGGCGTGTTCGAGGTCGAGACCTTGAAGGACGGCAGGTCGGCCGCGCGCGGCATGGTGTAGTCCATGTAGCTTGCCGTCAGGAGTTGGCCGCTGGCGTCGTAATGCGCGCCTTCCAGCAACGCCTGGCCGACGCCCTGCGCGATGCCGCCATGCACCTGCCCTTCGACGATCATCGGATTGATGATGTTGCCGAAATCGTCGGCCGCGACGAACTGGATGATCTCCGTCATGCCGGTTTCCGGATCGATCTCGACCTCGCAGATGTAGCAGCCGGCCGGGAAGGTGAAATTGGACGGATCGTAGAAGGCCGTCTCCTTTAGCCCGGGCTCCATGCCCGCCGGCAAATTGTGGGCGGTGTAGGAGGCAAGCGCCACCTGGAACCAGGGCAGGCTCTTGTCGGTGCCCGCGACCTTGACCTCGCCATTCTCGATGACGATGTCGCCCTCGTCCGCCTCCAGCAGATGCGCGGCGATCTTCTTGGCCTTGGCCTCGACCTTGTCGAGCGCCTTGACGATGGCCGACATGCCGACGGCGCCGGAACGCGAGCCGTAAGTGCCCATGCCCATCTGCACCTTGTCGGTGTCGCCATGCACGATCGAGACGGAGTCGATCGGCACGCCGAAGCGCTGGGTGACCAGTTGCGCGAATGTCGTCTCATGGCCCTGGCCATGGCTGTGCGAGCCGGTGAGCACCTCGATCGTGCCGGCGGCATTGACGCGCACCTCCGCCGATTCCCAGAGGCCGACGCCGGCGCCGAGCGAGCCGACCGCCGATGACGGCGCCAGGCCGCAGGCCTCGATATAGCAGCTCATGCCGATGCCGCGCAGCTTGCCCTCGTTAGCGGCGTCGGCGCGGCGCTTGGTGAAGCCGGCATAGTCGGCGGCTTTCATCGCCGCATCGAGCGA
Source organism: Mesorhizobium sp. CA7 (assembly GCF_020165015.1). Lineage (NCBI taxonomy): Bacteria > Pseudomonadati > Pseudomonadota > Alphaproteobacteria > Hyphomicrobiales > Phyllobacteriaceae > Mesorhizobium > Mesorhizobium sp. CA7. Next base: position 584,353 of record NZ_JAIUHH010000001.1, read on the forward strand.
AGCGTTATAATCGCCGGCGTCATAGTTCATGATCACCGGCGTCTGGTGCGGGAAGGACGTGATGAAGTTGCGGCGTCGGAGTTCCGCCGGCGACACGCCAAGCTCGCGCGCCGCGGTCTCCATCGTGCGCTCGAGCACATAGGTGGCCTCCGGCCGCCCTGCTCCGCGATAGGCATCGACGGGCGCCGTGTTGGTGTAGACGGCGCGCACATTGGCGTGGATCGCCGGGATGTTGTACTGGCCCGACAGCAGCGTCGCGTAGAGATAGGTCGGCACGCAGGACGAGAACAGCGACATATAGGCGCCGAGATTGGCTATCGTATCGACCTTGAGAGCGGTGATGCGGTTGTCCTTGTCGAAGGCCATCTCGACGGTCGAGACATGGTCGCGGCCATGCGCGTCCGACAGGAAGCTCTCGGTGCGGTCGGCCACCCATTTCACGGGAACGCCGGTCTTCTTCGATGCCCACAGGCAGACGATCTCTTCCGGATAGATGTAGATCTTTGAGCCGAAGCCGCCGCCGACATCCGGCGCTATCACGCGCAGCTTGTTTTCCGGAGCGACGTTGTAGAAGGCGCTCATCACCAGCCGCGCGACATGCGGGTTCTGCGACGTCGTCCAGCAGGTATAGTGATCTTCCGCCTTGTCGTAATGCCCGAGCGCCGCGCGCGGCTCCATCGCATTCGGCACCAGCCGGTTGTTGACGATCTTCATGCGCGTGACATGGGCCGCCGACTTGATCGCCGCGTCGGTCGCCTTGGCGTCGCCGAGCTCCCAGTCGAAGATCAGATTGTTCTCTGCCTCGGCATGGATCTGCGGCGCGCCGGGTTGGATCGCCTTCGTGGCATCGACCACGGCCTTCAGTTCCTTATAGGTGATCTCGACCGCTTCGGCCGCATCCCGCGCCTGGCCCTTGGTCTCGGCGACGACGACCACCACGGCGTCGCCGACATAGCGCACCTTGTCGACAGCGAGCGGCGACCACGCGCCCATCTTCATCGGCGTGCCGTCCTTGGAATGGATCATCCAGCCGCAGATCAGATTGCCGATGCCGTCGGCCTTGAGCTCCTTGCCCGTCAGGACGCCGATGACGCCCGGCATGGCCTGCGCCTTCTTCACGTCGATCTTCTTGATCTGCGCATGCGCGTGCGGGCTGCGCACGAATACCGCATGCTTCATGCCGGGGACCACCATGTCGTCGACATAGCGGCCGCCGCCGGTGATGAACCTCTTGTCTTCCTTGCGCGCCACGCGGGCGCCGACGCCTTCGATACCCATTGCGGAAATTCCTCCGGAATTCAGTGAATTGTGAAATGGTGAATGGCGAAAAGGAGAAGAGCCGGCGGCTCTATTCACCATTCACCATTGACCATTCATCACCTAAGCTGCTTGCTTCGCCTTGCCCTTGGCGCCCTTCGACATCGCCTCCGATGCGGCGAGGATCGCCTTCACGATGTTGTGGTAGCCCGTGCAGCGGCAGATATTGCCGTCGAGCTCGGCGCGCACAATCGCTTCGTCGAGGCCTTGCGGGTGGCGCGCGATCATATCGGTCGCGGCCATGATCATGCCCGGCGTGCAGAAGCCGCATTGCAGCCCGTGATGCTCCTTGAACGCGGCCTGAACCGGATGCAGCTCGGCACCGTCGGCCAGCCCTTCGATGGTGACGATGCTCGAGCCCGAAGCCTGAGCGGCGAGCATGGTGCAGGACTTCACCGCCCGGCCGTCGACATGCACGACGCAGGCGCCGCATTGCGAGGTATCGCAGCCGACATGCGTTCCGGTGAGGCCGAGATGTTCTCGTAGGAAATGCACCAGCAACGTTCGGTCTTCGGTACTACCGCTGACCCGTTTCCCATTCACAGTCAACGACACGTCCGACATGCAGCCTCCCTGGGTATTAACCTTGGTCCTCACCTTGCCGATGCCGTGCCTGTGCTTCGGCAGCGGCGCTATTTGCGTACCGTACAACGGGCAAAACAGTGCTGCCAGCGCTTCGCCCCTTGTACTTTCGGTCATGGCCGACAAGCTGTTGAGCGTGCCGCCCGGCCCATTGCCAAATCAGGGATTGAGGGCAAAGATGCCCTCGACGCGAAGCGTGCCTGACACGCATAAGAAAAGACACGCATAATCAGCGTTGGAGGAATTGCGGAGAAGGCGGCTGGCCAGTTCTAGCACACGCTATGCATCGGGCCTTTCGGCGCTCACCACGGATGAGCCCGATCCGAATGTTTTTGCCCGGGCCATCGCGGCCGAAGCGGCGATCGTCGACGCCGGCTTCGCGCTTTTGTTCTTCTCCCAGAGCCTGGTCGACGCCGCGGCGCTCGCGCAGGCGTTGAAGGTACACGCGCCGTCGCTTGCCTATGCCGGCTGCTCGACCGCCGGCGAGATCACGCCGCAGGGGCTGGAGGAAGGACATGTCCTTGCCCTGCTTCTGCCGTCGGCATCGTTTTCGACCGTCGCCACCATGGTCGAGAACCTCTCCTCGTCGGGCATGGACCGGATCACCGGCGAGGTCGCCTCGCTGCGGCGCCTGCTGCGCGGGCGCGTCGGCCAGGATCGGGCCAAGAACATATTCGCGCTCTGCTTCATCGACGGGCTGTCCTATGCCGAGGAAGCGGTTACCTCGGCCATCCACTGGGGGCTGGACGACATTCCGCTGATTGGCGGCTCGGCCGGCGACGACCTGAAATTCGAGACGACGAGGCTGATCGCCAACGGCACGGTCTCGTCCGACAGCGCCATCGTCGTGCTGGTCGCGACCGAGATCCCCTTCCACGTCTTCAAGACCGACAATTTCATTCCGACCGACGAGAAGCTGGTGGTGACGGCTTCCGACCCGGACCATCGTGTCGTGCGCGAGTTCAACGCCACCAACGCGGCGGAAGAATATGCCGCCTCCGTCGGCATCGTGCCGCAGACGCTGACGCCGCTGAGCTTTGCCTCGCACCCCGTGGTGGTGAAGGTCGGCGGCGAATATTACTGCCGCTCGATCCAGCGCATGCATCCCGACGGCTCGCTGTCCTTCTTCTGCGCCATCGACGACGGCGTGGTGCTTTCCATCGCTCAGCCCAAGAACATGGTCGAAGCGACGCGCACGGCTCTCCAGGACGTCGAGCATCGGCTCGGCGGCATCGACATGATCCTCGGTTTCGACTGCGTGCTGCGCCGGCTCGACGCGCGCAACCGCCAGGTTTTTCGCGACATCTCCGAGCTCTACCGGACCAACAAGGTCATCGGCTTCGGCACCTATGGCGAGCAGTATCGCTCGATGCACCTCAACCAGACCTTTACCGGCATCGCCTTCGGCGAGCGCCAGGCAGCTGAGTGAGCGCAGATGCCGCTTCGCGACATCGACGACCTCGAAAAGCTGAAGAAGATCAACGCCGCGCTGGTCAGCCGCGTCGAGCGCTCGATGGACCAGCAGGGCAACGCCTTCTCGCTGTTCCAGACCGCGATCTCGCTGGAAAACCGGGTGCGCAACCGCACCGAGGAACTGCACGCGACGCTGCGCCGGCTCGAGCAGTCGAACATCGACCTCAGCGCGGCGAAGGAGAGCGCCGAACTGGCGAACCTCTCCAAGACCAGGTTCCTGGCCGCAGCCAGCCACGATGTGCTGCAGCCGCTGAATGCCGCGCATCTGTCGGTCTCGGCGCTGGCAGAGGTCCAGGCCAGCGATGAAGGCAGGAAGCTGGTGCGCCAGGTCGAGCGCTCGCTGGAGACGATGGAAGACCTGCTGCGCACGCTGCTCGACATCTCCAAGCTCGACGCCGGCGTGGTGCAGCCGGAAGTCGTCGACGTCAGCCTGGAGGCGCTGTTCTCCTCGCTGCGCTCGGATTTCCTTCCGGAAGCGGCAAAGAAAGGCCTGTCGCTTAAATTCCGCCCCGTCAATGTCGCGGTGCGTTCCGACCGCACGCTGCTCAGGCGTATCCTGCAGAACATCCTCTCCAACGCGCTGCGCTACACCCGCTCCGGCGGGGTCCTGGTCGGCACAAGGCATCGCGGCGACACCATCCGCATCGACGTCGCCGACACTGGTTGCGGCATCCCCGAGGACCAGCGCGAGGCGGTGTTCGAGGAATTCCACCGCGGCACGTCCACGCTTGCCGACGCCGGGCTCGCCGGCGGGCTCGGGCTTGGTCTGGCGATCGTGCGCCGCATGGCGGCCGCCCTCGGCCATCCGGTGACCTTTTCCTCCAAGGTTGGGCGCGGCACCATCTTCCATATCGATGTGCCTGTCGGCATGGCCGCGGCTGAACCGGCGGTGGCCGCCGCCGACATGGAGCGGCCGCGCGGCTACGGCCTGTTCGGCACCAAGGTGCTCTTGGTCGAGAACGACATGGACGTGCTCTCGGCAATGACCTCGCTGCTCGAGCGCTGGCAATGCCTGGTGCGCGCCGCCACCTCGACCGACGATGCGCTCGACCTGCTCGGCGACACCGCCTGGGTGCCCGACATCGTCATCGCCGACCAGCATCTCGACGGCGGCGACCTCGGCACGTCAACGATCGCCGAAGTGCGCGACTATCTCGGTCGGACCGTGCCGGCGCTGATCGTCACCGCCGACGGCTCCGAACCCGTCGCCAAAGCCGCCCGCGCCGCCGGCATAGAGCTGATGCGCAAGCCGCTGAAGCCGGCGCAACTGCGCGCGCTGCTGGCGCATTTGTTGGCTTAGACTAGGCATGCGGGCACGGTGCTTTGTCCGGCAGGCCGCGGATCAGGCTCCTTGCGCCAACCAGAAGTGCGGCGGCGATAAAGTCATCCGGAAAGCCGCGGCTCCGCAGTTCAGCGAAAAGGGCTGCCGTAGCGGCCGAGGCAACATGGTTTCCAGAGTCTTGAGGAGGGCGGCCTGCTGGCATGGCGGTGCGATCGCGCGGAAGCGCGTTGGCAGGTCATGTCCTGCGATTTCCTAAGATAGAGCCGTCTCAAGGGTGGCTAAGGTAATTGCTCGCGTACGGCGAAGCCGCTTTACGCGTCGTCTTGCTTTTGCTTCAGGATGGATCCGCGCAATTCCGTGATCCGACGGTCTATCTCCTGGTCGCTTACTTCAATCTTCAGCTGGTCCTGTATAAACCTGATCCTTGTCTCAGCATTTCTGAGGACTTCGCTCCATGTTTTGACCAGACCTTCGCTCTAGGCATGTCCAAAAAGAGGCCCGGCGGCCTGTTGGCTTGCGTAACCCGATGCATTTGTTTGGGTTCGATTGCCGTGGTCATCAGGAAGAAGGTCCAAGCCGTCGAATTGTCCAGATATTCCGGCTGGCCCGTGATGGTGACAGCGTAGGATTCGAGTTGATCCATTTCCTTTCGACCAACCACCAAAGATGGCCGCTTTAGCTCAAGGAGAAGGAACTCCTTATGGTTCTGATCGGGGTAAGGTATTGCGCGACCCAAGAAGGCATCCGCGCGACCAATCTGACCATCGGGCGTTTTGACCTGTTCTTTTCGCTTAGGCCTACCTAGCTCGGTAGCGACCCGCTGCATTACCCGTGTCAAGCCGATCTCGGGCAATGAAATATGGAACTCTTCTCCGAAAATCCATGTGTTGCTTTGCACGATGACGTCGAGTTCGCCGCGCTCTCTAGTAGAAATGCGGCGAGATGGATCGAAAACCATCCCCTTAATAACCTCAAGTGCGGTAACTCGATCAGCAATGAGGCTCGACGCTGAGATTATGTTCCCCAAGTTTGTTTTTTCGAGCAAGGACGAAAACTCGTCTTGTTTATTCTTCGGCAGATCAACAATCGCCTTCAGGATCATGGTTATTGATTCTGGATTGTGCCGAAGCGCTTCGCGCAGGAGCGTCAGAGTCATCCGACGCATCGAGACGTCCGCCCGTTTGAAAGTCCTTGAGTAGGAGGAAACCGCATACGTGGCGATATCGAAAACTTGTCGCTCTTTTACCTCGACATCATTCTGGGGCTCGCCCTCGTAGGGATAGGCTCCTTCGGCCTTTAACTCATCAATCAGTCCGATGGCATTCTGAGATTGTCTAGTTCTAAAGTAGTCGGTCAACGAACTGCGAACATGATCTAAGACGATCTGTAGGTCAGGATCCGTTAGGTCTCCAAGCTCCAGCATGTTCAAATCATGCATCCTTCGAAAGAAAGTCGAGTATGCATATGCTGAATATTCGAACCCGGGCGCTGTAACGCCGGCCGGCTGGGACGCCAGAGCAATACCTTCGTCGGTGCCGAAATAGATTTTGCGATCTTGGATCGCGCCGTTCCATTCAATGACTTTGAGGCGCAGATCGGTAACCGGCTCCTTGAGCCCCTGTATGGGGCCAACCGGAAGTTCTGCCTCCAACTTTACGGACGCCGAAGGCACAATTTTCTCGTCGTTGTATCGTATGGATACGTTCGGGTACTGCAGGATGTATGGCGCAAACGTTGCGCTAAAGAGGAGGAAGGCCTCCCTGCTTAAGAGCCAGTCATAGGTATCCTTAAGCCTCGAAAGCTCCACAATGGTGCCGGTTTCAGTCGTTTCGTCTGTGACGGCGGAATCCTCGACGTCGCACCTGGCCAGTTGGGCCGCTTCTATCTGGGCGGTTACGCGCTGCATTCCCTCTGGCGTATCGTAAGTCGACTTCCATACTGCGAGCCCCGCAATCGAGAAGAAGCGCAGTCGCCCCCTGCCCTCCTTCCCGTGCATAGCCCTGCTGTACTTAGGCGTACGCGGCGTCGATTTCTTCCACGATTCGCCAAGCTGATGGAATTCGGTCCGGAGCGCGTCGCCGCGCATACCTGACCCATCGTCTACAACCCGGATCGCCTGCAGGCCGCCTAGTGGGTTCCGGTCGAACTCAACGGACACATCGATCGCGTCACCATCAAGCGAGTTCCAGACGAGTTCAATGATCCCTCGGAGGGGATCATTCGTCTTTGCGATCTTCTCAAGGTGATCTTGGCCCGGCTGTAAATGTAGAGTGTCCATCCGCCGCCACCTCCCCAGGGCAACGGAAATGACCCGCTTCGGACCGGCAAGTCAATCCTGACAGGCTACCGTCATTTGCGCCCTGCCTGCCGTATGCCCCACTCGGCCGGCCGAACTCCAGAAGCGCCCACTCGAATTGCGGACCGGCATGCTTTTTCAGGGTGATCACCTGCTGGTCGAGCACAAACGTCAAAACCCCGCCTGGTCCCGAAACAGTTCCGCATTGTCGAGTTTCGACACCTCGATCACCGCTTGCGTGCGGCTGTAGACGTTGAGCTTGCGCAAAATCTCCGAGACATGCGCCTTCACGGTGGTCTCGCCCACCTGCAGCTCGTAGGCGATCTGCTTGTTCAACATGCCCTGGCGCAGCATCTGCAGGACCCTCAGCTGCTGCGGCGTCAGCCTGGCAAGGCGTTGCACCATGTCGGCGCGGTCGGTGCTGTCGGGGTCGGGCGGCTGGCCCTCGTAATTTTCCGGCACATACACGGCGCCGTCCATCACAGAGCGGATGGCCGCGGCGAGATCGCTCTTGCGGGCCGATTTCGGGATGAAGCCGGCGGCGCCATAGGAAAGCGCCTCGGAGATGATCTTCGGCTCCTCATAGCCCGACACGATCACCACCGGCAGCCGCGGATAGCGGGTCCTCAGCTGCAACAGCCCCTCGAAGCCATGCACGTCGGGCATGCTCAAATCGAGCAGCGCGAGGTCGAACGGCTTGGCGTCGGCAAGAAGCTCGATCGCTTCCCCGATCGAACGCGCCTCGACCGTGTCGACGTCCGGATAGGCCATCTGCACGGCGCTGTGCAGCGCCTCGCGAAACAGCGGGTGGTCGTCGATGATCAGGAAGCGGGCGCGATCGTTGACGGCGGTCATTGCTTAGGATCAGGCATCGGTTCGGTTTCGGCCGGCACAGGATAGTCTCGTGACCATGGCCAGATTATTGGCAAATAGTATATCGCCCAATGGTATACGGCATTGTCGGTGAAGCGACAGGGCCAACATGTTCGCGGCCATCGAGCCTTGCTCGCCCGTCGAAATCGGCTGAAGGTGCGAACGATTCATGCCAGCACGGAGACCGCCCATGCCAGAGTTCGTCCTTCCGCCCCCGGCGATTGCCTCGGTTGCCGTCGCAGGCTCGGCGGAGCGGTTCGCCGTGCGCCGCATCTTCTGCGTCGGCCGCAATTACGCTGCGCATGCGCGCGAGCTCGGCAATGACGAGCGCGACCCGCCCTTCTTCTTCACCAAGCCGGCCGACGCGGTGGTCGACAGCGGCGCCGAGATCCCCTACCCGCCGCTGACCTCGAACCTGCACCACGAGATCGAGCTGGTCGTGGCCGTCGGCAAGGCCGGCTTCCGCGTTCCGCGCGAAGACGCGCTCGCCCACGTCTGGGGCTATGGCGTCGGCGTCGATCTGACCCGCCGCGACCTGCAGGACCAGGCCAAGAAGGCGGCGCGGCCCTGGGATTGGTCGAAGGCGTTCGACCAATCCGCGCCTTGCGGGCCGCTGGTTCCGGCCGCGAAATCGGGGCATCCGGAAAAAGGCCGCATCTGGCTTGCCGTCAACGGCGCGGTGAAGCAGGACGGCGACCTCGCCGAACTGATCTGGCCGATCGCCGACATCGTCGCGATCTGCAGCGAAGCGGTCGAGCTTCGGCCCGGCGACCTGATCTTCACCGGCACGCCGGCCGGCGTCGGCGCGGTCCAGGCCGGCGACAGGATCACCGGCGGCGTCGACGGCATCGGCGAGATCGCGGTGACCATCGGGCAGCCGAGGCCATGAGCGACCTCGTCCTTCATAACTACTACCGCTCCTCCACCTCCTACCGGGTGCGGATCGCGCTGGAGATGAAGGGCCTGAGCTACATCTATGTGCCGCACCACTTGCGCCATGGCGAGCATCTCGAGCCCGCCTATCGCGCCATCAACCCGCAAGGGCTGGTGCCGGCGCTGGTTCTGGACGGCGGCACGCTTCTGACCCAGTCGCTGGCGATCATCGAATATCTCGACGAGATCCAACCGGAGCCGCCGCTGCTGCCAAAAGATGCGCTGGGTCGGGCCCGCGTCAGGATGCTGGCGCAGATGATCGCCTGCGACATCCACCCGGTGAACAATCTGCGCGTGCTGACGTCGCTGCGCAGTTTGTTCGGCGCCGGCGACGAGGACGTCGTCAACTGGTTCCGCCACTGGGTGAACGAAGGCTTCCAGCCGCTTGAGAAGATTCTGGCTTCGTCGCTTGAGACCGGCACCTTCTGCCACGGCGATGCGCCGGGCCTTGCCGACATCTGCCTCGCCGCCCAGGTCGCCAACAATGCCCGCTTCGGCGTCGACATGGCGCCCTACCCGGTGATTGCGCGCATCAACGCCGCCTGCATGACGCTGCCGGCGTTCCAGAAGGCTGCGCCGCAGAACCAGATCGATGCCGAGTAACGAATCGAAGGACTCCCCATGAAAGCCGTCGTTTACGAGAAATTCGGCGAGGCGCCGACGATACGGACCGTGCCCGATCCGAAGCCCGCCCCGGACGGCGTGGTCATCAAGGTCGAGGCTACCGGCCTGTGCCGCAGCGACTGGCACGGCTGGATGGGCCATGATGGCGGCATCACGCTGCCGCACGTCCCCGGGCATGAACTGGCCGGCATCGTCGTCGCCGTCGGCAAGCAGGTCGGCCGCTGGAAGGCCGGCGATCGCGTCACGGTCCCCTTCGCCGTCGGCTGCGGGCGCTGCTTCGAATGCACGTCGGGCAACCATCAGGTCTGCGAGCATCAGACGCAGCCGGGCTTCACCGGCTGGGGCTCGTTCGCCGAATATGTCGGCATCGAGCATGCAGACACCAATCTGGTGCGCCTGCCCGAAGAGATGGAATTCGCCACCGCCGCCAGCCTCGGCTGCCGTTTCGTCACCTCCTTCCGCGCCATCGTCGACCAGGGCCGGGTGACGCCCGGCGAATGGGTCGCGGTGCATGGCTGCGGCGGCGTCGGCCTCTCGGCGATCATGATCGCCAGCGCCATGGGCGCCAATGTCATTGCCATCGACCTCACCGACGAGAAGCTGGAATTCGCCAAAAAGATCGGCGCGGTGGCGACCATCAACGCCTCGACGACGCCGAACGTCGTCAAGGCCGTCAAGCAGATCACCAATGGCGGCGCGCATATGTCGATGGACGCGCTCGGGCACCCGACCACTTCGTTCAACTCAATCTCGAATCTGCGCCGGCGCGGCCGCCACGTTCAGGTCGGGCTGATGCTGGGCGAGCATGCCCGCCCGCAGGTGCCGATGGACAAGGTGATCGCGTTCGAGCTCGAAATCTTAGGCAGCCACGGCATGCAGGCCTATCGCTACAACGCGATGATGGAGATGATCCGCACCGGCAAGCTGAAGCCCGAGCTTCTGGTGGGCAAGAAGATCAGTCTCGAAGAGGCGCCCGCCGCGCTGATGGCCGTGGGCGGCTTCGAGGGCATCGGCATCGGGGTGGTAACGAAGTTCTGAGCAATTCCAGGAAGAGTGTGAAACGGTTTTCCGTCCGGAATTGCGTCAAAACAAATCCGTAGGCGCTTTACCGCGCGAACTTCTTCGCCCCGAACACACAGGCCACGACGCCAAGCGTCACGACCACCATCAGCGGGCTGACTTGCTCATGCAACAGGCTCGCCGCCAGCGCCAGGCCGAAGAAGGGCTGCAGCAGCTGCAGCTGCCCGACGGCGGCGATGCCGCCTTGTGCCAGGCCGCGATACCAGAACACGAAACCGATCAGCATGCTGAACAGCGAGACATAGCCGAGACCGATCCAGGCGCTCGAACCGATGGCGGCGAAGGATGGCGGCAGTGTCGCGAAGCTCAACGCCAGCATCACCGGCAGCGACAGCGCCAAGGCCCAGCAGATCACCTGCCAGCCGCCGAGCTTGCGCGACAGCTTGGCGCCTTCCGCATAGCCCAGACCGCAGACGATGATGGCGCCGAGCATCAGCCCGTCGCCGACCGGCGACGCGGTCACGCCTTGCGCCAGAGCGAAGCCCGCCACTAAAGCGCTTCCCAGGCACGAGAACAGCCAGAAAGCCGGGCGCGGACGGTCGCCGCCGCGCAGCACGCCGAAGATCGCAGTCGCCAGCGGCAGCAGGCCGACGAAGATGATGGAATGCGCCGAGGTGACATGTTTCAGCGCCAGCGCCGTCAGCAACGGGAAGCCGACCACGACACCCAGCGCCACGACGGCCAGCGAGATCAAGTCGCTGCGCTCCGGACGCTTCTCGCGAAACAGCAGCAGCATCGCGATACCCAGAAGGCCGGCGATGGCCGCCCGGGCCGACGTCAGGAAGGTCGGATCGAAATCCATCACCGCCACCCGCGTCGCCGGCAGCGACCCGCTGAAGATCAGCACCCCGATGAAGCCGCTGAGCCAGCCGTCAAAACTCTTTTCCATCATCCGCTCCGTTTGTGCTCCCGTACCGGCGCGGGCCATGGTGTTGCCAGATACAATGGAGTACAATTCGACAAAACTGTAATGGCCTACAGAGAAGTACAGATGGACGCATCAGGCCCAAATGCCAGTGGCGCCACACTCGTCGAAACCGTCATGACGGCAATCCGCCAGCGGATCGCGGCGCGCATGCTGACGCCCGGAGCCCGCCTGCCGTCGATACGAGCCATGGCCAGATCCATGCAGGTTTCAAAATCGACCGTGGTCGAAGCCTATGAGCGCCTTGCGGCGGAAGGCACGATCCGTTCGCGGCCTGGCTCCGGCTTCTACGCCGCCGGCCAGCTCGCGCCGTTGTCGCTGGCCGAGATCGGCCCTCGGCTGGACCGAGCCGTCGACCCGCTCTGGGTGTCGCGGCAGTCGCTCGAAGCCGGCGAGGAGATGCTGAAACCCGGCTGCGGCTGGCTGCCGGCGTCCTGGATGCCGCAGGCCGCCTTGCGCCGGGCGCTGCGCGCTGCTGCCCGTGCCGACGACGTGACGCTTGCGGACTATGGCACGCCGCTCGGCCTGCCGCCGCTGCGCCAATTGCTGGCAAGGCGCATGGCCGACCATGGCGTCGAGGTCTCGCCGGACCAGATCATGCTGACCGACTGCGGTACCCAGGCGATCGACCTTCTGTGCCGCTTCCTGATCGAGCCCGGCGATGCGGTCCTGGTCGACGATCCCTGCTATTTCAACTTCCATGCGCTGCTGCGCGCGCATCAGGCCAAGGTTGTCGGCGTGCCCTACACGCCTTCGGGGCCGGACATCGAGCTTTTCGCCGAGGCGCTAGCCGAGCACCGGCCACGCCTCTACATCACCAATTCCGGCATCCACAACCCGACCGGCGCGATCCTGTCGCCGGTCACCGCGCATCGGCTCCTGAAGCTCGCCGACCAGGCGGACCTCACCATTGTCGAGGACGATATCTTCGCCGACTTCGAGGATAGCCCTGCTCCGAGGCTCGCGGCCTTCGACGGGCTGCAGCGCGTCGTGCAGATCGGCTCCTTCTCCAAGACGCTGTCGGCCTCGGTGCGTTGCGGTTTCATCGCGGCACCAGCCGACTGGATGGAAGGCCTGACCGATCTCAAGATCGCCACGACATTCGGCGGCGCCCGGCTGGCGGCCGAACTGGTGCTGACCCTGTTGAAGGACGGAAGCTACCGCAAGCATGTCGAGCAGTTGCGCACGCGCCTGTCGCGCGCCATGGCCGAGACCGCCGGCAGGCTGAAGGCGATGGGCATCGTGCCCTGGATCGACCAGCCTGCCGGCATGTTCCTCTGGTGCCGCCTGCCCGACGGCATCGACGCCGCCGACGTCGCGCGCCATGCGCTTTCGGACAATGTCGTGCTAGCGCCCGGCAATGTCTTCAGCCTGTCGCATACCGCCGCTCGCTTCATGCGCTTCAACGTGGCCCAGTGTGCCGACGAACGCATTTTCCAGGTGCTCGAAAAGGCGATAGCCGTGTCTCGTCGCAAGGCCGCGTAGTCCAGTCTCGGCAGGCCTTACGCCCCTGCCCGCTTGCGGCGCTCATACATCATCACCAGCGTTTCGGCGGTCAGCGCCGGCTTCTGCTCGCCTTCGATCTCGACGGTGTTGGCCGCCTTCATCAGATACTGGCCGGGACCCCGGTCCTCCATGGAAAGCAGCGTGGTGCGCAGCCTGATCCGCGCGCCGGCCTTGACCGGCGCCAGGAAGCGCACCTTGTCGAAGCCGTAGTTGAAGGCGGCCTGGGTGTTTTCCGGCACGATGCCCATCTCCAGCGCCAGCGCGCCGATGATCGACAAGGTCAGATAGCCATGCGCGATCGTGGTGCGGAACGGGCTCTGCCGTTTCGCCCTTTCGGGATCGACATGGATCCACTGGTGGTCGCCCGTGCATTCGGCGAACTGGTCGATGCGCTGCTGGTCGACCGTCGTCCAGTCGGACACGCCGAGCTCCTGCCCGGACATCATGCGCAACTGTTCGAAGGTCGGCGGCGTTCTCGGCCGTGTTTCCGTCATCCCGGCTTTCCCATCACTCTTGCCTGTCTCCCGACCATGAAGCGGCGGCCTCTGTCAATTCGCCGCCCCGCGATTTTCGCCGGTAGAGTTGATGCTTTGGGGCAGGCCGAGAACGCTCGGACGCCTGCGCCGGTTGCATCGGATATCGGTCGGTGATGAGTCCGAAATCGCCAGGTAGCCTATTTCTTTTCGTAGCCGGCGCGGATTTCCGCCATCGCATCCCGGATCCGGTCGCGCAGGATCTCGACCGATTCGGTGCTGGATTTGCGCACAAGGTCGGCCACTTCGCTGGCATTCTTCAGCGTCGTCTCGAACGACCTGCGGGCAAACTCCGCCTGCTTGCTCATCAGGTCCTGCGGATTGCCGGGCGTCTGATAGTTCTGCGCCATCCGCGTGATCTCATGCATGGCATTCTGGACCATCTCATGCTGCCTCGCCAGCACCGAGGATGCGCCGGCCGCACTTGCCCTCGCCGATTTTTCCAGGGCTTCGAGGTTCTTGCGATGATGGTCGAGGATCGCCTGGACGTCGACATTCGGTAGCTTGAGGTCGCGGCCGAACCTGCTGAACATGTCGAGGAACGAGTCCGATTCCGGTTGTCTTGCCATGTTCTGCCTCCCTACCGGCCGCCATGCGGCGCCCTTGAGGGAGAATAGTGCTCCTTGGGCCGGCGTCAATTGACGAGGAACAGCCGCTCTGCCGTATGGAGCGCCAGCCCGGCAAGCCCGCCGACGATCATGCCGTTGAAGCGGATATATTGCAGGTCCCTGCCGATGTTCAGCTCGATCAGCCGCGTCAGTTGCGCCAGGTCCCAGCGCTTGACCTGATCGGCGATGAATGTCGACACCCCGCTCTTCTGGCTCTCGACGAACGAAGCCAGCGCCACGACGAAACCCTGGTTCATATCGACCCTGATCTGGGCGTCGTCGGCCAGATGCCTGCCGATCTCGACGAACATGTTGGCGAGGTGCTCTCGGATCGTCGAATTCGGCGCATTGACGTCCTGCTCGATGAACAGGCGCAGGCTTGTCCATGCATCGCCGGCCAGCGCCCGCACCTCCGGACGTCCGAGGAAATCGCGCTTCAGCTTCTCGGCGCGCCTGGCATATTGCTTCGAAGTCCTGAGCCGCTCGATAAAGCCAAGTACGAAGCCGTCGAATTCGGCACGCATCGGATGGTTGGGATCGGCCCGCACCTCATCGAGCAGCGAACCCGCCGACGCGACGATCTTCTTCAGAAGATAGGCGTCGGCGCGAAACAGGTTGAACAGCGACGGCAGTTCCTCGCGAATCTTTTCACGCATCGTCGCCAGCGCCTGCTCGTCGTTGAGGAAACGCCCGACGACCCGGATGAATTCGTCGAACAGCTTTTGGTGGCGGCGATCGTCGGTCAGCGCTGACAAAAGATCGGCCGCGAGCGGCGCCAGCGGCACCTTCTCGATCTGCTCCAGCATGCGGCTGGTGACGAAGTCGCGCAAGCCGGATTGCTCCACCGCCGTCAATGTCTGCGGCACCAGGCGTACGACGAATCGCGACAGATCGGAGGCGCGTTCGGCGTCGGCCAGCCAGTCTGCGACCAAAGCGGCGAAATCGACCTCGGCAAGCTTCTCGCGCACCGGCTCCGGCGCCAGGAAATTGGCCTCGATGAAGCGGCCGAGATTGTCGGCGATCCGGTGCTGGTTCTCCGGAATGATGGCCGTGTGCGGGATCGGCAGCCCGAGCGGCCGCCGGAACAGCGCCACCACGGCATACCAGTCGGCGAGGCCGCCGATGGTCGCCGCCTCGGCGAAGGCCGCGACGAAGCCGAGCCACGGATGGCCGCCCTCGAAGGACTTGGCGAGCGCAAAGACGAGGATGCACAGCGCGAGCGCCGCGGCGGCGACGAACTTGGTCCGCCGCAACGCCGAGAGCTTCGCCTTGGCATCGGCGTCGAATCTAACCGGCGCGGGGGCCGAAGCTGACTGTGACATGGAAAGGCCGTTTCCTGTTTGCACCCGTTTCTATCTAATGGCCGCGCCGGCAAAACGCTCGTTCGAAGCGCAGGAGCACCATATGCGCCGGCATGCACAAAAAGTTGACACGATTATTCAGCTATGTACCGGTCCAGTCTGGAATTGTTCCAAACTATGGGCCATATTCGGCTTCAAGCTAATATTTCGCGAGGATATCATGCGGCTCACGCGCCAGACCAATTATGCGATGCGCATTCTGATGTACTGCGCCGCTAACACCGAAAGGCTGAGCCGCATCCCCGAGATCGCCGCCGCCTATTCGGTGTCCGAGCTGTTCCTCTTCAAGATCCTGCAGCCGCTGGTCGAGGCCGGCCTGGTCGAGACCGTGCGCGGCCGCAACGGCGGGGTGCGGCTCGGCCGCTCGGCGGAACAGATCAACCTGTTCGATGTCGTGCGCGTCACCGAAGAGAGTTTCGCCATGGCCGAATGCTTCGAGAACGACGCAGCCGAATGCCCGCTGGTCGACAGTTGCGCCCTGAATTCGGCGCTGCGCGAGGCGCTCAACGCCTTCTTCGCCGTGCTTTCCCGCTACACGATCGCCGACCTCGTCGCCGCGCGCCCGAATGTGCGCAGCCTGCTCGGCATCGACCTTCTCGAGCAGCGCGCCCCGGCAGCGTGATCGGGCCCTGGCGGCTTGGTTCTCGAGGAAGGCTCGTCAACTTCGTCATCCACGGGCAGAGCGGGAGCGAAGCGGACGCGGCGACCCGAGGATCCATTCCGTTACATCGAACAAAGAATACAGCGATCCAGAAGAGGCACTGGCTCTTTAGGGTCGCTATTTCTGCATCGTCGCGGCGCACGAAGGTCACGGAATGGATTCTAGGGTCTGCGCGCGTCGCTGCGCTCCTTGCTCCGCCCTAGAATGACGAAGTCATGAGCGATGGCGCCCCTCTCGCAGCCAAGCCTACGCCGCCGATTGCGGCAGCACGAACGGCATGTTCGCGGCAGGCAGTGCGCCGACCTTCAAGCGGCAGTCGAACACCCTCTCGATCAGCTCGTCATTGAGCACGTCCGTTGGCGACCCCGCGGCGGCCAACTGGCCGCCATGCAGCACAAAAATTCGGTCGGCATACATGGCCGTCAGATTGAGGTCGTGCAGGATCGCTACCACGCCGCCGCCGCGCCGGGCGAAATCGCGCGCAATGTTCATGATGATGAGCTGGTGCTTGATGTCGAGGCTGGAGACCGGTTCGTCGAGGAACAGATAGCGCGGCCGCCCTTCGAGTACCGGCGCCCACACCTGGCAGAGCACGCGGGCAAGCTGCACGCGCTGCTGCTCGCCGCCGGAAAGTTCCTGGTAGAAGCGGCCGGCGAAACCGTCGAGGTCGACACACGCCAGCGCCCGTTCGGGCAAACGCGCATCCTCGCCGGGCAGCACGCCGGAGCGCCCGCCGATCAGGCCGAGGCGAACGATCTCGCGCACGGTGAACGGGAAGGACAGCGCCGTGGCCTGCGGCAGCACCGCGCGCAGCGTGGCTGCCTCGACCGGCTTCATCGCTGACAGGTCGCGGCCGTTGAGCGTGACGGTGCCGGCATAGGCGAGCTCGCCGGTCAGTGCCTTGAGCAAAGTCGTCTTGCCGGATCCGTTTGGTCCGACGATGGCCGTCACCTCGCCGGGCCTCGCCGCGAAGTCAACATGGGACACGATGCGCTTGCCGCCGATCGCCACCGAAATGTCGCGCGCTTCGATCATGGCGAACTCATAGATCAACGACGCCGCGCTTGCGCAGCAGTATCCAAAGGAAGAACGGCGCGCCGGCGACCGCGGTGACGATGCCGATCGGCAGTTCGGCCGGCGCGACGATGGTGCGGGCGACCGCGTCGGCGATGAGAAGCAGCGATGCGCCGAGCAGGGCCGAGGCCGGCAGCAGATAACGGTTGTCCGGCCCGATCGCCAGCCGCAGCACATGCGGCACGACAATGCCGATGAAACCGATGCCGCCGCTGACCGCGACCGAAGCCCCGACCGCCGCCGACACCGCAACAACAGCCGTGTATTTCAGCCGCTGCACCGCAATGCCGAGATGGCCCGCGGTCGCTTCGCCCAGCGCCAGCGCGTTGAGGCCGCGCGACAGGAACGGCGTCGCCGATAGCGCCAGCGCGATCACCGGCCCCACGGTGCCGATCTTCGGCCATGTCGCGCCGGCAAGCGAGCCGAGCTGCCAAAACGTCAGGTCGCGCAGCTGCCGGTCGTCGGCCATGAAGATGAGGATGCCCGTCAGCGCCATGGCAAGAGCGCTGATGGCGATGCCGGCAAGCAGCATCGTGGCGACCGACGTCCGTCCCTGGCGCGTGGCGATGGCGTAAAGCAGCAATGTCACCGCGAGCCCGCCGAAGAATGCCGCGAGCGGCAAAGCGAGCGTGCCCAGCGCAAGCGTGACGGGCGCAAGCCAGGTCGTGCCGACCACGATGATCGCCACCGCACCGAGACTGGAGCCGGCGGAGACGCCGATCAGGCCGGGATCGGCAAGCGGGTTGCGGAACAGCCCCTGCATCACCGCGCCGCCGACGGCGAGCGCTGCGCCGATCAGCACGCCGAGCAGCACGCGCGGCATGCGGATATCATAGACGACCAACTGGTCGCGCGCGGCCAACGCCGCGTCGGCAGGCATGGTGCCCGTAAACCAGCCGCGGATGACGCGGACTGCGGAGGCGTCGGAGGCGCCCGATGTCAGCGACAGGAATACGGAAAGGGCCAGCGCCAGGCACAAGAGCGCTATGACGAATCTTGCCCGGGCCGAGCGGTCGCCATCGACCGCCATCACCCTGCCCGCCCCGGCAATGGACTGTTCGGCCATCGCCACTCAGTCCGCGACCTGGTTGCCATAAAGCGAAACGGCAAGATCATGGATGGCTTCGGCGGTGCGCGGCCCGAAGCCGAGCAGGTAACCGCCCGCCATGCTGATCATCTTGCGGTCGGCGCCCGCCGGTGTTGAAGCGACGGCCGGGTTGGCAAACAGCTCCTCTTCCGAGATCGGCGGTCCGCCGCCCTTCATCGTCAGGATGACGTCCGGCCTGGCGCTGACGATCGCCTCGTCGGTCATCGACTTGTAGCCGGAAAAACTCTCGACCGCATTGACCGCGCCGGCCAGCTTGACGATGCCGTCGGCCGCCGTGTCGCTGCCGGCGGCAAGGATCTTGCCGCCCTGCGTCGACAGCACGAACAGCACGCGCTTGCGATCTTTGATCGCAGCCGTCTGCTTTTCGGCCGCCGTCAGCTTCGCGTCCGTCTCGGCGGCGAGCTTCTCCGCCTTGGCCTCGACCCCTAGCGCTTTTCCCACGACGCGGATCTTTTCGAGAATGCCCTCATGATTGTAGTGGTCCGGCACCTCGACGAAAGGCACGCTCGACTTCTTCAGCACGTCGACCGCTTCTTTCGGGCCGCTGCCCTGCAGCGCAAGGATCCCGGTCGGATTGACAGACAGGACACCCTCGGGCGACAGCGCGCGCATATAGCCGACATCCGGTAACTTCGCCGCCGCCTCGGGATAGCTGCTGGTCGAGTCGCGGGCAACGAGGCGGCCTTCCTCGCCGAGCGCATAGACGATCTCGGTGATCGAGCCGCCTATGGAGACGATCCGCGAGCTGTCCGAAAAGACTGTCATGCCTTCGTCCGCCTTGGCCGGCTGCAGGGCGACGGCAAGCAGGACGCCGAGCATCGGCGCGAGCGCTGCCCGGAAACTGAGAGCAAAGCGCATTGGGTGCTACCTCCTCACGCAGCGGTCGGATTGGGAATGCGGGGCAGGTTCTCGGCGAGAAAACGCCAGTCTTCCCGCTCGCCTTCGCCTTCATGGCGCTTGCCGAAGAACTGGATGATCATGCCGCCATTGGCGTCATAGGCCTCCAGCGAGGTGACATGGCCGTCCTTGGTGGGTTTGCGCACCGCCCAGACTTCGCGGATGTGGTCGGTCCTCAGATGCAGATGGAAAGTCTCGTCGAGCACGTTGAGCCACGGACCCATCGGCTTGACCGACTTGATCGGGCCGGAATGGATCTGGATGCAGCCGCGGTTGCCGACGAAGCACATGATCGGCATCTCGCTTGCCGCAGCGTGGTGGAACATGGCGATGACCGCATCATTGTCGAGCAGCCAGGCATAGTCCTGGCCCACCATGCGCACGGCCTCGCGGCGGCTGAGCTTCAACGTCTTCAGCATGCCGAAGAACTGATGCACGTCGGTAAGCCGGCTCCAGCGGTCGCGCAGATCGCCGATCGAGGCAGCCGCGCCCTGCCCTTCATCCTCTCCTTCCGCGGCGCTTGGAAGGATCGCGACGGTCGGTTCCTGGTTCGACGATTCGAGGCTCGCCACCAATTTCTGGTAAGCGTAGAGATTGGATGCGGGCTTCAGATGCACCTTGTGCACTGCCTCGCCCGCCGCGTCGAAGAACTGCAGGCTGCGTCGGATCTCGCCGCCGTCGCGCTTTTCGACGGCAAAGCCATGCGCCCAGGCCTTCGGGAAGATGCGCAGGTCGATGTTCTCGCCAAGCACCATGGCGTTGTGGTTGCCGGTGACGACCTTGTCGTAGACGCCGATCTTCTCGTGCACAGCGCTTTCGTTCCGGGTCAGCGCCATCACCTCGCCGACCGCCTCAAGGCCGGTCAAAAGGTCGTTGACGCGCGGCTCGACACGGACAGTGCCGAAGCCCCTGTGCGCTGCAACCAGTTCCGCTTCCGAAATGCCCAGTTGCGCCGAGAGATCGCGCTCCCGCATTTTCGGATTTTCTTCTCGCGCCCGCCGGATTTCCTCCGGCGATGGCTTCACGCGCTGGTCCATTTCGTCCACCTGTATCGTCTGATCTCTGCTCGTCTGCCGCCCGCCGGTTCCGATCACTTGTTGAGGATCAGCTTGCCCTGGCGGGTGATCTTCAGGCGGTAGAGCGCGCCGTGATGCTCGATGCCGATCTCGTGCTCGCCCTGGAACAGCGTGTTGCTGGAGAGCGTCCTCACCGCCAACGGTACCCTTTCGTAATGCATCTGCGTGTCTTCCGGGCGGCGGACGCGATAGCGGAAATCGTTGGGATTGTGCGTGTTCATCGGGTCGGTCCTTTCCTCTGACGGCCACCTTGGCCGCAGCCTCATAAAATGCCGATTCAATTCTTGACTCTAACAGTCATGTTTACTAGTCGTGCATTACCGGAGTAAATGAGTCAAGATTTAAGACGCCGGATGTGATCAAAAATGCGAGCGAGCCACCGGCCAGCCAGCTGCGAGCCTGAAATCTGGAGTTGGGGCAATGGGGTTGGCGACTTGGGGACGGACAGGCCTTGCAGGCAATAGTGCGGGGCCGGGCTTTCGATCGATTGCAAAGACAATCGCCGCATTGATGGCCGGAGCGGCGGCGATCGCGCTCAGCGCGCCCGCCGCGCAAGCGCAGCAAGCGGCGCAGCCGGCCAACCAGCAGCAGTCCGATCAGAAAAAGAACGCTGACGAGAAGGCCGCGACCGAAGGGACGCTTCTCGACAAGATCCTCGTCATCAGCCGCACGGGCGAAACGGCGATCCAGTCGCTGGCCTCGGCCAGCCATGTCGACCAGGAGCAGCTCGACCGCCGCATGGCGACGACGCCGAACGAGATGCTGCTCGGCGTGCCCGGTGTCACCGTGCAGGCCGACGCGCGCCGCGTCAGCTCCAGCATCAACATCCGCGGCCTGCAGGATTTCGGCCGCGTCGCGGTGATCGTCGACGGCGCAAGGCAGGATTTCCAGCGCTCGGACCATGGCACGCAGTCGACCTTCTATGTCGATCCCGAGCTGATCAAATCCGTCGACGTCATCCGCGGCCCGACCGCCAACACCTATGGCTCCGGCGCCATCGGCGGCGTCGTCTTCTTCGACACCAAGGATGCCGCCGATTTCCTCAGACCCGAAGAGACATGGGCCGGCTCGCTGACCGGGCGCTATGAAAGCAACGGGAAGGGCTGGACCACCAGCGCGACCGGCGCTTACCGGATCAACGAGAACTGGGATGTTCTCGGCAACATCGTCTACCGCGACTACGACGACTACAAGAACGGCGGCGGCGACACCGTTGCCGGCACCGGTTTCAATGTGCTGAGCGGCCTGCTCAAGACCACCATACGCCCGAGCGAAAACAGCGAGCTGAAGCTCGGCTGGGTCGGCTCGAAGGACGGCTGGACCGAGACCAGCGGCGGCGTGCCGGCGAATGACGTCGACCTCAAGTCTAACACTTTCACAACTCGCTACAACATCACCGACGATGCCAGGAGCTGGCTCGACCTCCACATCAACGCCTCCTACAACAGAACCAATCTCGACCTGACGACGCTTACCGCGCAGAACCGCTTCGATCCGGTCACCGGCCTGCCCGTGCTGCTGCCCGCCGGCTCGCTGTCGACCTTCGATGTCGGCACGACCGGCATCGACATCTGGAACACGTCGCGCTTCGAGACGGCGAGCGTCGCCCACGAACTGACCTATGGCGGTGACTGGGTCGGCGACGACGTCGAGACCGGCGGCACGACCGGCGGCGACTCCTTCTACACGCCGTCGGGCAAGCGCAACGTCTCCGGCGCCTACATCCAGGACAAGCTGACTTGGGAGTGGCTCGAGGTCATTGGCGGCCTGCGCTATGACCATTACAGCCTGAAGGACGACACGAATGAGACCTCCGGCGACCGAGTATCGCCGCGCATCACGGTCGGCGTCTCGCCCTTCGAAAGCGCCGGTCTGGCCGGCCTGCAGTTCTACGGCACCTACGCCGAAGGCTATCGCTCGCCCTCGCTGACCGAGACGCTGATCAGCGGCAACCATCCGGCCGGGGTCAGCTTTCCGTTCCTGCCCAACCCGAACCTGAAGCCCGAGACCGGCAAGACAGTCGAGTTCGGCGTCAACTACCAGCAGAACGACATCATCGAGGGCGGCGACGCGCTGCGGCTCAAGGCAGCCTACTTCCACAACAATGTCGACGATTACATCGACGGCGTGACGCTCTCGCCCTTCGATCCGACCAGCGGCTGCCCGTTCGGTCCGGGCATTCCGATCTGCTTCCAATACCAGAACTTCGCCAAGGCCAAGATCGACGGCTTCGAGGTGGAAAGCGTCTATGACGCCGGCTGGGGCTATGCCGGCCTGTCGGCCTCCATCATCGACGGCCACACCATCTCCTATGAAGGCGAGCGCGCCGACCTCGCGACCATCCCCTCCTCGCAGGTGACGGCCCAGCTCGGCCTGCGCTTCCTCCAGGACAAGCTGACCGTCGGCGGCGAGGTCCAGTACAACGGCAAGCCGAAGGGCAATCCGGTTGCCAAGGATTTTACGCTGGTCAACGCCTTCGCCAGCTACCAGGCGACGGACAATCTCAAGCTCGACTTCCGCGCCGACAATCTGTTCGACGTCAAATACACCAACCCGCTCAACGGAGGCACCACCGCCGTCCTCTACGAGCCCGGCGTCACCCTGAAGCTGGCGGCAACCATGCGCTTTGGAGGCTGAGGAATGAATAGCTTGACGGCATCGTTTGGCCTGCTGACCTCGGCGCTGGCGATGTCGCTCGGCCTGGCGCCGGCGTGGGCCCAGTCTGCGCCGACTCCGGCCCGAGGCGCTTTCGGCGTATAGGGATGGGATTGCATCCGGCCATTCCGCATGGCGCCGTGGCGAGGCCTGCTTCCGGCCCAGCGCCATGGGCGGCAACCGATCTTGATTTGACAACTCCTTGTCGCGTGCGGCAGGTCTCGGCGCGAGACATGCAGGACATCAATCACCTTTCCGATGCAGGCAGTGAACCGGCGATCAAGCCGGACGCGCCGCTCATGCAGACGCGGCAATCCGCGGGAGACCGCAGATGGGCAGTGGCGATCATCGCCTCCGGCCTGCTCCATGGCGCCGCCGCGGCGGCGTTTCTGATCGCACCCGCGGGGACATTCGATCCTGCGGACGCGATCAGGGCTGAGGGCGCCGACCAGTCCGGCGCCAACGTCATCGGCAGCGCCGTGGACGACCAGGCGTCTGGCGCGGTGGATGTTACCCTGGTCCCGGATCCGCAGCCGGTGAAGCGCCAGGCCGCGAAACCCGCTCCGCCGGCCGAGGCGACGCAGCCGGCAAGTAAGCAAGTGGCGCGCCAGCCTCCGCCGGAAGCCGTCAACGAGCCGGCCTCGGATATCCTGGCGGCCGCCACACCGCGCCAGGATGATCAGAGCGTCCCCACGGACAGCAAGCCGACGCCTGCGATCGAGCCGCAAAGCCCACAAGCGCCTCCTGCCGAGCCCGAGCAATCGCCGGTCCCGAGCGCGACATCGAGCGCATCAGCCGCGCCGGCGGGGCCAAGCGAAACCGTTGAACCGCGAGGCACGGCGGATGGCGATACGCGCGACGCGCCGGTCGTCGCCAGCAAGGGCAAGAAACAGGCCGCCGGCAATGCCCTGGAATCCCGCTACAGCGGTGAAATCCAGAAGAAGCTTGCCCGCGCCAACCGTCGCGTTTCCAAATCGATCCAGGCCAAGGCTCGCAACAATGCCAGGGTGGTTTTCGTCGTCGCGGCCGACGGCAGCGTCAGCGACCTGCAGCTCGCCGAAAGTTCAGGGTCCGCCGAGCTCGATCAGTTCGCTTTGACTCTGGTGCGCAAGCAGGCACCGTTCCCTCCCATTCCGCCCGAGACCGGGAGATCGAGCTGGGTGTTCAAGGCGCGGATCGGCCCCTTTTAAAACCTTCCCATCCTAAGAATTCGTCCATTTCGAAAGGAAGCCAATGTACATCGCCATGAATCGCTTCAAGGTCCAGAACGGCTCGGAAGAAGCATTCGAGAATGTCTGGAAGAACCGCGATTCAAGCCTCTCCGAAATGCAGGGTTTTAAGGAATTCCACCTGCTGCGCGGCCCGGTCAATGAGACCGAGGGCTACACGCTGTTCGCCTCGCACACGGTCTGGACAAGCCAGGAGGATTTCGTCGCCTGGACGAAATCGGAGAACTTCCGCGCCGCCCATCGCAATGCCGGCGGCTCGAAGGTGCACTATCTGGGCCACCCGCAGTTCGAAGGCTTCTCGGTCGTCGAGGGCGCTTGAACATGCCTTTGCCAACGAGACTGTTTCGCGCCAGCTAGTTTCTTGACACAGGGATTCTCAAAGTTGTCGGCGGGTCAATCTCGTCATCCACGGGCGAAGCAGCCGCGAAGCGGCGTCGCGGAGACCCGAGGATCCATTCCGTGACCTTTATCGAAGGGTGCAGCGGAGCAGAATTCTGCACCGCTGCAACGCTCAGATGTAACGGAATGGATCCTCGGGTCTCCGCGCGTCGCTTCGCTCCTTGCTCCGCCCGTGGATGACGATCGCGATGAGCGTTCCGGCCAATCGCCAAGGCATGTAACTGCCTAAGCAGACATAGCCGACTGGCCAAAATCGCCGTACTGGGAACTATGCTGCGGCGAGCAAACTAGCGTTCCCGCCCGCCGCCGTGGTGTCGACGCAGACCGCGCGTTCATGCGCGTAGGCCGCCGGGTTGAGCACCTCGCTGACCAGCGGGACGATCGGCCCGGAGCGCTCGGCAATCACCTTGCGCACGATGCGCGCCGCCTCCGGCGTGCCGGAGAAGGCGACGACATCGACGCGCAGCGAACGCGCCTCGACCGGATCGGGCCGGCCGTCGATCGCCGCCAGCGGCAGGCCCTTGCCGGTCAGCGCCGACAGCGCCGCCGGCGCGCCCGGCGCCACGGCCAGCACCGCATTGCCGGCCGCAAGCGCCTGGATCGTCTGGGCAAGCAGCGTCTCGGCATCCGGACCGAGGCACAGCACTCGGCCACGCGGTGCCAGCGACAGCGTGTTGGCCTCGCCGGTCGGCCCGGGCAGATCGACCTGGCCGAAATCGAGGCTGGCAGCTGCGGCGATCGCCGCCGCGCCCTTGCCGCGCAGATGCTTCCTCAGGATCGCCACGCGGTCCGGCCGCGTCGACCAGCCGCCCAGCGCCGGATCCGGCAGATTGTCGGCAAGCTCGGTCGCGGTCACCTTGTGGCCTTCCCCAAGCTCGGTGCCGGCCTCAGGCCCCTTGCGGAAGCGGCGCAGATAATGCGGTCCGCCGGCCTTCGGGCCGGTGCCTGAAAGCCCCTCGCCGCCGAAGGGCTGCGAACCGACGACGGCGCCGATCTGGTTGCGGTTGACATAGATGTTGCCGGCATGGATGCCATCGACAAAATGCTGGACACGCCCCTCGATGCGGGTGTGCAGGCCGAAGGTCAGCCCATAGCCCTTGCGGTTGATGGCGGCGATCACCGCGTCGATCTCGTCGGCGTCGAAGGTCGCGACATGCAGCACCGGGCCGAACACCTCGCGCTCCATCTCCTCGATACCTTTGACCCGGAAGACATGCGGCGCGACGAAACGGCCGCTTGTCGGCGCTTCCAATTTCGCGATCAGCCTGCCTTCCAGCCCCTTCTTCTTGCAATAGCCGCTGATCGACGCTTGCGCCTCATCATCGATTACGGGGCCGACGTCGGTCGAAATCGCCCAAGGATTGCCGACATTGAGCGCTTCCATCGCGCCCTTCAGCATTTCCAGCATCTTCTTCTCGACGTCCTTCTGGACGTAGAGCACGCGCAGCGCCGAGCAGCGCTGGCCGGCGCTCTGGAAGGCCGAGGCGAGGATGTCGCGCACCGCCTGTTCCGGCAGCGCGGTGGAATCGACGATCATTGCATTCAAGCCGCCCGTTTCGGCAATCAGCATGGCGTCCGGCGCAGCGGTCTCGGCCAGTTGCCTCTCGATCAGCTTGGCGACCTCGGTCGAGCCGGTGAAGCAGACGCCGGCTATGCGCGGGTCAGCGGTGAGCGGCGCGCCGACCGAGGCGCCATCGCCCGGCAAAAGCTGAATGACGTCTTCCGGCACGCCGGCCTCGCGCAGCATTTCCACGGCGCGGAAGGCGATCAGCGGCGTCTGCTCCGCCGGCTTGGCAATGACCGAATTGCCGGTGACCAAAGCTGCCGCGATCTGGCCGGTGAAGATCGCCAGCGGGAAATTCCACGGCGAGATGCAGACGATCGCGCCGCGCGCTTGCGTGCCCGCTTCGGCATTGGCCGCCTCGGCGGCGTAGTAGCGCAGGAAGTCGACCGCCTCGCGCACTTCGGCGACGCCGTCGGCCAGCGATTTGCCGGCCTCGCGGGTGGCGAGAGCGAAGAACTCGACCGCATTGGCCTCATAGAGGTCGGCGGCGCGATTGAGGATCGCGGCGCGCTCGGCAATCGGACGCTTCGCCCAGGCGGGTTGCGCGTCGACGGCGATGCGCACGGCGGTCGCCACCTGCTTGGCTGCCGCCTCATGCACCGTGCCGACGATCTCGTCGGGCTTGGCCGGATTGACGATCTGGCGCGGCTGGCCGTAGCCGGCGGCGCGCGTCACCGGCTTGGCGTGCCAGCGATCCGTTCCGGCGAACGCCGCCCGCGCCTTGTCGATAGCCGCGAGCGTCACCGGATCGGTGATGTCGAAGCCCCTGGAATTGCGGCGCCCGGTGCCGAAGATCGCGGCCGGGCGCGCGATCGCCGGATTGGCGGCCGGCCCCTGCGTCTCGACCACCGCGAGCGGATCGCGCGCGATCTCCTCGGGCTCGACCTCCTCGTCGGTCAACTGGTGCACGAAGGAGGAGTTGGCGCCGTTTTCCAGCAGGCGCCGCACCAGATAGGCGAGCAGGTCCGAATGCGCGCCGACAGGCGCATAGATGCGACAGCGCGTGCCCTCGGCCTGCCGCACCGTCTCGTGCAGCGCCTCGCCCATGCCGTGCAGGCGCTGGAACTCGAAGCTGTCGCGGTCCTTCGCCATCGACAGGATCGCGGCAACCGTGTGCGCGTTATGCGTGGCGAACTGCGGATAGATGCGGTCGGTCATCGACAGCAGCTTCTTCGCGCAGGCGAGATAAGAAACGTCGGTGTTGGCCTTACGGGTGAAGACCGGATAGCCGGACAGGCCGAGCGTCTGCGCCCGCTTGATCTCGGTGTCCCAATAGGCGCCCTTCACCAGCCGCACCATGATTTTGCGATCGTATTTCCTGGCAAGCGCATAGAGCCAGTCGATGGCGAATGCCGCGCGCGGGCCATAGGCCTGGATGACGACGCCGAAACCGTCCCAGCCGGCAAGTTCCGGCTCGGCCAGCACGCGTTCGATGACGTCGAGCGACAGGTCGAGCCGGTCCGCCTCCTCGGCATCGATGTTGAGGCCCATGCGCGAATGGCGGGCGGCAAGCGCCAAGGACAGCAGCCGCTCGGTCATCACCGGCAGCATGGTCTCGCGCTGCGCTACCTCGTAGCGCGGATGCAGCGCCGAGAGCTTGACCGAAATGCCATGATTGTAGCGGATGTCGGGACCGTTCGACCCGGCATCGAGCGAGGAGATCGCATCGGCATAGGCGCGGTGGTAGCGCAGCGCGTCGGCTTCGGTGCGGGCCGCCTCGCCCAGCATGTCGAAGGAATAGAGATAACCCTTCTGCGTCATCGGCCGGCCGCGCTTGACGGCCTCGGCGATGGTTCGGCCAAGCACGAACTGCTCGCCCATCTCGCGCATTGCCGCGGCGACCGCCTTGCGGATCACCGGCTCGCCAAGCCTGCGCACCATGGCGCGCAGCGTGCCTTCGATGCCGCCCTCGCCCTCGTCGAGCACGCGGCCGGTCAGCATCAGCGCCCAGGTCGAGGCGTTGACGAAGATGGAGCTCGAGCCGCCCGAATGCGCCGACCAGTCATGCGGCGCGATCTTGTCGGCGATGAGATCGTCCATCGTCTCGGCATCGGGCACGCGCAGCAGCGCTTCGGCCAGGCACATCAGCGCCACGCCTTCCTTGGTCGACAGGCCGTAGGCCGAGAGGAAGACCTCCATCAGCCTTGGATCGGTGGAACCGCGCACCGCACGCACCAGATCGGCCGCGCGCGCCGAGATCGCCTTGCGCTCTTCCGCCGAAAGCCCGGCCGCCGCCGACAGGCGCTTCACCGCCTCGTCTTCGTCGGGCAAATAATTGGCGCGGATCTGCTGGCGGATGGCGTCGAGCGGCATGTTGGGGTCCATGAAAGCGAGCGTGAGCGAACGGTCTGGCGGTCGCCGGACCGAATGGCGCAAGCTAGCACAGCTGCGGATTCCAGTCGGTCCAAAGAAATCGACATGGCAGACTGATCGATCTAACATATAGCGACCAATCCCATCATTTCGACTGCAATTTTGATGATCGAAGACCAATTGGACCGCATTGACCGCAACATCCTGTCCGCGCTCGGGCGCGACGGTCGGCTTTCGATGTCTGAACTCGCTTTGAAGGTGGGCTTGTCGAAGACGCCGGTGCAGGCGCGCGTGAAGCGGCTGGAGAAGGACGGCTACATAAGAGGCTATCGCGCGGTCATCGACCGCGAGCGCATGGGCGAAGGCCATGTCGCCTTCGTCCAGGTGAAGCTGTCGGATACGCGCTCGGCAGCGCTCGACGCCTTCAACCGCGCCGTTCAGGGCGTGCCTGAGATCGAGCAATGCCACATGATGGCGTCGAGCTTCGATTATCTGCTGAAGATCCGCACCACCGACATCGCCGCCTACCGCCGGGTGCTCGGCGAGCGCATCTCCGCCCTGCCCCACGTCGCCCAGACGTCGACCTTCGTGGCGATGGAGACGGTAAAGGATCGCTAACCTACTCGGACAAGGTCTTGAGGAAAGCCACCAGCGCGGCCCGCTCGCGCTCGGACAGGTCGAGCGGGTGCACTTCGGAGACCCCTTCCACGCTGGGCGGCGCCTTCGAATAATGCGCCACCACCTCCTCGAGTGTCGCGAACTGGCCGGCATGCATGTAGGGCGGCCGGCTTGCGGCCCCCCTGAGCGACGGCGTCTTGTAGGCACGCATGATTTGCGGACCGTCCTTGACCATGAAACGCAGCTCGCGGCAGGCGCTCTCGTCGCCGTCGCGGAACTTGCCGAGACAGTTGAAAGGATCGGCCCCGACCTGCGCCACGGCATCGACGCGCCCGCGGTCAGGCGGCAGGCCGTCGACCGGCGGCACGCCGGTGTTGTGGAAGGAGTTGTCGGTGAAGCGCGGGCCGTTGTGGCAGGTCATGCAATTGGCCTTGCCGATGAACAGCTTCAGCCCAAGGACTTCCTCCGGCGAGAACGCCGCATTCCCTTCCGGCTTGGCGCCAGTGGCCAGATCGATGGCGAAGCGGTCGAAGCGCGTCTGCTCAGGCTCGATCGATCGCTCGAAGGCGGCGATCGCCTTGCCGATATTGGCGAAGACGCGGTTGACGTCGTCTTGCCGGCCGGCGGGCATGGCGTTCCACGCCGCCTTCTCGGCATCGCTGCCGAGTGGGGTGGCATTGGCCGGCACGCCGGAAAGGTCCGGCAACGGTCCGAAGATGCGCTCATAGCGCTCGCCGAACCGCTTCTTGATGTAATGCGCGAAGGCGGCCCGGTTGCCGGCCTGCTCGAGCGGGTTTTCAAGCGGCGTCAGCGCCTGCGCCCACAGGCTGTCGCGCCTGCCGTCCCAGAAGAACCATGGATCGCGCGCCACGCCCGCCAGCGGCATCGTGCGGCGGTTGGTATGGCCGACGCCGACCGCCTGCGGCAGGTCGTCCTGGAACTGGCGGTCGATCTTGTGGCAGGTCGAGCAGGACACCGTGCCGTCGCGGCTCATGCCGGCATCGAAGAACAGCGTCGAGCCGAGCGCGGCAGCCGCCGGCACATCCGCATACTGGTTGGTGGTGTCGAGTTTGAGCGAAGGCAGCGTGTTCAGCGCCAGCGACGCGATGGTCTTCTTCTCGGCGTCGCTGAACTGCGGCTCGCCGCAGCCGCCCAGCAAGGCGAGAGCGGCTAAGGCCGAGAGGCTCGCAACGCTGTTCAGCCGCCTCATCGCCCGCTCACAACACGATGTTGAAGACGACGGAATCGGAGCCCGCCGCCGCCGAGATACCGAAGTGCAGCTGCCACCAGCCGCTCATCGTGAACTTCACGCCATCGATGCGGTAGCGCCCCTGGCCCAAATAGTCGGTCGCCTGCGGACTGGTCGGCAGGCCGTGATCGTGCCGCGGCATCCCGCCGGAAACGGTGATGGCGGCTCCCTCCACCGGCGCGCCGGCGGCGGTCTTCAGCGTCAGCAGCCAGGACTGCAGCTCGCCCTGCCGGACCACGCCGCGCTCCGGCTCGAAGCTCGCGACGAACAGGCCGTACGCCGTCTTCTTCGAGCGCGACAGGTCCGGTCCGGGCGCCGATTGCGGCAGCGTCAGATAGACTGCGGCCACGATGCCGACCAGCAGCACGGCCAGACCGAGACCCGCAAGAATGTAACGCCATATCGATACCAAGCCCGTTCCTCTTCGGCTGCTAACGTCGCGGGCCGCTTGTCGCGTCCCGCCCTGCCTGTGGGAAATCGCTTCTGGCGCAAAATTCGCCGGTAGCCAAGCATGGCGCTGCCGGCCGCAAAAAGCTACAGCAACAATATCTTAGGAAGGGATAAGCCCGCATGGCCAATGGTATCGCATCGATCGGCGAATGCATGCTGGAACTGTCGGGCCGGAGCGGTTCGGACTGGCGCTTGGGTTTTGCCGGCGACACCTTCAACACCCTCTGGGCGTTGCACGCCTTGAGCCCGGAACGGCCCGCGACCTATGTGACGGCCTTCGGCGACGATCCCTTCTCGCACGACCAGATCGCTTTCTTTGCCGAGAACGGCATCGGCATAGGCAACAGCCCGGTCATTGCCGGCGCGCGCCCCGGCCTTTACGCCATAACGCTTACAGGAGCCGAGCGCGCCTTCACCTACTGGCGAAGCGACGCGGCCGCGCGCCAGCTCGCCTCGGATCCGACAGCACTGGCAAAAAGCCTTGAAAACCAGGCGCTTGTCTATTTTTCCGGAATCACCCTGGCAATTCTGGACGCGGCGGCGCGCCAAACCCTCCTCTCGGCCGTGGCGACTGCCCGCAAGGCCGGCTCGCTCGTTGCCTTCGACCCGAATTACCGGCCGCGTCTGTGGCCGAGCCGCGAAGCGGCGCAGGCCGCGATCCTGGAAGCGCTTGCGGTGGCCGACATTGCGCTGCCGACTTTTCCGGACGAGCAGATGCTGTTCGGCGATGAGACCCCGGAGGTCACAGCCAAGCGCCTGCGCAAGCTAACCGGCGAGGTCGTGGTCAAGAATGGCGAGCAGCCGGCCCTGATTGCGCTGAACGGCGCTTCACAAGCTGTCGACGCGGTGCATGTGGCCGCCCCCGTCGATACCACGGGGGCCGGCGATTCCTTCAACGGCGGCTATCTCGCCGCCCGGCTTGCCGGCCACGCGCCTGCCGCCGCCGCTCGCCGCGCGCACAAAGTCGCTGCCGCGGTTGTGCAGGTTCGCGGCGCGTTGGCTCCATTCGAGACGTTGAGAGCTGCATTCGATAGTTAAACAGCATCGAAGCTTAGGCCGGGCCATCACTTCAATACCGTCAAACCTTAAGGCAGACGGAACCGATATTCCGTCACCTGATGATAGATCTGCCCCGGCCACAGCGTCGCCTGCGGGAAATAAGGCCGGTTCGGCGCGTCCGGCCATGTCTGCGCTTCGAGGCAGAGGCCTGAAAACGCCTTGTAGCGGCGGCCGTCGAGCCCCGGCGATGTCGGCGCGACGAACTGACCGCTATAGAGCTGCAGTCCCGGTTCGGTGGTCCAGACTTCCATCTCGACGCCGGAATTGGCGCCTTGCACCCAGGCAGCCTGGTGCAGCGGCCCGCGGCTCGAGGCCAGGCAGTAATTCAGGTCGTAGCGAAGCTGCTCGCCTTCCATTTCCATGCGCAGCGGCCGCGCCTGCCGGAAATCGTAGGGCGTGCCGTCGACCGGCTTCACGACACCTGTGGGGATCATCTCATCATCGACCGGCGTGTAGGCGCCGGCGTTGAGCATCAGCCGGTGGTCGAGGATGTCGCCGGCGCCGCCGTCGTCGAGATTGAAATAGGAATGCTGCGCGAGGTTGCAGAGCGTCGGCTCCTCGCAGGTCGCGGTCAGCTCCATGCTGAGCGTGCCTGGGATCTTCAGCCGATACGTGCAGGTGACGTCGAGCGCGCCGGGAAAGCCCATCGCGCCGTCCGGATCGTGCAGCGTCAGCGTTACGAAATCGCGGCCATGCAGCGAGACGGCCCATGGCCGGCGGAAAAAGCCTTCCGAGCCGCCATGCAGCGTGTGCTTGCCGAGAAAATTCTGCTCGGTCTGGAAGCGGTTGCCGGCGATGGTGAAGCGGCCGCCGCCGATGCGGTTGGCGAAGCGGCCGACGACGGCGCCAAAGAAGGCGCGGTCGGTCTCGTAGGGCTCGAATCGGTCGTAGCCCAGCACCAGCGGCGCGTCATGGCCGCTCAGCCTGAGGTCCTGAATGATGGCGCCGAGCCCGATGATGTTGGCCGTGATGCCGCCGCCGCGGATGGTGAAGCGGCGCACGGCCTCGCCCACCTGCGTCGTGCCGAAGACCTCGCCGTCTTTCATTGCCATGCCCGAAATGTCATTTCCGATCCGTGGATTTAGGCCGGCTGCGTATCATCCGGCAAGCGCAGGCTAAGGCAATTCCAGGAAAAGTGCGCAGCGGCTTTGCGCCAAGACAAGGCTATAGAGCAGTCCACCGTTGTCTGAAACGGTGGACTGCTGGGCGCGCCTGCCCCTGTTCCGGGGATCGATATCAGAGCCCTAGGCCGCCGAAGCAGGCATATTTGGTGTCGAGATAGTCCTCGATGCCCTGATGCCCGCCTTCGCGGCCGAGACCGGATTCCTTGACGCCGCCGAACGGCGCCTCGGGCGTGGTGATCAGGCCTTCATTGACGCCGACCATGCCGTATTTCAGGCCTTCCATGACGCGGAAGGCGCGGCCGAGATCGCCGGTGTAGAAATAGGCGGCAAGGCCGAACTCGGTGTCGTTGGCCAGCGCGATCGCCTCTTCCTCGGTCTCGAATTTGAACACAGGCGCGATCGGCCCAAAAATCTCTTCCTTCATGAAGCGCATGTTTGGCGTGGCGCCAGAAATCACCGTCGGCTGGAAGAACGAACCGCCGAGCGCATGGCGCTTGCCGCCGGCGACGACCTTGCCGCCCTTCGACGTCGCATCGGCGATGAATTCCTCGACCTTCTCGACCGCTTTCTCGTCGATCAGCGGCCCCTGCTGCACGCCTTCCTCGAGGCCCGAGCCGACCTTGAGGTTGTTGCTGGCGGCAGCCAGCTTCTCGACGAACTTGTCATAGATGCCGGCCTGCACCAGGAAGCGGTTGGTGCACACGCAGGTCTGGCCGGAATTGCGGTATTTGGCCGTGATGGCGCCGGCAACCGCGCGATCGACATCGGCGTCGTCGAAGACCAGGAACGGCGCGTTGCCGCCGAGTTCCATCGACACTTTCTTGACCGTCGCGGCCGACTTCTGGATCAGGATCTTGCCGACCTCGGTCGAGCCGGTGAAGGTGATCTTCTTGACCAGCGGGTTGGCGCAGATCTCGTCGCCGATCTCGCCGGCCGAACCGGTGACAACGTTGACGACGCCCTTCGGGAAACCGACCTCCTCGACAAGCGCGCCCCAGGCGAGGCCCGAATAGGGCGTCTGCGAGGCGGGCTTGACCACCGCGGTGCAGCCGGCGGCCAAAGCCGGGCCGATCTTGCGGGCAAGCATCGAGGACGGGAAATTCCACGGCGTGATGGCGGCGATCACCCCGACCGGCTCCTTGGTCACCAGGATGCGGCGGTCGCCCCATGGCGACGGAACGATGTCGCCATAGACGCGGCGGCCTTCCTCGGCGAACCAGAGGATATAGCTGGCGGCCGAGCCGATCTCGCCTTTGGATTCGGTGAGCGACTTGCCCTGCTCGATGGTCAGCAATTCGGCGAGCACGTCCTGATTATCCATCATCGCGTCATGCAGCTTGCGCAGCAGCTTCGAGCGCTCGAGCGCGGTGGTCTTGCGCCAGCTCTTGAAGGCTTCCTCGGCGGCTTCGATGGCGCGGCGGGTCTCGGCCTTGCCGGCCTTAGGCACGGTGCCAATCTTGAGGCCGGTCGCCGGATTGTTGACGTCGATGGTCTGGCCGCTGTCGGCCTGCACCCATTCACCATTGATGAGGTTGGCCTGGCGCATGAAATGGCTGGTTTTCTGAAGCATGGTCTGGCCTCCGTTCGGCGCGCTGATCGGCCGTTTTTCTGGATATCCGTTGAAGCGTGCTTCAAGAGCCGCACGCCGGCGCATTGCTCTTACCTAGGGAAAGGCGGGCAAGCAATCACAAGATGGCATATAGGGGTTGGGCCAGCAAAAGCGAGCCGCGTTCAGCGGCTCTATCCGAAGACGTGGATCACCACCGTCAGCCAGAACGAGGTGGTTACCACCGCGCTTGCGGTGGCAAGCGTCATCTGGTTCGAGGCCAGCGCCTGGCCGGTGTTGAACTGGACGGCGATCAGATAGGAGTTGATGCCCGAAGGAAGTGCCGCAACCACCACCGCGACCTTGGCCGTCAGCGGCGGCAGGCCGAGCAGCCAGACGAAGGCCAGCACCAGCGCCGGCATCACGAACAGTTTCAGCACCGACAGCGCCAGCGCCGGTCTGATATTGCCGGAGATGCCGAAGCGGCGCAGGCTGAGCCCCATGGCGAACAGCGCCACCGGACCGGCCGTGTCCGCGAGCGTATTGACCAACCGTTCGACCAGGGCCGGCAGCGGCGTGCCGGTGAGGCGCCAGGCGAGCCCCACCAGGATGCCGATGATCAGCGGATTGAGGAACAGGCGCCTGAGGAAGTTTTTGACGACGCGCAGCGGATGCACCGTCTCGCCGCTGCCGCGCCCGAACATCTCGAACAGCACGATCGAGGCCATCATCATGATCGGCAGGTGGACCGAGACCAGCAGCGACAGCACCTCGAAGCCGCTGGCGCCGAATATGCCGAGGACGAAGGGCGCGCCGAGCAGCACGACATTGGAATAAGCCGAGGACACGCCGCCGACGATGCCCGCGCGTGCATCCCGCTTGAAAACGCGCGTCATCATCAGATGGCCCGTGGTCCAGGTGATGGCGGCGGCCGCAAAATAGGCGCCCCACAGCGACCAGGGCGTTACGCCATGAAAATCCGATTTGACCATGGTCCGGAAGAGCAGCAGTGGCATCGCCACGCTGACGGCGAATTCCGAAATGCCCTCCCCGCTCGCCGGCTTCAGATAGAAGGTGAGCCCGGCCAAATAGCCGAGCGCCACAAGGCTGAAGACGAAGAGGACGGTTTCGGTAAGCGGCGTCATTTCTTGGGCGGAGACATTTTTCCCGTGATAGGCGGGCCCTGACTGCGGTGCAATCGCACCGAACGGAACGGCGCTCCATTTGCTCTGCTGCCCCGCTGCTTGTCTTTCAGCCTGCTTTGCGGTCCCTATATGCCAATCACCACCTTGCCTTTGCGGGCTGCCATAGGACTTCCGATGCTGCGACTTGCCCTGGCGCTCTTCCTGTTTGCCGTTCCCACCCTGGCCCACGCGACCGATGCGGGCTGGGCGTTGCTGCGCGACGGCGGCCATGTCGTTCTGCTTCGCCATGCCTTCGTCACCGGAGCTGCCGACCCGGCCAATTTCGACATCGGCAATTGCGCCACGCAGCTCAACCTGTCGGAGCGCGGCAAGCAGCAGGCAAGCCGCATCGGCGCGCTGTTCGCGGCGCGCTCGGCGCCGATCGATCACGTGCTCTCCAGCCGCTACTGCCGCTGCCTCGATACTGCCCGCATCGCTTTCGAATCCGAGCCGCAGCCTTTCGCGCCGCTCGATCTGCTCAAAACCGACCCGGCCGAAAAGGCCGCGCAAATGGCCGCGATCATGAAGGAGATCCGTGGCTATTCCGGCTCCGATAATCTGGTGCTGGTCACGCATGTGGAAAACATCGAGGCGCTCACCGGCGTAGCGCCGCGCGAGGGCGAGGCCGTGGTGGTGGCACCGGACGGTGATGGTCTCAAGGTGCTCGGCCGCGTGACTTTTTGAGTCAGGCCGGACTGGCCGCCCCATTCTTCGACAGCCAGGCGTTGATGCCGATCTTCCAGCTTTCGATCATATCGACGAAGGCGTCCTCCGTCAGCTCTGACAGATATGATTGTCCGGTCTCGCCCAGAGCCGTGAACGTATAGGCAATCGACGCCTGCGTGCTCTCGCCGCCGGTGTCTCGGCAGGTCACCTCGACAAATCCGAAACGCGATCCCGGCGTCACCCTTGCATAACGCATGCGATGCTCGCTAGGCTGCCAGTCGGTGCAGGCCCACAGCGTAGTCTCGTCGCCGTGGCTCGTCCGGAAGACCATCCCCTCCTGTGTTTCGCCGCCGCGCGGATGGAGGAATTCGGGATCCCAGCCCTCGACCCACAAGGTCTCTCCGATCGGCGTGAACAGGGGGAAGACGCGATCGATGGGACCGGCAAGGTCGATGCTGTGGCAGCGCTCAAGATGGTTCGTCATTTGCTTTCTCCGTCGTTTCCACCAGCCGGTGGCTGTCGGCCGCGCCGAGTTCCAAGCCGTAGATGCGCTTCAACTGCCCGATCGTTTCGAGCGTCCCGGGCGAAAACGGCGTTTGCCCCTCGAAGGCATGCAGCACGATACCTTCGATCAGATCGCCAAGACTGATGTCTTGATGCTCGGCCAAAGCCTTGAGCACCTTCACCAGCCGCTTTTCCAGCCGCACACCGGTCTGCACACGTTCTATCGTCATGCGTTCGATGTACCATGGTACATTGGTACATTCAAGCCTGGGATGTGATCGGCGCCACTGTTGCCGAAACGGCACAGTCGCAAGAAGCCGCAAATCCGCCGCGACAATGCCGCTTGCGACAACCCGTCGCAGGGTCTATAGGCGCGCTCCCGGTCACGAAAACCGAAGCGAGCACAACGGTTGGAGCTTTCGTCTCCGCCCGCGCAGCCGGCTCTGCCACACTGTGTGCGGCGCCGTTTCGGGTGTTGGGATCGCCGATGTAGCTCAGAGGTTAGAGCGCCGGATTTAGGTCCGGAGGTCGAGGGTTCGAGTCCCTTCATCAGCACCACGGATAGCTCAGTTGGTAGAGCATCAGATTTGTCATCTGACTGTCGAAGGTTCGATTCCTTCTCCAACGGCCTGATAAGCCGACACCTTCAGGTGGTGTTATCCAAAACGGTCCGGGGACCGGAATGCGAGGATTTCACGGACGGCAAGACTTCGGCCTCGCCGGGCGGTGACATTCTGCGCCATCGGCTCGCGGCCAGGTTCGCGGTGACGATCAAGGCGCGGCGCGGCCGGCAAAGGAAGCTTCGGCTTCCGGCGCCCGCTTCGCCGCCCCGCGATCCGCTCCCACGGGCCCGCCACGCGCCGATGCCACCGGTCCCCGGATCATTCGTGCCCAGGACAGTACGACGACGTGAAACGAGAAACGAAAGGATGATCGACGCATGACGTGACGCCTCACATGGGGCCATGCCCGACAGGAGTAAGACAATGAAGACCATTCTCGAAAAGGCTCTTGGACGCCAGCGCGTCCTGGTGAAGGAAAGTGAACGTGCCGTCACCCTCTACAAGGGTGAGATCCAGGCGATCCTGATGCCGGGCGAGCATTGGCTCGCCAACCGGCGCGGCAACCTGGAAATCTCCAGGCACGACCTGAAGAACCCGGAATTCGTTTCGGCTTACGAGAAGGCGTTGTTCGACAAGCTCCCGGATGTGGCCGCGCGTCACCTCACCGTCATCCGCACCGGGCGTACCGACGTCGCCGTCGTCGAGCGCGACGGCGCCTTGCATGCCGTGCTCAACCCGGATCGCAAGCTCGTGCTGTGGACGGATGCCGGCCCGTGGAAGGTCACGTCCGTCGACACGGCGGCCGATCTCGCCGTCGATCCGGCCTTGATGCGCCGGATCGGCCAGGCCCGGAAGACGGAACATGTGTTCCTCTATCCGGTCGTGGACGGCCAGGTCGGGTTGCTGTTCGTGGATGGCGTCTACACCCGCACGCTTGCCGCGGGTGTGCACGCCTTCTGGAATGTCGGGCGCATGGT
The DNA here is from genome assembly GCF_020165015.1 of Mesorhizobium sp. CA7. Taxonomy (NCBI): domain Bacteria; kingdom Pseudomonadati; phylum Pseudomonadota; class Alphaproteobacteria; order Hyphomicrobiales; family Phyllobacteriaceae; genus Mesorhizobium; species Mesorhizobium sp. CA7. Next base: position 622,662 of record NZ_JAIUHH010000001.1, read on the forward strand.
CCAGGTGAAGGTTGTCGACGTCAAGCGCCAGTCGCTCGATGTTGCCGGGCAGGAAATGCTGACCAAGGATCGCGTGACGATCCGCGTCAACATCGCCGCCGAATACCGGGTCGTCGATCCGGTGACGGCGGTGAGCACGGTGAAGGACTTCTCCGAAGCCCTCTACCGCGCCCTGCAGTATGTCTTTCGCAAGACGCTTGGCGCGCTCACGCTCGACCAGATCCTAGACAAGAAGGTCACGGTCGACGAGGACGCGGCTGCCAAGGTGCGCGACGACATGGCCGTGATCGGCGTCGAGGTCAGCGATATCGCTCTCAAGGATGTGATCCTGCCGGGCGACATGCGCGAGATCCTCAACCAGGTGGTTTCGGCCGAGAAGCAGGCCGAGGCCAACGTCATCCGCCGCCGCGAGGAGACGAACGCCACCCGTTCGCTGCTCAACACGGCCAAGGTGATGGCCGAGAACCCGGTGATGCTGCGACTGAAGGAGCTCGAGGCTCTCGAGGCCATCGCCGGCAAGGTCGAGCGGCTCACCGTCCACAACGGGACGGGCGGGTTGCTCAACGACCTGGTCAAGCTCCGCGACTGACGCATGTCGCCCAAAGTGTTTCCGGCTTTGGGAAGACGGCATGCGACACAAAGCTGACGCAGCGTCAAATGGGAGGGGCCGCCGGGCAGGCCGGCGGCCCTTCTTGCGCTCCCAAAGGCGACATCCCACCTGCCCCGGCGCGTCAGGCCTTTTCCTGCCGGGAAAAACCGATTAGACAGCGCCCAAACAAAGATGCGGACAGATTCCGCCCGCAACCGAAGGAAGAGCCCTTGTCCACCACGTTCGAGAAAGTCGCCAAGATCATTGCCGACACCAGCGAGATCGATATCGACACCATCACGCCCGAGAGCCACACGATCGACGATCTCGGCATCGACAGCCTCGATTTCCTCGACATCGTCTTTGCCATCGACAAGGAATTCGGCATCAAGGTGCCGCTCGAGAAGTGGACGCAGGAGGTCAATGACGGCAAGGCCTCGACCGACGACTACTTCGTCATGAAGAACCTGTGCGCCAAGATCGACGCGCTGGTCGCGGCCAAGGCCGCCTGAGCCGGCTCGGGCGCGGTCTTGACGAGCCCCGCCAGCTGACCCACAACAGCCGCCCATGAGTTCTCACGACGTCGTCATCACCGGCATCGGCCTTGTCTCTTCGCTTGGAGAGGGCCCTGATGCGCATTGGCAGAAGCTCACCCGACCGGGCCTTGAGCCGGTGCTCGAGGCAGAGCGCTTCGCACCCTACACCATCCATCCCCTGCCCGAGATCGACTGGAACCTGCAGATCGCCAAGCGCGGCGACCAGCGTCAGATGGAAACCTGGCAGCGTCTCGGCACCTACACCGCCGGCCTGGCGCTCGACGACGCCGGCATCAAAGGCAATGACGAGCTTTGCGCCACGATGGACATGGTCGTGGCGGCCGGCGGCGGCGAGCGCGACGAAGCCGTCGATGCCGCAATCCTTGCAGCCTCCGAAAGCCGCAACGACCGCGACGTGCTGCTCAACGAGAAGCTGACGACGGAACTGCGGCCGACTTTGTTCCTGGCCCAGCTCTCCAACCTGCTCGCCGGCAACATCTCGATCGTCCACAAGGTCACCGGTTCGTCGCGCACCTTCATGGGCGAGGAAGGCGCCGGCGTCTCGGCCGTCGAGACGGCGGCCGCGCGCATCCGCTCGGGACAGTCGACCCATGTTCTGGTCGGCGGCGCCTTCCAGACCGAGCATTCCGACATGCTGCTCGGCTACGAGCTTGCCGGCTACCTGCATCGCGGACCGTGGAAACCGGTCTGGCAACGCCAGGGCTCAGAAGGCGGCGGCGTGGTGACGGGCTCCGGCGGCGCCTTCCTGGTGCTCGAGCAGCGCGAGCACGCAAAAAACCGCGGCCGCAAGATCTACGCCGAGCTTGGCCCCGTCGTCTCCGGCCGCGCCAGGCGCCGGCAAGGCGAGTTGAATTCTGAGATTGCTGCGCTGCTGAAGCAGGCCGCCCTTCCCGACGGCGATCTGCTGACGATTTCCGCCGCTTCCGGCGCCCACGCCGCGACGGCGGCCGAAAAGGCCGTTCTCGATGCCAACCCGGCTTTGGCCGTGCGCGCCTTCTCGACGCTCACCGGCCATATGAAGGAGGCTCAATTCCCCTTTGCGGTTGCGCTCGCGGCAATGGCCGTCGATCGCGGGGCCGGTTATCCTGCCTTCGATGCCACGGTGGAGCGCCCATTCGAAGGCGCCCCCAATTCCGTCCTTGCAACCGCGATCGGCTATCACCAATTCGAGGGCCTGGGGCTGGTTAAAGCCGCTTAGATCGGTTTTTCGCAATTCCGGGCGGAAAACCGCTACGCACCTTTCCTGGAATTGCTCGATAACGAGGCAGACAAAGCATGGCCAATCTTCGCGACCACATGGGCAGGCCGATCGTCGCCGTTACCGGCATCGGCGTGGTGACCTCGCTCGGCATCGGCAAGGCCGACAATTGGGCGGCGCTGACCTCGGGCAGATCCGGCATCCATCCGATCACCCGCTTTCCGGTTGACCACCTCAACACCCGCATTTCCGGCATGGTCGACTTCCTGCCCTCGAGCTCGAAGGGCGCCAGCCACCTCACCTACGAACTGGCCGAGACGGCGGCCCAGGAGGCCGTCTCGGAAGCTGGTTTGGAGTCCGGCGATTTCGGCGGCCCGCTGTTCCTGGCCTCGCCGCCGGTCGAGCTCGACTGGATCGACCGCTTCTCGCTCTATAATTCCGACAAGCAGGACGCCGGTGCCGAAAGATTGCTGCGCGTGGCGCGCGGGCTGAAGGAGCTGGATGTCTTCGAGACCACGCAGTTCGGCTCGATCGCCGATCGCCTGGCCGACCGCTTCGGCACGCGTGGCCTGCCGATCACCCTGTCGACCGCCTGCGCCTCGGGCGCCACCGCCATCCAGCTTGGGGTCGAGGCGATCCGGCGCGGCGAGTGCGACAAGGCGCTGTCGATCGGCGCCGACGGCTCGGCCACCGCCGAAGCGCTGATCCGCTTCTCGCTGCTCTCGGCCCTTTCCACCCACAATGATATCCCCGAAAAGGCCTCAAAGCCCTTCTCCAAGGATCGCGACGGCTTCGTGCTGGCTGAAGGCTCCGGCGCGCTGGTGCTGGAATCGCTGGAAGGCGCCCTTGCGCGGGGCGCGACAATCCTCGGCATCATGCGCGGCTGCGGCGAGAAGGCCGACGATTTTCACCGCACCCGCTCCAAGCCCGACGGCTCGCCTGCGATCGCGGCGGTGCGCGCCGCTCTTGCCGATGCGGGCCTCGGGGAAGACGAGATCGACTACGTCAATGCGCACGGCACCTCGACGCCCGAGAACGACAAGATGGAGCACCTGTCGCTGTCCACCGTCTTCGGCGAGCGCATCGGCTCGATGCCGATCTCGTCGAACAAGTCGATGATCGGCCACACCCTGTCGGCCGCCGGCGCGGTGGAGGCCGCCTTCTCGCTGATGACCATGCGCGAAAGCGTCATCCCGCCGACGATCAATTACGACAATCCAGATCCGGCCATCGTGCTCGACGTCGTGCCGAACAAGAAGCGCAATGCCGAAGTGGGCACGGTTTTGTCGAATTCCTTCGGCTTCGGCGGCCAGAACACCTGCCTTGTCATGGCGCGGGAACCGGTCTAAGCGGACTTTTCCGCTCTTACAGACCCGACAGGCCACATGCGCGCATTGCAACTTATCGAGGACCGCCGCCTTGAAACGGTGGACCTGCCGCCTCCCCCGCCGCCTTCGCTGGGCGAAGTGACGCTCCGCATCAAGGCGGTGGCGCTCAACCATATCGACGTCTGGGGTTGGCGCGGCATGGCGTTTGCCAAGCGCAAGCTGCCGCTGGTCGTCGGCGCCGAGGCCGCCGGCGAGGTCGAGGCGGTCGGCCCCGGCGTCTCCAACCTGCTGCCGGGACAATTGGTGTCGATCTACGGCGCGCGCACCTGCGGGCTTTGCCGCGCCTGCCGCGAAGGCCGCGACAATCTCTGCGAGCATGTTTCCGGCGTCCATGGCTTCCATCTCGACGGCTTTGCCCAGGAAAAGATCAACCTGCCGGCGCGTCTTCTGGTGCCCGCGCCTCCCGGCGTCACCGAGATCGGCGCGGCGGTCGCGCCTGTCACCTTCGGCACGGTCGAGCACATGCTGTTCGACAACGCCAGGCTGGAACCAGGCGAAACCATCCTCGTCCATGCCGGCGGCTCCGGGATCGGCTCCGCTGCCATCCAGCTCGCAAAGAAGATGGGCTGCACTGTCATCACCACGGTCGGCTCGAACAACAAGATCGACAAGGCCAAGGCGCTTGGTGCCGACCATGTCATCAACTACCGCGAGGACCGTTTCGAAGGCGTTGTGCGCAAGCTGACCAGGAAGAAGGGTGTCGATGTGGTGTTCGAGCATGTCGGCGCCGACACCTTCGCCGGTTCCATGCTGTGCTTGAAGCGTGGCGGTCGCCTCGTCACCTGCGGCTCGACCTCGGGCGTGTCGACGCAGGTCAACCTGATGCAGCTCTTCCAGCAGCAGCTGAAGCTGCTCGGCTCCTTCGGCTGCCGCATGGAGAACATGGCCAACGCCATGCAGAAGATGGCGGCCGGCCTCGTTGCGCCGGTCATCGATACCGAAGTCGGCTTCGACGACATCGACGCCGCGCTGAAGCGCATGGAAGGCCGCGACGTCTTCGGCAAGATCATCCTGCGCGTTTCCTAAGACAGGATGGTCGGCAAGGTGTTCAGGAAAGCCCGCCGGGACTTCATGTTCCGCTACGGCCGACGGCTGCGCCAGCTGGAGCATTGGCTGGTCGCCAAGCTCGCCATCGTGTTGCTCTCGCTGCTGCGCCTGTTGCCGCCGGACAGCGCGCTCAACTTCGCCGACCGTGTCGCCCGCCGCATCGGCCCGATGGTTGGGCGCCACCGCGTTGCGGTCAACAATCTGCGCCTTGCCTATCCGCAAAAGAGCGACGCCGAGATCGAAGCCATCGCGCGCGACATGTGGGGCAACATGGCCCGCCTCGCCGCCGAATACATCTTCCTCGACGCGCTGTTCGACTTCGATCCGAACGCTTCGAAGCCGGGCCGGGTGGAGGTGCGCGGCGTCGAGCATTTCCACGAGATCGCCGGCGAGAAGAAGCCGCATATCCTGTTCACCGGCCATCTCGGCAATTTCGAGTTGCTGCCGGTGGCCGCGGCCACCTTCGGCATGAACATCACGGCGCTGTTTCGCCCGCCGAACAACCCCTATCTCGCCGATTACATCCACTCGACGCGCCGCTCCTCGATGGGCGCCCTGCTGCCCTCCGCCGCCGGCGCGTCCTTCGCCCTTGCCGCCATCCTCGAAAAGGGCGGCAATATAGGCGTGCTGGTCGATCAGAAATTCTCGGGCGGCGTAAACACGACCTTCTTCGGGCGCCCATGCCAGAGCAATCCGATGCTCGGCATGCTGGCCCGCCACTATGACTGCGATGTCTACCCCGCCCGCTGCGTCAGGCTGCCGGGCAACCGCTTCCGCCTGGAAATCGAGGACAGGCTGACCTTGCCGCGCACCGAAGGCGGTAGCGTCGATGTCAGCGCCACCACCCAGCTGCTCACCGATGTGGTCGAGCGCTGGGTGCGCGAGGACCCCGGCCAGTGGATGTGGTTCCACAAACGCTGGGAAATCAGCGGCCGCCGCCGTAAGCGCGGACAGTCGAAGGCGACAGTCGGCCTTTAGGTCAGTTGGTGACGACAATCCGCGTGTTGCCGAAGCCGACTTCCTTGACCATCGAATAAAAGGCCGCGGCGTTAGCCGGATGCAGGCGCACGCAGCCATGCGATGCCGGTCGTCCGAGATTTCTCACCGACCCGGTGCCGTGAATGGCGTAGCCGCCGTGAAAGAACACCGAATAGGGCATCGGCGAGTTGTCATACTTGCGCGAATACCACATCCGGGCGGTCCATTGCGGCCGGTAGCTGCCGCGCGGCGTGAAGTAACCCTTGCGCGCGGTCGACACGCTCCAGCGATAAACCACCTGGCCGTATTTGCTGACGGTCATGGTCTGCGACGAGACGTCGATATTGGCCACCAGCGCAGCCGCCCGGCTTGCGATGGACATGCCGAACAATGCGGTTGCTAGCACGGTTGCCATGAGAACGAACTTTTTCATGCGATCAAACCCCTTTGATTGCCCCCTGCCGTTCGCGCGGTTCTTCCATCTTTTCGCCGGCAGATGCGTTAAGTACCACACACTCCTTGACGAATCCGCCAATGCAATGCGGTGAATTTGAACGATTTTCGCGGTATAGTTGCTGCCGCACCACGCACCCTCTGAAATTTAGGCGAGGCGTTGGTCCATGCTTCGGTCGTTGTGTGGCAATGAGCGACTGGTCGCTTGCAAAAGTGCTGCGTTCCTTCTTCAATTCGCCGGATGAATGAACGACTTCTCAAGGCGGTCGAGGATCGGGCCGACGACCTCGTTGCGCTGACCGCCGACCTGATCCGCTTTCCGACCGTAAACCCGCCGGGCGAAGCCTATCGGCCATGCGCCGAGTTTCTCGGCGCGCGCCTGAAGAAACTCGGCTTCGAGACCGAGTTTATTCGTGCCGAAGGCGCGCCAGGCGACAGCGACCGCTACCCGCGCGTCAACGTCGTTGCCCGTTTCGAGGGCAGCTCGCCCGGTCCCTGCGTGCATTTCAACTCGCACATCGACGTGGTCGAGGCCGGCGACGGCTGGACCGTCGATCCCTTCGCCGGCGTGGTGAAGGACGGCAAGGTCTATGGGCGCGGTGCCTGCGACATGAAGGGCGGCCTGGCTGCCTCCGTCATCGCCGTCGAAGCCTTCGTGGAAGTCTATCCCGATTTCCCCGGCGCCATCGAGATATCAGGCACGGCGGACGAGGAATCGGGCGGTTTCGGCGGCGTCGCCCATCTGGCGAGGCTCGGCTATTTCTCGAAGCCGAAAGTCGACCACGTCATCATCCCCGAGCCGCTGAACAAGGATCGCATCTGCCTTGGCCATCGGGGCGTGTGGTGGGCCGAGATCGAGACCAAGGGCGAGATCGCGCATGGCTCGATGCCATTCCTCGGCGACAATGCGGTGCGCCATATGGGCGCCGTCCTGCAGGCCTTCGAGGACGAGCTGTTCCCGGCCCTCGACCGCAAGATGACGCGCATGCCGGTGGTTCCGGAAGGCGCCAGGCGCTCGACCATGAACATCAATTCCATTCATGGCGGCCAGACCGAGGATTTCCGGCCGGGGCTTCCCTCGCCCAACGTGCCCGATTGGTGTCGCCTCACCATCGACCGGCGTTTTCTGCTCGAAGAGGACATCGCCTCCGTCAAAGGCGAAGTCACGGGCATCCTCGAACGGCTGAAACGCGAGCGCGAGAAATTCGACTACGAGATCCGCGATCTGATGGAGGTGCTGCCGCTGATGACGGAGCGCGACGCGCCGGTGGTGAAGGCCGTCGCCAAAGGCATCATGGAGGTGTTCGACCGCGAACCCGACTATGTGATCTCGCCGGGCACATACGACCAGAAGCATGTCGCGCGCATTGGCCACCTCTACGACTGCATCGCCTACGGCCCGGGCATTCTCGACCTCGCCCACCGGCCGGACGAATGGGTCGGCATCGCCGACATGGTGGAATCGGCCAAGGTGATGGCTATCGGCCTCAATGTGCTCTTGCGCGGTACAACCGGCTGATCCGGAAAAACATTCCGCCTGGCGCCGCCGGGCAGCACGAAACGCAATTTACTCGCGCGCGAAATCACGCTTCTATCCGCCAGCCTGAGCACGTTTGAGCAATGGGAGTTCAGCGATGAAACTGTGGAAGACCATCCTGGCCGCGGCTGTGCTGTCGCTTGCCGCCGCCACGTCGGCCTTTGCCGCACGCACCGACCTCACGCTTGGCATCGTGCTTGAGCCGCCGCATCTCGATCCGACCGCCGGCGCGGCCGCGGCCATCGGCGAAGTCACCTATGCCAATGTCTTTGAAGGGCTGACGCGCATTGACGACAACGGCCAGGTTCAGTCAGGTCTCGCTGACAGCTGGGCCGTCTCTGACGACGGCAAGGTCTACACGTTCAAGCTGCATTCGGGCGTGAAGTTCCACGATGGCTCGGCCTTCAGCGCCGACGACGTGAAGTTCTCGCTGGACCGGGCGCGCGCCAAGGATTCGCTTAACCCGCAAAAGCCGCTCTTTGCGCATATCACCGATGTCACAGCGGTCGATCCGGCGACGGTGAAGGTCACGCTCGACGGTCAGCAGGGCGATTTCCTCTATGACATGGGCCAGGTTGCGGCGGTGATCGTGGCGAAGGCATCGGCTGACGGCAACAAGGACAAGCCGATCGGCACCGGTCCGTTCAAGCTCGATCATTGGGCCAAGGGTTCCGAGATCACGCTGGTCAAGAATCCGGACTACTGGGGTACGCCCGCCGCGCTCGACAAGGCGACGTTCCGTATCGTGCCCGACGCGGCCGCGGCTGTCCCCGCATTGCTCTCGGGCGACATCCAGGCTTTCGCCAACATGCCCGCACAAGACGCGCTCGAGCAACTTCAGTCCGATCCGCGCTTCAGCGTCGTGATCGGCTCGACCGAGGGCGAGACGATCCTGTCGATCAACAACAAGAAGCCGCCCTTCGACAAGCTTGCGGTGCGGCAGGCGCTCGCCTCCGCGATCGATCGCAGCGCCATCATCGCCGCGGCCTCGAACGGTCTTGGAAAGCCGATCGGCTCTCATTTTTCGCCAGGCGATGCGGGCTATGTCGATCTCACCGGCGTCTATCCGCACGACATCGCCAAGGCCAAGGAATATCTGAAGGAAGCGGGGCTGGAGAACGGCTTTTCGGCCACGATCAAGCTGCCGCCCGTACCTTACGCACGCGACGGCGGCCAGGTGATTCAGTCCCAACTGAAGGACATCGGGGTCAATCTGCAGATCATTCCGGTCGAATGGGCGGAGTGGCTGAGCCAGGTCTTCACCAACAAGGACTACGATCTCACGATCGTTTCCCATGTCGAGCCAAACGACATCGATATCTATTCGCGGCCCGGCTACTACTTCCAGTATGACAATCCGAAGTTCAACGATGTCATCAAGGAACTCGGCACCACGGTCGACAAGGATAAGAGGCTGGAGCTGCTGGGCGAGGCGCAGAAGATTCTCGCGCACGACGTGCCCGCCGTCTACCTGTTCGAGCTGCCCAAGATTGGCGTCTGGGATGCCAAGCTGCAGGGCATGTGGACGAACTGGCCGATCGAGGCTGACGATCTGACCAAGGTGAAGTGGACGGATTGAGGCCGGCGCGATCGCCCGATCGCCTCCATGACCGCCTATCTCCTGAAACGCATCATCATCGCCGCCCTCACCCTGGTGCTGGCCTCGATCGTGGTGTTCGCCGTCATGGAGATCCTGCCCGGCGACCCGGCGCGCCTGATGCTGGGCCTCAATGCCAGCGCCGATCAGGTCGAGGTGCTGCGAAACCAGATGGGGCTGAACGCGCCGCTGGTGCTGCGCTATCTCCACTGGGCGGCAGGCTTGCTCAGCCTCGATTTCGGCCGCTCATACACCTATTCGGTGCCCGTCATCGACCTGGTGCGAGAACGCGTCGTCGTCTCCCTGCCGCTGGCGCTGATCGCGCTGGCGCTCTCGACCATCATCGCCATTCCGGTCGGCGTGTTCTCCGCCAGCCGCCAGGGCCGCGCTGGCGACACGCTCGCCATGGGCGCAGCCCAGCTCGGCGTCGCCGTGCCGAATTTCTGGTTCGCGCTGATGCTGATCTATCTGTTTGCCGTATGGCTGCATCTGGTGCCAGCCGGCGGTTTCCCAGGCTGGAGCGCCGGCATCTGGACGGCGCTGAAATCCCTGCTGTTGCCCGCCGTCGCACTCGCGCTGCCGCAGGCGGCGATTCTCGGACGCGTCGCTCGCTCGGCGCTGATCGAAGTGCTCAACGAGGACTATATCCGCACCGCGCGCGCCAAGGGCCTGCCCTACCGCGCCGTGCTCTGGCGCCACGCGCTGCGCAACGCCATGATCCCGGTGCTCACCATCCTCGGCCTGCAATTCGCCTTCCTGCTTGCCGGCACCATCATCATCGAGAATGTCTTCTACTTGCCAGGCCTCGGCCGGCTGATCTTCCAGGCGATCACCCAGCGCGACCTGATCGTGGTCGAGAGCATCGTCATGCTGCTGGTCGCCGCCGTGATCCTCATCAACCTCCTCGTCGATTTCTCCTACGCCATCGTCGACCCACGCCTAAGAGCAATTCCAGGAAAAGTGCGTAGCGGTTTTCCGTCCGGAATTGCGCCAAAGCAAATACTGAGAGCGGTTCAGCGATTCCGCGAAACGCGGAACCGCTCGAGAGGCCGGCAATGACCATGCGCGTCGACCTTCCCGAGGAAACGCTTGCCGGCGTGCTGGCCAAGGCCTTCGGCAACCGCTCCTTCCTGATCGGTTTGATTATCACGCTGCTGGTTGTGGCCGTCGCGCTCCTCTCCTTTGCCTGGACGCCTTACGACGTCACCAGGCTGGTGATCGCCGACAAGACACAGGCGCCCTCTTGGGCGCACTGGTTCGGCACCGACCATTTCGGCCGCGACATCCTGTCGATGATCATGGTTGGCGCCCGCAACTCGATCGCCGTGGCGCTGGTCGCGGTCGGCATCGGCATGGGCATCGGTGTGCCGCTCGGCGCCGTCGCCGCGGCGCGCGGCGGACTGGTCGACGAGGCGCTGATGCGCCTCAACGACCTGGTCTTTGCCTTTCCGGCGCTGCTTTCGGCAATCATGATCACCGCGATCTTCGGCCCGGGCGCCGTCAACGCCATCATCGCCATCGGCATCTTCAATATCCCTGTCTTCGCGCGTGTCGCCCGCGCGGGCGCGCTGGCCATCTGGCCCCGCGAATTCATCCTTGCCGCGCGCGCCGCCGGCAAGGGCATGACACAGATCACCGTCGAGCACATCCTGCCCAACATCGCGACGCTGCTGCTGGTCCAGGGCACGATCCAGTTCGCGCTGGGCATCCTCGCCGAAGCCGGGCTTTCCTATGTCGGCCTCGGCGCCCAGCCGCCGATGCCGAGCTGGGGCCGCATGCTGTTCGACGCGCAGACGCGCATGGTGACGGCGCCCTGGATGGCGATCTTCCCCGGCATGGCGATCGTCGTCACCGTGCTTGGGCTGAACCTGCTCGGCGACGGCATTGCCGACATCCTCGATCCGAAATCGCGGCGGCGTAGATGAACCTGCTCGAGATCGAAAACCTGTCGCTTTCGATCGGCGATACGCCGATCCTGAAAGGCGTCGAGCTGACAATCGCACCGGGCGAGGTCGTCGGTCTGGTCGGTGAATCCGGCTCCGGCAAGTCGATGACGGCGCTGACAATCATGCGGCTGCTGCCGCATCTGGCCCGCGCCGAGGGCCGCGTCGCCTTCGACGGCATCGACATCCTCGGCGCGAGCGAGGACCAGATGTGCGCCTTGCGCGGCGACGATATCGGCATGGTCTTCCAGGAGCCGATGACGGCGCTCAACCCGGTCAAGACGATCGGCGAGCAGGTCGCCGAGGGCATACGCTGGCACACCAAGGCGGGCCGCGCCGAGGCCGAGGAGCGCGCGCGAAAAATCCTCGACCGCGTCGGCCTGCCCGAGGCCAAATTCCCGCTGTCGCGCTACCCGCACGAACTGTCCGGCGGCCAGCGCCAGCGCGTCGTCATCGCGATCGCCTGCGCGCTGAAACCGAAGCTGCTGATCGCCGACGAGCCGACGACGGCGCTCGACGTGGTGCTGCAGGCGCAGATTCTTGATCTTTTGCGCGACCTGGTCAGCGAGAACCGCATGGGGTTGCTGCTCATCTCGCACGACCTCGCCGTGGTGACTGAGATGGCCGATCGCCTGACCATCCTGCGCAACGGCGAAGTGATGGAAGCCGGCGAAACCGCCCGGACCTTGTCGGAGCAACAGCATCCCTATACGCGCGAGCTGGCGCTGGCCTCCATGCACGTGCCGGCGCGCCCGAAACCGCACATTGCCGGATCGGCAAAACCCCTGCTCGAAGTCGAGGGCGTCGGCCGGGACTATCCGGGACGGCGCAAATCGCTGTTCCGGCCGGCGCAACCAATCCACGCCGTCGACGATGTCTCGCTCACCATCGAGCCCGCGCAATCGGTGGCGCTCGTCGGCCGATCGGGCTGCGGCAAGTCCACGCTTGCCCGCATGATCCTCGCCTTGGACAAGCCGACGGCGGGCACGATCCGCTTTCGCGGCGAGGCTATCACCCGCAAGCCGGAACGGGCGCTAAAGCCGGCCCGGCGCGACATGCAGGTGGTGTTCCAGGATCCTTACGGCTCCTTCGACCCGCGCCAGAAGGTCGAGAAGCTGGTGGCCGAGCCGCTGCATCTTCTGGAAAAGCAGCCGGCAAAGGCCGAGCGCCGCGAGATGGTCGCGCATGCGCTGCATGAAGTCGGCCTTAGCCAGCGCGACATGGACAAATACCCGCATGAATTCTCCGGCGGCCAGCGCCAGCGCCTGTCGATCGCCCGCGCCATCATCACCCGTCCGAAGCTGGTAGTGGCCGACGAGCCGGTATCGGCGCTGGACGTCTCGATCCGCGCCCAGATCCTTGACCTTTTCGCCGAGCTCAACCAGAAGCTCGGCATCGCCTATCTCTTCATCACCCATGACCTGACGGTCGCCCGCGCCATGGCGGACGAGGTGCTGGTCATGCATGAAGGCAAGATCGTCGAACGCGGCCGGGCGGCCGAGGTGCTCGACCATCCGCGCTCAGAGGCGGCGCAGGCGCTGGTCGCGGCGGCACCCGACCTTCACCGCGCTATCGCGCGCAAAATGCAGGAACAGGGGTAGTTCAGCTCTCCGGCTTCACCAAATCGACGGGGCTGATGTCGAGCAGGTCGAGCGTGCGGCGCAGAAGCTTCACCTCGCTCTCCGCCAGCCTGGCATCGGCCTTGGCGATCTCGGCCATGTGGCGGGCAAGCAGCTTCCGGCGCTCGACATCGAGGTCGCGGAACAGCGCGATCGCCTGCGAGCCGTTGGTCTCGTAGCCATAATCGTTGAGATATTCGATGACGCTGTCGATGCTGGCCTCCGGAATGCCGAAGGCTTCCTTGCAGATATGCCGGAAGACGACCATCTCGCTCTCCGAGACCGAGCCGTCAGCCAGGATCATGCGGAACAGCATCAGCAATTCCGCCGACAGCACAGGGTCGTCCGCCACCTTGCGCACACCCGGGTCACCGTCGAAGATCGAACGTATCTGGTCGAGCAGCGCCATCGCCATCAAGCTCCCCTTTGCGATTCCGTCGAGATTGTTAGCGTGGAATTGGTCTTGCGCAAACTGGTGGAGCGTGATGGAAGCTGCGGCTTCCTTCCAAGCACCCCTTCGCGATGATCGACCTTACCCTGCAGACCGTCCTCATCCTCATTGCCGCCGCCTTTGCCGCGGGCTTCGTCGACTCGATTGCCGGCGGCGGCGGGCTGATCACGATCCCGGCGCTGCTGCTTGCCGGTTATTCGCCGGTCGCAGCACTCGGCACGAACAAATTGCAAGGCATGTTCGGTTCCGGCTCGGCGACCATTCATTATGCCGCCAACGGCCAGGTCGACCTGCGCCGCCAGCTGCCGTCGGCGCTGCTGGCGCTTGTCGGCGGCGCGGTCGGGGCGCTTTTGGCGACCGTCATGCCGGGCGATTTCCTGCGCGCCCTGCTGCCGCTGCTGCTGATCGCCATCGCGCTCTATTTCGCGCTGAAGCCGAACATGGACGACGTCGACCGCGCCGAGCGGCTGTCGCCTTTCCTGTTCGGACTGAGCTTCCCGCCGCTGATCGGCTTCTATGACGGGCTCTTCGGTCCGGGCGCCGGTTCCTTCTACATGCTCGCCTTCGTCACCCTTGCCGGCTACGGCGTGCTCAAGGCGACGGCGCACACCAAGCTGCTCAATTTCGCCTCCAACATCGGCGGCTTCGTCGTCTTCGCCGCCGTCGGCGTCATCGACTGGAAGACCGGCCTGATGATGGGCGTGGCGCAGTTCATCGGCGCCCGCGTCGGCGCAAGCCTGGCCATCCGGATCGGCGCGAAACTGATCAAGCCGCTGCTGGTGGTCGTGTGCATGGCGCTCGCGATCAAGCTAATGGCAGACCCCGCCAATCCCTTACGCCAACTGGTTGGTGTGTGAGGCCTCCTCCTGTTAGAGTTCTGGTGTTGCGAATCATGTTGGAGGGACCAGACATGAATCTCAGTGCGCCCACCCAGATCGTGTTCATTATTTCGTTGGTTATCGCCGTCATCGGCCTTCTCGCCGCGCTTGGCGTTCTTGCATTCATTCCTCTTGCGTCCGTTTGGATCATGCTTATCGCCTACATCGTGCTCGCCGCCGGCTGTTTGATGCGCGGCACCTGAGCACAGTATTCTCAGGCAACTCGGAGCGCCCGGCCCTGCCGGGCGCTTTTGATTTTCGAAGGGGTGTTCTGCTAGGCTCGGATCATGTCCGACGAGCCAGAGCGCCATCGCCAGGATAATCGCTCTCCCGCCCTCCATTTCGAGATGGTGCGGCGCAAGCCTGCTGCCTTGCTTACGGGCATCGTCACGGATATCTGCGGCTACCGCGAGACCCGCCCCGGCCATTTCCGCATCGTCGAATATGCTTCGCTGACCGTGCCGCTGGTGATCAGCTTCGCCGAAGCCTTCGCCATTGGGCTCGGCCACAGCCCGGGCGACAACGATCGCTACGCCAGCTTCGCCGCCGGCCTCTATGCCGGGCCGGTCATGATCGAATCCTTTGGCGGCGCCTACTGCGTCCAGGTCAATTTCACGCCGCTCGGCGCCAGGCAATTCTTCGGCCTGCCGATGAGCGAGTTGCGCGATCGCATGGTCGGGTTGGATGATGCGCTGGGCTTTGACGGCATGGCATTGCGCGAACGGCTTGGCGAGGCATCGGATTGGAACGCGCGCTTCGACATTGTCGAGGGATTCATTACCAGCCGCCTTGTCGAGGCGAATGCGCTTTCACCGGAAATCGCCTGGGCCTATAGGGCGGTCATTGCGTCAGGCGGCCGCACCCGCATTTCGAGGCTCGCCGGCGAGATCGGCTGGAGCCGCAAGCATCTGGCGGCGAGATTCACCGACGCGATCGGCATCGGCCCGAAGACATTGTCGCGCATCGTGCGCTTCAATCGCGCGCTGTCCCTGTCGAAGCGGCAGGACGATGACTGGGCCGGCATCGCCGCCGATTGCGGCTACGCCGACCAGGCGCATCTGGTGCGCGAGTTCCGTCAGTTGGCCGGCGAAACGCCGACCGGTCTCGCGGCGTCGATGTAGGCCTGACCCAGGTAACATTTCTTCAAGACGCCGAGACCGCCTTTGCACAGACTGGCATTCATCAACCGACCAGGGAGATTGTCATGCCGACAGCAAACGAAGCACCCCGTCTATACCCGGCTCTGCGCTACAGGAACGCCGCCAAAATGATCGACTGGCTATACGAGGCCTTCGGCTTCGAGGCGCGCGCCCGCTATGGCGAGGGCGACATCGTCCACCATGCCGAGCTCACTTTCGGGTCCTCGATGATCATGCTGGGTACGGCACGCGACGACGATTACGGCAAGATGGTCGGCGCGCCCGGCGGTGGCGGCGGCAAGTCGATCTACATCGCCGTCGATGACGCCGACGCCGCCTATGCGCGTGCCAAGAAGGCCGGCGCGAAAATCATCCAGGAACTGGTCGACCGCGACTATGGCAGCCGCGAGTTCATCTGCCTCGACCCGGAAGGCAATGTCTGGTCCTTCGGCACCTATTGGCCGAAGGTGGGAGAGAAGGCTTGAGGCCATCAGTGACGCTGGCGATTGGCCGCGATCTGCCAGCTTCGTCATCCACGGGCGGAGCGGGAGCGAAGCGGACGCGCAGACCCGAGGATCCATTCCGTTACCTCACGCGAGGGGTGCAGCGGAGCAGAATTCTGCACTGTTGCAAAGCCTTGACGTCACGGAATGGATCCTCGGGTCTGCGCTGCGTCCCGCTTTGCTCCTTGCTCCGCCCGTGGATGACGACCCGAGGGGCGTTTTCGCCAATCACAAACCCTGTGGGTTCGATAGAGCTATCTATCGCGCGATGGCAAAAATCGCGTCGCAGTCGAGATGCCTCTCCAGCTCGGCCGCGACCTCGTCCAGCGCCTTCTCGACATCCGCGCGATAGTCGATACCGCCTCCCCTGACGCCAAGGCTCTCCAGGTATGCGGCGCGAAAAGCGTCGGCGGAAAACAGTCCGTGCAGATAGGTGCCGATCACCTTGCCGTCCGCGGAGACCGCGCCGTCCTCGACGCCGTTGAGGATCGTCGAGGGCCGCGCCGTGTCCGGGCCGGTGGTGCGGCCGAGATGGATCTCATAGCCTTCGAGCGGCAGGCCGAACTGCACCGAATGCGCGCTTGAATTGCGTACAGTCTTCTCAGGTTCCATCACCGTTTCGATGTCGAGCAGGCCAAGGCCTTCGGCTTCTGTCACGCTCCCTTCGAGGCCATCGGGATCGCGCACCATGCGGCCGAGCATCTGGTAGCCGCCGCAGATGCCGACGACATGGCCGCCGCGCTTGCGATGGGCGAGGAGATCGCGATTCCAGCCGTTCTCGCGGAATTTCAGGAGATCGCCGATCGTCGATTTGGAGCCGGGGATGACCACCAACCCGGCATCTTCCGGCAGCTTCTTGCCCGGCGGCACGAACACCACCTCGACCTGCGGCTCGGCTTTCAGCGGATCGAGATCGTCGAAATTGGCGATGCGCGCCAGCATCGGCACCGCCACCTTCAGCGCCCGCTTCTCGCCGGAAGCGAGGCGTTCGAGCACCACCGAATCCTCGGACGGCAGCCGCCCGGCCGCCTTCAGCCACGGCACGACGCCGAAGCAGCGCCAGCCGGTGAATTTTTCGATCGCGCTGATCCCGTCGTCGAACAACGAGACATCGCCGCGGAACTTATTGATGAGATAGCCGGCGATCATGCGCCGGTCTTCCTCCGGCAGGATCAGATGCGTGCCGGCCACGGACGCAATCACGCCGCCGCGGTCGATGTCGCCGACCAGGATCACCGGCACATTGGCGCGCGTGGCAAAGCCCATATTGGCGATGTCGCGGCTCCTGAGATTGATTTCGGCGGGCGAGCCCGCACCCTCGACGATGACCAGGTCCGCGCCCGCGCCGACCTTCGCCCAGGAATCCAGCACCGCGTCCATCAGCGCGGCTTTCATCGCCTGGTAGTCGCGCGCCCGCGCCTCGCCATAGACTTTTCCCTGCACCACCACTTGCGAGCCGATATCGCTCTGCGGCTTGAGCAGCACCGGGTTCATGTGGACGGTCGGCCTCATCCCACAGGCCAGCGCCTGCAGCCATTGCCCGCGGCCGATCTCGCCTTCGCCGGTTGTGGCGTCGCCCGGGATTTCGGCGACGGCGGCATTGTTCGACATGTTCTGCGGCTTGAACGGCCTAACCTTCAGCCCGCGATTCTTCGCAGCACGGCAAAGCCCCGCCACCAGCACGGTCTTGCCGACATCCGAGCCGGTGCCCTGCAGCATGATCGCTTTCGCCATCAGCCCCTGCCCCCTGAGCCAATGGTCGATTTCTGTGCCAGCGGCCCGCCGCGCCAGAGATAGAGCGCCATCAGCGGTTCCTTGCCCGTGCGCATGGCATGGCTGACATTGGAAGCGTGGTGAATGACCTCGCCGGCGCCACGAATATGAAAGTTCTCCTCGCCCATCCGCCACTCCGTGCCGCCGGTCAGCGGGATGTAGATCTCCTCGGCGAGGTGATGATGGTCGGGATAGACGATGTCAGGCCCGAGGATCAGCAGGCCAGCCGCGACCTCGTCATTGACGAAATGCCCGCGGGTGCCGAACACTTCCAGCCAGCCGTAATTGTCGACAAAACTCTGCCCGAAATCGGCGGCGGTATAGGTCTGCCCCCAGCGCAACTCGTCCCGATGGTCGGCAACAAATCGCGTCAATGGCCCGGCGTCGGCCGGAGCCAACTCGGCGATGCGATCGAGATGGCTAAGGCAGCCAAGCGCATGCGGCTCGAGAGAACGCGCAGGCATGTCCCAGCCGATGCGCGCGACTTCATCCGTCACCAGATCGTTGTCGACGCCCGCGAGACAGGCTTGGAATCGCTCCAGCAACTCATCGAAAAGTGTCGGCACGCAAGAGCTCCGTTTGTCATTCCATGCACAGCCGGTTCTCAACGGCCCGGGTTGCGCGGCGGCATCATTGGTCTAGATTGAACGGCGCGCAAAGCCAAAAACGACAGGCCAGAAGGCCTGAACGACAGGGAGCACGCCATGGACGCGGCAGTCGATGCGGGCACTGGCCAATTCGAGCTCAACGAGGAACAGCGCGCCATCCAGGAGATGGCCCGAGCCTTCGCGGCGGACCGCGTCGCGCCCAATGCACTCGACTGGGACAAGGCAAAGCACTTCCCCGCCGATGTGATCCGCGAGACCGGGCCGCTCGGCCTCGGCGGCATCTATGTGCGCGACGATGTCGGCGGCTCGGCGCTGGGGCGGCTGGATGCCGTGCTGATCTTCGAGGCGCTTGCCCACGCCGATCCGGCATTCTCCTCTTTCATTTCCATCCACAACATGGCGGCCTCGATGATCGACCGCTTCGGTAGCGACGAGCAGCGCCAGCGCTTCCTGCCGAAACTGACCTCTATGGAGTGGCTGGCGAGCTATTGCCTGACCGAGCCCGGCTCGGGCTCGGATGCGGCTGCGCTGAAGACGCGTGCGGTGAAAAGCGGCGGCGATTATGTCTTGAACGGCGCCAAACAGTTCATCTCCGGCGCCGGCGACAGCGACCTCTATGTCGTGATGGCGCGCACCGGCGGCGACGGCCCGAAAGGCATTTCGACCTTTGTCGTGCCCAAGGATGCGGCCGGCCTTTCGTTCGGCGCCAACGAGCACAAGATGGGCTGGCACATGCAGTCGACCCGCCAGGTCATCTTCGAGGACTGCAAGGTGCCGGCCGAGAACCTGCTCGCCGCAGAAGGCGCAGGCTTCGGCATCGCCATGGCCGGGCTCGACGGCGGGCGGCTCAACATCGCCGCCTGTTCGCTCGGCGGAGCGCAGTCGGCGCTCGACAAGGCGCTTGCCTACACGGCCGAGCGCAAGGCCTTCGGCTCCAAGATCAACCAGTTCCAGGCGCTGCAGTTCAGGTTGGCCGACATGGAAACGGAACTGCAGGCGGCCCGCATCTTTCTCTACGCCGCCGCTTCCAAGCTCGACCGCAAGGCGCCGGATGCCGGCAAATGGTCCGCGATGGCCAAGCGCTTCATCACCGATATCGGCTTCGACATCGCCAACCAGGCGCTGCAATTGCACGGCGGTTACGGCTATCTGCACGATTACGGCATCGAGAAGCTGGTGCGGGATCTGCGCGTCCACCAGATCCTCGAAGGCACCAACGAGATCATGCGCGTCATCATCGCGCGGACATTGATTGGTAGGCAGTAGGCAGTAGGCAGTAGGCAGTAGGCAGTAGGGAACGATGACCGGCAAGATCAATTCGTACAAGGATTTGATCGTTTGGCAGCAGGCGATGGATTTGGCTGTAGCTACCTACTCCTTGACAAAGGCATGGCCAAAAGAAGAATTGTATGGGCTGACTAGCCAAATTCGCCGCTCAGCCACATCCATCCCCGCAAACATTGCGGAAGGTTACGGCCGGGATAACACCGGCTCTTACCAGCAGTTTCTCAGGATAGCCCAAGGCTCTCTAAAGGAGCTCGAGACGCATCTCCAGATCGCTGAACGCATCGGCCTGGCCGCTCGTGATGAGGTTCATCATATGCTGTCAGCCACGGAAGCCGTCGGAAAAATGCTTCGCCAGCTTATTATCAAGCTCGCACCTGAGTAGACACCCTACTGCCTACTGCCTACTGCCTACTGCCTACTGCCTACTGCCTACTGCCTACTGCCTACTGCCTACTGCCTACTGCCTGATCAAGGGAGCACTATCATGGCAACCATCGCCTTCATCGGCCTCGGTAATATGGGCAATCCCATGGCCGCCAACCTCGTAAAGGCGGGTCATACGGTGCTGGGCTTCGACCTCGTGCCCGAGAACCTAGCCACTGCCAAGGAACACGGCGTCACCGTCATGGCGAACGCCGTCGCGGCGGTGAAGGACGCTGACGTCGTCATCACCATGCTGCCGGCCGGCAAGCATGTGCTGTCGGTTTATGAGGACATCGCGCCCAAGGCCAGGAAAGGCGGGCTGTTCATCGATTCCTCGACCATCGATGTCGAATCGGCGCGCAAGGCGCATGCCATTGCCGCGAAGCATGGTCATCCGTCGATCGACGCACCCGTCTCCGGCGGCACGGGCGGCGCCGCTGCCGGCACACTCACCTTCATGGCCGGTGGCTCGGATCAGGCGTTTGCCGCCGCCGAGCCGATCCTGAAGCCGATGGCCGGGCGCGTCGTTCATTGCGGCGGCGACGGCGCAGGCCAGGCGGCCAAGATCTGCAACAACATGATTCTCGGCATCTCGATGATCGGCGTCGCCGAAGCCTTCGTGCTGGCCGAAAAGCTCGGCCTGTCGCACCAGGCGCTGTACGATGTCGCCTCGACCTCGTCGGGCCAATGCTGGTCGCTCACCACCTATTGCCCGGTGCCCGGCCCTGTTCCGGCCTCGCCAGCCAACCGCGACTACAAGCCCGGCTTTGCCGCTGCGCTCATGCTGAAGGACCTGAAATTGTCGCAGGAAGCCGCGCAGAACGCAGGCGCCGCGACTCCGCTCGGCGCCGAAGCCACGCAGCTCTATGCCTTGTTCAATGCGCAAGGCCACGCCGGCACCGATTTTTCCGGCATTATTAATTTCCTGCGCGGAAACCCTGCATAAACCTTTGATTTTCAAAGATTATTTCCCTAAATTGCCGGTGCGAAGCCGGCAAATTTAGATTTGCTTAAGGTCTTGCTAACGCACCGGTAACGATGTGCCTTTAAAACGGACTGCGAGGCGGACATCGCGTCTGCCCGGCGCTCCGGATCAGGTCTCGCGTACCGGAGCCCGTAAGTTTCGCAAGTGTTTCGTAGCGAAACGCCATGCGTATCTGGCAAAGCCGCGTTCCCGTCGGGACGCGGTTTTTGCGTTGTGGGGACATCACATGAAATGTCCGGGAATGGACCGGGCGCCCATTGAGGAGCGCCCGGAGAATATCCCTCAGCGCTTGCGCAAATCGGCGTCAGCGAGATCGAGCGCCCTGGCGATGCGTTCGCAAGCCATGTCGATCGTGTCGCGCGTCCAGATCAGCGGCGGCGAGAGAATCATAGTGTCGCCGGTGGCCCGCAGCATCATGCCCTGCGCGATCGCGTGGTCGCGAACGACGACCGCCGCACTTCCCGATGGCAAATAACGTTCCTTGGTCGCCTTGTCCTTGACGATCTCGATCGCGCCCATCAGGCCGATCGAGCGCACCTCGCCGACCAGCCTGTGCCTGGCGATCCGCTCTTGCAGCGCCTGCGCGAAATAGGGACCGGTGTCGTTCTTGACGCGCTCGACCAGGCCTTCCTTCTCGATGATCTCGAGGTTCTTGAGCGCCACAGCGCAAGCCACCGGATGACCGGAATAGGTGTAGCCATGGTAGAACTCGCCGCCTTTCTCGACCAGCGCCTTGGCCATGCGGTCGCCAACCAGCAGCGCCGAGAGCGGCTGGTAGCCCGAGGTCAGCGCCTTGGCGGTGGTGATGGTGTCGGGCTCGATCCCGAACGTCTGCGCCGCGAACCATTCGCCGGTGCGACCATAGCCGGTGATCACCTCATCCAGCATCAAAAGCACATCGTATTTGCGGCAGATGCGCTCCACTTCCGGCCAATAGCTCATCGGCGGGATCTTCACGCCGCCCGCGCCCATCACCGGCTCGCCGATGAAGGCGGCGACCTTGTCGGCGCCGGCTTCGAGGATCGCGTCCTCGACCGCCTTGGCCGCGCGGATGCCGAAATCATGGTCGCTTTCGCCGGGCAACGCGAGCTCATAGGCATAGGGCATCATCACATGGACGATGTTGGGCACCGCGCCGCCGAGCTGCTTGTGCATCGGCTCCATGCCGCCGAGCGACGTGCCGGCGACGGTCGAGCCGTGATAGGCCGACTTGCGCGAGATGACGCGGTTCTTCTCGGGCTTGCCTTCAAGCGCCCAATAGTGGCGCACGAGCCTGAGCGCCGTGTCGTTGGCCTCCGATCCGGACGAACCGTAGAAAACCTGGCTGACATGCGTCGGCGCCAGCTCCGCCAGCTTCTTCGACAACAGCACCGGCGTCGGCGTCGAGCATTTGAAGAAGGAGTTGTAGTAAGGCAGCTCCTTCATCTGCGCGTAGGCCGCCTCGGCCAGCTCGTCACGGCCGTAGCCGACATTGACGCACCACAGGCCCGCCATGCCGTCGAGGATTTCGGTGCCGTCGGCATCGTAGATGAACGGGCCGTTGGCATGGGTAATGATGCGCGAGCCCGTCTCGCGCAGCTCCTTATGGTCGGTGAAGGGGTGCAGGTGATGCGCAGCATCGATCTGCTGAAGCTGCTTCAGCGAATAATTCTGATAGGTCATGGATTTGATCTTTCCTCTTGAATCAATCCGGCAGCGGCCGGGGCGGATTCGTCAGAGGAAGCGGGGCGGCGAATAGCCGATGCGGGCGCACAGCCGCAACAGCTCGGCGCGCAGCGTGCGCGGTGACGGCGTCACCGCGACCCCGAAGGCGCCTGATGTGCTGAAGCGGATCATGGCAGCAGCTTACGCCGCCTGACGCCCAGAATTCAAGCTACGACGGCAAGCGGTAGTCTCAGTTTGGTGACATGTTGGCGGCGCGCCTCTTTTCGCCCTTCGAGCCAAGACCATTGGCGGCGGCGCTCTTCGATCGTCCTGCAGGTCGTTGGCTTCCTCGCCTGTGGCAATACGCATGACGCGAACGGCGTTGCCGATCACGTCGGCGGGGCGCTCCTGGCCCTTAGGTCCGGTCGGTATTTGAGGACTCCTCTAAGGTCGCTATATAGTGCACCGGGCTCCCACTGGAGTACACAGTATAGCTCTTATTGCCAAAGCGGTCGTTCTTAACTGTGAGCGAGGTGGTGTAGGGCGGGAAGCCTCTTCTCGGAGGTATTTTGGGTATAGGCGGGCAATGGCTCGTTGCCAACCGACCAAGAAGCACGGCCAACTCCGCTGTCGGCATCTCGTCCTCTGGGATGGACTGTTCCCAAGGCTGCTCCGAACCGCGCCGGACAATCTTCCAAATTCGCACCATCTCTCGCCCATGCTTTCCACTAAGCATATAGGCGGTTCCGTCTATATGGGCAAACTCGGCGAGGCGCTTTCGACTGGCTGTCAAATTTCAAACTGAGACACTACCCGGCCAGCGCTCGCTGCAGGAATATGTAGCGCATCGCCGTCTGCGCCGCCTGCGGCCGGCGGTCGCCGCGCCCGCCATGGCCGCCTTCGGTCTCCTCGAAGAACAGCGTCCTGCCGTGACCTGCCTCCTGCAGCCGCGCCGCCATCTTGCGCGCATGTCCGGGATGGACGCGATCATCGGCGGTCGACGTCATCAGGAGCACCGGCGGATAGGCAGCGCCCGCCTTGACATGCTGGTAAGGCGAATAGGCGCCGAGCCAGGCCGCCTCCTCCAGCTTCGACGGATCGCCATATTCGGCGATCCACGAGGCGCCGGGGGGCAGTTCGGTGTAGCGCAGCATGTCGAGCAGCGGCACGTCGATGATGACCGCGCCGAACAATTCCGGCCGCTGCGTCAGCGACGTGCCGGTGAGCAGGCCGCCATTGGAGCCGCCCTGGATGCCGAGCTGCGCCGCCGTGGTGATGCCGCGCCGGACCACGTCCTCGGCCACGGCCGCGAAATCATCGAAAGCGTTCTGGCGCTTGCCTTTCAGCGCTGCCTGGTGCCAGGCCGGACCGAACTCGCCGCCGCCGCGGATATTGGCCTGGACATAGGCGTTGCCCCTGTCCAGCCAGAGCCTGCCGCGAATGCCGGCATAGCCGGGCAGCAGCGGCACTTCGAAGCCGCCATAACCGTAGAGCAGTGTCGGCACCGGCCCTTTCTGGTCGCGCCGCCGCACCACGAAATACGGGATCATCGTGCCGTCCTTCGAGCGCGCCTCGAACTGCTCCGAGATATAAGGCGAGGCGTCGAAGCGGGCCGGCTGCGACTTCACCGTTTGAAGCGTCTCGCCATTGTCATCCGACCAGATGATCGAGCTCGGCGTCAGGAAATCGGTGAAGGAGAAAGAGACGCTCGACCCGAAATGCTCGACATGGCTGATGCCGACATTGCCGTTGTCGGGCAGCGCTATCCGCTTCAGCGACCAGCCTTCTGCGGCGCGGTCGCAGGCGATGATCTTGCCGCGCACATTGTCCATCAGGTTGATGAACAGCCGGTCCTGCGTCCTGGCGAGGCCGGCGATCGAAACGCGGTGCGCCGGCTCGAGCACGGTCTGGAACGGCCCGAAGGCACCGTTCTCGATCCAGCCATCGAAATCGACCGAATAGAGCCCGTCGGGCAGGCAGCGCGTGCCGTCCGGCGCCGTCCAGGGGCTGCGCACGCCGAAGATCAGTTGGCCCTTGAAGACCACGGTGTCGGTGGCGTCGTCGGGCAGCGGGATGCGCCGGTTCTCGCCCGAAGCCAGCCGCAGGAAACTGTGCGAAGTGAAGAAGTCGAGCGTCTTGCCGAGCAGCACGTGCCGCTTGTCGCCGTCATATTCGACGCCGCCGCCGACCGCGAGATGTTGTTTCTCGCCTTCGAGGATCGGCGTGGCGTCCTCGAGCTTGGCGCCGCGCCGCCACAGCTTGATCACGCGCGGGTAGCCGGACTGCGTCTTGTCGTCTTCCTCGAAAGCGGCGGAGACGATCACGGTATCTTCGTCCAGCCAGGAAAAGCCCGACTTCGAAGCGGGCGCGCGAAACCCGTCCTCGACGAAGGATTTCGCCGCGACATCGAATTCGCGCATCTCGCTGGCATCGCCGCCATCGGGCGACATGTAGAGCAGGCAGCGGTTGAAATCGGGATAGAGCCGGCTCGCCCCGCCGAACACCCACTTCACGCCTTCCTTCGCGGAAAGCTGATCGAAGTCGATGATCGTCTCCCAGTCGGGCTTGTCGGTCTTGTAGGACGCGACCGTCGTGCGCCGCCAGAGACCCAGCGCATTGGTCTTGTCCTGCCAGAAATTATAGACGTAGCCGGCAAGCGCAGCCCCGACGGGCATATTGTCCTCGGCGGTCATCAGGTCGAGCGCGGTCTCGAACGCGGCCTGATAAGAAGGATCGCCCTGCAGTTCGGCGACCGTCAGCGCATTCTGGCGATGAACCCAGTCCAGCGCTTCCTTGCCATTGCGATCCTCAAGCCAGAGGTAGGGATCGTCGGCGGTCAATTCGAGCTGGGTTTTGGTCATCGTGCTGGTCATGCAGGTCTCCATCCGGCGGCCCCGCCTACATCGCGTTCGCTGCCTTGATATTCAAGAGCCATTCGGGGCCGATTACAAAACCCGCCTGCGCGCGATCGTCGCCGCCGCCAGCGCCGCGGAGATGGCGCCAAGCGTGACCGGCAGGCCGGCGGCGCCGATGACATCCATGACGCCGCCGGTGAGCGGCGGCACGACGATGCCGCCAAAACCCCACATCAGCGAGAAGGCGGCATTGCCGGCAACCAGCGCCGACCCGGTGAAGCGCTCGCCGAGCTCGATGATCGACATCGTGTAGATGCCGTAGGAAACGGCGCCCCAGATAAAGACGCAAGCCCAGATCAGCGGCGTCTCGATCAGCGCCGGCAAAGCCACGCATCCAAGGACGGTCACCGCCACGCAGCCGAACCGCACCAGGCGCGCCGTCAGCCTTTCGGCGAGCAGGCCGAGCGGCACCTGCATGGCGATGTTGCCGGCGATCATCACGGAAAGCAGCGCCGACATACGCGCTTCGGGAATGCCGTGATGCGTCCCATAGACCGGCAGCAGCGCCAGTATCGCCTGCTCGAACCCGGCCGCGACGATCACGGCCGACATAAGCAGCCAGGCCATTGGTATGAAGCCCAGCACCGAAACTTTGTTCTCGGCCTCGTCGACGTTCGGCAGCCTTTTCACCACCACGGCCAGGCAGCCGCCGCAGAAGAGGAAGGCAAGAATGCCGACAAGGAAAGGCGGCCAGCCTTCCGTGCCGACGCCGAGCAGGCAGAGCGGCCCGGCCGCGAAGCCCGCCGAGATGATGGTTGAATAGATGCCCATGACGCGACCGCGCCGCGCCGGCGGCGCAAGCGCAATCACCCAGATTTCGCTCAGGACATAGAGCGGGTTGGTCACCACGCCGATCAGGAAGCGCAGCGGGAACCACAGATAGACATTTTGCGTCCAGCCGATCAGCGCCAGCACCAGCGCCGAAAGCGCCGCGCAGGTCAGCGCGGTCCGCCCCGCCCCGAACCGGCGCGCCAATCCCGGGATCAGCGGCGAGGACAGGATGAAGCCGACCGGCGTCATCGCCGCCGACAGCCCGATCATCGCCGGCGAAATGCCTTGCCGCTGCAGGATGAAGCTGAGCAGCGGATAGGAAAGCCCTTGCGCAATGGCGAAGACGGAAACCGTCGCGATCACGCCGGTGATCGCGGCCCACTGCACCGTCTCGTCGCTTTCCGAGCCCGCCAGCGCCATCAATGCCGCTCCAATCGTTCGGAGCCTTAGCCGCTACCGGCGACAGCCGTAAGGGCCAACGGCGGCTAAAGCGCATGCTCCAGCCAGTCCCTGTCAGGAGCGCTGGCGCTGCCAGGATCAGCACAAGGTAGCGGCATCCAGCAACGCATCGAGCCCGACGATGACGGCAGGCAGCCGAGCGGCCGATCGCCTTCAGCCGGCTCCCCTTCCGTCATGTCGCTTCCCTCGCCCTAGTGGTCGCCGCCTCCTCACCGGCTGCATTGCTGCCAGTCCATTATGCCGGCCAAATTCGCATCCTCACGAGGCTTCTCATGACTGCCGCCCTTCATCCCGCCGAGTCGGCACTGGCAACCGATCGCGCCCGCCGTGGCGGCCGCGCGGGAAAGCGCGCCGGCGGCTCGGCCGCCTTCGAGCAGCCTGCCTTCCGGCAGCTGAAGAACCCGCTGACGCCGACCAGGCTGGTGTCCGATGACGAATTGGAATCAATCCACCTCGCCTCGCTGCGCGTGCTGAGGGAAATCGGCGTCGACGTTCTGCACGATGAGGCCCGCCGCATCATGAAGGCGCACGGCGCCGACGTGCGCGAAGGCTCGGAGCGCGTGCGCTTCGACAGCGACATGATCCTCGAGCTTGTCTCGCACTGCCCGTCGGAATTCACCCTGCATGCCCGCAACCCGGCGCATAATCTGCGCTTCGGCGGCAACAACGTCATCCTGTCGATGATGGCTTCGGCGCCGAACTGCTCCGACCTCGACCGCGGCCGCAGGCCCGGCAACCAGGCCGATTACCGCAACTTCCTGCGCCTGGCGCAGATGCACAACATCCTGCACTGCACCGGCGGCTATCCGGTCGAGCCGATCGACATCCATCCGTCGGTGCGGCACCTGGAATGCATTCGCGACCTCGCCATGCTGACCGACAAGGTCTTCCACATCTATTCACTCGGCAAGGAACGCAACGTCGACGGCATCGAGATCACCCGCATCGCGCGCGGCATCAGCCGCGAGCAGCTGATGCAGGAACCGTCGGTCTTCACCATCATCAACACCAATTCGCCGCTCAAGCTCGACGTGCCGATGATGGAAGGCATCATCCAGATGTCGAGCATGGGCCAGGCCGTGATCGTCACGCCCTTCACGCTGTCCGGCGCCATGGCGCCCGTCACCGTCGCCGGCGCGCTGGTGCAGCAGAACGCCGAGGCGCTCTCGGGCATTGCCTTCGCGCAGATGGTGAAAAAGGGCGCGCCGGTCGGCTATGGCGGCTTCACCTCCAATGTCGACATGAAGTCCGGCGCGCCGGCCTTCGGCACGCCCGAATATATGAAGGCGCAGCTCGTCGGCGGCCAGCTCGCGCGCCGCTATCAAATTCCCTACCGCACCTCCAACACCTGCGCTGCCAATACGGTCGACGCCCAGGCCGCCTATGAAAGCGTGTTCTCGCTATGGGGCGCCATCCAGGGCGGCGGCAATCTGATGATGCATGGCGCCGGGTGGCTGGAAGGCGGCCTGCGCTGCTCCTATGAAAAGACCATCCTCGACATCGACCTGTTGCAGATGGTGGCCGAATTCCTCACCCCGCTCGACCTCTCCGAGGATGCGCTCGGCTTCGACGCCATCCAGTCGGTCGGTCCTGGCGGTCATTTCTTCGGCACCCAGCACACGCAGGAGCGCTACAAGACCGCCTTCTATTCGCCGATCGTCTCCGACTGGCGCAATTTCGAGACATGGGCCGAAGCGGGTTCGCCGACAGCGATGGAGCGGACCAACAAGGTCTGGAAGGAGCGCCTTGCCCCCTACGAGGAGCCTTATATGGATCCGGCCATCCGCGAGGAGCTCAACGACTTCGTCGAGAAACGCCGCGCCGAAGGCGGCGCGCCGACGGATTTCTGATTTTCTGTGTTGCTGATGAGCAGTCGACCCCCACTCCGTCGAGCTTCGCTCGACACCTCTCCCCCGATCGACGGGGGAGAGGAAAGGCGCGCGGCGATTCCAGCTGGCTCCCTTCCTCTCCCTCCGGAGGGGGCAGAGGTGGCGCCGCGAAGCGGCGACGGAGTGGGGGAAGGCGCTGTTCAAACGCGAAGCCGTCGCAAACAGGGCACGACCCAGCAAGCCGGAAATCAAACGGATTTGGTGCACAGTCGACCCCCACTCCGTCGAGCTTCGCTCGACACCTCTCCCCCGATCAACGGGGGAGAGGAAAGGCGTGAAGCGATTCCAGCTGGCTCCTTTCCTCTCCCTCCGGAGGGGGGAGAGGTGGCGCCGCGAAGCGGCGACGGAGTGGGGGAAGGCCCTGCTCAAACGCGAAGCCGTCGCAAACAAGGCACAACCACGCGAGCCCGAAACCTGCGGCAAGCCGGCAATCAAGCGGAAGCCTTGCATTGGCTTGAACTGAAGTCACGCAAGCTCGGCGGCTATCGCTTTACGCGCCAGTTTTCCATCGGACCGTTCTTCGCCGACTTCGCTTGCCGCGAGCGTCGGCTCGTCGTCGAGGTCGATGGATCCCAACACGCCGACAGTTCATATGACCGCCGCCGCGACCACTTCATGCAGGCTCAGGGCTACTCGATCCTGCGCTTCTGGAACCATGACGTCCTGAAACATCGTGCTTCCGTCTGTGAAACCATCCTCGCCGCGCTCGACGGCGGGCTGACCGAAAACATCGCGGCATCCGATCTCCGCTTTGTTTTCACACCTCGATCCCCCGATTCAGTATTTTCAAACACGGATCTATCTGCATGAAATCCCACGTAAAAGCGGTTGTCATCGGCGGCGGCGTCGTCGGCTGTTCGGTGCTTTATCACCTCGCCAAGGCCGGCTGGACCGACATCATGCTGATCGAGCGCTCGGAGCTGACCTCCGGCTCGTCCTGGCATGCGGCGGGCGGCTTCCACACGCTGAACGGCGACCCGAACGTCGCCAAGCTGCAGGCCTATACGGTCCAGCTCTATAAAGAGATCGAGGAACTCTCCGGCCAGTCCTGCTCGCTGCATCTGACCGGCGGCGTGATGATGGCCGATACGCCCGAGCGCATGGACTTCCTGCGGCTGGCTCATGCCAAGGGCCGCTATCTCGGCATGGATACCGAGCTGATCACGCCCTCGGAAGCCAAGGCGATGTTCCCGCTAATGGACGAGACGAACTTCGTCGGCGCCATGTGGGATCCGGTCGAAGGCCATCTCGACCCTTCGGGCACCACCATCGCCTATTCCAAGGCGGCCAAAAAGCTCGGCGCCGAGATCGTGCTGCGCAACCGCGTCGTCGACCTCACTCAGCGGCCGGACGGCACCTGGAACGTCGTCACCGAGCAGGGCACAGTCCATGCCGAGCATGTCGTCAACTGCGGCGGCCTTTGGGCGCGCGAGATCGGCCGCATGGTCGGCGTCGAGCTGCCGGTTTTGGCCATGGAGCATATGTATCTTTTGACCGAGCCGATGCCGGAGGTCGAGGAGTTCAACAAGTCGACCGGCCGCGAGATGATCGGCGTGCTCGACTTCAAGGGCGAGATCTACACCCGCCAGGAGCGCAACGGCGTCCTGCTCGGCACCTACGAGAAGGCCTGCAAGCCGTGGTCGCCGGTCAACACGCCGTGGGATTTCGGCCATGAGCTCCTGCAGCCCGACATCGACCGCATCGCTCCGTCGCTGGAGATCGGCTTCAAGCATTTCCCCGGCATCGAGAAGGCCGGCATCAAGCAGATCATCAATGGCCCCTTCACCTTCGCGCTCGACGGCAACCCGCTGGTCGGCCCGGTGCAGGGCCTGACGAATTTCTGGTGCGCCTGCGCCGTCATGGCCGGGTTCAGCCAGGGCGGCGGCGTCGGCCTCGCGCTCTCCAACTGGATGGTGCATGGCGATCCGGGCTTCGACGTCTGGGGCATGGATGTCGCCCGCTTCGGCGAATGGGCGAGCCTGCGCTACACCAACGCCAAGGTGCGCGAAAACTATTCGCGCCGCTTCTCGATCCGCTTCCCGAACGAGGAACTCCCGGCCGCCCGTCCGGCGCAGACGACGCCACTCTACGACACCATGCTCGCCAACAACGCCGTCATGGGGGATTCGTGGGGCCTGGAAACGCCGCTCTGGTTCGCGCCGAAGGGCACGGAGCCGAAGGACATCGTCTCCTTCCACCGCTCCAACGATTTCGGCCCGATCGGCGAGGAAGTGCGCGCCACGCGCGACAGGGTCGGCGTCACCGAGATCGCCAACTTCGCCAAATACGAGGTGTCCGGTCCGGGCGCGGAAGATTTCCTCAACCGGCTGATGACCAACCGCATGCCGAAGGTCGGCCGTATCGTGCTGACCCCGATGGTCAACGAATTCGGCAAGCTGATCGGCGACTTCACCATCGCCAAGGCCGGCCCAAGGAATGGAGAAGACCGCTTCATGATCTGGGGTTCGTCCGCAGCGCAGAAATATCACATGCGCTGGTTCGAGAAGCACCTGCCGAAGGATGGCTCGGTGCGCATCCACCGCTTCGACCAGACGCTGGTCGGTCTCTCCATCGCCGGGCCGAAATCGCGCGACCTGCTGCAGAAGCTCGTCGATGTAGACGTCTCGACAAAGGCCTTCCGCTTCATGGACTTCCGCGAGATGGCGGTCGGCGGCGCGCCCTGCATGGTCAACCGCATCACCTATACCGGCGACCTCGGCTACGAGATCTGGATGGCGCCAGCCTATCAACGCCTCGTCTACAAGGCGATCAAGGAAGCCGGCGCGGAATTCGGCATCGTTGATTTCGGCATGCGTGCGCTGCTCTCCATGCGCCTGGAAAAGAATTTTCCGACCTGGTTCCGTGAATTGCGTCCGATCTACGGACCGTTCGAAGGCTCGATGGACCGCTTCATCAAGCTGGAGAAGAACGACTTCATCGGCCGCGAGGCGTCCGCCAAGGAGCATGCCGAAGGGCCGAAGCTGCGCCGGGTCTCCTTCATCGTCGACGCTGCCGATGCCGACGTGATGGGCGACGAGCCGATCTGGGCCAAGGTCGGCAAGGACTACGGCACGGTCGAGAAGCCGCATGGCTACGGCGCACCGCGCTTCGACACATCAGGCAAGGAAGTGCGCGGCTCGAAGGCCGCCGAAGGCGCTTCGGCCGTGCGCGGCATCGTCGATGGCGAGTGGCGCGTCGTCGGTTGGGTGACCTCGGGCGGCTACGCGCATTACGTGCAGAAGTCGATGGCGCAGGGCTATGTGCCGGCCGTCCTTGCCGAGGACGAAAGCGCCGGGCTGTTCGAGATCGAGATTCTCGGCCACCGCCGCCCCGCCCGCATCAATGTCGAGCCGCCTTTCGACCCGAGCGGCGAGAAGATGCGAACCTGAGGCCCCACGAATTGTTGGATTGCGTTGGTAGCTATGGCATGGTCCGAGCCCACTACCGGCGCATCAGCATGAGAAGAACGTCCCCTTGCGGCAACTAGAGAAATGGACCGATTGGCTCTGCGATGAACGGGTCGGTCCATTCAGCGCGGCGGTTGCGTCGGTCCTCCTCTACTGCCTGACCCAGATCGTCATGATGGCCCTGCTGTCCCATGTTGCGGGCACGGGCGTCGGTGTCGACGATGCAGAGCAATTGACGGAAATGAGGTTCCTGGCCGCCGGCTACGGCAGCTCGCAGCCGCCTCTATACACCTGGCTGGCGACGCTTGCGGCCTCGCTGGTCGGAACCAGCGTCCTTGCCCTCAAGATCGTCAAATACGGCCTGCTGGCCGCGGGGCTGGTCGCCTATTTCACCGCCATACGCCGCCTCGGCTACTCGAGCCGCGCCGCGGCGGCCGGCATGTTCGGATTGCTGCTGTTTCCCCAGATCTTCTGGGAGATGCAGCACGCCCTCACCCACTCGGTCGCCATATTCTGTTTCACCTCGGTGCTGATTCTGGCGCTGGTCGAGGTGGAGAAGCGGCGATCGGCCGTTGCCTATGCGTTTTTCGGCCTGGCGACGGCGGCCGCGATGCTGTCGAAATACAACATCGTCATCTTCCTTGCCGCCCTGTTCCTGGCATCTCTCTCGGTTCGCGAAACGCGTGAGGCGATTTTCGACCGCCGTTTCGCAATCAGCGTGGCGGTGGCGGTCCTTGCCTGCCTGCCGACGCTTTATTGGAGCCTGACACATCTGGAAGACCTGCTCGCGCACCAAGGGGGCCTGGGCGTCGCCGAAGGCGGCAGCGTTGCGAAAACGGCGCTTCTCGGCATCCGCAGACTGGTCAACGCGATCGTCAATTTCGCTGGACTGCCGGTCGTGATTTTTGCCGTCGCCTACGTCCTGGCGACAAGAAAACGGACGGATCCGCCTCAGCCGGTACGGTGGCCGGAAAAGCTGTTGTGGCGGGCGATCGTACTTGGTTTTGTGGTCATGGTCACAGTCGTGTTGGCGGCCGGCATCACCCAGTTTCGCGACCGTTGGATGCTACCGATCTTCATCCTCTTGCCCGCGGCGCTCGCCATGCGCTTCGACGCCATGGGCCAGAAGGGCCGAAAGACGCAAGCCACCATTGTCTTCGTCGGCGCTCTCCTTGCCATATTGGTGCTGCCGCTGAGCTGGTACATGCATCTGCATGGCGGCGACAGCCGCGGCAGCATCGTGCGCATGGATTACCGCTCGCTTTACGACCAGATCAACGCCGACGGGCCAGTCAAGACCGTGGTCTCGAGCTGGTTCTGGGTCGGCAATCTGCGCCTGGTCGATGCCGATCTCATCGCGCTCGATGATGAGACGCCGGACTTCGCCAGGTCGATCCGCGAGCCGGCGGTGCTCGTGCTTACCGATGACAGGGAATCGTCCTCGGAGGTTTTCGAAGAGTTGGCGAAGGTCGGCTACGTGATGGACACCATCCACCGCACGATTGAAGTGCCGCAGGCACTCGGCTTTCCGCCCCGCAAGGTCACGATTACCAGACTGCACAAGAAGCCCGCGCAGTAAGCTTCAGGTGGGACGAATGGACAAGCTAGGCTTCGGCCGCCATCGCAAGATCATGCCCTTCGAGCCAAGCTCGGTCGAAGCGCTGCGCGAGGCCTCGCGTGAAAAGGCGGCCTCGCTCAACCAGCATCTGCTGGGCTATGGCGCGACCGCCGAAGCCGAGTGGGCGACGGCGGGCGTCGCCGCGCCGGACTTGGCCGAAATGCGCAGATACCGGCTGGACCGCATCCGCGCCGAGCTGAAACGCCGCGACTATGCCGGCGCCCTGCTCTACGACCCGGTCAACATCCGCTACGCGACGGACTCGACCAACATGCAGCTCTGGGTCGCGCACAATTCGACACGCCACTGTTTCGTCGCCGCGGAAGGGCCGGTGGTGCTGTTCGACTATTTCTCCTGCGAGCACCTGTCCGACCATTCGGGCGTCGTCGACGAGGTGCGCCCTGCGGTATCGTGGATATATCTCTACAGCGGCGAGCTCACCGAGCAGAAAGTCCGGCGCTGGGGTGCCGGTATCGCCGAGCTCGTTGCCGAGCATGGCGGCGGCAACCGCCGCATTGCCGTCGACCGCATCAATCCGGAAGGCGTTGAGGAACTCGCCCGCCGCGGCATCGCGATAGGCAATGGCGAGGCGGTGATGGAGAATGCGCGCCTCATCAAATCGCCGGACGAGATCCTCGCCATGCGCCGCGCCATCGTCGCCTGCGAGGCGGCGATTGGCGAGATGGAGACAGCGCTGAAGCCCGGCATCTCCGAAAACGAGCTCTGGGCGGAACTGCATCGCGGCAACATCGCGCGCGGCGGCGAATGGATCGAAACGCGGCTTTTGTCATCGGGACCGCGCACCAATCCCTGGTTCCAGGAATGCTCCTCGCGCGTCATCGAGGATGGCGACCTCGTCGCCTTCGACACGGACCTGATCGGTCCCTACGGGTTCTGCGCCGATCTTTCGCGCACATGGCTTTGCGGCGACGGAAAGCCGTCGAACGAGCAGCACGACCTCTTCCGCATCGCCGCCGGTCAGATCGCTCATAACACCGAACTGATGCGGCCGGGCATCTCCTTTCGCGATCTCGTCGAACGCTCGGCGGTGCCGCCGGACGACTGTTATCCGACGCGCTACGGCGTGCTCTATCACGGGGTCGGCTTGGCGGACGAATATCCGACGCTGCCGCATGCCGGCGACTGGACCGACGACACGCCGGACGGCGTGCTCGAACCCGGCATGGTGCTTTGCGTCGAAAGCTATATCGGCAGGCTTGGCGGGCGCGAAGGCGTCAAGATCGAGGAGCAGATCCTGATCACCGAAACCGGCAACGAGAAGCTTTCAGCCTACAAGCTGGACGAGCGGCTGCTCTGATCCGCTTTCGACAGCCGCGACGGCGTCGCGCATCGCGGCAACGATTTTTTCCGGCGTCGTTCGGGCGGTGATATAGGGCAGGCCCTTGCGCCGCGCCGTCCAGCCGACCACCTTCACGCCTCTCGCCGCCGGCTCGAAACGTTGCGCCAGCGCCCAGCTTTCGCAGTCGATGGCCGCGACCTCGGCCCTGCCTTCCGCGACGGCCACAATCGACGACCGGTGGCCGCCGCTTTCGCCGCGCGAGGCGAAGATGTCCAGGCTTTCGCCCATCGCCTCCAGGTCGCGCTGCAGGCCGATCAGCCCGGACATCGAATCCGGATTGTTGAAGGTGAAGCGCCTGCCGCGGAGAAGGTCGATCGGGATGAGGGCCTTGCCGTCCGCGGGCGAGGCAATCCCCGGTCCGCCATCCGCCGGCATCACCAGCGCGCTGGAATAGAGCTCTCCCTGCCCGCCCTCGAACGCATCGTAGCTCGGCTGCGCAACCACCTGCACATGCCGCGCAAGACCGAGTTCCATCGGCCCCCAGCAGGTTTGCCCGAAGAGCAGCGCCGGGCTCAGCCAGAGCTGGTGAAAGTCCAACTCTTCCGGGGGCAGCGTCGCCGGGTCGGGCGCGATCGGCTTGCCGGCGCCGTCGAGTATGCCGCCGGGAACCCGTGGCAGCTCGCGATTGCTGCGCACGACCGCCTCCGGCGCATCGATGCCCCTTTGCCGGAAAGCATCGCGGAGCCGCGCCCATTGCGCGTCGACCTCGCCCCGCGCTTCGGACCAATCATACATAGGCAGGGCCGCAACGAACTTGCTCATGTCGAATAGCTTTCAAAGGCAAGCGGCCTTCGGCGCCTGCGTTCCGCCGCGGAAAAAGCTTCGCGGAAAGTCGAAATTACTCCTTCGGCGGCTCGGCGGGAACCGGCGCCGTGCCAAGTCCGCTGACATTGCGCGCCCTGACGCGCGGCTTGAAGGCGCGGCCCGGTTCCGGCGTGCGCCGCAGCACCGGATGAACGATCGGCTCCTTGGCCCTGAAGGCATGGGCTTTCAGCATCGCAAAATAGTTCGGATAGGCATAACCGTTGTTCATCCGCAGCCATTCCTCGCGGCGCTCGCGAAAGAGCTTCGGCAGCCGGTACCAGGCAATGGTCGGGCTCTTGTGATGAACGAAATGCAGATTGTTGTTCAGGAACAGGAAAGAGAGCGGCGAGCGCTCGACGATCACCGTTCGCCCCTCCGGATGCTCCGACCACTGGTGCTCGGCATAGGTGCGGATCGAGATCAGCGACTGGCCGAGCCACACCGGCACCAGGATATAGAGCCACAGCGGGATGCCGAAACCGAACGTGACGATCGGCGCCACAATCGCGAGGCCGACGGCATGCAGCAGCCAGGCCTTGCGGATCGCTTTGTCGCCGGCAAGGATCTGCTTGGCATCGTCGATGAAGAAACCGACCGAGGACAACCACGGACCGAGGACGAGGCGGCCAACCATGGTGTTGTTGATCTTGAGCAGAAGCTTCATTGTCGGCGGCAGGCCCTCATGCATCCAGAGCGCCTGATAGTAGCTCTCCGGATCGTCGAGCGGATCGGTCAGGCGCTCGTCTGCATGATGGCGAAGGTGGATGGTCTTGAAGCGGCGGAATGGCCAGACCATGCCGATGGGCAGGAAGACGAAGGCTTCATTGATCCTGGCGTTGCGGGTCGGATGACCGTGCAGCACTTCGTGCATGATCGACGATTGCAGAGCCAGGATAAAGGGCAGGACGGCAAGCGCCAGAAGCGGATAGGATGGCCAGACAAGGAAACCGGTGGCGAGCCATGCGCCGTAGCAGAAGAGTGTGAGGAAGACTGTCGGCCATTCGACAGCCGGTGTGCTGCTAGGTCTCTTTTTCGTGCCGGTATTCACGCTTGCCATGCTCTCGACCACTGCCCCCCAGTCGCCGGAACCAACTCGATTCCTGACAACATTGTGTCAGTAGCCTGCCGTTACATCAACGCGACAATGCGCACAAACCGTTGCGAATGCGCATTTTTAGCGGCATATGTTATACATTGTAAACAGACATCGGGATTCATTTCCGCCTGAGCCACGTTCAGAACGGCTCCGGCGCAAATTTTTCCTCTCCGGCACGGAAGCAGCGTGATGGACAAGCGCGATCTGTCGACGACCTTTCGGGAGCGCCTGAAATTGCTCTTGACACGGTCCGACCTGAACCAGTCGGCCTTCGCGACGGCGGTCGGCATCGACCGTTCGGCGCTGTCGCAGCTCCTCTCCGGCGCCTCGACCCGCCTGCCGCGCGCCGAGACCCTCCTCAACATCGCCGCCGAGTTCAAGGTATCGCTCGACTGGCTGCTGGGCCTGAGCCAGGACGAAGGGGTCACCGGCGAAATCAGAGAAAGCCTGGAGATCGAAGAGGCGCCCGACGGCTTCGACCGCACGCTTTTGGCCAAATGGCATGCCGAGGCGGCCGGCACCAAGATCCGCTATGTGCCCGCGGGCATTCCCGACCTTCTGCGGACCGAGGCACTGGTGGAATATGAGGCCGGCATTGCCAACAAGAGCCGTGAGGCGCAGGCAGGCGAAACGCAATATCGCATCGACTACAACCGTCGGCCGGAGACCGACATGGAAGTCTGCATGCCGCGCCACACGCTGGAGATCTTCGCGCGCGGCCTCGGTGTCTGGGATCGTTTCCCCGAGGCCGAACGGCGCAAGCAATTGCTGCACATGGCGGCGCTGCTTGACGACCTTTATCCGACCTTTCGCCTGTTCCTCTATGACGGCCGCATTCGCTATTCGATCCCCTATACGATCTTTGGCCCCTATCGCGCCGCGATCTATGTCGGCGACATGTATATCGTGCTGAGCGCCACTCAGCCGATCCGCACGCTCACCAGCCATTTCGACAACCTGATCCGGGCCGCCGACATCAACGCGCACGAGGCCGCGAGCTTTGCGCAAAGGCTGGCCGCAATGTCCTTCCCGTCAGGCTCTGCCTGATCGCGCGCATCGATATCATCTTGGCTGCCCCTGATCGTTCCAGCGAAACCCGTGGCCTTTCTCGGCCGCAAATTCGTTGACTGGACATAAAGACTTCTTTATATCGTTATTTGAATTTGAACGCGAAAGCCATTCCAGGCAGGAAATTCAGGGCCATGACCGCGACCAACCCTATTGACGCACTGCTTGCCGAAAAAGGCGTGCTTTTGGCCGATGGCGCCACCGGCACCAATCTGTTCGCGATGGGTCTGGAGGCCGGGGAAGCGCCTGAGCTGCTCAATGAGGCGGCGCCCGAGACCATCGCCAGGCTGCATCAGAACTTTGTCGACGCCGGCGCCGATATCATTCTCACCAACTCCTTCGGCGGCACTCGCCACAGGCTGAAGCTGCATCATGCGCAGGATCGCGTCCACGAGCTGAACAAGCGCGCCGCCGAGATTGCCCGCTCTGTCGCCGACAAGGCCGGCCGCAAGGTGATCGTCGCCGGCTCCGTCGGCCCGACCGGCGAATTGCTGGTGCCGCTCGGCGCCATGACCTATGACGAGGCGG
Source organism: Mesorhizobium sp. CA7 (assembly GCF_020165015.1). Taxonomy (NCBI): domain Bacteria; kingdom Pseudomonadati; phylum Pseudomonadota; class Alphaproteobacteria; order Hyphomicrobiales; family Phyllobacteriaceae; genus Mesorhizobium; species Mesorhizobium sp. CA7. The sequence goes on from NZ_JAIUHH010000001.1 coordinate 661,174, forward strand.
TCGAGGCCTTCGCCGAACAGATCGAGGGCTTGAAGGCCGGCGGCGCCGAAGTCGCCTGGATCGAGACCATGTCGGCGCCGGACGAGATCCGTGCCGCGGCTGAGGCCGCCATCCGGGTCGGCCTGCCCTATACCTACACCGGTTCCTTCGACACGGCCGGCCGCACCATGATGGGCCTGCTGCCGAAGGATATCCACGCCGTCGCCGATGGCCTGTCGCAGGCCCCTCTCGGCGTCGGCGCCAATTGCGGCGTCGGCGCTTCCGATATCCTGGCTTCACTGCTCGACATGACCGAGGCGAAGCCGGACGCGACCGTGATCGTCAAGGGCAATTGCGGCATTCCGGAGTTCCGCGGCGCAGATATCCATTATTCCGGCACGCCGGAGCTGATGTCCGATTATGTGCGGCTGGCGGTCGATGCAGGCGCCAAGATTGTCGGCGGCTGCTGCGGCACCTCGTTCGCGCACCTTGCTGCCATGCGCAAGGCGCTGGACGCGCACACCAAGTCGACCCGCCCGACCGTCGAGACGATCGTCGAGCGCATCGGCCCGATGCGCAACAAGGCGGCGACGGCAAACACCGCCGAGACCAGCGAAGCCCGCCGCGAGCGCCGGCGCAGCCGCGCCTGATACGTTTTCTACTTGCTGTTTTCAGCGTAGCGCGACAGCGCGGTATTGAGATCGGTGCCGGCACTGCCCCGGTTGTCGGCGCCCATCGTCATCAGGGCGCCCGATGCGCCGGGGTCGCTGATCTGCTCGAGCATCGAGCGAAAACGGTCGTTGTTGAGGGCCGAAAGCGCTGTGTTGCGCGCCGCGTCGACATCGTTCCTGATTCGCGCGGCTTCCGCTGAAGCAGCGGACGGTCCGCGCACCGGGGCATTGGCCGCCGTCGAGTTCACGTTCCCCATTGTCGTGATATGCACTGCTGATCCCTCAAACCCTCGTCAGCACCGACTAACAGAAGCTCGTTGCGGCGAAGTTCCGGAAAAGCCGTGCAATTTAACGATCGAAAAAAGGCCGGCAGGATCTGTCCCGCCGGCCTTTCCTTCAATCCGCAATGGCCTACTTGTTGCCGTCCAGCGATGAGGCCAGCCGCACCAGCGACAGGAACTCCGCCCGATAGCCGAATGGATCGGCGCCGCGCGCGGCATTGGCGATCTCTGCGATGCGGTCATAGCTGAAATTCGCGGTCTGATCCTCGTCGCGCAGCTTCTGCCCGAAGGCCGCGACGGCAACCGAAAAACGTTGGTCGGCGCCGGCCGCATCGAAGGACGAGACCTCATTGGCGGCGGTCACCGGCGTGGTGATGAGCTTCGAGACGTTCTCGTCCGGCAGCTTGTAGCGGATCTTGACGAAGGCATATTCGCCCGCATTGGCGACGCCGCCATTGTCGACCTTGGCCTGGCCGTAGCGCAGCGGATCGACCTGCTCGCCGCCGCTGCCTTTAGGCGTGATCTCATAGACCGCGGTCACCGAATGGCCCGAGCCGATATCGCCGGCATCGACGCGGTCATTGTTGAAATCCTCGCGCTTCAGGGCGCGGGTCTCATAACCGACGAGACGGTATTCGGAGACCGTGGCTGGGTTGAACTCGACCTGAATCTTGACGTCCTTGGCGATGGTGAACAGCGTCGAGGAGGCATCCTCGACCAGCACCTTCTCGGCTTCGGCCAGCGTGTCGATATAGGCCGCCGTGCCGTTGCCATTCTGCGCGATGGTCTGCATCATCTGGTCGTTCAGATTGCCGCGGCCGAAGCCGAACACCGAGAGGAACACGCCCGTCTTCCGCTCCTTCTCGATCAGCCGCTTGAGGTCGTCGTCACTGGTCTGGCCGACATTGAAGTCGCCGTCGGTGGCAAGCATCACACGGTTGACGCCGTCCTTGACGAAGGATTGCTGCGCAAGCTTGTAGGCCTCGCGGATGCCTTCTTCGCCGGCCGTCGAGCCGCCGGGCGCCAGATTGTCGATTGCCGCAAGGATCTTCTGCTTTTCCGCCCCCTTGGTCGGCATCAGCACCGTGCCGGCATTGCCGGCATAGGTGACGATCGAGACGGTGTCGTCTGGCTTCAGTTTGCTCACCAACAAGCGGAAGGCGGATTTCAGCAGCGGCAGCTTGTCGGGCTCGTCCATCGAGCCCGAGACGTCGATCAGGAAGACCAGATTGGCCTTCGGCTGCTCGGCCGGCTTAACGTCGAAACCCTTGATCGCGACATGCATGAGCTTGGTGTGCTCGTTCCACGGCGTCGGCATGACGGTGACGGTCGAGTTGAACGGCGTTGAAGCCGATTCCGGACCCTTCCACTCATAGGGGAAGTAGTTGATCATCTCCTCGATGCGGACCGTGTCCGGGTCGGGCAGACTGCCTTCCTTGAGCGAGCGACGCACGAAAGAATAGGAGGCGGTATCGACGTCGATCGAGAAAGTCGAGACCGGATCCTGGGCTGTTTCATGCACCGGATTGGTTTTGACATTCTCGACGCGATCGCGGTTTTCCTCCTGCGGCTGCAGTTGGTCGACCGGCATGGGCGCGGGCTGCACCATCAGCTTGGAATCGGCGACGGCGGGCGGAGACGCCGGAACGGCGGCCGCGCCGCCTGCCGGCGCCTTGTCGGCCCGCTCAGCCTCATCGACGCTAGGCGGTGTCATCGACATGATCACTCTGTTTGACGACCCGTCCTTGCCGCCGGCCGCGAGCTGGCCGCTCCCCGCCGGCGCAGGCTGCAGGGCGCGCTTGTTCTCCGGCGCCGCCTCCTGCTTGAGCAGGCTGTCGACCTCGGCCGCCGGCTTGGGCGGCGTTGCCGGCACCGTTTGTGAATTGGCCCGAGTCTCGGCGTCGGCGTCTGTCTTCTTCTGCTTGGCCGGCGCCGCTGACAGCGGCTCGTTGATCGCGGGCTGTTCCGGCCCAGGCTTCTGCGCCGCCGGCTTGTCGGCCAAGGTCTCGGTGACCGTGCCGTTGCCGCCGACGACGGGCGGGTGGTCCTTCAGCATCTCGAAAGCGGCATAGCCGGCGATAGGCAGCGCGACCAGCGCGGTGATGGCCGGCGTGGCGATGAGTTTCCGTTGCATGATGTCTCTCCAGAGCATTCTTGCTCGCTCCGTGAGACGAAGGCCTGCGAACGTTCCTTGGCGAACAGGCGAGATTTTTTCGTCGAGGTCGAAAGCCTGCATCGCGGCGGCGAACGCGCGCGCCTTCGCCTCGCCGTCCGGCGCCGGTACCGCGATATCGCGCAGCCTTTCGAGTTCGTTGTCGTCGACCATGGTCACACTTCCCCGGCTGAGCGCATCAGCAGCTTCAGCCGTTTCTTCGCTTCATGGATGTGCCAGGACACCGTCGTCTCCGAGATCGCCATGATCTCGGCCGCCGCCGCGTGGTTGAGACCTTCGCCATAGACCAGCAGCACCGCGTCGCGTTGCTTGTCGGGCAGCATCCGCACCGCCGCCCACAGCGCCTCGGCCGGATCGTCGATCTCCGCCGACGCTTCGCCCGCGATCAGCGCATAGGCGCCGTAGGCATCGGTCTTGGCGGTGTCGCGGGCGCGCTTGCGCATCATGTCGCGCGAAGCGTTCAGCGTCATGGCATAGAGCCATGTCGTAAAGGCGCCGCTGCCCTGATAATCGCGGATCGCGCGGCCGAGCCGCACGCAGACGTCCTGGGCGATGTCCTCGGCGTCGGCCTTGCGGCCGCACCAGCGATAGGCGGCGCGATAGACGAAGCCGTAGTGCCTTTCGAGCAATCTGCCGAAAGCACCCCTGTCTCCGCCCCTCGCCCGCCCGATCAGTTCGGCATCGGAGGCTTCGCCGTCGTCCAGCATCATCGCCATCATTTGCCTGTTGGACGAAGGCTAATGACCAAACCTTGGGGCGATGGAAAGATTTTTTTGCAACACCCCTTTCCTTCTCCCCGTTCTACGGGGAGAAGGTGCCCGAAGGGCGGATGAGGGGCGGCGCCACCGCCCGCGATGATAACTCAGCCCAGCGTCTCTTTGAAAAACGTCGTCAGCCGCTTCCAATGCCTCTCAGCGCCCGCCTCGTCATAGACGCTGTGGTCCTTGACGCACCAGCCGTGATCGACGCCGACATAGTTTTCGATGACGTGGTCAACCTCTGCCACCCTGAGCGCCTCTGCCAGCCGCGCCGACTGCTCCGGCGGGAAGCTGCGGTCGACGCCGGCGACGCCGACATAGACGCGCGCCTGGATCGAAGCCGCCTTGCGGTGCGGGCTGTCGGCCGCGTCGCTGGCGAGATTGCCGCCATGGAAGCTCGCCGCGGCGGCGATACGGTCGGGATAGCTCGCCGCCGCGTTCAGCGCCCGCGCGCCGCCCATACAGTAGCCGACGACGCCAATCGGTCCAGCGATCCCCTCGGCGGCCAGAGCATCGAGGAAGGCGCTGCCGTCGCGGATGGTCATGCCCTGCGTCGTGCCGCCGCTCAGCATCAACAGCAGGGCCTTGGTCTTTTCCTCGGCAAAGGCGGTTTTGGGATCGAACGGGCCATATGGCGCATAGCGGTAGAAGAGATCGGGCACCAGCACGGCATAGCCATGCTCCGCGAGGCGCTCGGCCATCTGGTCGAGCGCCGGGCGCGGACCGAAAATATCCATATAGAGGATGACGCCAGCCTTGGCCGGCGCGGCTGGACGAAACAGCCGTGCCTTCGCCGTGCCGTCCAGGGTCTTGATCTTGATGTCCTGCTTCGTCATTGCGCGCTCCGCCGGTTGCCAGGCGATAGATATCCGCACCGCCCGGCAGGGCAAGCCGCAACCTCTCGATCGCGGTCAAGTTTCCGTGCGGTTCGGAAGAATGCCTACAGTCCGGCGAACGCCGCCATATGGAAAGCCTGGACATCGGCCGGATAGCGATACTCAGCGCCGTAAGGACAGGCGTTGCGGTCGAGGCAGCCGCCGGCGCGGCAGGGCGCACCATCCGTGCCACGCACATGCACCAGGCACGCCCCGTGCGCAAAGCCATCCACCGAATATGCGCCGACCGGACAGCATTTCAGGCAGGGTTTTTCGACGCATGCGTCGCAAAGGTGAATCGGCTGATGAGCTTCTGGAAGAGAAATCTCGTCCTCGAACAGCAATGCGGCGCGATAGGCATGCCAAAGTCCATAGGTCGGATGCATGAGGATGCCGAGCGGCGACGGCTTCAGCCCTTCGGCCCGCATCGCCCACTGCTGGAACGGCAGGTAGGGCCGATCGGATGGCGACACCGCGCGGGCGCCGAATTCTTTCGCCACCGCGCCGATCACCTCGCGCGACCAACTGTCGAGTGGGTTGGCGATGTCCCTCGCCTGTCGTTCCCGCCAGCGCTGGAAATGCGGCCAGGGCGCCGCGCCCGCCTGTCCGACAAGCAGCACGGATTTGGCCGGCGCGCCGGAAGGCCCGGCTGGCGCCACCTCATCGTCACCGAAGCTGAAACCGCCGCGGAGAATCGGGCCGTTGGCCGCGAGTGCGGCCGCAATCTCCTCGACCGTGCCGCGGAAAAAAGTCATCCCTTCCGGTCCGGGTCGGAGAACGCGCTCCGCCAGACTTCCTTGTGGATGATGTCGGCCACTTTAGCCCGGCCTGACTCGGGCTCCTTTCACGTGAAGGCGTCGGCCATCGAGCCCTTCTTCCTGGCGATGAAGTCCTTCAGCGCCTCGTCGATGGCCGGATCGAGATGCGGCGCCTCGTAGCTTTCCAGCCAGCGGCGTGCGAGCTCGTTGGCGCGCTGCGGGGCGGTCTTCTCGCCTTCGGCCAGCCACTGCTCGTAGGAATTGTTGTCGGCGATGCTGGAACGGTAGAAGGCCGTCTGGAAATTCGCCTGCGTGTGGTCGCAGCCGAGATAGTGGCTGCCCGGACCGACCTGGCGGATGGCGTCCATCGCCTGGCCGTTTTCCGACAGGTCGACACCTTCGGCAAACTTCTGCTGCATGCCGAGCTGGTCGATATCCATCATGAATTTTTCGTAGCAGGACGCGAGACCGCCCTCGAGCCAGCCAGCCGAATGCAGGACGAAATTGGTGCCGGCAAGGATCGTCGAGTTGAGCGTGTTGGCGCTCTCATAGGCTGCCTGCGCGTCCGGGACCTTCGAGGCGCAGAGCGAGCCGCCGGTGCGGAACGGCAGGCCGAGCCGGCGCGCGAGCTGTGCGGCGCCGTAGGAAACCAGCGACGGCTCCGGCGTGCCGAAGGTCGGCGCGCCGGACTGCATCGAGATCGACGAGGCGAAGGTGCCGAACAGCACCGGCGCGCCAGGCCTGATCAGCTGGGTGAACGAAGCGCCGGCGAGCACTTCGGCCAGCACCTGCGTCAGCGTGCCGGCAACGGTCACCGGGCTCATCGCGCCGGCCAGGATGAACGGCGTGACGATGCAGGCCTGGTTGTGGCGCGAATAGACTTTCAGCGCGCCCAGCATGGTCTCGTCGAACACCATCGGCGAGTTGGCGTTGATCAGGCTGGTCAGCACCGTGTTGTTCTCGACGAAGTCGTCGCCGAACACGAGCTTGGCCATCGCCACCGTGTCCTCGGCCCGTTCCGGCGCCGTCACCGAGCCCATGAACGGTTTATCCGAATACCGGATATGCGAGTAGATCATGTCGAGGTGGCGCTTGTTGACCGGCACGTCCACCGGCTCGCACACCGTGCCGCCCGAATGGTGGATCGAGGGCGCCATATAGGCGAGCTTCACGAAATTCTGGAAATCCTCGATCGTCGCGTAGCGGCGGTTGCCGTCGAGGTCGCGCACGAAGGGCGGGCCGTAGACCGGCGCGAACACGGTCGCGTTGCCGCCGATCTGCACCGAGCGCTCCGGGTTGCGCGCATGCTGGGTGTAGATCGAAGGCGCGGTCTTCAACAGCGAGCGGCAAAGGCCCTTGGGAAAGTGCACGCGCTCGCCCTTGACGTCGGCGCCTGCCTCTTTCCACAGCGCCAGCGCCTCGGCGTCGTCGCGGAAAATGATGCCGATTTCTTCCAGCACCGTGTCGGTGTTCTTCTCGATCAGCGCCAGGCCCTCCTCGTTGAGGACCTCGTAGACGTTGATCTTGCGCTTGATATAGGTGAGCTGTGTGCCCGGACCGCCGCCCGAGCGCGCCGCGCGCCGGGCCGCCGCGCCGCCGCTGGCGCCGCGCCCACGCCTTGCGTTTGACGCTTCCTGGTCGACTGCCGCGTTCTCGCTCATGATCGTGCTTCCTATAAAACCTGGTCTGGATTGGCTCGCGGCCCGTAACCGCCGCTTCTCGCCGGATCGTAACCATGCACCCTATTGGAAACGGCCCGCCAGCGCCAACGCCTGTCGCAAAATCGACAAGAAAAGCGCCAACTTTCCAGTCGCTTTCCTTTTGCGGGAAGTCGCAAATCAGCTATGGCTAGCTTGCCCTCGCGGGTTAGGTATTGGCGCATCGATTTTTAGGCTGCCGCAGTCATCCCGAGCAGCAAGGAGCCCGAGAAAATGTCCGACGACGAGATCATCCTTTCCGAGCTTTCCGACGACGAGCTCGTGCAGCAGATGCACGACGACCTGTATGACGGCCTGAAGGAAGAGATCGAGGAAGGCACCAACATCCTTCTCGAGCGCGGCTGGGCGCCTTACAAGGTGCTGACCGAGGCGTTGGTCGAAGGCATGCGCATCGTCGGCGAGGATTTTCGCGACGGCATCCTGTTCGTGCCGGAAGTGCTGCTCTCCGCCAACGCGATGAAGGCCGGCATGGCCATCCTGCGCCCCTTGCTCGCCGCCACCGGCGCGCCGAAGCAGGGCAAGATGGTGATCGGCACCGTCAAGGGCGACATCCACGACATCGGCAAGAACCTGGTCGGCATGATGATGGAAGGCGCCGGCTTCGACGTCATCGACCTCGGCATCAACAACGCCGTCGAGAAATACCTGGACGCCATCGAGCAGCACCAGCCCGACATCATCGGCATGTCGGCGCTGCTCACCACCACCATGCCCTATATGAAGGTCGTGATCGACACGATGAAGGAAAAGGGCATCCGCGACGACTATGTCGTGCTGGTCGGCGGCGCGCCGCTCAACGAGGAATTCGGCAAGGCCGTCGGCGCCGACGCCTATTGCCGCGACGCCGCTGTGGCGGTGGAGACCGCCAAGGATTACATGAAGCGCAAGCACAACGTTCGCGCTTCCGCCTGACCCAAGGCATCAGGATGGATCAACAAGAAAAGCCGCGCCTTGCAGCGCGGCTTTTTTGTACCCAGATGATAGGCGAGGCTGCCGATCAGTTGACGGTGTCTTTGACCGCCCTTGCCGTCGATTTGACGTCCTTGCCGACGCCCCGGATGGTGTTGGCGCAGGCCGTGAGTGCAAGCGCGCAGGCCAGGATGGCGATCGGCGCGATGCGTAGCAGTTTCATGGACGGTGTCTCCCTCGACAGATATTAAGCCCCGCAGCGAAAGCCGGCCCGATTTGGTCAAGACGCAAAAAACGGAACCGAATCAAACAGACAGGCTGCTCGTCATCGCCTGCGGGATGATTGCGCGCGAAGTTTTGGCCGTCAAGCAACAGCTAAAGCTCGACCATCTCGATCTGACCTGCCTGCCGGCCGAGTTCCATTTCTATCCGGACCGCATCGCGCCGGCGATGGACAAGGCGATCGAGAAAGCCAAGGCGGAAGGCTACCGGCACATCTTCGTCGGCTATGCCGATTGCGGCACCGGCGGCCTGCTCGATCGCGTCATCGAGAAGCACGGCGTCGAGCGCATGGCGGGGCCGCACTGCTTTGCCTTCTACCAAGGCATGGACGCCTACGCGAAGGTCGCCGACGACGACATGATGTCGTTCTACATGACTGATTTCCTCTGCCGCCAGTTCGAGGCCTTCTTCATCAAGCCGCTCGGCCTCGACCGGCATCCCGAGCTGATCAAGGATTATTTCGGCAATTACGAGAAGCTGATCTATCTCGCCCAGACCGAGGATCCGGAGCTCGACAAGGTCGCCGAGAAAGCCGCCGCCATGCTCGGCCTTGCCTATGAGCGCCGCTCGACCGGCTATGGCGACCTGACCGGCGAGCTGGCGCGGACGGCACAGGGCGCTGCCCGAGACGCCTAGCCGTCACGCCTCTTCCAGCGCTGCAAGCACATCGGCGAAGCTGGTCCTGCAGACGAAGCCCAGCCGCTCTCTCGCCCGCGACGGATCGTAGACGCGGTCGATCGAGGAAAACATCGTCCAGCCCTTCCTCGCATAGAGCCTCGAATAATCCGGGAAATAGCGCGCGACGACGGACGGCGCGTCGGCGATCAGTTCGGCGCAATCCTGCGGCCGGAACGGCGTCGGCGCCGAGATGATGAAGATGTCGAAGCCAAGGCTCGGCGCCTTCTCCAGGGCCGCCACATGGGCTTCCGCCGCATCCTCCACCGTCAGTCGCCGGAACAGCAACTCGTTGGCCTTGGTGTTGGCATCGGACTGCTCGATGGCATGCGCCATGTCGTCCGCCTCGGGAAAGAAGCGCGCCGTGCGCAGCACCACCACCGGCAGTCCATGCTCGATATGGTAGAGGCGACAGAGATGCTCGGCCGAGAGTTTCGTCACGCCATAGATGTTGCGCGGCTCAGGCGACATCTCTTCCGTCAGCCAGGCGGCCTTGCGCGCGCCGCCCTGGAACCCTGCGCGGATTGCCTGCGAGATCATAAGCGACGTCGTCGAGGTGAAGACGAAGCGTTGCACGCCGCAGGCCACGGCAGCATCGAGCAGATTGAGCGTGCCTTGCACATTCGTGGCGATAAAGGCCGTGTTCTCATGATGCTCGATATTCGGCTTGTGCAGCGCCCCACTGTGAATAATGGCCTCGATGCTGTTCTCGCGGACGGTCTTCAGGACAAGATCGCGATCCGCGATCGAGCCGACGACCTGCGTGCGCGCCGAGGCAACCGGATCGAGACCGACCACCTCATGGTCGAGCGCTTCGAGCCTTGGCTGAAGCGCGCTGCCCAACCAGCCGGACGATCCCGTGAGCAAGATTCGCATCGATCAACCGCCATTTTCTAGAGCATGATGCCGAAAAGTGTGGAGCGGTTTTCGGACGACATCATGCTCTATCTCTTTGATTTGGAGCCGGATTCAGATTTCAGGTCGACCCGACCTGAAATCATCCGGCTCTGGCTCACGCTGTAAAGCACGGATGACAGGTGAGCGCGAACCGGTAAGTTGTGCGTCAGCGATAGAAAGAACTTTGTTCCAGCTATTGATTTGAGGAAACACGTTCATGATGGCTCGCCTGTTCCTTGCCGCCCTCGGTGTCGTAGCCCTCACTTTGCCGTCCCTTGCCGACGGCGAAGTGCAGAAGCTGATCACCGCCGCCGACAAGACGCGACTGGATAGATATGGCGAGACGCGCAAGGCGGCTCTCGAGGCGGCAAAAGCCGGCGATCCGTCCGAGGTCAAGCAGTTGGACGAACTGCTCGCCAGACCTCTTGTCGCCTTCTCCGACAAGGATCTCACCGGCAACTGGAAGTGCCGCACCATCAAGGCGGGCGGCCTGAGCCCGCTCATCATCTATGGCTGGTTCAAGTGCAAGGTGACCGACGACGGCTCCGGTTGGCGCCTCGCCAAGATCAGCGGCTCGCAGCGCACAACCGGCCGCTTCTTCGACGACGGCGAGAAACGCTCCATCTATCTCGGCTCGTTCTCGGTCAATGATGACAAGGCCAAGCCCTATGGCAGCGGTCTCGAAAGCGACCAGGTCGGCTACGCCTTCCGCAACAGCGCCACCGAGTGGCGGATCGAATTCCCGGCGCCCTATTACGAATCGAAACTCGACATCATGGAATTCAAGCGCTGAGCCCGTCCTCTGCTGCCTCGTTGAAACGGCGCCGTCACACCAAGGATTAACCTGCTCCGCATAGCATGCGCGCGATTTCAAGCGGGTGGGTGCCGTGGCAGCGTCGGACTCGAATACGCGACCGATCGTGGTCGTCACCGAAGGTGGCCCGCATATCTGGGCCATCATCAATGCGCTTGCCGACCGTGTCGGTCCCGTCAGCGTCATCCTCGAATCCGCCGAATCCAAAAAGCGCCTGCTCATCCGCCGTGCGCGACGTCAGGGCTGGATCTCGGCCATAGGCCAGCTCGGCACGATGGTGCTGACCAGGCTCGGCAAGCGGTTCCTCGCCGGTCATGCCGAGAGGCTGATCGCCGAGGAGAAGCTCGACACTGAACCGCGGCAAGGTCAGGTGATCATCCATGTGCCATCCGCCAACGGGCCCGAATGCCTCGAGGCGGTCGCCAGGATCAATCCGGGCGTGGTGCTGCTTGCCGGCTGCAGGCTGTTGTCGAAGGAAACGCTGGCAAGAATGCCTTGCCCAGTGCTCAACTACCATGCCGGCATCGCTCCGAAATATCGCGGCATGAATGGCGGCTACTGGGCGCTGGCCTTCGGCGATCAAGGGAATTTCGGCACCACCGTTCACCTGGTCGATGCCGGCGTCGACACCGGCGGCGTGCTGAAGCAGGCGCGCGGCAGGCCCAAGACCGGCGATACGATCGCCAGCTACGCGCTGCGGCAGGCAGCCTTTTCGCGCGATATCTGCGTCGAGGCGGTCGGCAATGCGCTGGCCGGCAGACTGGAAACGATCGATACGGGCCTGCCATCGAAGCAATGGTATCACCCGACGATCTGGTTCTATCTCTGGACCGGCCTGACCAAGCGCGTCTGGTGATCAGTCGCAACGGATTTCAGCATTCGCTTTGCGCCATCGCCAGCGTCGCTTTTGAAGGCGCGCGCGTCGTCCCATAACAAGCGGCTCAACCACGCATGCGGCAATGCTCCATGACTTCGAGGAGTTGAGAATTCATGGCCGATCTGATCGTCGTCTACTGGCGCGACATCCCAGCCCAGGTCATCGTCAAGAAGGGCCGGCAGAACGCCAAGCGCGAATTGCCGCTGCGCTTCACTGAGGCGATAGACATGTGCGCCATGCGCACCGGCGCTGGCGGCACCGACGACTATCTGGCGGAATGGCGCAAGGCCGACCCGGTTCCGGTCGGCGACGACATCGAGGCCGAGGTTGAGAAAGCCTATCAGGAACTCGACGCGAAATATGACCGAGAGCGGCTGGTCGCTCTGGTCAAGGCTGGCGGGAAAGAAAATGTCTGAGCAACAGCCGGCGGTCACCCAGGCCACCTTGGTCAAGAAGGCAGCGCCGAAATCCGACTACAAACCGGCCGACGTGTCGCCGCAGCGCCGTGTCCAGCGCACTTTTGCCGTACGGCTTTGGTCGGTCCGGCACTCGCGCTTGCTCGAGTGGTTTTACAGCAGGTTCGCCGACGTCTTCCTCCTCTTGCACCCTCTGTGGAAAGGCATCGGCTACGGCCGCGTCGAAGCCCCGGTGAAATTCGTCGAGAAGCGGGTCAAGGGCTTCATGTTCGACTGCCGCATGTGCGGCCAATGCGTGCTCTCCTCCACCGGCATGTCGTGCCCGATGAACTGCCCCAAGCAACTGCGCAACGGTCCTTGCGGCGGCGTGCGCGCCAACGGCAATTGCGAAGTCGAGCCGGACATGCCCTGCGTCTGGGTCAAGGCCTGGGAAGGCTCGCGCAACATGGTCCACGGCGACAAGATCCTCACCGTGCAGAAGCCGGTCGATCAGTCGCTGCGCGAAACCTCGGCCTGGCTCCGCGTGACCGCGCAGGCCGCCGCCGCGCGCGAAGCGGCCAAGAATCCCGGAGCTTCGGCATGACCATCCGCCAGATCGACGAGAACCCGGCCGGCATCCACCTGCCGCTCGAGCCCCTGCCCGGCCACACGTCGCGCGGCCGGCTGGAGCGCGTGCTGCGCCGCGGCGAGTTTGCTGTAACGACCGAGCTCAATCCGCCCGACAGCGCCGATCCCGAAGACGTCTACAACCGCGCCAAGATCTTCGACGGCTGGGTCGACGCCATCAACGCGGTCGATGCCTCGGGCGCCAACTGCCACATGTCCTCGGTCGGCATCTGCGCGCTGCTCACCCGCATGGGCTACGCGCCGATCATGCAGATCGCCTGCCGCGACAAGAACCGCATCGCCATCCAGGGCGACGTGCTGGGCGGCGCCGCGATGGGCGTCGCCAATATGCTCTGCCTCACCGGCGACGGCGTGCAGGCCGGCGATCAGCCCGGCGCCAAGCCGGTATTCGACCTCGATTCCATGTCGCTGCTCGAAACCATCCGCATCATGCGCGACAACGGCAAGTTCCTGTCCGGCCGCAAGCTGACGACGCCACCGCAGGTTTTCCTCGGCTGCGCGGTCAATCCCTTCGCGCCGCCCTACGACTTCCGCCCGATCCATCTCGGCAAGAAGATCGCCGCCGGCGCGCAGTTTGCCCAGACCCAGTACTGCTTCGACGTGCCGATGTTCAAAGCCTTCATGCAGAAGGCGCGCGACCTCGGCCACACCGAAAAGCTCTTCCTGCTCTGCGGTGTCGGCCCGCTCGCCTCCGCCAAGACCGCGAAATGGATCCGCTCCAACGTGCCGGGCATCCACATCCCCGATGCGGTTATCAAGCGGCTGGAGGGCGCGCAGGATCAGAAGAAGGAAGGCAAGCAGCTCTGCATCGACATCATCAACGAGGTGAAGGAAATCCCGGGCGTCGCCGGCATCCATGTGATGGCCTATCGCCAGGAAGAATATGTCGCCGAGATCGTCGATGAATCCGGCGTGCTGAAAGGCCGCCAACCTTGGAAGCGGGAGATCCGCCGCGACGACCAGCTGGTCGCCGACCGGCTCGACCACCTGCTGCATGACGAGATAACCGAAACCCAGGTGGATATGGTGAAGACCGCGCATTGATGTATGTCGCCCAAAGTGGGAACCGGTTTGGGCAACGACACACATGAACCTAGAGCCTAAGAGCGCGGACGGCACGCATTCACTTGAACCAAATCAGATAACGATATAAAGAAGTCTTTATATCCCGACGGAGAGATCGCATGACCCGCACCATCGTCGCCTCGGCGACCCGAGAAATCGTAATTGGCTTCGATCAGCCCTTCTGCGTGATCGGCGAACGCATCAACCCGACCGGCCGCAAGAAGCTCGCTGCCGAGATGGTGGCCGGCAATTTCGAGACCGTCATCAAGGATGCGCTGGAACAGGCCGCCTGCGGCGCCACTATGCTCGACGTCAATGCCGGCGTCACCGCGGTCGACCCCAATGCGACCGAGCCGGCGCTTCTGGTGCAGACGCTGGAGATCGTGCAGGGCCTGGTCGACCTGCCGCTGTCGATCGATAGCTCGGTCAGCGCCGCGATCGAAGCCGCGCTGAAGGTCGCCAAGGGCCGCCCTCTGGTCAACTCCGTCACCGGCGAGGAAGAAAAGCTCGAGGCAATCCTGCCGCTGGTCAAGAAATACAACGTTCCGGTCGTCGCCATCTCCAACGACGAGACTGGCATCTCGATGGACCCGGACGTCCGCTTCGCCGTCGCCAAGAAGATCGTCGAGCGCTGCGCCGATTTCGGCATCCCGGCGCATGACGTCGTCGTCGACCCGCTGGTGATGCCGATCGGCGCGCTGGGCGATGCCGGACGCCAGGTGTTCGCGCTGCTGCGCCGGTTGCGCGAAGAGCTCAAGGTCAACACCACTTGCGGCCTCTCCAACATCTCCTTCGGGCTGCCGCACCGCCACGGCATCAACGCCGCTTTCATCCCGATGGTGATCGGCGCCGGCATGACCTCGGCAATCATGAACCCGGTCCGTCCGCAGGAAATGGAAGCCGTGCGCGGCGCCAATGTGCTGAACGGCACCGACGAGAACTGCACCAACTGGATCCGCACCTACAAGGATTATAAGCCGGCCGAAGGCGGCCAAGCGGTTGCGGCTCCGACCGCCGTCAATGCGCCGGGCGAAGGTAACGGCAATGGCGGCCGGCGCCGCGGCGGCCGCGAAGCCCGCATGGCCAGAGGATAAGCGCGCAATCGTGAGCCGCACCGCAAACAAGGCTGGTCCGATCGCATCGTGGATGCGGCCGGACAGCTCTGCTTTGCGTTCAGGCGACGCCCAACATGGCGTCGAACAACGCCATTCCCGCCCACGATCCGAAAATGCCTGTCACGCCGCCGACGATGAAATCATCGTCATAGGCGGGCCAGAACGCGTGCAGCAGCAGCGCACCGACGATCGCGCCGAGGATCCCGGTGGCGAGATATTGCGGATTGCGCAGCCACGAGCCCTTGATCACGCGCACCATGGTGAACGCGGTGAAGATGGCGGAGAGCAGCAGATCCGACATGGTTGGCCCCTGGACCAACGGACTCTCCGCCCAATAGTAAAACGATCCGTTAAACGGCATCGGCGATTGCCATCGAGACACGTGCCAGCATGAATCCTCCCCCCAACATCACCGATCCGCTCGTGCTGTTCATGCCGTCCGGCAAGCGCGGCCGCTTTCCGGTTGGCACGCCGGTGCTCGATGCCGCGCGCCAGCTCGGCGTCTATGTCGAAAGCGTTTGCGGCGGCCGCGCCACCTGCGGCCGCTGCCAGATCGAAGTGCAGGAAGGCAACTTCGCCAAGCACAAAATCGTCTCGTCCAATGACCACATCTCGCCCAAGGGCGCCAAGGAAGAGCGCTATGAGCGCGTGCGCGGCCTGCCCGAGCGGCGCCGCCTCTCCTGCTCGACGCAGATCCTCGGCGACCTCGTCATTGACGTGCCGCAGGACACGGTCATCAACGCCCAGACCATCCGCAAGGACGCAGATACCAGGGTGATCGCCCGCGATACGGCGATCCGCATGTGCTATGTCGAGATCGAAGAACCCGACATGCACAAACCCCTCGGCGACCTCGACCGATTGAAAATCGCCCTGATGAAGGACTGGGGTTTAAAGAACCTCGAATTCGACTTCTATCTCATGCCGCAGGTGCAAGGCATTCTGCGCAAGGGCAACTGGACCGCCACCGCCGCCATCCACAAGGACGCCGACAGCGATATCGCGCGCGTCATCGCGCTGTGGCCCGGCCTGAAGAACGAGGCGTACGGCCTTGCCTGCGACATCGGCTCGACCACCATTGCCATGCATCTGGTGTCGCTGCTGTCGGGTCGCGTTGCTGCGTCCTCCGGCACGTCCAATCCGCAGATCCGCTTCGGCGAGGATCTGATGAGCCGCGTCTCCTACGTGATGATGAACCCGGACGGCCGCGAAGGCATGACGGTCGCCGTGCGCGAGGCGATCTCCGGCCTCGTCGACAAGGTCTGCGCCGAAGGCAATGTCCAGCGCAACGACATCCTGGATTCCGTCTTCGTCGGCAATCCGATCATGCATCATTTGTTCCTCGGCATCGATCCGACCGAGTTGGGCGGCGCGCCTTTCGCGCTTGCCGTCTCAGGCGCCGTATGCATCAAGGCCTCCGACATCGGCCTGAAGCTCAACCAGGGCGCGCGCCTTTATATGCTGCCCTGCATTGCCGGCCATGTCGGCGCCGACGCGGCCGCCGTCACCCTGTCGGAAGGCCCGCACCGCCAGGACGAGATGATGCTGATTGTCGATGTCGGCACCAACGCCGAGATCGTGCTCGGCAACTCCACGCGCGTCGTGGCGGCCTCCTCCCCGACCGGCCCGGCCTTCGAAGGCGCGGAGATCTCCGGCGGTCAGCGCGCGGCGCCTGGTGCCATCGAGCGCGTTCGCATCGATCCCGAAACGCTGGAACCGAAATATCGGGTCATCGGCTCGGAACTGTGGTCCGATCAGCCTGGCTTCACCGACAGCGTGCAGGCCACCGGCGTCACCGGCATCTGCGGCTCCGGCATCATCGAAGTGGTGGCGGAGATGTATCTCGCCGGCATCATCTCGGAAGACGGCGTCGTCGACGGATCGCTCGGCCTGCGCTCGCCGCGCATCGTGCCCAACGGCCGCACCTTCTCCTACGTGCTGAAGGAGGGCGAGCCCAAGATCACCATCACCCAGAACGACGTGCGCGCCATCCAGCTTGCCAAGGCGGCGCTCTATGCCGGCACCAAGCTTCTGATGGAAAAGCAGCACACCGACCATGTCGACCGCATCCATTTCGCCGGTGCCTTCGGCTCTTTCATCGATCCGAAATACGCCATGGTGCTCGGCCTGATCCCGGATTGCGACTTGGACAAGGTCCAGGCCGTCGGTAACGCCGCCGGCGCCGGCGCGCGCATGGCGCTGCTCAATCGCGGTTACCGGCGCGAGATCGAGGAGACGGTGAGCAGGATCGAGAAGATCGAGACGGCGCTTGAGCCGAAATTCCAGGAGCACTTCGTCTACGCCATGGCGCTGCCGAACAAGGTCGACCCCTTCCCGAAACTGGCGGCCGCGGTGAAGCTGCCGCCGCGCAAGGCGATGAGCGAGGACGGCACCGCCGGTGACGCTACCCCACGCCGGCGTTCACGCGAGGAGCGTGCTGCACGGCGCGGTCGGGACTAACGTTTCAGTTCATTCCGCTGCCCCTGCGGCCGCGGCATTGACTGCCTTGACGGCGCCCTTGGGACGTTGCGGATGCAGCAGCCTGATCAATGGCTTTTCGACGATCAGATATAGCATCGCCGAGAGCGCCAGCGTGGCGACCAGGATCGTCGCCGGCTGCATCGCTGCCGGCAGGCCGGTCCTCAGGACGACGCCAGTCGTCAGGACGCCGACCACGACATGCCACAAATAAATCGAATAGGACGCATCGCCGAGAAATGTGGGCAAGGCAGCCGGCTTGAACGGCCGCGACCGTTCGGCAAGAACCGCGCCCGCCACGATCAATGCGGCCGGAAGTCCCCAGCGCAAGGCACGCGGCAAATCAGCATCGAATAGCGGGCCAGCGGCAAGGAGAAGAAATCCCGCGCCAGCCATCGCCAGCCCCACCCCGAGCGGCAGCCTGGCGCCCTGCAACCACAAACGCCCCACGACGACGCCGGCCGCGAATTCGAGCACGACAGGATCGCTGAAGGCGCGTGCGTATCCGGCAGGAAGCACGAAATGCAGCGCGACGATGGCAACAAGGGCGCCCACGAGGACGCCGAACCGCCAGCGTTGCCCGAGAAACAGAACCAGCGCGAAAACGAGATAGAACATCATTTCATAGCAGAGAGTCCAACCTTGTATGACGATTGGATGCAGCGCGTTCTCCTGCAGAACCGGCAGGAAGAACAGCGAACCAACGAAATTCGGGACGCTGAAGAAATGGCCGTAGAAGAACTGCGGCTTGATCAGGATGCCGGCCGCGGTCAGCAGCGTGACGATCCAGTAGAGAGGCACGATGCGGGTGATCCGGCGCCCCATGAAGCGCCAAGGATCAGCCGGCCTGCCCGCCGTCGTCACCCACATGATGAAGCCGCTGATGACGAAGAAGACGTCGACGCCGGATGCTCCGACGTTGAACGGACCGCCGAACTGCTCGCTGACATGAAAGCCTACCACCGCGCAGGCGGCGAGGCCGCGCAGATATTGGACACTATGGATGCTCGTCACGATGCCTTGATCCGATCGCATCATGTTGCGATGCACACGCCCCACGCCGCATTGCACAATAACAATGCAGCTGCTCGCCTCTGTCAACCGCCGATGGCAGCTATTCGGATCGAAACGGGCGCGCCGGTCTGCTCAATTCATTTGTATGCAAATGTTTCCGAATCCACGCGATCTCGAAACGGAAACGCTGTTTTCGCGAAATCGACCCGATACATGCGTGACGCATTTAGCGGCCATCGCACGGCGGCTGAAGATTGTGGGTGTCGCCCAAAGCGCTTCGCGGCTTTGGGACAAAGACATGCAACTTCGGCTGCCGCGCTCTTCAAGGGAGATGAAAATGTCGATGTTTGGAAATCTCAGCCGCTTCGGTGTCACCATCAGGCAGGCTCATGCCAGGAACAAGGCGATCCGCGCGCTCAACGATCTGCCGGCGCATGTCCAGAAGGATATCGGCTGGCCGGCCTCGCCGCCGAGCGACCCGCAGGCAGCCCTTCACGCGCTGCTTCTGGGCACGCCACGCTGATGACCTTTGCCGACAAATGCAAGCTGCTCGGCAAGCGCCGGGGCCGCAATGCGGCCCCGGCTGCCGGCGACAACAAACTGCGCGCGACGCTGCTGTCGAAGCGGCGCTAGGCCAATGCCAGGAGAAATGCGCAGCGGTTAGGCTCGACAATTCGCCGTGGCCTTCCGCCCGAAATCGCGCAAACAAAGAACCGGCACCATCCGATCACGCCGATGTGCCAGCGTGATCCTTGACATTTTTAACTGAGGTACAATCTTCGCAGAACGGGGGAATTCTCTTAGTCGGCTCTGCCGAAGCGCGTGTATCTGCATGCCCAGTTTGAAAAGCCATCTCGTTTCGTTCGTTCTCAGGCACAGCCGCAAGAAGGCGTTTTCCAGTCCCGAGAACCTGCAGCGCTGGATCGCCTACGCCCGTAAGACCGAGGACTATCATCCGCCTGCCTTGCTCAGGGCACGGCTGGACATCACCGAGACCGAGATCGACGGCTTTCCCGTCTATGAGATCGCGCCGAAGGCGGGCGAAAGCCGGCGCATCCTCTACATGCATGGCGGCGCCTATGTCTTTCAGATCACGTCCTACCATTGGGGGCTGATCGCCGAAATGGCCGAGCGTCTCGGTTTCGGCATCACCGTGCCGGTCTACCCCATCGCGCCGGAGCACAATTTCCATGACATGTTCGGCATGGTTGGCGACGTCTACCGGCGCATGCTCGAAGAGACCGATGCCGAGGACATCGTCTTCATGGGTGATTCCGCCGGCGGCAACATGGCTGTCGTGCTGACCATGATGGCCGCTGAGGAGGGGCTGCCGGCACCGTCGCGCCATGTGCTGATCTCGCCCGGTCTCGACGTTTCGCTTGCAAATCCCGAAGTCTTCGAGGCCGAGCGGCAGGATCCGTGGCTGGGTATTGCGGGTGGGCTGGAAGCGGTGCGGCTCTACAGCGCCGGTTTCGACCGCACCGACTGGCATATCAGCCCGCTCTACGGCAACCTGTCCGTGCTGCCCAAGACGCTGCTGCTGACCGGTTCACGCGACATGCTGACGCCAGATAATCTCATCTTCGCCGAACGCGCGCGTGCTGCCGGTGTCGAGGTCGACCTGGTCTACGAGGAAGGCATGTTCCACGTCTGGCCGCTGATCGAGATGCCCGAGGCGCGCCGCGCTCGCGATTCCATCGTCGATTTCCTCAGCGTTCCGGCGCCAGCCCGAGCCCGCGCTCGACGCAGGACGAAAGCAGCTTTCGCAGCCCGCTCCGCGCCCGCGGCCGAATAGTTCAGAACTTGCCGGTTTCCCGGAACACTTCGAACGTCGCCCGAATATGGTCGGCCACGGCCTTCACCGGCGCGCTCGCATCAGGCGCCACCACCATGGCAAGATTGTAGGTGCCGATCTCGGGCATGCCGTCCTTGGCGCCCAGCGAGACCATGTCGTCGCCGAGGAAGGACTTCGGCAGCGGCGCCACCGCGAGGTCGGCCATGATCGCGGCGCGCTGGCCGGCCGTGTGTGCGCTCATATAGGCGATGCGGTAGTTGCGGCCCTCGCGCCCGAGCGCTTCGAGCGCTCCCGCCCGCCAGGCGCAGCCTTCTTCCCACAGCGACACCGGCAGCGGTTCGCGCAGATGCGCGCAGCCGCCCTTGGCGCCCGCCCACACGATCGGCTCGGTCAAAAGCACCTCAGCGCCGATCGCGCTGGTCTTGTAGGAATTGGTGAGCAGTGTGATGTCGAGCGCGCGGTCGTCCATGCGGCGCCGCAGATTGATGCTCTGGTCGATGGTGACGTCGACGGCGATCGAGGGATGCGACTGGGCAAAACGCTTCAGCACATGCGGCAGCACGCGTTCGCCATAGTCGTCGGGGGAACCGAGCCGCACCACGCCGACAATGTCGGGAATGATGAACTTGGACACCACCTCGCGGTTGATCGACAAAAGCCGGCGCGCATAGCCGAGCAGCATCTCGCCATCCGTGGTCAGCGTCACCGAACGCGCGTCGCGCGCGAAGACGGAACGGCCGAGGATATCCTCGAGCTTCTTGATCTGCATGGAGACGGCCGACGGCGTGCGGAACACCGCATTGGCGGCGGTGGTGAAGCTGCCGGTCTCGGCAATCGCCACGAAGGTGCGCAGCACATCGAGGTCAAGCAGCGGCAAGGGATGATTGAGCGGGGCGTTCATGGCAGCCTGCCTTCAATTTTTCTGATGCAATCCATCATTCCATTTCGTTTGATTGAACATCACTCCAGGCGCATAGTCAACTCGATCGATACAGGATGCTGCCAAAAGCAGCCATGAAACGACCCTGACACAGTCCTGCAATCGACGTGAAATGAAGCTGAAACAGACCTGACTTAACGCAGTGACGGGCGCCTCCCTGCCCGCATAGAGGAGAAAGAAATGTCTATCCTGTCGTCCATCGGTCGGCTTGCGACCGAATTCAGCGCGGCCCGCGCCCGCTACCAGACCGAACGCGCGATCCATGCCCTGCCGATCGAACTGCAGAAGGATATCGGCTGGCCGGAAGCCGCCGATGCCAAGACCGGCTTGCGCCTCGGTGTTGGAAGCTGGGCCGGAGCGAAGTAATCAAGTGTGTATGGAGTTCTGAAGGCCTGCCGGATCAGCTCGGCAGGCCTTCGTTTGTTTAGAGACTTTTTATTTGCATTCAAATGACTTTTCCAGCCATGCGGCCGCTGCATGACGCATATGAACAAGTCGCATAGCGGGTTAATTTTCGAATTAAGCCGCTGTAAATTATCGGAAATTTTGAGCACACCGCCTAAAAAAGTCGCAAATGATGTCGCTTTTCATAACAAGCGCTTCGCTTTTGCGATTTAGTTTTTGCTGAAGCGAGCCTATATCCACGCCAGCAAACGAGCTGCCCCACTCCATCAAGCGAAGGCGACCCGTCTGAGCAACCGAATGGAGATGATGATGAAGCTTTTTGCCCGCCTGTTCACCCGCCGCGAAATGAACCTGACGACCGCTCTCGAGCGTCAGCGTCTCGCCAAGACCATGCCCGGCCAGACCGGCGCCATGAATGCTGCCCGTCTCGGCTTCGTCGCCTGAGGCAATCGGCATCCAAAGCTGAATTCAACGCCGCCCGGTTGAACCGAGGCGGCGTTTTCATGTGCGTTGACGTTGCATTGCCCGGGCGATGGAGCTTTATGCCCAGCTGAATTGCCCATTTGCGACCCATGTCGCAAATTTAATCTTCACTTAGCCGCCTACCCGATTGACAGGAATGATTTTTCCTGTTGTCGCTATGCTGTTCGCGACATCCTGTTCGCGTCATGGCTGCGTGAGGTTTCCCGTGAATGCCGTAAAGCATCCGATCAAGAGATCGTTTGTATTCTTCCTCATTCCCGATTTCACCATGATCGCCTTTGCGACGGCGCTCGATCCGCTGCGCTCGGCCAACCGGATGCTCGGCTACGAAGCCTATCGTTGGCGGCTGGCCAGCATCGACGGCAAACCGGTGCGCGCTTCGAACGGCGTCGAATGCGCCGTCAACACCTCGCTCGAGGAAGAGCGCAAGAAGATGGCCGGGCCGGATCGGCCGAACATGGCGATCGTCTGCAGCGGCATCAATGTCGAGCGCTACCACAACAAATCGGCCTTCGCCTGGCTGCGCGAGGAGTATAATCGCGGCGTCGCCGTCGGCGGCCTGTGCACCGGCGCGCATATCCTGGCCGCCGCCGGCCTCTTGTCCAACAAGCGTTGCGCCATCCATTGGGAAAACCTGCCGGGCTTTTCCGAGGCATTCCCGAAGGCCAATGTCTTTGCCGACCTCTTCGAGGTCGACCAGAACGTCTATACCTGCGCCGGCGGCACCGCCGCGCTCGACATGATGCTGAAGCTGATCGGCGACGATTTCGACGAAAGCCTCGTCAACCGCGTCTGCGAGCAGGTGTTGACCGACCGAGTGCGCAGCCCGACCGATCGCCAGCGCTTGCCGCTGCGCGCCCGCCTGGGCGTTCAGAACTCGAAGGTGCTCACCATCATCGAGCTGATGGAAGCCAACCTAGCCGAACCGCTGTCGCTGATCGAGATCGCCGACCATGTCGATCTTTCCCGCCGGCAGATCGAGCGCCTGTTCCGCACCGAGATGGGCCGCTCGCCTGCCCGCTACTATCTGGAGATCCGGCTCGACCGCGCCAGGCACCTGCTCATCCAGTCGTCGCTGCCGGTGGTCGAAGTGGCGGTGGCCTGCGGCTTCGTCTCCGCCTCGCATTTCTCCAAATGCTACCGCGAGCTCTACGCGCGCTCGCCGCAGCAGGAGCGCGTCGACCGCAAGCAGTTGCTGGCGGCTTAAGCGGGCAGAGGCGCAGTCGTCTAGGCGGACTGCCCCTGCGCGGTCCGCATTGCCTCGATGCGGATGTCTTCGGTAAGCTGCGCCTTCAGCGCGGAGAATTCCGGGCTGGTCTTCAGCGTGTAATGGCGCGGATGCGGCAGGTCGACCGGGACATCCGACTTGATGCGGCCGGGCCGGGCGCTCATCACGATCACCCGCGACGCCATGAAGATCGCCTCCTCGATGTCGTGGGTGACAAACAGCACCGTCTTCTTGCGCCGCTCCCAGATGCCGAGCAGCAGTTCCTGCATCAGTCCGCGCGTCTGGTTGTCCAGCGCGCCGAACGGTTCGTCGAGCAGCAGGATTTCGGGGTCGTTGGCCAAGGCGCGCGCGATCGCCGTGCGCTGCTGCATGCCGCCCGACAGCTGCTTCGGCCAATGGTTCTCGAAGCCCCTCAGCCCAACGAGATCGACATAGGAAGCGACGATCTCGTTGCGCTCGCGCTCGGGCCTGCCTTGCTCGCGCAGGCCGAAACCGATGTTCTCGGCGACCGTCAGCCAGGGAAACAGCGTGTAGGACTGGAACACCATGCCGCGGTCCGGCCCCGGCCTGGTGACCGCCTTGCCGTCGAGCAGCACGCGGCCGGTGCTCGGCGCTTCCAGTCCGGCGACGATCCTGAGCAGCGTCGACTTCCCGCAGCCGGAGGGCCCGAGGATGGTGATGAAATCATTGGCCGAGACAGACAGCTCAACCGGCTGCAGCGCCTGCACCGGCTGGCCGCCCCCGACCCCGGCAAAGGTCCGCGAGACGCGCTCGATCAGAAGCTTGCTCATGCCAGGCTCCACGGATAGAGCCAGCGGTTGAGCGCCTTAAAGGCGAAGTCGGACAGAAGCCCGATCAGCCCGATGACGATGATGCCGAAGATGATCTGTCCCGTCGCCAGCCGCGACTGGCTGTTGATGATCATGTAACCGATACCTGACGACGAGCCGATCAGCTCGGCGACGATGACATAGGTCCAGGCCCAGCCGAGCACCAGCCGCAGCGTTTCGGCGATCTCCGGCGCGTTGGCCGGCATGATGACGCGCTTGACGATGCCATTGTCGGTCGCCCCCAGCGTGTAGGCGGCTTCGACAAGGTCCCGCCTCGTGCCGCCGACCTTGACCGCGATGATCAGGATGATCTGGAACACCGAGCCGACGAAGATAACCAGGAGCTTTTCGAGTTCCCCGATGCCGGCCCATAGGATGAGCAGCGGAATGAAGGCCGACGCCGGCAGGTAGCGCGCAAAGGACACGAACGGTTCGAGGAAGGCTTCGACCGGCTTCCAGGCGCCCATGGCGATGCCGATCGGCACGGCCACAATCGACGCCAGCACGAAGCCGCCGAAGACGCGCCAGATAGTGATCAGGATATCGAGCCAGAACCGGTCTTCGACGAGCAACCGCCAGCCATCCTTCAGCATCGACAGCGGATCGGCAAGAAAGATCCGGTTCACATGGCTGCCGAGCGTGATCCACGCCCAGAACGCCACGAACAGCACGAAGAAGGCGACGCCGAGCACGGTTCGCGTGCCCGGCGCAACGGGATGCAAGGGGCGCAGCATCAGGAAAAGTCCTTGAGAGGAGGAATCGGCGGCGTCACGCCGCCGATCGGGCGATACGCGATCAGTCGGCGATCGCGCTGGTGTCTGCAAGCGTCGACACATCCGGCGCTTCCTTGATCAGCCCCATTTGCAGCAGCAGCTCTGCCGCGGTCTTGGAAAAGTCCTGAAAATCCTTGGTGAAGAACTGCTTGTTCTCGGCCTTGTCAGCCCACTTCAGGTACTTGGCCGACTCCTCGAACTCCTTGGCTGACTGCTTCACGTCGGCGCCCATGATCTCGTAGGATTTCTGCGGATCCTTCTTGATCATGTCGAGCGCGTCGAAATAGCTGTCGGCGAGCGCCTTGGCGGCATCGGGATTGGCCTTGAGGAAGTCCGGCGTGCAGCCGACCGTATCCATCACCATCGGATAATCGAGCGTGGTCGCCAGGATGTGGCCCTGGTCGGCCTTGTCGCGCACGGCTGAGATGAAGGGCTCATAGGTGACGGCGGCATCGTTCTGGCCGGCGAGGAAGGCTTGCGCCGCCGCGTCCGGCTCCAGGTTGACGACGGTCACGTCCTTGGTCGACATGCCGTTCTTGTTGAGCACCCAGGCGAGCAGGAAATAGGGCGAGGTTCCGGGCGCGGACGAGGCGACATTCTTGCCCTTGAGATCGGCGACGCTCTTGATGTCGTTGCGCACGACGATGCCGTCGGCGCCATAGGATTTGTCGAGCTGGAAGATCTGCTTGGTGGTGACGCCGCTGGCGTTCCACACCATCCAGGTCTCGACCGTGGTCGCCGCGCATTGCAGGTCGCCGCTGGCGATGGCCAGCGGACGGCTCGCCTGCGGCACTTTCTTGAGTGTGACGTTGAGCCCGTGCTTTTCGAAAAGCCCCGCCTGCTTGGCCAAGGTCAGGGGCGCGAAGCCGGTCCAGCCGCTGATGCCGATGGTGAGCGACGTCGCAGCCATCGCCGGCGCGCTGAGCACGGCGGCCGCCGTCAGCGCCGCCGCGAAAATGGTGGTTCTTACCATTGTGGTTCCCCTTTTTGCGGTGAGCGCGAATTGTCTCACAGACCCCAAAAGGCTTGTCAATGAAGCAGAAGCCGCACTCGACGATGGTCCAATCCGACGCCCGCCGGCGGACCTTGAGGGGCTTCTCGATTGCTCACGGCGTGCCCCAGCCGCGGTTGCGCCACATCTTCTCGCCCGCCAGGCAATCCGCGGCCGGCCCGTCGTCGGCGAGCACGACCGGCGGATGCGCCGCCTCTTGCGCCGCCCATTGCAGCGAAGCGGGACCGGCAAGCTCGAGCACCAGCTTGCGGCGGATCGCTTCGGGAAACTGCGTCCAGTCATTGACCGGGATCATGAAGGCGCCCGGTCCGCCAATCACGCAGTCGCTGTAATAGCGGTCGAGATTTTCGACGTCGAAGGCGCCGCTGAAACCGCCGCGCGTCATCAGCGGCAGCCCGTTGATGGTGATGCCTTGCTTGACCACCTCGTCGCGCGTGAGGTCGACCGGTGCGCCCTGATTGTTGGGCCCGTCGCCCGAGATATCGATGACGCGCTTGGTTCCCTGGAATCCGCTCTCGGCGAACAGGTCGCTGCCGAAGCTCAACGCGCCGGAGATCGAGGTCCGCCGAGCGCTGTCGGGCGGACGGGCATCGAGTTGCGCCACCACCTTCTCGGCATCGGCGCGGTTGGCGATCACCGTCCACGGCACGATGACGCGCTGCCAGGTCGTGCCTGCCCACTCGACATAGGTTACCGCGATCTTGCCGTAGGCGCCGTCGGCGATGGCCTTCAGCACATTGTCATGCGTCAGCGCCGCGGCATAACCATGACGCTGGATCTCAAGCTCGGCCGGTGACATCGACAGCGAAACATCGACCGCCAGCACCAGCTCGACATCGACGGGCTCGGCGGGAGAAGCTGCCGGTGTCAGCCAGAGCGCCAGTGCCAGCGCGGCACTGCCTGAAAAAATATGCCTTGCACGGGCATAAGCAGACATGGAGCGAAGTTAGGCGAAAATCGCCGCGCGCAAAAGCCGGGAATCCGGGCATCGGATTCCGCCGCCGCGGGACCGCTTAAAAATACCGCGCGAGATTCGAACGGATGCGTTCCAGGACGCTGTCACCGGAAAGATCGGGCACGAATTTCTCGCCAGTGATCGCTTCATAGGCCTGGATATAGACCGCCGAGGCCTGGTTGACGATCTCGTCGGGAATTTTGGGGATCGGATCCTTGTAGGGATCGCAGCGCGCCGACACCCACGACCGGATGAAATCCTTGTCGAAACTCTGCGGCCGCCCGCCGCTTTCGAATGCCTCGTCATAGCTCGCCGCGATCCAGTAGCGGCTGCTGTCGGGCGTATGGATCTCGTCCGCCAGCACGATGGCGCCGTCCGGCGCGGTGCCGAATTCATATTTGGTGTCGGCCAGAATCAGGCCGCGCTCGGCGGCGCGCTGCTGGCCGCGGGCGAACAGCTGCAGCGCATAACGCGATACCGTGTCCCACTGCGCCTGCGTGAGCAGCCGCTGTTCGATGATCTCGGCTTCCGACAGAGGCTCGTCATGGCCGCCGCTGGCGGCCTTGCTGGTCGGGGTGATGATCGCTTGCGGCAGCTTTTCATTGTCGCGCAGCCCATCCGGGAAATTATGCCCGTAGAAGTTCCGCTCGCCCTTCCGGTACTTGGTCAGGATCGAGGTGCTGGTGGTCCCCGCCAGATAGCCGCGCACCACGATCTCGACCGGCAGCATGTCGAGCCGCCTGCCAACCACGACATTGGGATCGGGATATTCCAGCACGTGATTGGGACAGATGTCGGCTGTTTCCTCGAACCAGTAGCGCGCCGTCTGGGTGAGGACCTGCCCCTTGAATGGGATCGAGGCCAGGATCGTATCGAACGCGCTCAGACGATCGGTGGCGATGATGATGCGGCGCCCGTCCGGCAGATCGTAATTTTCGCGCACCTTGCCGTTGTAGCGGTTGGGCAGTTCGGGAATGAAGGCGTCGGACAGGATGCGCATGGGGCGTGTGGCTTTCGCGGGCTCTGATGGGCCACATAAGCTGTTGGCCCCCAGCACATCAAGCCAAGCCTGAAGGCCTTCCGAGGAAGGCCAAAGCTTTTCCGACCAGTTGCCGCTATTGCGCCGGTCGTCAACTCCTCGGCTTGAGGTTCTCCGGGTCGTAGAGCGGCTTGTAGCCGACACCGGCCACCTCGACCGGATAGGTCTC
The DNA here is from genome assembly GCF_020165015.1 of Mesorhizobium sp. CA7. Taxonomy (NCBI): domain Bacteria; kingdom Pseudomonadati; phylum Pseudomonadota; class Alphaproteobacteria; order Hyphomicrobiales; family Phyllobacteriaceae; genus Mesorhizobium; species Mesorhizobium sp. CA7. The sequence goes on from NZ_JAIUHH010000001.1 coordinate 689,185, forward strand.
GCCAAAATACTCGACCTGCAGCCTGCGGCCTTCCTGGCAATAGGCCCAGGGCAGATAGGCGAGCGCGATGTTCTTGCCGATGGTCGGGCCGTAGGCGACCGAAGTGGTGAAGGAGCGGCGGCCGAGCTCGTCGACCAGCGTCTCGCCGGTCGCGGGATCCAGCACCGGCATGGTGCCGACCGGATATCGCGCGACACCCTTGGCGTCCTTGTTGTCGGTCATTACCAGCGTGCACAGCATCGCCGGCTGATGCTCGCGGGCGCGATACTCCAGATGCTTGGCCTTGCCGCAGAAATCGTTCTCCTTGACCTTCGGGCGGGCGAGGTCGGCCTCGAGCAGATTGTACTCGGTGAGCAGATCGGCGTTCTGCAGCCGCAGGCTCTTTTCCATGCGGCGCGTGTTGGCATAGGTCTCGACACCGAACGGCATGACGCCGGTGGAGCGCAGCGCGTCCCAGACGGCGAGCCCATCCTCGTAGCGCATATGCAATTCCCAGCCCTGCTCGCCGACATAGGAGATGCGGAAGGCGGTGACGTCCTTGCCGCCGATGCGGATCGGCTTGATTGCCGCGAACGGGAAATTCTCCGGCGTCAGCCCGTTCGGATCCTCGACCACCTTCTGCAGGGTCGTGCGCGCATTCGGTCCCCAGATGCCGATGGTGACGTATTTCTCCGTCACGTCGGTGACGGTGACGTCGAAGCCTTTGTCCTGCGCGGTGCGCTGCATGTAGCGGAAGTCGCGCGGGCCGGCGTCGGCGCCGTCGATCAGCCGGCACCGATCGGCCATGCGGATGACGGTGAAGTCGGCGCGCACCATGCCTTCCTCGTCGAGGAAGTGGGTGTAGATGCCCTTGCCGATATTGCTGTCGCCGCCGATCTTGGCCGCGCACAGCCATTCCAGCAGCGCGACATGGTCGGGTCCCTCGATGTCATACATCGAGAAATGCGACAGGTTGACGATGCCGCAATCCTCGCTCATCGCCAGGTGCTCGGCGTTGGAGACGCGCCAGAAGTGGCGGTTGTCCCACTCGTTCTCGCGCACCGGCACGCGGTTGCCATACTTCTCCAGCAGATGCTCGTTGGCCGCGTAGCCATGCGCGCGCTCCCAGCCGCCCAGCTCCATGAAATAGCCGCCGAGTTCCTTCTCGCGCTCATAGAACGGCGAGCGGCGGATGTTGCGGCCCTTGGAGAAGGGCTCGCGCGGATGCACCGCCGGATTGTAGACCTTCATCGCCGTCTCGGTGCAGCGATCCCAGATGAACTGTTCCTTGGTCTGGTGCGGGTAGAAGCGCGAATAGTCGATCGCGTGATGGTCGATCGAAGTACGGCCGTCGGTCATCCAGTCAGCGATCAGCTTGCCCATGCCCGGGCCGTCCTTGACCCAAATGGCGACGGCGTACCACAGCCCCCTCACCTTCTGGCTTTCGCCCATCGACGGGCCGCCATCGGTGGTAACCTGCAGCAGGCCGTTGAAGGAATGGCCTTCGTTATATCCGAGCTCACCGAGGATCGGCGTCAGCTCCATGGCGCGCTCCAGCGGCGCCATGATCTGCTCCATGTCGAGGTCGCGCTGCGACGGCGAGAGCCGCGCCTCGTCTTTTTCGAGAAGATCGCGCGGATGGCACAGACGCGGATTGGTCTCCTCGTAATAGCCCCATTCGATCTGCCCGCCCTCGGCGGTTTTCGGATCGCCGGTGTCGCGCATATAGGCCGAGTTTCCCTGGTCGCGCAGGAGCGGCCAGCCGATCTCCTTGCCGGTGCCGGCAAACTCGTTGTATGGCCCAAAAAACGTCAGCGGATGGTCGATCGGCATGACCGGCAGGTCCTCGCCGACCAGCGCCGCGGTGAGCCGGCCCCAGATGCCGGTGCAGACCACCACATAATCGGCCTCGATCGTGCCGCGCTCGGTCACCACGCCCTTGATACGGCCGTTCTCGACGATCAGTTCCTTGGCCGAGGTGTTCGCGAAAGCCTGGAGCTTGCCGGCCGCGACACCTTGGTCGACCAGCTTGCCGGCAACCGTCTGCGAGCGCGGGATGACGAGGCCAGCATCCGGATCCCACAGGCCGCCTTGCACCAGATGCTCCTCGATCAGCGGGAATTTTTGCTTGATCTCGGCCGGCTCGATCAGCCGCGCGCGAGTGCCGAAGGATTTTGCCGAGGCGATCTTGCGCTTGATCTCGTCCATGCGGGCGTCGTCGCCGACACGCGCCACTTCGAGGCCGCCGACGCGGGCGTAGTGGCCCATCTTCTCGTAGAAATCGATCGAGTAGAGCGTCGTCCAGCAAGACAGGAAGTCGTGGCTGGTCGTGTAGCAGAAGTCCGAGGCGTGCGCCGTCGAGCCGATATCGGTCGGGATGCCCGACTTGTCGATGCCGACGATGTCGTCCCAGCCGCGCTCGATCAGGTGATGCGCGACCGAAGCGCCGACGATACCGCCCAGGCCGACGATGACGACCTTCGCCTTTTTGGGAAACTCTGCCATTGCCCGCGACTCCGGAATGATGGACGGGCGCGTTTGCGCGCCTTTCGAATGGCGCACAATATGCAGAGGTCGCGGATTGAGCTACCGCCTGTTTGCGACACGCCGCAGGTACGGCGCGACCCCTCGCGCTGAGATGAATTGGCTAGTCGAAGGCCCAGACGTCCTCGGCCTGGAAGCCGACCTGGTAGCCCGCGGTCTTGAGCTTTACCACGACCTGGCCAATCTCGGCCGCAGGCAGCGCGCCGACCTCGATCTTGATCATGCCCGGACGATAGCGGCCAAGGTCAAGCTGTTCGAACACCATCCAGTCGGCGCCTTCGCAGTCGACCAGGAAAGCGTCAATGTGGGTGATGCCATTGCGGTCGAGCAAAGTCTGCAAGGTCTCCGACGACACTTCGATATCCTTCAGATGCGGCGCGAACTTGTTGAAATTGCCGTCGGCCTCGCCCCAGGCGTTCTTGCCCGACATCAGATTGGTGTCGGTGACCGACGAGCAGCCGATGAACTCGATCGGCAGCGTGCCGGCTTCAAGCGCCGCGGCATCGAAGGTATGGACCGTGATCGTGCCCTTGGTCCTTGTCACCGCCACCGGCTCTATGACGAAGCGGCTGGTATCCGGATAGTTGGCGCGAAGCCGCTTCTGATTGTAGGGGATCGGCTCGACCAGCATGGCGCGCGCCCCCGCAATGCGATGCAGCCAGGGCGTCACGTCGTCGAAGAGCGCGCCGTCGCAGGCGCCGACATTGACCATCTGGAATGGCCGGCCCTTGCCGCCGAACCGTGCCTTAAGCGCCGCCTTGGCGAGGAATTTCGTGCCGTGCAGAGAGGGGCCGCGATCGAGCATGCCGGCCGGAAGGCCGAGCGACAGAAGAACGCGCGCGAGACTGGATAGCGAGTTCATGACTTGTCTCCGGGAATGACCTGCGGCGCGGCGCGGTGCCTGCCCTGGCTTGCCGATGCCCACAGTGCCATCAGCGGCGCGGCAAGCAGCAGGAAGGGCGGCAGAAGATTGGGGAAATAGATGCGGGTGTCGTGGATCGGGAAGACGGCGAATTTCGCCAGCACGCCAAGCACCAGCGCCGCCAGCAGGATCCCGGCGCGGCGGTCGAGCCGAAAACCGGCGCGGCTCAAGCTGTACCAGCCGGCCAGTGCCAGAACCGACACGCCGACCCAGTTGTTAACGTTGATGGCGCGCACCAGTGAGGCGGCGAAGGCCTTGAGATAGGCCGTCAGCGAAAACGGCGGCTCGAACCCGTCCATATTGTAGTGCTGCTCAATGCTGGAGAACCAAAGATGCGGCCACCAGCCGGGATGCTGCGCCCAGTGCGAGATGGCGAAATAGGCGATAAAGGAGGCCGCGAAGCCTGCCAGCGCGCCCCATGCCCTCTCGCGGAAAGCGATAAGCAGTACGGCGAAGATGGCGAGAAAGACGATGTTGTCCGGCCTGGCCATGAATGCGAGGAAGAGCAGGACCGCCGTCGCCGCCTCGCGCTTGCGCACATAGGCGAAGACACCGCCAAGAAACGGCGCCGAGCATAACAGATCGGGCGTCGAGGCCCGCGCCGCATCGCCGAAATCGGCCATGATCAGGATCGCGCCGACGACCGGCGCCAGCGCCAGCGCGCCCTCGGCGCGCAGCCAAGCGAGCGTGATGGCGCCGAGCAGAAGCACGGAAAACACCTGCACCAGCCGCATCGCCTCGACCGGCGAGACGACATGGCTGAGGCCGGACAGGATCTCGGCATAGAGGAACTTGATCCGGTACATGCCGAGCAGCGAATGGAAGTCGGCGGCATTCTGCGTCATATGGCTGCGGAAGCCGCCGCCGTCGTCGGTCAGCGTCTTGTAATCGCCGGCCGACATGCCGGCCTTGACCGTGCCGTAGGCATAATCATGCAGCGCCTGCGGATCTGGATAGGCGCTTTCCTCGGCGATCGCCAGATAGGGCAGCATGTCCCAGTTGGTGTCGGGCATGAACCAGGCGGTCGCCGCGGTCAGCAGGATATAGAGCGAGAAGGCGACCGCCCCGATCGATGCGGCCCATTTCGCGTAAGTCCGCTCGCCCCACGCCAGGCCGGCGCCGGTCAATCGTTCCAGCGGATTGGTCGGAGCGGGCGGCCTGGTCAGCATCCTCGGCGGCCTCTATTTCCCGACCTGGCTTTTCACGAAGTCCTTCACGATCGCCACGATGCCGCGCGACAACAGGCTGTCGAAGGCGTCGACGAAGCGGTCGACATGCTCGGACTGGCAGATCAGCGGCGGCTCGAGCCGGATGACGTTGCGGTTGTATTCTGTGAAGGCGACGAGCACGTCATAGTCGCGCAACAGCAGCGAGCCGACGAAGCCCGACAGCGAGCCTTTCAGCTTGTCGTCAAGCACGCTCACCACCGGTCTGAGCACCATCGGCAGGGTCTGCGAGAAGTCGTGGAACTCAAGCCCGATCATAAAACCCTTGCCGCGCACGTCCTTGATGAGCTTCGGGTATTTTTCCTTCAGCGCCTGCAGCCGCTGCAGAAGGTAGTCGCCCGTCGAAGCGGCGTTGTCGATCAGCCCCTCGTCATAGAGCACATTGATGCCCTCGATCGCGGTGACGCAGGCCTCGCCCATGCCGCCGAAAGTCGCCATGGCGTGAATCATCGCCGTCTTCGGCGTGCCATAGGCCTTCATGTAGACGTCGCGCCTGGCGATCATCGCGCCGACCGCCGCCTTGCCGGCGCCGAGCGATTTCGCCAGCGCCGTCACATCCGGCACCACGCCGTAATGCTCGAAAGCATAGAAGCGGCCCGAGCGGCCATAGCCGCACTGCACTTCGTCGGCGACCCACAGCACGCCATAGCGGTCGCAAAGCGCGCGCAGCTTCTGCCAGTACTCCGTGGGCGCCTGGATGATGCCGCCGCCGCCCTGGATGGTTTCCAAGACGATGACGCCGATCTCCGGATTGCTCTTGAACAGCCGCTCGACCGCGTCGATGTCGGCGAAAGGAACGCGCACGACATTGTCTGCGACCTTGAAATCGGCGCGGTAGAGCTGGCCGTCGGTGATCGCCAGCACGCCCTTGGTCTTGCCGTGGAAGGAATTCTCGGCATAGACGATTTTCGGCCGCTTCGGGCTCGCGGCGCGCTCGGCGAGCTTCACCGCCGCTTCCATGGCCTCAGAACCCGACGAGCCCAGGAACACCATGTCGAGATCGCCGGGCGAGCACTTGGCGATGTTGTGCGCGAGAGCTGCCGCATATTGCGACATGAAGGCGATGGCGATCTCCTGGCGCTTCTCCTCCTGGAATTTCTTCCGGGCGTCCAAAATGCGCGGATGGTTGTGGCCGAAGGCCAGCGAGCCGAAGCCGCCGAAGAAATCGAGGATCTTGCGGCCGTTCTGGTCGATATAGAACATGCCCTCGGCGTGCTCGATCTTGACCTTGTGAAAGCCGAGCAGCTTCATGAAATGCAGCTGTCCAGGGTTGAGATGCGCCTTGAACAGGTCGGTGATGCGGGCGACGTCCATCGCCTTGGCCTGCTCGACGCTGATCAAGTCGGGCTTGGCGATTGCTGCGGGCGAAAGCGCCGGCGCGTCGACTAGCGTGCGCGTGCCTGCTTGTTCCGGCTTGGCCATGACGGTCATCTGAAAAATCTCCCCTCGCGCCTTATTCGGCGGGAACCTGTCTGGTGGCGACGGCGTGGCCGTCCATCTTGGCGCGATATTCATTGTAGGCGGCGATCAGCATGTCCTCGTCGCGATATTGCGGCACCCAGCCGAGCTGGCGCTCGGCCTTGGACACGTCGAGCACGCATTCCTCGTCAGCGATCAGATACTGTTCTGGATCCATGATCGGCATGTTCAACCAGTCGAGCAGGTCGAGCGTGCGCTTGACCGCCCAGCCGGGCGTCGGCAGCAGGATCGACTTGGAGCCGGCATGGCGGATCAGATCGCCGAGCAGTTTTTTGACTGGCGGCGGATTGAGGGAGCCCAGATTGTAGGCCTCGTTCGGCACGCCGGCTTTCCAGGCCGCGCGGGCGGCTTCGGCGCAGTCGAACACCGAGATGAACTGGTAAGGGTTCCTGCCCGAGCCGATCATCGGCACCGGAAAATTCCAGTCGATCAGTTTGAACAGCTTTTCCAGGATGCCGAGACGGCCGGGCCCGATGATCAGGCGCGGCCTGAACAGCGAGATCGACATGCCGCGCTTGCGCCATTCGGCGGCGAGCTCCTCGGTCTTGAGCTTCGACAGCCCGTACTCGCCGAGCGGCGCGACCGGATGGTCCTCGGTCATCGGCAGCACGACCGTGTGGCCGTAGATCATGTCGGTCGTGTAGTGGACCAGCTTCGAAGCGCCGGCCTTGTCCATCGCCTGGATAATATTCTCGGTGCCGTGGAAATTCACCGGGAAGAAGAAATCGTGCCGCTTGGCGCGCACCTGGATCGGCGACAGCATCTTCGCCGACAGGTTGTAGACCATGTCGTCGGTCCTGAGGCCGACCGCCGCGACTGAGACCGGATCGGTGACGTCACAGGTGACGAAACGCATGGAGCGGTAATGCGGCAGGTCGCTCTTGACGATATCGGCGACGACGACGGTCTCGCCATCGGCGGCGAGCTTGGGGGCAAGGTGGCGGCCGACGAAGCCGTCGCCGCCGAAAATCACATGTCTCATCGAACGATCTCGCTTATGCCGATCTTGTCGGGATTGATGGATGCTGTCTGGTCCTCATGCCCGCGCCCACCCATTTCCCGGCCACTTTGCGCGATCAGCACCGTGCCGACGCAGATGCAGGCGATGCCGGCGATGCGCCAGCCATTGAGGTCCTCGCGGAAGACGAAATAGGCGAAAATCGCCACGGCGACATAAGCGAGGCTGAGGAACGGATAGGCGAAGCTGAGCTCGACCTTGGACAGCACGTAAAGATGCGATGCCATCGAGATGACGAAGGTGCACAGCCCCAGGAACACCCAGGGGCTGAACACGATCTGCAAGAGCTTGACGAGCGGATTGACGCCTTCGAAGGAGATCGGCCCCATCGACATCATGCCTTGCTTCAGCATCAGCTGCGCGGCGGCATTGGTCATGACCGTGAAGAGAATGAAAATTATGTATTTCATTGTTGCCACCCCGCCCCTTGGGCGGTCCTATTACAAACCTGCAAATATTTCGTGAAGCCTCGACGATGCTTTGAGTAAATCATGGTATAACCTTTCATTTACCATGGTTTATCTGACCTTTATCTATTCTGCGGCTTCAAAAACACCTTTCGTTGCATCCAGTCTTTTTGCCGTCCGTATCCAGAAGCTCGACCGGAAAGCCGGGTCGCGAAGCGCCTCCAGCTGCTGCCATTGCGGGAACGACGCGGCGAATGTCTCAGGTCCCATCCGGGCGTCCTTGTAGGGGTTCACCGCGCCGCCCGCCTCGACTGCGATGCGGTCGAGTTCGGCGAGCAGCCGCAACGTCCTTTCGCCCCGGTTGGGGAAATCGAGCGTCAGCGTGTAGCCGGGCCGCGGGAACGACAGCAGCGCCGGCGAGCGGACATCGCCGAAGCGTTTGAGCACTGTGAGGAACGACCCCTCGCCCGCCCGCCGCGCCGCCTCAAGCAGCGCAGGCACGATGCGGCGCGCATTGGCCTCCGGCACCACGCTTTGGTGCTGGAAAAGTCCACGCGGCCCGTAGAGCCGGTTCCAGTCGCGGACCCCGTCGAGCGGAAAGAAGAAGCCCTGATAGCCTGCCTGGTGCGGAGCCTGGGACTTGCCCTTCTTCCAGCGGTAGGCCGCATTGAAGACGGTGAGGAAGGGCCGATTGAGGATATTGAATGGTGGCTGCACCGGCACGGAAAACCGGCTGCCGGCGCGCGCCGCCGCGTGCGAGCCGTGTTCGGCATGGTTGCCCGTGAACAACAGCCCGCGACCGTGCCCATGTCCGCTGGCAAGCTGGTCGATCCAGGCGACGGCATATTCGTTGGCCTGGTCGGCAGCCTCGGCAAGATCGAAGAATTCGCCAAGATCGCGAAACCGCGTCGCCCTTTCCACTATGTCGAGCGAGGGCACCCGCATCAGCTTGATCGATGCCGACAGGATAAGCCCGGTCAGCCCCATGCCGCCGATCGTCGCCCCGAACAGTCGGATATTGTCGGTCTGCGAGCAGCGATAGGTCCGGCCGTCGGACCGAAGCAGCGTCAAAGCCTCGACATGGCAGCCGAAGGTGCCGCGCCGATGATGGTTCTTGCCGTGGACGTCGTTGGCGATCGCGCCGCCCAGCGTCACGAACTGGGTACCTGGAACCACGGCCGGAAAGAAGCCGTAGGGCGCGGCATGAGCGATGATATCGCAAAGCAGCGTGCCGGCATCGGCCTCGAGCACGCCGGTCTCGGCGTTGAAGGAACGGATGCGGTTGAGCGGCCGCATGTCGACCACCATGCCGGCATCGTTCTGGCAACTGTCGCCGTAGGAGCGGCCATTGCCGTATCCGAGCAGCGACCCGGTCTTCGCCTCGCCGCGCTTAAGCAGGGCGATCGCCTCGTCCGCCGGGATCGCCTTGCGCGCCGGCGGCGTCGCCAGTCCGAAGCTGCCGAAGCGCTCGTGCCTCATCACCAGCCTCCGGCGACGAGGAAGACCGCGCCGATGGCGACGACGATCTGGCTGCGCCAGTCGCGGATGATGAAGACGACCGGGTCGTCATGCATCTCGTCGCGGCGGGCGAGGATCCAGACACGCATCGTCAGGTAAAGCACGATCGGCGCCAGCGGCCATATCAGCCACGGATGCGGATAGAGCTCGCGCACCGCCGGGCTGTCCATATAGAGTGCCAGTACCAGCGCCGAGGAGAAAGCCGACGCCATGCCGGCCTGGGCGACGATTTCCTGGTCCTCGATACGATAGCCGCGGCCGGCGATGCGCTCGCCGGGCGGGATGGCCGTGGTGCGCAACTCGACGAAGCGCTTCACCAGCGCCAGCGACAGGAAGAAGAAGATCGAGAAGGCAAGCAGCCAGAAGGAGACGTCGACGCCGGTGGCGGCCGCGCCCGCCAGCACGCGGATCGTGTAGAGGCCCGCGAGCGTCAGCACATCGATCAGAAGCATGCGCTTGAACGACAGCGAATAGGCGGTGGTGACGGCCAAATAGCCGGCAAGCACGCCAAGGAATTCGATCGGAAGGAAGAGGCCCGCGGCGATGCCGATCGCAAGCAGCGTAGCGATCGCGCCGAGACCGAATGGGATCGACAATGCGCCGCTGGCGAAAGGCCGGTTGCGCTTGGTCGGATGCTTGCGGTCGAGCGCGAGGTCGAAGAAATCGTTGAGAATATAGATGGCGGACGCCGCGGCGCTGAAAGAAACGAATGCCAGCAGGCACTCCCAGATCATGTTCGGGTTGAAATATTCGTGCGACAGCACCATCGGCACGGCGATCAGCGCGTTCTTCAGCCACTGATGCATGCGCAGCATCTTGATGTAGATCCTCAGCGCCGGCCTCGGTGCGGGCATGGCATCGGCTTGATGCGCCGCCTGCCAGCGCCGGGCGCTGCGGTCGGGCGCCACCACGAGCGCGTTGCGCGCTGCATCGAACACTTTGAGGTCGTGCCGGCTGTTGCCGGCATAGTCGAAGCCTGCATCGCCATAGGCGGCGACAAGTGCCGCGCCTTTCCTGCCGGAGGTCATGTCGTGCGGACCGTCGGTCGCCAGCACATGATCGAAAATGCCAAGGTGCGCCGCGATCGCCTCCGCGAATTTGCGCGGCGTTCCCGTCGCCAGCACGATCTTGCGACCCTCCCGATGCTCGGCGCGCAGCCGGTCAAGCAGATCCTGGCGGTAAGGCAGCGAGGCCGGGTCAATGTCGATGCGGCCGGCGATTTCCTGCTTCAGCCGGGCCGGCCCGCCGATCAGCCAGAGTGGCAGGAGAAAGACATAGAGCGGGTTCTTCTTGAGCAGGATGAACAGGCCTTCCCACAGAAGGTCCGTTGCGATCAGCGTACCGTCGAGATCGACCGCAAGCGGAATTGCGTTCCTGTCCGACCTCGCGTCCATGGCCCTGCCCCGATCGAGCGCGGATCCCAAAACTCCGATCACGGAAAGATCACGCGCCAACTCAACCCACGCCGTATGCCGGCGTCCTCGGGTCGGATATAGCGGGTCATGACGCAGCGAACGTTAAAACGTCCGGTTGCAGAGCATTGTCCTACCGGTTTTTCGCCATCGTCGTTAAGTGTCGGCTACCGGAAACGATAAAAGGCCGGACATCGGTCCGGCCTTTGCCAATCCTGCGGCGCCACTCTCTGTGGCGAGAGTTACTTGATGCGGGCCGCGCCGCCCGAGATTTCGACCGTTTCCGAGCCGGTCAGGGCTTCGAGGTCACCATTGGGCAGAGTGACGAAGCAGCCGCTCGAGCAGAACTCCACCGTCTCGCCGGCGGCAAGCGTCAGCTCGCTCTTGGCGCCGCCTTCGGTCACGACCAGGGTCCGCGTCTGAGCGTCCCTGTTGATCGCGCTGGCGGCGAAAGCCGAACCGCCCAGGGCCAGCAAAGCGATGGCGGCAACGACAGACTTCCACATTGCAATTCCGGTGTTCGCACACCGCCTCTGTTCAAATTTGCAAGGCATTCTCGCCCTTTGCATCGAAGCTTATATGAGATGTTACCTGAACCGCAACTGAATGCCGCATTCATGCCACAATCGGTTTCGGCGCCGGATGAGCGCAGCGTGTGGCCATTTGCAGGCCGGCCTCATCCGAATGTCGACACACCTCAGCCGGGGTCCGGCTTGCGGCCCCTGCGCTTCATCTTGGCCAGCCGTTCCCGCTCGGCCGCGGCTTCCGCCTCCAGCCTCTCGCGCTCCGCGAATTCGGCTTCGATCTTGTCGTCGTCGATCGGCCAGGCCTCGTGCTTCTTGGTTTCGACCACGGCGCGCGGCGTCGAGGGTATCTCGATCTGCTCCTGCTCGAAGATATCGAAGATGGCGAAGCGGATATCGTTCTGGACGACGCTGCCGTTCATGATGTCGGCGACGAACACGCGGATCTCGAATTCGAGCGCGGCCGCCCCGAAATTCGCGAACAGAACGAATGGCTCTGGATTCTTCAGCACCATCGGATGAGCGCGCGCAATATCCATCAGGACGGCATGGACGCGTTTGACGTCGCTGCCATAGGCAACGCCGACCTTGATGTCGATGCGCCCGAGCTTGTTGCGATGCGTCCAGTTGCCGACCGCATTGTTGATGAGGTTCGAGTTGGGCAGGATCACCGCTTGTCGCTGGAAGGTCTCTATCTCGGTGGCGCGCACGCTGATCTTCCGCACCGTGCCGCTGACGTCGCCCGCCACGATCCAGTCGCCGACCTTGAACGGCCGCTCGGCAAGCAGGATCAGGCCCGAAACGAAATTCGAAACGACGTTCTGCAGGCCGAAGCCGATACCCAGCGAAAGCGCGCCGGCAACCAGCGCCAGATTGGAAAGATCGATGCCCGCCGCCGAGATGCCGACCAGGCCGGCGACCGCAACGCCGGCATAGCCGACGCCGAGCCGGATCGAGTTGCGCACGCCGGCATCGACCTTGCCGCGCGCCATCACCGATCCGTCCAGCCAGCCCTGGAACCAGCGCGTCAGGAAATAGCCGATGACGAATACGACGATGCCGCTGAGGATGCCGAGAAAGGAGATGGTCACCGAGCCGATCGTGACGCCGGTCGCCAGCTTGTAGGCCCAGGCCTCGATATCGCCGGGCTGAAAGCCCCACATCAACAGGATCAGCGGCAGGAACACCACCACGATCATCAGATTGATGGCGATGCTGACGACCAGGCCGAGCTGGTCGAGGGCGGTATCCTCGTAGCTGGAGTTTTCCGAGAGCCATCGTCCGACCGAAGTGTCGGCGAAGCCGCCCTCCTCCCCGATCGCGCGTGCCGACAGGAAGCCGATATAGGCCGTCACCAGCACCGTGCCGGTCACCACGACCTGGAACGACACGAAAAGCGCCAGGCCGATATAGCCAAGCAGCGCCGCCGCGATGGTGAACAGGCCGAGCCCGATGGCGATGAAACGAAGCCAGGCCGGCCAGGGGCGCCATGAGCCGTCGGCCGCCCTGAACGGCCGCAGCAACCCCATCAGCACAAGAATGACGCCGACGATGATGCTGGCGACAACGCCCCTCGCGATCGTCAGCGAAAGTGGCGAACCCATCTTCTCGTTGACGACCGACAGGAAGTAATTGAACCCGAGTACCAGCGCCATGGCGGTCGTCAGTCCGACGAGCCAGCGCGCGGAACCGGTCGCGACCGGGATCAGGCGCCAATTGGGCAGGCGCGGCTCTAGCGCAGCGTTGGTCAGCCGGTTGACGCAGAACACCATGGCGATCACCGTCAGCAAGGCATTGAGGAACGTGCCGATATCGCCGCGCAGCACATTGTAATAGTTGAAGAAGAACACGGCCGAGGCGAAGAAGACGCCGAGCGCCAGGGTCGGCAGCAGCGTCGACCAGAACGCCACCGACAGCCGGCTGAGATAGGAAGGATCTTCCACGGTCGGGTCGGCCTCGAATATTCGGCCGAACAGGCGCCTGCCGCCGATCAAAAGCACCGCCGCCAGCGCCAGCGCCATAAACGTCGCCGCAAGGATCGCCTGGAACTTGAACCTGACGGCGAAGCTCGCCCACGACGACACCGCCTTGTAAAGACCCGTGAACTGGTCATGCGCGTCGGAAAAGGCCTGCGGGCTCAGTGCGTCCGTCAAGTCGTAGTGCTTGGTGATGACGCTGCGGAAAAGCTCGCTGCGCATGACGGCGATCTTGTCGACCAAGCCGTTGACGCGGATCGACAGGTTTTGCGCGCTGGCGACGACCGCGTTGATCTGAGCTTTTTCCGTGGCGAGCGCGCTGCGTTCGTTGCTCACGATCACCGGCTCCGGGGGTTGCCCCTGCGCCGGCGGCTGGCCGAGAACCTCCGCGCGATTGTTGATGTCGGTGAGGCGCTGCCGGAATGCCAGGGCGCTGTTCAGCGCCGCGCGCGAAATATCCTCGAGCTGCAATCGGATGTCGACGAGCCCCGCATCGTCCTGGTCGGGATCGCTCAGCTTCTTTTCCAGGCCGTCGGTCCTGGCCGTCAGGTCCTGGATGGCCTTGGTCTGGTCGGCGATTAGTTGTGACGAGCCATGGCCGATCGCCTGCGCCGACGCGTCCAGCGCCGGCTGCGCGAAGGCAGCGACGATGACGACCAGAACCAAGCGCAGCAGGCGGAAGAACATGATTTTGTTGGCGACTCGCGGCCGAAAAATTCTCGAAATTTCCGCCCTTGATAAAGACCGGCATATCGGGCGGCAAGCCGTCCCGATCGTGCCGGCGATAGTCGGCCTGTCGAAAAGCGATGGCGCAATCTTGGCTTTGCGCTTCCCGCCTGCTCTATAGTCTGCCGCCTCGCATCATAAGGACGATAGGAAGAATGGCGGAATATTCAGCCTTCTCGCTGCTCAAGAACGCGCTGACCGGCAACAAGGATTGGAAGCCCGCCTGGCGCAAGCCGGACCCCAAGGCTTCCTATGACGTGATCGTCATCGGCGGCGGCGGCCACGGTCTTTCGACCGCCTATTATCTCGCCAAAGAACACGGCATCACCAATGTCGCGGTGCTGGAAAAGGGCTGGCTCGGCTCCGGCAATGTCGGCCGCAACACCACGGCGGTGCGCTCCAACTATCTCTTGCCGCAGAACACCCGCTTCTACGAACATTCCATGAAGCTGTGGGAGAATCTCTCGCACGACCTCAACTACAACGTCATGTTCTCGCAGCGCGGCTGCCTGAACCTCGCGCACACGCCAGCCCAGCTCGACGACTATGCCAGGCGCGGCAACGCCATGCGCCATCTCGGCGTCGACGCCGAGCTGATGAGCGTCGACCGTATCAAGCGGCTTGTCCCGGCGCTGGATGTCTCAGGGTCAGCGCGCTTTCCCGTCCTTGGCGGGCTGATGCAGCCGCGCGCCGGCACGGCTCGGCACGACGCGGTCGCCTGGGGCTATGCGCGCGGCGCCGACCGGCGCGGCGTCGATGTTATCGAGAATTGCGAAGTCACCGGCTTCCTGCGCGACGGCGACCGCATCACCGGCGTTTCGACGACGCGCGGCGAAATCCGCGCCAAGAAGGTCGCGCTTGCGGTTGCCGGCAGCACCGGCCGCGTCATGCAGCTTGCCGGCATCTCGCACATGCCGATCGAAAGCCATGTGCTGCAGGCCTTCGTCTCGGAATCGCTGAAGCCTGTCGTCGACACCGTTCTCACCTTCGGCATGGGCCATTTCTACATCTCGCAATCCGACAAGGGCGGCCTGGTCTATGGCGGCGACCTCGACGGCTACAACAGCTACGCCCAGCGCGGCAGCCTGCCGATCGTCGACGAGGTGATGAGCGAGATGGTGGCGCTGTTTCCCGGCCTGGCGCGCGTGCGCATGCTGCGCTCCTGGGGCGGGCTGTGCGACATGACGATGGACGGCTCGCCGATCATCGCCGCCGGTCCGCTGCCGGGCATGTATCTCAATTGCGGCTGGTGCTATGGCGGTTTCAAGGCGACGCCGGCCTCTGGCTGGTGCTTTGCCTACACCATTGCCAAGGACGAGCCGCACGAGTTCAACGCGCCCTTCACGCTCGACCGTTTCTACCGCGGCCTCGTCATCGACGACAAAGGCCAGGGCGCGACGCCCAGATTGCACTAGGGTTTGGATTGAAAATGCTGATCACCTGTCCCTATTGCGGCCCGCGCGACGTTATCGAATTCACCTACCAGGGCGACGGCAACCGCGAGCGGCCGCAGCCCGCCTCGCAGGATCTCGACGCCTGGAACGCCTATGTCTACGACCGGCTCAATCCGGCCGGTGACCACAACGAGATCTGGCAGCATTCCGGCGGTTGCCGCGCGCATCTCAGGGTCGTGCGCAACACGCTGACCCATGAGATCCTGAGCACTGCCTTCGCTCGTGGCGGCCACAAGACGGAGAGCCGCTCGTGAGCCCCCGCCGCACTGAGACCGGCGGCCGGATCGACCGGCTGCGCACCATCCGCTTCACCTTCGACGGTGCGCCCTATACGGGCCATGCCGGGGACACGCTGGCCTCGGCGCTGCTTGCCAATGGGGTCACGCTGTTCGGCCGCTCCTTCAAATATCATCGCCCGCGCGGCCTGCTCGCCGCCGGCGTCGAGGAGCCGAACGCGCTGGTGACGGTGCTGCGTGGCGAAGTGCGCGAGCCCAACATCGCCGCCACCATGGTCGAGATCTATGACGGGCTCGTCGCCGTCAGCCAGAACCGTACCCCCTCGCTCGCCTGGGATATCGGCGCCCTCAACCAGCTCGGCGGCAAGCTCCTGTCGGCCGGCTTCTACTACAAGACCTTCATGGGGCCGGTGATCGGCCCGCTGAAGGGCACGCGCTTCTGGATGTTCTGCGAGCATTTCATCCGTCGCGCCGCCGGCCTTGGCAAGGCTGGCACCGCTCCCGATCCGTCTTGCTACGAGCGTATGAACGCATTTTGCGACGTGCTGGTCGTCGGCTCCGGTCCGGCCGGCTTGATGGCGGCGAAAGCCGCCGCCGACCAGGGCGCCCGCGTCATCCTTGCCGATCTCGAAGCCCATTTTGGCGGCTCCGCCAACTGGTCGGGCGAAACCATCGACGGCATGCCTGCCGCCGAATGGGCCCAGCGCACGGTCGCGCAGCTCGGAGGCAACGACAATGTGCGGCTTTTGCCGCGCACGACGGTGTGGGGCTATTACGACGGCAACACGCTGGCCGCCCTCGAACGGGTGACCGATCATAAGGAAACGCCAGCCAAGGGCGAGCCGCGCCAGCGCTACTGGGCGATCCGCGCCGGCACGGTGGTGCTCGCCACCGGTTCCTTCGAGCGGCCGCTGGTGTTTCCGGGCAACGACCGTCCCGGCGTCATGCTGGCGCATGCGGCGGAACGTTACGTCAATGAATATGGCGTGCTGCCGGGACAGCGCATCGCGCTCTTCACCAACAACGACAGCGCCTACCGCTCGGCCGTTGCGTTAAAGAAGGCCGGCGCGACCATTGTTGCCATCGTCGATGTCCGCGCCGACGTCTCGAACGACATGCGCCGGCTCGCCGGCGAGGCCGAGGCCGAGCTGCTGGACGGCCACGCCGTGGTTGCGACCGAGGGCGGCAAGGCCCTCACCGGTCTCAAGGTGCAGCGCTTCGACGCCATGAGCGGCGCGCTCAGCGGTGATGCCCGCAGCATCCATGCCGACAGCCTTTTGATGTCGGGCGGCTGGTCGCCGACCATTCATCTCGCCAGCCAGGCGGGCGCCAAGGCTGAATGGGACCCGGCCAGGCAGGCCTTCCTGCCGCCTAAGCCGACGCAGCGCTGGATCGGCGCAGGCACCTTCACCGGCAGCTTCTCCACCGCCGAAGCCATCGCCGAGGGCCGCGCGGCCGGCGTTTCGGCTGCCGGCGGAATGGCGGCGCCCGCAGCCCTGCCGATCGTCGAAGCCGCCCCCGGCGACCCCGATCCAGCGCCGGTCTTCGAGATCAAGGCCAAGGGCAAGAGCTTCGTCGACTTCCAGCACGATGTCACCGCCGAGGACGTGCGGCTGGCGCATCGCGAAGGCTTCGTATCGGTCGAGCACCTGAAGCGCTACACCACGCTCGGCATGGCGACTGACCAGGGCAAGAACTCCAATGTGCCGGGCCTCGCGATCATGGCCGAGGCACTCGGCAAGCCGATCCCCGAAGTCGGCACGACGCGCTTTCGCCCGCCTTACACGGCGGTCTCGATCGGCTCTCTTGCTGCCGAGCGTTTCGGCGACCTCAAGCCCGAGCGGCTGACGCCGATGCATGACTGGCACATCGCTAATGGCGCGACGATGTATTCGGCCGGCCTATGGTACCGGCCGATGATCTACGGCCTTCCCGGCGAGACGGTCGAGCAGGCATATGTCCGCGAGGCCAGGGCGACGCGTGAAAGCGCCGGCATCGTCGATGTCTCGACGCTGGGCAAGATCGCCGTGCAGGGGCCGGACGCGGCCGAGTTCCTCGACCGCGTCTACACCAACATGTTCTCCACCTTGGCCGTCGGCAAGGCCCGCTACGGCTTGATGCTGCGCGAGGACGGGCTTGCCTTCGACGACGGCACCACCTGGCGGCTCGGCGAGCAGGAATTCCTGATGACCACCACCACCGCCAATGCCGGCAAGGTGATGCAGCATCTGGAATATTTCCTTGACGTCATCTGGCCGGAGCTGAAGGTCACCGTCACCTCGGTCACCGACGAATGGGCGGGCGCGGCGATCGGCGGACCGAACGCGCGGGCAATCCTTGCTTCCTGCGTCACCGGCACCGCAGTCGACCACGCTACCCTGTCCTTCATGGGCATCGTCCATGGCCGCATCGCGGGCGTGCCGGTGATGATCTGCCGGCTGTCCTTCTCCGGCGAAATGGCATTCGAGGTCTATTCCGGGGCCGGCTACGGCACCCATGTCTGGGAAGCCTTGATCGAGGCCGGCCAGCCTTTCGGCCTGGTCACCTACGGGCTAGAGGCGCTGGGCACGATGCGCATCGAGAAAGGCCATGTCACAGGCGCCGAGATCGACGGCCGCACCACGGCGCGCGACCTCCATCTCGACTGGATGCTGTCGAAGAAGAAGCCCTTCATCGGCTCGGCCATGATGGACCGCGAAGGCCTGATCGCCCCCGACCGGCTCGAGCTGGTCGGCCTGATCGCCCTCGACAACCGGCCGCTCAACGGCGGCGGCCATATCGTCGAGGAACTGGACGAGGACAATCCGCACGACTCGCTCGGCCACATCACCGCCTGCTGCTATTCGCCGGCGCTGGGCAAATACATTGCGCTTGCGCTGGTCAAGGGCGGCAAGGCGCGCCATGGAACGCGCGCCTTCGTCTCGGATCCGTTGCGCAACCGGTTTGGGCCGGTCGAGATCGTCTCCAACCATTTCTACGATCCGGACGGGAGCCGCATGCATGGCTGAGCAGCATTTGCCCGAACGCCAATCGCCGCTCGAGCCGGATTATCATCCGGGTTCGCACGGCAACTTCGAACATGGCGTCGATGTCATTCTGTCCGAGATGCGACCGGGCACGATCCTGCAGCTCGCCGCCTGGCCGGGTGAAGAGAAGCAGCTGATCGAAATTATCGGCAAGGTCACCGGTCTCGCTCTGCCCGATGGCGCCGGCGGCGGCGTGAGCAGTGGCGCCCGCGCCGCCTTCGGCTTCGCGCCGGGAAAATTCACCGTGGTGGACGAGGCCGAAGGCCTGGCTGCGGCTTTCGCCGGCGCCATCACGCCGGCCATCGGTACGCTGACCGATCTCTCGCATGGCCGCACCGCGATCCGCATCGCCGGCCCGAAGGCTGAATGGGTGATGGCGAAGTTCTTTGCCATCGACTTCGCCTTGCCCGCCTTCCCGCTGGGCGCCGGACGATCGACCAACCACCATGACGTGTTCGCCCAGATCCAGCGCAGCGGCGCCGACCAGTTCGACATCTACGTCTTCCGCTCTTTCGCGCGCTCCTTCTGGAAGGCCTTGTGCCATGCCTCCGAGGAGGTCGGTTACGAAGTGCAATAGCCCGCTCGGGCGTTGCTGGCTTAGCATTGGTCAGGCGGCATCTGGCATTATCGACGGCTACAACTGCTGCTTGAGCGCTGGGCCAGCAGGCGCGATAGGTAAGGAATCACGGGCGTTTGCCAGGGCAAACGTCCGCTCAGGCAACCCGTTCGACCATACCCTTCCATGACTGTTGAGACTTCGGCGACGGCCACGACCCGCTTTGCTCCGGCGGAGGGTCCGTCGATGCCGTTGCCGGCAACCGTCGCTTGCGGCGTGTTCATGACCAGTCTCGACCAGAACGTCGTGGTCACCGCGCTGCCCGGCATCGGCGAGAGCCTCGACCGGCCGCCAAGCCAGCTTGGCCTTTTGATCACCGTCTATGTCGCCAGCCTCATCGTCACCATGCCGCTTGGCGGCTGGCTGGCCGACCGTTTTGGGCTGCGCAACGTCTATTGCTTCGCGCTGCTCGTCTTCGCCGGCGCCTCGGCCTTGTGCGGCCTTTCGGAAAACATCTGGATGCTGGTCGGCTCGCGCGCCCTGCAAGGCTGCGGCGGCGCGCTGATGGGCACGCTTGGTCAGGTCGTGATCCTGTCGAGCTTCCCGCGCGACCGCACGCTGAAGATCAACATGTACATTTCGCTCGCCGGCCAATCCGGGCCGCTGGTCGGGCCGCTCGTCGGTGGCGCGCTCACCACTTACGTCTCCTGGCGCTGGATCTTCTACATCAACATCCCGATCGCGCTGACCGCGGCGCTGCTGGCCGCCTCCCTGTTTCCGACGACGACCAAGCCGGTGCGCACGCCGTTCGATTTGCCGGGCTTCCTGCTCGTCGGCTGCGGCATGACGCTGCTGGTCTTCGGCATGGATTCGGTCGCCGCGAAAGATGTGGCCGCAAGCAGCATGGCGCTTGAGCTCGGCCTGGCGATCGTCATCCTGACGGTTGCCGCCTTCTACTGCCTGCGCGCGCGCAATCCGCTGCTCGACCTCAATCTCTTGCGCATCCGCACCTTCCGCATCTCCTTCCTGACGGGCGGCGGCCTCGACACCATCGGGCTGAGCTCGGTGGTCTTCCTCTTGCCGCTGATGTTCCAGCTCGGCTTCGGCATGAGCGCCGTGCAGGCGGGATCGCTGACCTTCGTGGCCGCGATCGGGTCGTTGATCATGCGCTTCTTTATGCCGCGCCTTTTGAACCGTTTCGGCTTCAAGCGCGTGCTGGTCACCAATACGCCGATCGTCGCTTTGCTGGTCGCGGGCTTCGCCCTGATGCAGGAGAGCCTGCCGGCATGGATCGTGCTTGCCTATATTTTCGCCTTCGGCGTCTTCCGCTCGGTGCAATGGGCCTCGACCGGCAATCTCTCCTATTCGGACATCGCGCCGGAGCAGCTCGCGCGCTTCAGCGCGCTCTATTACATCCTGTGGCAGCTGGCGGTGGCGATCAGCGTCGGCCTCGCGGCCGCGCTGCTGGCGCTGCTTGCCGGCGGCGGCAAGGCCGGCATCAACGACTACCGCATCCTGTTCGTCATAGAAGGATTGATCACCCTTTGCGCGCTGTCGGCCTATCTGAGGCTGACGCCGCAGGATGGCGCCCGTGTCAGCGGCCATGGCGCGCATATGAGCACCGACTGACGCCTCAGCCGACGCTACTTCGCGAACGTCACCCAGTCCTCGAGCGGCGCGCGGTCGGTGCGGAACTCGTTCTCCGGCTTGGATGTGTCCTCATAGCCCAGCGCCATGCCGCAGACGACGATCTCTTCGTCGGGAATATCGAGCACCGGCCTGATCTGGCGATGATAGGGCGCGAAGGCCGCCTGCGGGCAGGTATGCAGTCCCCTGCCTCGCGCCGCGACCATGATGTTCTGCAGGAACATGCCGTAGTCGATCCACGACCCTTGGTTCAGCCTCCGGTCGATCGTGAAGATCATGCCGACCGGAGCATCGAAGAAGATGAAATTGCGGTCGTGCTGGGCGCGCATTCTGTCGACCTCGCGGCGGCCGATGCCCAGCACGCCATAGAGCCCGAAGCCGTTGGCGCGGCGGCGGGTGAGATATGGTTCGAAGAACTGGTCGGGGTAGTAGCGGTACTCGTCCCACTCGGCCTTTTCGGCACGGATGCCGGAATTGAGGATGGCGTCGCTGATGCGCTGCTTGACCTCGCCCTTGCTCACATAGACGCGCCAGGGCTGCATGTTGGTGCCCGACGGCGCGCGCGCGGCGACCGCCAGGATCGCGCGGATCGTGTCGTCATCGACCATATCAGGCAGAAACGCGCGCACCGACCGGCGCGACAGGATCGCGTCGTCGACGATCGCCGCGTCCATGGCGATTCGGCTATTCTTCTCCAGCATGGGCCGTCCCTTCGCGCATAGCCGGAACTGCAACCGGTTCCATGGCGACCATCCGCAGACACTAAACTGTATTGGTCCCCGACCGGACGTCCCCACTCGCCGTTCGTGATCGTGGCTTTGCCTCAACCTCAAAAATCGCGCAAGTAAATCTTGCGGGGTATGAAAATCCCCTTGATTTTTTCATGACTTTACCGCTTCATGAAATTTACATAGATTTTTTCACGAGATACGCTTGAGCTCGACTACTGCCAGATCGGAGCAGGACAATGGCGACCGGCTGCTGGCCGGCGACATCCGTGCGCTTCGCAAGGCGCGCGGCCTCACACTGGCCGAGATCGCCCTCAAGCTCGGTCGGTCGGTCGGCTGGGTCAGCCAGGTCGAGCGCGGCCTCTCGGTTCCCTCGCTGGGTGACTTGCGGGCATTCGCCAGCCTCTTCGATGTTCCGATCAGCCTGTTCTTCAGCCATGACGCGCCTGTCGAGCAGGAACGCGGCGTGGTCGTGCGCGCCGGCAGCCGCCGTTCGCTTGGCACAAGCGAATCCGGCCTGGTGGAGGAGCTTCTGTCGCCCGATCTCGGCGGTAGCTTCGAGATGCTGCGCTCGGTGTTCGCGCCGGGCGCGGAGCTGGAAACAGAAACGCGCCGCCCGACGGAAGAAGCGGGCTATGTCGCGTCGGGCACATTCGAGATCGAGATCGACGGCGTCTGGCATCGTCTCGGCGAAGGCGACTCGTTCCGCTTCGAGGGCAAGCCGTTCCGCTGGCGCAATCCCGGCGCCGAGCCGGCAGTGGTCATCTGGGTGGTTTCGCCACCGGTATACTGACAATGCATGTCAACCAAAAGTGCGAAGCGGTTTTGGGATAACGACATGCATCAAAAACAAAAATCGAAGCGCGAAGCGCTGAGACTCTGGAGGAAGAAATGGCCGGTTTGCCGACCACGGCACGCGTGGTGATCATCGGAGGCGGCGTCGTCGGCACCTCCTCGCTCTATCACCTCTGCAAGGCGGGCTGGACCGATTGCGTGCTTCTGGAAAAAGACGAGCTGACCTCAGGCTCGACCTGGCATGCCGCCGGCAACGTGCCGACCTTCTCCTCGTCCTGGTCGCTGATGAACATGCAGCGCTACTCGACCGAGCTTTACCGGGGTCTGGCCGAAGCGGTCGATTATCCGATGAACTACCATGTAACCGGCTCGCTCCGGCTCGCCCATACCAAGGAGCGCATGCAGGAATTCCAGCGCGCCAAGGGCATGGGCCGCTACCAGGGAATGGATATCGACGTCGTCGGCCTCGACGATATCAAGCGCCGCTACCCCTTCATCGAGACGCATGAGTTGAAGGGCGCGCTCTATGACCCGAGCGACGGCGACATCGACCCGGCTCAGCTGACCCAGGCGCTGGCCAAAGGCGCGCGTGACATGGGCGCCAAGATCATCCGCTTCTGCCCGGTCACCGGCGTGCGCCGCGAGAACGGCGAATGGGTGATCGCCACACCGCAAGGCGAGGTCCGCTGCGAGATCGTCATCAACGCAGCAGGCTACCGCGCCGCCGAAGTCGGCAAGATGTTTGGGCGCGACGTGCCGATGATGGTGATGAGTCATCAGTACATATTGTTCGAGGAAATCCCCGAGCTTGCCGCGTGGACGAAGGAACAGGGCCACAAGCTGCCGCTGCTGCGCGACGTCGACACATCTTATTACTTGCGCCAGGAAAAGAGCGGCATGAATCTCGGCCCCTATGAGCGCAATTGCCGTGCGCATTGGGCGACCCACAACGATCCGATGCCGGAGGATTTCTCCTTCCAGCTTTTCCCCGACGATCTCGACCGCCTCGAGCATTACCTCGCCGACGCCGTCGCCCGCGTGCCGATCCTCGGCACCGCCGGCCTCTCCAAAGTGATCAACGGCCCGATTCCTTACGCGCCGGACGGCAATCCGCTGATCGGGCCGATGCCCGGCGTGCCGAACGCCTTCGAGGCCTGCGTGTTCACCTTCGGCATCGCGCAAGGGGGCGGCGCCGGCAAGGTGCTGGCCGAATGGGTCACCGAGGGCCAGACCGAATGGGACATGTGGTCCTGCGATCCGCGCCGTTTCACCAGCTTCGCCTCAGCGCCCGACTATTGCGTCGCCAAGGGCATGGAAATCTACGGCAACGAATACGCCATCCAGTTCCCGCGCCATGCCTGGCCGGAGGGGCGCGACCGCAAGCTGTCGCCGCTGCATGAGCGCATCAAGGCGCTGGGCGGCCAGTTCGACGCCTATAATGGCTGGGAGCGCGCGACTTGGTACGCACAACCCGGCGATGATACTTCGGAACAGTCTACCCTCACCTTCCGCCGCGACGGCCCGTGGCAGCAGCGCGTGCGCGAGGAATGCCTTGCCGTGCGCGACGCCGCCGGTATCCTCGACCTGCCCGGCTTCTCGCGTTTCAACCTCGAAGGTCCGGGCGCGGCCGATTGGCTGGCCTTGCAGGTTACCGGCCTTGTGCCGAAGCCCGGCCGCATCGGCCTCGTCTATTTCGCTGACGACAAGGGCCGCATCGTCACCGAAATGTCTGTGGTGCGCCATGGCGAAGACCGGATGACGCTGATCACTGCCGCGGTGGCGCAGTGGCACGATTTCGAATGGCTGCAGTCGCGCATGCCCGCCGATGCGGCCTTCACGCTGACCGACCGTACGGAGGAATTTTCGACGCAGATTCTGACCGGCCCGAATTCGCGAAAAATCCTGGCCGAAGTCTGCGACGCCGACCTGACGCTGCCCTGGCTGACGCATCAGGAAACAACCATTGCCGGGCGCTGGGCGAAGCTGGTGCGCGTCTCCTTCGCCGGCGAGCTCGGCTGGGAAATCCACACCAAGGTCGCGGACACGGCGACCGTCTTCGATGCCGTCTGGGCCGCCGGCCGGAAGCACGGGCTGAAACCCTTCGGCATGTATGCGCTGGATTCGCTGCGGCTGGAAAAAGGCTACCGCACCTGGAAGGGCGACCTCTCGACCGACTATTCGATCCTGCAGGGCGGCCTGGAGCGCTTCGTCAAATGGGACAAGCCGAACTTCCGCGGCAAGGCGGCTTTGCTCAATGAGAAGCAGCAGGGTGTGAAGAAGCGCTTCGTCACTTTGGTCGTCGAGAACCCCGGCGACTGCGACGCGCCCTATATGTCGACGCTCTGGCACGACGGTAAGATCGTCGGCGAGACAACGTCGGGGGGCTGGGGCCACCGCGTCGGCAAGTCGATCGCGCTCGGCATGCTGCGCACGGATCTCACGGAGCCGGGCACGGCGGTCGAGGTCGAGATTTTTGGCGATCGCTTCATAGCCGTCGTCCAGAAGGACGAGCCCCTGTGGGATCCGAAGAATGAGAGGTTGAGAGCCTGATGCCAAAACCATCAAAGCGCATTACCGGTATCGTGCCTTCCGGCAAGGACGGCTGGGAGGTCCATTTCGCCGCCTGGAATCGCAAGCAGGCCGGCGAAGACATCATTGTGCTCTCGGTCGGCGACCATGATTTCGACACGCCGTCGGAAACCATCGAAGCCTGCGTGAGCGCCGTGCGCGGCAGCAACCATCACTACACGCCGCTGCCCGGCCTGCCGCGCCTGCGCAAGGCGATGGCCGCCGCCGCGACCGTTTGCGCCGGCATCCTCACGGAACCCGACGAGGTCATCGCCACGCCTGGCGGCCAGGCAGCGCTTTACGCCGCCGTGCAGGGCGTGCTCGACCCGGGCGACCACGCCATTGTAGTCGCGCCTTACTACGCCACCTACCCCAACACCTTCAGCGCCGCGGGCGCCAGCTTCACGGTGGTCGAGACGCCGGCCGAAGATGGGTTTCAACCCCGCGCGGAGATGATCCGCGCCGCGCTTCAACCCAACACCCGCGCCATCCTGATCAACACGCCGAACAATCCGACCGGTGCCGTCTATTCGCGCGAACGGCTCGAGCAGCTGGCCGAAATCTGCAAGGAGAACGATCTCTGGCTGCTGTCGGACGAGGTGTACTGGACACTCGGCGGCGGAGAGCACATCTCGCCGCGCTCGCTTCCCGGCATGGCCGAGCGAACGCTGGTGATCAACTCGATGTCGAAAAGCCATGGCATGACCGGCTGGCGCATAGGCTGGCTGACCGGTCCGAAAGCGATGATCGCGCTGATGATCGACCTCAATCTGGTCACGACCTACGGCCTGCCGGCCTTCATCTCGATCGCCTGCGCCGAGGCCCTGGAGAACCACTATGGCGTGAAGGACATCGCCGAGCGCTACGCCGCGCGACGCGCCGTCTTCCTCGATGCCATGCGCGGCGCCAATGAAGTCACCGTGCGCGGCTCCGAAGGCGGCATGTATGTCATGCTCGACATCTCCGCCGTCGAGCCCGACGACGAGAAATTCGCCTGGGCGCTGCTCGACAAGGAAAAGGTCGGCGTCATGCCGGGCTCCAGCTTCGGCGAGGCCGCCGCCGGGCATATCCGCATCAGCCTCTGCCAGCCTGAACCCATCCTGAAGGAGGCAGCGCTTCGCCTGCGCCGCTTCGCTTCCAACTATCGCCGCGAGGCCGCATGACCAGCACTGTCCCTAGCAAAGCCCGCGCCGTCATCATCGGCGGCGGCGTCTCCGGCTGCTCGGTCGCCTATCATCTGGCCAAGCTCGGCTGGACCGACATCGTGCTCTTGGAGCGCAAGCAGCTCACCTCAGGCACCACCTGGCATGCGGCCGGGCTGATCGGCCAGTTGCGCGGCTCCCAGAACATGACGCGACTGGCGAAATATTCGGCCGATCTCTACGTCAAGCTTGAAGCCGAGACCGATGTCGGCACCGGCATGCGCCAGGTAGGCTCGATCACCGTCGCGCTGACGGAGGAGCGCAAGCACGAGATCTATAGACAGGCGTCGCTCGCCCGCGCTTTCGATGTCGACGTGCGCGAGATTTCGCCGCGCGAGGTCAAGGAGATGTACCCGCATCTCAACGTCTCGGATGTGGTCGGCGCCGTGCATCTGCCGCTCGACGGCCAGTGCGACCCGGCCAACATCGCCATGGCACTGGCCAAGGGCGCGCGCCAGCGCGGTGCTGCGATCATCGAGAATGTGAAGGTCACCAAGGTTCACACGACGAACGGTCGCGTGTCCGGCGTCTCCTGGGCGCAGGGCGAGGAGCAAGGCACGATCGAGACCGACATCGTGGTCAACTGCGCCGGCATGTGGGCGCGCGAGTTGGGTCGGCAGAACGGCGTCACCATCCCGCTGCATGCCTGCGAGCATTTCTATCTGGTGACCGAGCCGATCCCCGGTCTGTCGCGCCTGCCGGTGCTGCGCGTGCCGGATGAGTGCGCCTACTACAAGGAGGACGCCGGCAAGATGATGCTCGGCGCCTTCGAGCCGGTGGCGAAGCCCTGGGGCATGGACGGCATCCGCGAGGATTTCTGCTTCGACCAGTTGCCCGAGGACATGGACCATTTCGAGCCCATCCTCGAAATGGGCGTCAACCGCATGCCGATGCTGGGCACCGCCGGCATCCACACCTTCTTCAACGGCCCGGAGAGTTTCACGCCGGACGACCGCTACTATCTCGGCGAGGCGCCCGAGCTTTCCGGCTACTGGATGGCGACCGGCTATAACTCGATCGGCATCGTCTCCTCCGGCGGCGCCGGCATGGCGCTGGCGCAATGGATCAATGACGGCGAGGCGCCCTTCGACCTGTGGGAGGTCGACATCCGCCGCGCCCAGCCCTTCCAGAAGAACCGCCGCTACCTCAAGGAGCGCGTCTCCGAAACGCTCGGCCTGCTCTATGCCGACCATTTCCCCTATCGCCAGATGGCGACCTCGCGCGGCGTGCGCCGCTCGCCCTTGCACGAGCACCTGAAGGCGCGCGGCGCCGTCTTCGGCGAGGTGGCGGGCTGGGAGCGCGCCAACTGGTTCGCGCGCGAAGGCCAGGAGCGCGAATACCGCTATTCCTGGAAGCGGCAGAACTGGTTCGACAACCAGCGCGAGGAACATCTCGCGGTGCGCAACGGCGTCGGCCTGTTCGACATGACTTCCTTCGGCAAGATCCGCGTCGAGGGTCGCGATGCCTGCGCCTTCCTGCAGCGGCTCTGCCCCAATGACATGGACGTTGCGCCGGGCAAGATCGTCTACACGCAGATGCTCAACCAGCGCGGCGGCATCGAGAGCGACCTCACCGTGACGCGGCTGTCGGAGACGGCCTATTTCCTGGTCGTGCCGGGCGCCACGCTGCAGCGCGATCTTGCCTGGCTGCGCAAGCATGTCGCCGACGAGTTCGTCGTCATCACCGACGTCACCGCCGCCGAAGCCGTGATCTGCGTCATGGGTCCGGAGGCGCGAAAACTGATCCGGAAGGTCAGCCCGAACGATTTTTCCAACGAGGCCAACCCATTCGGCACCTTCCAGGAGATCGAGATCGGCATGGGTCTCGCCCGCGCCCACCGCGTCACCTATGTCGGCGAGCTTGGCTGGGAACTCTATGTCTCGACCGAGCAGGCGGCCCATGTGTTCGAGGCGATCACTCAAGCCGGCGCAGATGTCGGCCTGAAACTCTGCGGCCTGCATACGCTGGATTCCTGCCGCATTGAAAAGGCCTTCCGCCATTTCGGCCACGACATCACGGACGAGGACAATGTGCTGGAGGCAGGCCTCGGCTTTGCGGTGAAGACGAGCAAAGCCGGCTTCATCGGCCGAGACGCTGTGCTCAGGAAGAAGGAAGCCGGCCTGTCACGCCGGCTGGTACAGTTCCGCTTGAAGGACCCGCAGCCGCTGCTCTTCCACAATGAGGCTATCCTGCGCGACGGCAAGATCGTCGGCCCGATCACATCAGGCAATTACGGCCACCATCTCGGCGGCGCGATCGGGCTTGGCTATGTGCCTTGCCAAGGCGAGAGCGAGGCGGATGTGCTGGGCTCATCCTATGAGGTGGAGATCGCCGGCGAGCGTTTCACGGCGGAAGCCTCGCTGAAGCCGATGTACGATCCGAAGGCGGAACGGGTGAGGATGTAGCTTTCCTCTCGCGGCTTCGGGCAGGATTGCCCGCAGGCGTGACCAAGAGTCGCTATTACTTGTCCGGCATGGTTGACGGATCGCGAGCACCGTGTCGGATACCGACAATCACAATTTCGGCGGCGGAAGGCTCATAGTAGATCAGGTAGGGATAAGGCCGCACGACAATCCGGCGCATCGGCCTTTCGTCTGTAGCAACGCCGGCCAAAGGATGTTCAAGCAATAGATTGATGACTGCGTGGAGTCTGGCTTGGATCCGCTTCGCCCCTTTGGGTGACTGCAACGCGATATTGCCGAGAACCTCGTCTAACTCGGCTAACGCCGCCGGCGTGTAACGAAGCTTCACAGGCCGTGCTTCGCCCAAACAGCGCGGACTTCCTCGTCGGTTGCAAATTCACCACGCGCAGCCTGCGCTCGGGACATTGCGAGCGAGGCTTTTTCCTCTCGGCTCAGTTGGTGAATAGGTTCGTCCCCCACTTCACCCGCGAGGCGCAAGAGGACACGTGCGTACTCGTCCTGCAATTCAGGAGGCAAGGTGCGAACACGTTGGACTGCATGCTCGAAAAGCTTGGTCATGCCCTTATTATGCACTTCATTTCCGCATAAAAAAAGGCGTTCGCCACAATCCCGCAGGATAGCTGAAGGCCCCCTAAAACCGCTCAAGCGTCCTGCGGACTTTGACCAGAAACCCCGCCCGGCTCTTCGGCGTCGAGGCATCCATCAGATAGTGCGCCAGGAAAAACGTCTTGCAGCGCGTGGCGCATAGCGCCCGCATGCCGCGTAAAATCGTCTTGCGTCCCGGCTGGCCGACGACCACGCTCCACCAGGTCGGCGCGCCGCAGGTGGTGATGACGCCGACCTTGGTGACGTGTCGCATCAGCGACGTGATGCGTCCCTTGCCGGCCGGCAGCTTGAAGGCGATCTCGGTCGCCCACACGCGGTCGAACCAGCCCTTCAGCATCGCCGGCAATCCGTACCACCAGGTCGGGTAGATGAAGAGAATCGCCTGCGCCCATTGCAGATGCTCGAAATGCGGCGTCAGCGCCGGGTCTTGCGGCGCCCGGTCGTTGTAGAAGCGCCGCTCATCGCAACTCATCACCGGATCGAAATTCTCGGCATAGAGATCGAGCAGCCGCACGTCCCAGCCCCGCCCTTTCAGCACCTCGATCGCCAGGTCGCGGATCGCCGCGCAATAGCTTTCCGGCACCGGATGGCAATAGACCACCAGCACGCGCATCAGAACGCGTCCATCGTGGCCGCGACCTTCGCCATGAAGACTTTGCGCGTCTCGTCGGTGGATAGGTTCATCGAATAATGCGCGAGATAGGAGACGGGAGCGCCTGGCTTGATGGTCGCCCGCAGCATGCGCTTGACGATCTTGCGCGGCGGGTCGCCCATCAGCATGGCGCGAAAGCGGCTGCCGCCATAGGTGATGATGACTGCGAGCTTGCGGATGTTGTGCAGCGTCGGCCGCACCTTGCCGTCGACCAGCTTGAACGACACGCCGGGCAGAAAGACGCGGTCGAAAAAACCTTTCAGGATTGCCGGATAGCCATAGTTCCAGACCGGAAACGACAGCACCAGCGCTTCGGCATTCTTCAGCCTTTCGACATAGCCGGCGACCGCGTCGTCGGGCCCGCGCGGGTCGTGATAGCCGAGCCGCTCGGCGCGTGTCAGCCTTGGGTCGAAATCCTCGGCATAGAGGTCGCAGTCGTCGACCGCATGCCCCGCCGCGGCGAGCCGCTCGACGATCGTCTTGTGCAGGCCGGCGTTGAAGCTGGTCTCCACCGGATGAGCGTAAAGCACGAGGATTTTCATCACCCCGCCTTCTGCAATCCCTTGAACAGGAACGTGCGGCCGGAGCGATAATCATAGTCCGGGTTTTCCCAGGCGATCATCTTGCCGGGATTGAGCAGCCCTTGCGGATCGGTCTCGCGCTTGAAGGCAAGCTGGATCTCGTCGGTCTGCTTCATGCCGCCTTCTTCCAGCGTGTAGCGGTGCGGGTTGAAGATCGGGCAGCCATTCTCCTCATGCAGGCGGATGATTTCGTTGAGCCGCGCCTCGGTGGTGAACTTGACCAGCGGCAGGCCGAAGCAGGTGATGTTGCCGTCGAGCCGCACGAATTCGAGATGCGAGAACACCTCGCCCGGGAACATCGCGTCCATCTTCTCGACCAGCGCCAGTTGGTTGGGGAACGGATAGAGCGACTGCAGATAGGTGATCGACGGGTCGACGCGCAGTGCCCTCAGCGTCGTGTGGTTCCAGGCAAGCTCATAGGCCGGCGGCACGCCCTTCTTGTCCTCGTCCGTCGCGGTCGCCGCATTGAAGATGACCTCGCCTCCGGCGCGCCGGGTGAAGGCCAGGAAGGCGTCGAGCCCGTGCTTCGCGACCATGACGACGCAGATGCTTTGCCCCTCGCGCAGGAATTTCTGGTGCCGCTTGAAATAGAGCTGCGGCACGGGTGCGGCGATCGGCGTGATCAGCTTGGTCAGGATGCCGTCCTGGCAGGCCAGCGCGTTGCCGTAGCGGGCTGCACCCATGAATTTGTCGAAGCCGACGATAACGTCGATCCAATCATAGGCGGCGGTCAGCGGCATCTCGACCTCGGTGATGATGCCGTTGGTGCCGTAGGCATGGGTCACCTTGTGCAGATCTTCGCCGGTGAGTTCGAGCGCCTTGGGCTCGGCCTCCATGGTGACGACGCGTAGGCGCAGCACATTGCCGAAATCGCGCAAGCCGCCGAAATTGATCGAGCCGACGCCGCCCGAACCGCCAGCGATGAAGCCGCCGATCGAGGCGGTGTTGTAGGTCGAGGGCGAGAGCCTCAGCTCCTGTCCGGAATGCGCCCGCGTCGCCTTGTCGATGTCGGCCAGCACCGCGCCCGGCCCGGTCACCACCCGCCCCGGCGCGATCGTCTTGATCTCGTTCATCTCGGCGAGGTTCAGCACCACACCGCCCGACAGCGGCATCGCCTGCCCATAATTGCCGGTGCCGCTGCCGCGCGGCGTCACCGGAACGCCGTGCCTGTGGCATGCGGCAAGCGCGCGGATGACTTCATCTTCGTTCTTCGGCGTGACGATCAGGTCGCCTTTGATGTGATCGAGTTGCGCCTTCAGCACCGGGCTGTACCAGTAGAAGTCGCGGCTCTTCTGCTGGACGATGGCCGGATGGTCGTCGAGCTTGATCCCGTCGAGATCGCGCTTCAGCGCTGCGATATCCATCATCACACCATCAGTTCGTCGAGTTCGGCATAGTCGGGCAATTGGCGTTCGATCGCCCTGCCGTCGCGCACCACGATGCGATCCGATTCGGGCCGCGACAGCAATTCGGTCCAGCTGCGCCCCCTGAAGACGATGAAATCGGCTGAGCCGCCGACGGCAAGCGTACCGGCGCCGTCGAGCCGCATCACCTCGGCCGGCGTTGCCGCCACCGCCTTCGGCCAGTCGCCTACCGGATGGTCGAAATGCAGGATGCGCGTCGCCATGCGGTAGACCTCCAGCATATCGAGATCGCCATAGGCGTAGAAGGGATCGCGCGTGTTGTCGGAAGCAACCGCCACCTTGATGCCGCGCGCCTTCATCTCGTGCAGCAGCGTCACGCCGCGCCAGCGCGGGGTGGTGTGATCGCTGCGGCGGTCCTGCAGATAGAGATTGCACATCGGCAGCGACACCACGGCAAGCCGCGCCTTCGCCATCTTGTCCAGCGTGTCGAGCACCTCGAGGTCCGGCTGGCGCGCCAACGAGCAGCAATGGCCGACCAGGATGTTGCCCTCGAAACCGTTCCACAGCGACGCCTCGGCGATCTTCTTCAGCGAGATGGCCGCGACATCGTCGGTCTCGTCGGCATGGAAATCGAGATCGAGCCCATGCTCGATCGCCTGGGCGAACACCTTGTCGAGCAGTTCCTCGAGATCGGGTACCATATAGGTGACGACGCCGAGCACGCCCTTGGCCGCGGCGACGCGCTTCGCCAACCGTTCGAACCAGGCTTTGTCGCGCACGCCTTCGATGCCGAGCAGGCAGGCCGCCTGCAGCTCGATGCGCCCGCGCCATTTTTCCCGCATCGTTTCGAACACCGGCCAGGAGATCTCCTCCTGCGGCGGCACGCTGTCGAGATGCGTGCGCATAGCCTTGGTGCCGTGCGCGTAGGCCGAGCGCAGCGAGAAGTCCATGCGGCGCGCGACATCCTCGGCGCTCCAGCGCGTGGTGCGGTCGGCGCCGGTGGCATTGAGTGCGCCCATGAAAGTGCCGTCCGGATTGGGCTTTCGCGGCCAGATATGGCCCTTGTCGATATGGGTATGGCAGTCGACGAAGCACGGCATCACGATGCGGCCGGCAAGGTCGATCGCGCCGGGGTGCGCCTCTGCCTGGTCGTGCGCGGCAAGATCGGCGATCTTGCCGTTGGTGATGGTAATGTTGGCAAGCGCAAACCCGTCCGAGTCGAAAGCGGCGGCAAGACCCGGCGTGAGCGATCGATGAAGCCGAACGTTAGCCAGGCAATAAGAACCAGAGGTTGGTATCAAGGCCTCGCCCCCGCTGTCCTATGCAGAACTGGTCCCCAAATGGGCGCCTCACTATTCTCAATCGCATCGCGCACCTTACCGCTCCTGTTTCAGCGCACTCTCGTGCCAGCGGCGCAGGATGAGATGCGACACCAGCGACAGCACCAGGAAGATAAGGATGCCGGTGAGCGAGATCAGGATCAGCGCCGCGAACAGGCGCGGCGCGTTAAGCCGGTAGCCGGCCTCGATGATGCGGGACGCGAGCCCCGATGACTGCCCCTGCGCGCCGGCGACGAATTCCGCCACCACCGCGCCGATCAGCGACAGGCCGCCGGCGATCTTCAGCCCGCCGAGGAAATAGGGCATCGCCGCCGGCAGCCGCAGATAGCGCAATTGCTGCCAGCGCGTCGCGCCGTTGAGCTTGAACAGGTCCCGCAGGTTCCGATCGACCGAGTTCAGGCCGAGCGTGGTGTTGGAGAGGATCGGAAAGAAGGCGACGATCCAGGCGCAGAGCAGCAGTTTGACGGTCTGGTTGTCCACATAGATGTTGATCAAAGGGAAGATGGCGACGATTGGCGTCACCTGCAGCACGATGGCGAAGGGGAAGAACGACATCTCCACCCATTTCGATTGCGCGAACAGCACCGCCAGTCCGACGCCACCGATCACAGCGAGAGCCAAGCTGAAAAAGGTGATCCTGAGCGTCACCAGCAGTGAGGAGAACAACAGCCCCGCATCGTTGTGCAGCGTCTGCAGCACCACGCCCGGCCGCGGCAGGATATATTGCGGGATCTCGTTCCAGACGCAGATGCGGTCCCACACCACGATCGCCAGCACCATGATCGCCAGCGGCAGCACCCATTTGCCGATGCGCTCCAGCCGCTCCTGGCGGGCGCGGCGCGCCTCTTCCGGATCGAGCGTCAGGACATTGTCTTCAGTGGCCGTCATTTTGCGATCCGGCGGTTGAGTTGATGGCGTCGACCAGCACGCCCGAGGCCTGCCGGCAAAGCGCAGCATAGCCCGGCGAGGTGCGGAACGCCTCGTCACGCGGATAGGGCGCGTTGATGGGGAGTTCGCCGAAAACGCGGCCCGGCCGCGCGGCCATGACGACGACGCGGCTGGACAGGAACACGCTTTCGAACACACTGTGGGTGACGAAGACGACGGTGAAGCGCTCGTCCTGCCAAAGCTCCAGAAGATCGTTGTTGAGCTTGAAGCGGGTGATCTCGTCGAGCGCCGCGAAAGGCTCGTCCATCAGAAGGATGCGCGGCTTGGTCACCATGGCCCGCGCGATCGAGACGCGCATCTTCATGCCGCCGGAAAGCTCGCGCGGCACGGCGTTCTCGAAGCCGGTGAGATGGACGCGCGACAGCATCTCCATCACCGCCGGTTCCGCCTTGGCGCGCGACACGCCCTTCAGCCTCAGCGGCAGCCAGACATTGTCGAAGACGCTGGCCCAAGGCAGCAGCGTCGGCTCCTGGAAGACGAAACCGATGTTCGAGCGGTCGATGGAGCCGCGCCAGTCGAGCTGGCCGGAGGTCGGCGTCGAGAGACCCGCGATCAGCCGAAGCGCCGTCGACTTGCCGCAGCCGGAGGGGCCGAGCAGGCTCAGGAAATCGCCTTCGCGGATCGCCAGGTCGACCTTGCTCAGCGCCGTCACGCCGTTGGAAAAGACCTTGCCGACATTGCGCAATGCCAGCAGCATCGGAGCCTCCCCCGATGCTGCCGGCGTCTCAGCCACTTTCTCCTGGATCATCTCAGGCCGGCCGCCTTACTTCTTCAGCTCCAGCCCGACACCCTTGTTGATGAAGGCCAGCGTGTAAGCCTTCTTGATGTCAAGGCCCGGCTGCGCGACCTTGGCCTTGACCATCTTGTCGTAAAAACTCTGGATGCGGGCTTCGGTCATCGCGCCGATGCCGAGCTTTTCCGAATCGCCCGAATCGACAACGCCGAACTTCTTCATCTGCTCGATCGAGAAGGCGATCTGCTCATCCGTCATGTCCGGATTGTCCTTCTTGATCATCTCGTTGGCGGCCTTGTTGTCGCCATAGAGGTATTTGTACCAGCCCTTGGCCGAGCCATCGACGAAGCACTGCACCACCTCCGGCCGCTTGTCGATCGTATCCTGCATCACCTCGATGGTGGTCGCATACGTATCCCAGCCATAGTCGGCGAGCAGGAACTGGTTCGGCGTGAAGCCGCCCTGCTTCTGCACGGCAAACGGCTCGGACGTCACATAGCCCTGCTGGATCGACTTCTTGTTGGCGATGAAGGGCGCCGGATTGAATGTGTAGGGCACGCGCTTGGCGGCATCGAAACCGAGATCGGTGACCATCCACTGGAAGAAGGTCTGCGCGCCTTCGTCGCCCATGATGTACTGGTCGGCGTTCTTGAGGTCCTCCCACTTGTCCAGCCCCTCTCCCGGATGGGACATGATGACCTGCGGATCCTTCTGGAAGTCGGACGCGACGACACGCATCGGAATGCCCTGCTGCACGGCGTCGAAGGCCGAAAGCAGATTGCCGCCCATATAGAAATCGATCTTGCCGGCTAGCAGCATCGGCCGGCCGCTGACCTGCGGGCCGCCCTGCATGATGGTGACATCAAGGCCGCAGGCGGCATAGGTGCCGTCGGCGATCGCCTGGTAGTAGCCGCCATGCTCCGGCTCGGCCAGCCAGTTGGTGCCGAACGTCACCTTTTCGTTTGCGGCCGCACCCAGCGTGCCCGCCGCCAGCAGGGCGACGGCGCCCGCCAGGATCTTTCCTTGTCCGATCATAAACTCACCCTCTCTTGGCTCCGGCGCGCAACGCGCTGGGCTCGACACCATTGATTCAAGAAGCAAGACACATGCCACCGCCAGGGCCGCCTGCTCGTGCGGCAGTCGTTGCCGAGACCGGACGGGTCATGCCGTACGCGAGGCATCGTGCCTATTTTTTGGACGCCTGTCCATAATCGCTCCTAGCGGCGTCCACGGCATCTTGAATGTTTCATGAATCCGCCACTAGGCTGTCAGCGGACAGGAGAATGCCATGCTCAAATACCTCGCCCCCAAGTCGATCAAGCCGCCTTTCGCCCGCTACAGCCACGGCGTCGAAATACCGGCCGGAAAGCGCCTGGTGCTCTGCTCGGGTCAATTGGGAATCGGCCCCGACGATGCCGTGCCGGAGGACGCCGGCGCCCAGGCCGAGCTCTGCTTCAAGAACATCGCCGCGATTCTGAGCGAAGCCGGGCTGACCTTGAACGACATCGTGCGCATCAACGCCTTCGTCATCGGCCGCGAGCACCTACAGGCCTATATGGATGTCCGCAACCGGCTCTTTTCCGATCCGGCGCCGGCCTCCACGCTCATGATCGTCTCCGGCTTCGCCCGCCCGGAATTCAAGGTCGAGGTCGAAGTTCTGGCAGCGGGCTAGCTGTTTCCGGGGATAGTCTCTAGACCTCAGGCCGGACAGCAGACCAATCGGGAGACGAAAAGTGACGACAAGACGCGTGTGGTGGGGCGATTACCGGACGACCGAATACGCCTCGATCGACGCCGAAGCGACCATCGCCGTGCTGCCGGTGGCGGCGATCGAGCAGCATGGCCCTCACCTTCCGGTCTCGACCGACACCTCGATCATGATGGGCATGCTGGAGACGGTGATCGCGCGCCTGCCCGACGATCTCGACATCCGCATCCTACCGGTGCAGGCGGTCGGCAAGTCGAACGAGCACCTGCATGCGCCGGGAACGCTCACCTTGCCCGCCACCACCTTAGTCGACGCCTGGACCGAACTCGGCCTGTCGGTCGCCCGCGCCGGAGTAAGAAAGCTGATCGTCGTTAACTCGCATGGCGGCAATGAAGAGATCATGGGCATCATTTCGCGCGAATTGCGCGTGCGCGCCAAAATGCTGTCGGTGAAGACGAGCTGGCAGCGTTTCGGCCGCCCGGCCGGCATGTACACCGAGCTCGAGGACCGTCACGGCATCCATGGCGGCGATGTCGAGACCTCGCTGATGCTGCACTTCCGGCCCGACCTCGTCGACATGAGCAAGGCGGAGAATTTCGTCTCCAATGTCGGGCACGCCGAAAAGGAATTCGCCCTGCTGCGCCACACCGGCACGCATGCCTTCGCCTGGATCGCAAGCGACCTCAATCCGAACGGCGTGGTCGGCGACGCCTCTATCGCCACGGCCGAGAAGGGCCGGCTGACGGCGGAAATGCAGGCCGACGGTTTTATCAACCTAGTCAGGGATGTGCGCAAGGCGAAGCTTGCCGAGTGGCTGTCGTAGCGGCTGGTCCGCTTTGACTTAGGCGTCGATCCCCAGTTCGAAGGGTATCCCTTCGAACGCGTCGGCGCCGCGCCCGATCGCCTCGATCGCCGCGATCATGCGGCCGTCGCGCTCAAGCAGCGTGTCGGCGACGGCGATCAGCCGTGGATTGGGCGTAGCCGTCGGCGAGAGAAAGCGCAGCGTTCGGGCGAGCTCCATCTCGTCACGCTTGGGCGCCAGCGCCGCGGCGATGATGTAGGCCGACGCCGTCGAGCGGCTGACGCCGGCATAGCAATGCACCACCAGCGGCTTTACCCGGTCCCAGCGATAGGCGAAATCGAGCAAGGCCCGCACATGCTCCTCGCCGGGCATGGTCATGCCTTCCTGCGCGACAGCGATGTCGTGCATGACGAGATGCAGGTGGTTTTCCGCCAGAATCGAGGCCGGGCGGGTCACCTCCGTGCCGGAGGCAAGGAGGGACAGCAAGCGCTCGGCACCGGTCCTGGCGACGGTTTCGTCGACCTTCGACAGTGAACAGACATGGATCATCGTCCGGCCTCCTTCGGCGCATCCTCGCGCCGCGCGGCCCACGCGGCAAGGGCGTCATCGAGGCGCTGCCAGTCCGCTTCGTCGCCCGGCAGACCGATGCGCAAGACCTGCGGCCGCTCCGCAAAATGGCGGACCAGCACGCCGTTCGCGCCCAGCGCCGAAAACAGGCTTGAGGCCTCGGCAAACGACAAATAGCGGAACAGGCAGGTGCCGCCGGCGACCGGGACATCGAATCGGCCAAGCAGCGCGTCGAGTCGCCTGGCATCCTGCGCCAGGCGCTGCCGCATATCGTTCTGCCACGCCGTGTCCGACAGGGCGCGGATGCCATATTCGAGCGCCGGGCCGGCCACCGCCCAGGGCCCGAGCTGCGCATCCAGCCGCT
Source organism: Mesorhizobium sp. CA7 (assembly GCF_020165015.1). NCBI lineage: Bacteria > Pseudomonadati > Pseudomonadota > Alphaproteobacteria > Hyphomicrobiales > Phyllobacteriaceae > Mesorhizobium > Mesorhizobium sp. CA7. The sequence continues at coordinate 727,216 of NZ_JAIUHH010000001.1, forward strand.
CGGCCGTGAGTGGATCGGCGAGCGCGAAGCCGAGCCGGACGCCCGCAAGGCCGAAGAACTTGCCGAACGAGCGCAGCACGACGATGCCGCCCTCCCCAACATCCTCCGCCAGGCTGTGTTCGATCGGGCCGACATCCATGAAGGCTTCGTCGACGACGAGCAGCCCGCCCTTGGCGCGAAGCCGCGCCGCGAGCTTGAGCAGGCGCGCCTTTTCGATCACCCGCCCGTCCGGATTGTTGGGATTGACCAGCACCGCAAGGTCCGCCTCGGCCAGCGCGTCGAAATCGCTGACCTCCGCGACCGCATGGCCGGCGATAGCCGCGGCCCGGGCATGTTCGGCATAGGTTGGGCCGAGCACCAGCGCCTTGCCGGGCCGCAGCAGCGAAGCGACGCGCGGCAGGAGAATCTGCGTGCCGGGCGCCGCCGCCACATGCGCCGCCGACGGCGCGCCATAGGCCTTGGCCGCAATTTCGGCCAATTCGCGCAGTTGTCCTGCCTCCGGCAATCGGGACAGCGCTGTGGCGGGCAGGTCGAAAAGCGGATAGGAGTGCGGATTGATACCTGTCGAGAGGTCCACGAAAGGTTTTGGCGCATGAGGAAAAAGCGCGTTTGCCCGGCCAAGGCTGCCGCCATGATCAACCGCTGCAATCGCTCCGCTTAGAAGTTTCATGTCCGTCCTGATCGCTTTCCTATCACTCGCCATCGAACGCGCCCTCGGCTACCCGGACTGGCTGTTCGGCGCCATCGGCCATCCGGTCACCTGGATCGGCAGGCTGATATCCTTTCTCGATCGCCGGCTCAACCACGCTACGGATTCCGACGAATTGCGTCGCCGACGCGGCGTCCAGGCCCTGCTCGTCATTCTGCTGGTGCCCGGCCTGGTCGGCTTGGTGCTGCATGTCCTGCTCTGGATGATGTTCCCTACGGGCCTCGTCATCGCCGCCATCCTCGGTTCCTCGCTGCTGTCGCAGAAGAGCCTCGCGGAGCATGTCGAGGACGTCGCCGATGCGTTGGAGACCGGCGGCCTGACCCTCGGCCGCATCGCCGTATCGCGCATTGTCGGCCGCGATCCGGAAAAGCTCGACAAGGGCGGTGTCGCGCGTGCCGCGATCGAAAGCCTGGCCGAGAATTTTTCGGACGGCATTGTTGCGCCCGCCTTCTGGACCGGCATCGGCGGACTGGGCGGAGGTGCTGCCTATAAGGCCGCCAACACCGCCGATTCGATGATCGGCCACCGCACGCCGAAATACGAAGCCTTCGGCCGTGCTGCCGCCCGTTTCGACGATCTGGTCAACCTGCCCGCATCGCGGCTGACCGGCCTGCTCATCGTGCTGGCGGCCTTTCTCGTCCCGGGCGCCGATCCGCATGGCGCCTGGCATGTCATGCGCCGCGACGCGAGGAAGCACCGTTCGCCCAATGCCGGCTGGCCGGAGGCGGCGATGGCCGGCGCGCTGGGGCTGTCCCTCGCCGGACCGCGCAGCTATGGCGGCGAAGTCGTCGAGGACGCCTTCATGGGCGAAGGCGGCCGCCGCGAGGCCGAAAGCACCGACATCCGCCAGGCGCTCAAGCTCTATCGCGTAGCCGACTGGCTGCTGCTCGGCCTGTTCGCGGTCGTCTCGGCGATCGTGATCTACCTGACCATTTTGATCAGCGGCTAAAACTCAATTCCCTGCTGCGCCTTCACGCCGGCGGCGAAATGGTGCTTGGTCAGCCCCATCTCGGTGACGAGATCGGCCGCCTCGACAAGCAGCGGCTTGGCGTTGCGGCCGGTGACGATCACATGCAGGTCGCCCCGGCGCGCCTTCAGCGCCGCGACCACCTTTTCCAGATCGAGATAGTCGTAGCGCAGCGCGATGTTGAGCTCGTCGAGCACCACGAGGCTCATCGAGGGATCGGCCATCAGCTCCAACGCCTTGGCCCAGGCAGCTTCGGCGGCGGCGATGTCGCGCTTCAGGTCCTGCGTCTCCCAGGTAAAACCCTCGCCCATCGCATGCCAGACGACACGGTCACCGAAGGCCGCGAAAGCATCCTTCTCGCCGGTATGCCATTTGCCTTTGATGAACTGCACGACGCCGACGCGCTTGCCATAGCCCAGCATTCTCAGCGCCAAGCCGAAGGCGGCCGTGGTCTTGCCCTTGCCCGGCCCGGTGTTGACGATCAGCAGCCCCTTTTCGACGGTCTTGCCGGCCACTTCGGCATCCTGCACCGCCTTGCGCTTGGCCATCTTGGCGCGGTGGCGCTCGGCGTCCTTGTCGTCAATGGTCTTGTCTTCGATTTCGGCCATGTCACTTCACCTTGAGTGGCAATCCCGCCACCATCATGAGAACGCTGTCGGCAGCGGCCGCCACCTGCTGGTTGAGCCGGCCCGCGGCGTCGCGGAACCGGCGCGCCAGCGCGTTGTTGGGCACGATGCCCAGGCCGACTTCGTTTGAGACCACGAACCATGGCCCGCGCGGCCGCGACAGCGCATCCTTGAGCCGCCGGCATTCTGCCTCCACATCATGTTCGGCCAGCATGTGGTTGGTGAGCCACAATGTCAGGCAATCGATCAGCACAGGTTGGTGGGTCGGCAAAGCCTCGATGGCGCCCGCCAGATCGAGCGGCGCATCGACGGTGACCCAGCCTTCGCCGCGCCGCGACCGATGCAGCGCGATGCGCTCGCGCATCTCGTCGTCATAAGCCTGCGCCGTGGCAATGTAGGTCCAGGGCGATGGATGGGCGGTTGTCAGCGCCTCGGCATGCGTGCTCTTGCCCGAACGGGCACCGCCCAGGATGAAGGTCAGCTTCCCATCGGAAGCTCTATTGCCGCTCGCGGCTGTCGCGCCGGTCATTCTTGCCTTCCAGGTTGGAATCGTGTCGCGGCCCAGAGGCCGACGGTGCGCAAACCTTAGGCAGAAGCGCAAGCACCGGCAAACCCAATTCCGCCACCGCCCGGCGCGATTGCGGCGCGACTTGCAGTGCTACGAGCCGGCAATCCGCGCCGCGACCAGCTGCTGCAGCCGCCACAAATGCGTATCGTGGATGCCGCGCTGCTCGAGATTCTTCACAGTGTTGTAGAGATAGTCGGCGCCCGAGCCCCAATGGCCGCAGGAGGTCGCCAGCCTTTCGACAACCGCTTCCTCGCTTAATGGACCGGCATAGGTGGTGCCCTGGCGGTTGATGACGAAGGCCAGCGCCCGCAGCGGGCCGCCATCGCTCTTCATATCGAGCAGGCGCGGATGATAGCTGGTCGGCTTCAGTGTCACCTCTCGCCGCAGGATTTTGTCGAGTTGCTCGCGCCTGTCGCCGTCGCCGAGCCGAAAGGCGACGCCTTTGCACTGCCCGCCACGGTCCAGCGCCATCATAAGGCCCGGCCTCTCCTTGGTCCCGCGCCAGCGCGTCATGTTCATGCAAAAGGATCTGTGCCAGCCGCGCAGCAGCGCCACGCGCTCCTCGATATGCTCGATCTCAGGCTTCCAGATCAGAGAGCCGTAGCCAAACAGCCAGAGCGGTTCGTTGGTCAGGAGTTGAGCCTCCAGCTCACGCGTCATTGCCGCATAGTCGCTGTCATCCAAGTGCGCCGCATCGGGATCCGGTCCCGCATCCTCGACCGCGCGGAAGCAGCGAGCGACCAGTTCCTCGGTAAGCGACATGGTTCTTGGCAGCATGCGCGCGACCTTAAGGTTCCTGCGCGACCGAAACTATGCGGACGCCTCGCGATTGACAACTCCTTGGCCCGGGTGTCGGCTGTCGGCAGCCATGGAGAAGCCGATGCAGCCCGATCCGAGCGAACGCGCGCCTTACAACGGCCTGACCAGTCTCCAGCCGACCTTGCCGTCCGCCTCCTACTGGGGCGCCGACGAGTATCGTCGCGATCTGGACGCCATCTGGTACCGAAGCTGGCTGATGGTCTGCCGCGAGGCCGATCTCGCGGAACCCCTCGCCTTCCGCACGGTGCGCATCGGCACCCAGGAGATCGTCGTGCTGCGTGACGAGACCGGCGCCTTGCGCGCCTTCCACAACACCTGCCGGCATCGCGGCTCGCAGCTTTGCCAGGAAAGCGCGGGGCGGCTGAAGGCCAGGCTGCTGACCTGCCCCTATCACGCCTGGTCCTATTCGCTGCGCGGCGATCTCGTGCGCGTGCCGTCGAAATCGCTGCCCGAGGGCTTCGACAAGGCCGATTATCCGCTCTACCGCGTGGCGCTCTCGGTGTGGCGCGGTTTCGTCTTCGTCAATCTCGCCGAGCATCCCGACGGCTCGGCGGAAAGCGCCTTTGACCGCGCCTCCGGCGATCTTTCCAACTGGCCGCTGGAGACGCTCGTCACCGGTCACCGGCTCACCAGGGTGATGAACTGCAACTGGAAGGTCTTCTGGGAGAACTTCAACGAATGCCTGCACTGCCCGGGCGTGCATAAGGACTTGTCGCGGCTGGTGCCGATCTATGGCCGCGGCCTGATGGCCAGGCATGACGATCCCGAATGGGCGCGCCACGCCGACAATGACGCGCCGGAATTCTCCGGCCGGCTGCGCCCCGGCGCCGAAACCTGGTCGAAGGACGGCCATGTCCATGGCCCGGTCTTTTCCGGCCTGACTCCGGCCGAGCGCGCCGCCGGCCAGACCTACGCCACCTCGCTGCCCTCGATGTTCATCGTCGGCCATATCGATTATATGCGCACCGTGCGGCTGGCCCCGCTCGGTCCCGAGCAGACCGATCTCACCGCCGAATGGCTGTTCGCCCCGGAAGCGTTGGCTGAGACCGATGTCGAAAATATCGTCGCCTTCGGCACCCAGGTGCTCGAAGAAGACGCCGTGATCTGCGAGATCAACCAGAAGGGGCTCCGCTCGATGCGCCATCAGGCCGGCGTGCTGATGCCGGAGGAATACGATCTGCACCGCTTCCACGATTGGGTGCGCGGCCGTCACGCAGCGTTCAAAACGCCTTTGGCAGGTAGCGCCAGGTGACGAAGCCGCAGAAGGCGGCCAGGATGCCGAGCGTGACGAACACCGAGCCCAGCCCGAAGAAGGCGAGCACCACCGAATAGACGAGCGGCGGCGTCAGCTCGGAGAAATCGAGATAGGTGCGGTAGACCGCTGCCATCTGCGCCTTCTCATAAGCGCGCACCGAGCGCATAAAGGCGGTCGAGCCGAGCGCGTCGAGCGCGATGGTGAACAAGGCGCCGCAAAGCAGCAGCGCGCCGGTGAGCAGCGGCGCCGCCTCGCCAATTCCGCCCGCGGCAAACAACATGGCCGACATGGCGAAATAGGCGAAAGTCATGACCTTGCGCCCGCCGAAGCGCTTGCCGGCCCTGCCCCAGAAGATCGCCACGAACAGAAGCGCATTGCCGGCAGAAACCAGCAAGCCGCCGGCGAGCTCGCCCTGGCCGGTGATCACCATGAACAGCGGGCCGTAGACGAAGAACGTCGTCCAGAAACAGGAGCGGCCGAAGGCGATCAGCCAGGCGAGCCTGAGCCTTGGCTGTTTCACGAAGCGGCCGATATTGGCAAGTGGATTGGCGGGCCGCGACTTGCCGGGCCGGATCGACTGGTTATCGCTCAGCCGGTAGAACCAGAACAGGCAAAGCAGCGCGAACGCAAACACGACGACCGCGCCATGCGCGGCATAGATGCCGAAATGGGTGTAGAGGAAGATGCCGAGCGTCGGCCCGCCGGTCCACGCGAACATCGACCACGCCATGCGCAGCGATTCTGCCTGCATGAAGTCGGTCTTGCGGATGTGATCCATGATGTAGAGGTTGAGCGTGATCGATAGCGCGCTCGCCCCCATGACGCGGCAAAGCATGCCGGCAATCTGGCCGGGCAGCGTGTGGGTGACGAAGAAGGCGGAGCCGAGCGCCAGCAGCACGCAGCCGGCCGTGTAGACCCAGCGCCGCGCGAAGCGGCGGATGAGCACCGGCATGAACAGCGTGACCGAAAGGCCCATCAGGGACACGATCGTGTAGAGGACCGAGACGATCCGCTCATTGTGCAGGATCTCGTAGGCCTGGATCGGGATCACGCTGGAGATCGTGGCGCGGGCGAAGGATTCAACCGCATAGAGTGAGGCGAAAGTGCGCGCGTCCGCCGGCCGCAGGGCCGGAAGCCAGATCGGATGGCGCACATGGGTGGACATCGGCCCTCCGAAACGTGAATCCCGCGCCCGAATCTGGCCGGGCCAGCTGCCGGCCAGTAGCAGGAAACCGACTCCGAGAGGCCGAAAAGCGAAGCCTGCCAAAGGCTTTCCAGCTCTGGCCTAAAGCGAAATTTCATGGCTGCCATGAACCGCATTGATGGCCGCCTGCTTCTGTCGTCCACTTGAACCGTGATAGTCGTTTGGCAGGACTGAATCGGATCGAGATGATGAGCCTTCAAACGATGAGCGGCCTTGTTCAGGACGCGCCAAAGCACGGCCGCATCCAGGCCATCGACATCCTGCGCGGCATCGCGCTGATCGCGATGGCGAGCTACCACTTCACCTGGGACCTCGAAAACTTCGGCTACACCGCGCCCGCCCTCACCGCCTTCGGCTGGTGGAAATTCTACGCGCGCTGCATTGCCTCGACTTTCCTGTTTCTGGTCGGCGTCAGCCTCTTCCTCGCCCACGGCCGTCAGATCCGTTGGCCAGGCTTCTGGAAGCGGTTTGCCATGGTGGCCATCGCAGCGGCCGCCATCTCGGCAGTCACCTACATCGTCACGCCCGACGGGTTCATCTTCTTCGGCATCCTGCATGAGATCGCGCTTGCGAGCCTGCTCGGCCTCGCCTTTCTAAGGCTGCCCTGGCCGGTAACGGCGATCATCGCCGCGGCGGTCATTGCCGCCCCTTACTATCTGCGGTCGGAGTTCTTCGACCATCCGGCGCTGTGGTGGGTGGGCCTTTCCGCCACCAACCCGCGTTCCAACGACTACGTGCCGCTCTTCCCGTGGTTCGGCGCGGTGCTTGCGGGCATCGCCACGGTGAAGCTCGCTTCCGCATCGGGCTTGCTCGCCCGTCTGGGAAGGTGGCTGCCCGGCCGCTGGTCTAAGCCGCTGACCTTCATCGGCCGGCACAGCCTCGCCTTCTACCTCATCCACCAGCCGCTTCTGTTCGGCTCGGTGTGGCTGTTCTCGCAGGTCATGCCCGCCGCCCCTCAGGATAGGGAGGCCGGCTTCCTGCCTGCTTGCCAGGCGCAGTGCGAACAACAGCGGGACAGCAAGTTCTGTACGAGCTATTGTGGCTGCATGCTGGACACGCTGAAGGGCGAAGGGTCGCTCGACAAGCTTTACGCCAACGATCAGTCCAGCGTCTGGAAATCGCATTTGGCCGACATGGCGGAGACCTGCACCGCCGCGACGCAGGACCAGATGGAGGGAGGGCAGCAATGACGGGCATCACAAAGCCCAGACACGGGATCATTCCCTGGCCGCCGGTGATCTATGTCGCGGCGATTGCGGCGAGCATCGTCCTCGGCATGCTCTACCCACTGCCCTGGATCGGCGACATTCTCGGCGATCTCCTGTTCGGCGTCGGCTGGGTGGCGCTGTTCGGCGTCGCCATGCTCTGGGTCACGGCCATCCGTGTCATGATGCGGGCCAAGACGACATTCGACCCCAACGCCGAGCCCGATCATCTGGTGACGTCGGGCCCCTTCGGCATCACCCGCAATCCGATGTATCTCGCCAACACGCTGCTGCTGATCGGCGTCGCCTTCATCACCGGCATCGCCTGGTTCCTGCTCTTTGCCTTCCTCGCCGCCTTCGCGACGCAGAAACTGGCGATCGAGAAGGAAGAAAAGATCCTGGCGGAGAAGTTCGGCAAGAAATACCGCGATTATGCCAAGCGGGTGCGGCGCTGGATTTGAGGGCTGCTTCCTGAGTGGCCTGCGATTAGCCTAAGCGTTCCGGACGTCGTCATCCTCGGGCTTGACCCGAGGATCCATTCCGTGACCTATGACGTAAGGTGCAACGGTGCAGAATTCTGTAATCGTTGCAACGCCTTAGCGCCACGGCATGGATCCTAGGGTCTGCGCGCGTCGCTACGCTCCTTGCTCCGCCCTAGGATGACGAAATTCAGAGGCTCAGGCCAATCGCCAATATTCGTTCGACTCCCTACGTATTCACGCCCAGCTCGGCCAGCCGCTCCACGCAGGACTCCTCGGCCTGGTCCAGCTCGGCCAGCGTCTCTTCCAGGTCGCGCCGCTTCTGGCGCAGGTCCTCGCGCTTTTCCTCGATGCGCTTGATCATCAGCTTGAGCTGGCCGACCTCGCCGGGCGGCTCCTTGTACATCTGAATGATCTCGCGGATCTCGTTGATCGAGAAGCCGAGCCTTTTTCCCCGCATGATCTGACGGATGAGATGCCGGTCCGACGGCCGAAACAGCCGCGTGCGGCCGCGCCTTACAGGCTGCACCAGCCCCTCGTCCTCGTAAAAACGCAATGTCCGTGTCGACACGTCGAACTCACGCGTCAGCTCGGTGATCGTGTAATATTCCCGCATTCCCGCTCCCAAGCCCGGGCATCGCCGCTTGAAGCGTCGCCCTTCCTCCGATGATACCATCCGCACCGGAACCGGCACGGTAACCCCGCGGCAACCTCGCACGGCATTTACGTAAAAGTCAATTAACGCCGGCCGGTTGATTTAGGGAACTCTAAACCACCACGTCGCCAGCCCCAAGAAGGCAAAGAAACCGACGCAGTCGGTGACCGTGGTGACGAAGACGGCGGAAGCCACCGCCGGATCAATCTTAAGGCGGTCGAGGACCAGCGGGATGAGTATCCCGGCAAGCGCAGCCGCAAACATGTTGATGATCATAGCCGCCGCGATGATGCCGCCCAGATTGGGATCGCGGAACCAAAAACCGGCAACCATGCCGATGAGCACGGCAAACACCACCCCGTTGACGAAACCGACACCGAGCTCGCGGCGGATGATGCGGGCGGCGTTGTAGATATCGAGGTCCCTGGTCGCCAGCGCGCGCACGGTGACGGTCATGGTCTGCGAGCCGGCATTGCCGCCCATTCCGGCGACGATCGGCATCAGCACCGCCAGCGCCACGATATGCTCGATCGTGCGGTCGAACAGGCCGATGACCGAGGCGGCAAGGAAGGCGGTCACAAGGTTGACCAGCAGCCAGGGCACGCGCGAGCGCGAGGTGGCGAGCACGGTGTCGGATAATTCCTCGTCGCCGACGCCGCCCATGCGCAGAAGGTCCTCTTCCGCCTCTTCCTGGATGACGTCGACCACGTCGTCGATGGTCAGCACGCCGACTAGCCGCCCGTTCTCGTCGACCACGGCGGCGGAGAGGAGGTTGTACTGCTCGAACTCGCGCGCCGCCTCTTCCTGGTCCATCGTGGCCGGGATCGCGTGCAGGGTCTCATGCATGACCTGCTCGACCTTGACCGCGCGCTTGCTGCGCAGGATCTGGTCGAGATCGATGGCGCCGAGCAGCTTGAAACTCGGGTCGATGACGAAGATCTGGCTGAAGCGCTCGGGAAGGTTCTTGTCCTCGCGCATGTAGTCGATGGTTTGGCCGATCGTCCAGAATGGCGGCACGGCGACAAACTCGGTCTGCATGCGCCGGCCGGCGGTCTCTTCCGGATAATCGAGGGCGCGCCTGAGCCTGATGCGCTCCGTGAAAGGCAGTTGCGACAGGATCTCGTCCTGGTCTTCCTTCTCGAGATCCTCGAGGATGTAGACGGCGTCGTCCGAATCGAGCTCCTGCACCGCCTGCGCGATCTGTGCGTTGGGCAGATTGTCTACAATGTCGAGGCGGATCGCCTCGTCGACCTCGGTCAGCGCGGAGAAGTCGAAATCGGAGCCGAGCAGTTCGACCAAAGCGCGGCGCTGTTCAGGATGAAGCGCCTCCAGCACGTCGCCGAGCTCCGACTGGTGCAGGTCGTCGACTTCGCGCTTGAGGGTGACCGTGTCGCGGTCGGCGATCGCCGCGCCGATCTGGGCAAGGAAGGAGGCGCGCACCGCGCCGTCCTCGCCATAGATGTCGGCGTGGCGCTCCTCGGCGGGCGCGGCGCCGGTCGTCTGTGTGTCCTGGCCTTCCACCAGCGCCTCCCGCAACGAGGAATCCCTAAACGAGGTCTAGTGCATGATCCCGAAAAGGGGAAACCGCTTTTCGGGAAATCCAAACCCTGTTCGGCAGATAGCGCGGCAATAGGATTCGTCTTGGAAAGATGTCGCTCTAGCGCGTGGAATAGCCAAGGAAATGTGACGGTCGCCGTCGCCTCGCAACCTCCCGGAAGTAGCGTGGAGCGCCCGGGTCGCGGGTGCGACAATCGCTTCAGCCGGCGCGACAGCGCATGTCGCTGGGGAAAGAGCACCCCTTCCCTATTGAGGCAGAATTGTCATGATGCATGATCCAGCAGGATCAGCGCATCGCCAATCGCTCCGAGGACAAACGCTGGCCTTGAACATCAAGTCCGCAAAGACGAACGAGGGCAATGCCGAACGGCGCGTTCGCGTGGTCGTCGCCGAACGCAATCCTTTCGTCGTATCGGCGTTGCGCGAGATGCTGGAATGCGACGGTCGTTTCGATTTGCTCGGTGTCGTGCACAGCGGCGCGCAATTCCTGGAACTGGCCGCCGCCACGCAATTCGATGTCGCCGTCGTTGGCTGGAAGCTGGCCGACATGGACGGCGCCGATGTGCTTACGGAAGTCCAGAGCCGCGAGCTTGGCGTGCGCATCGCGATCTTCTCCAACGACCACGACATCGGCATCCTGAAGCAATGCGTGCGCCTGGGCGCTCAAGGCTACTGCTTCCAGTTCGACGATCCGCCGGTGATCTTCGAGACGATCCTGGCGGTCGCCCACGGGCGTATCTGCATTCCCTATATCGACATCAACAAGGTCAACGACACGCCGTTGTCCAGGCTCACCGTGCGCGAGCGCGAGTTGCTGGCGGTGCTTTCCGACGGCTGGACCAATTTGCAGATCGCGACGCGGACCGGGATTTCCGAGAACACGGTGAAGTATCACCTGAAGAACCTCTACGACAAGCTGGACGTCCGCAACCGCGCCATGGCCGTCGCGCTCTATTCGAGCGAGAAACGCCGCACCTCCAAATCACCTATAGGGTAGGCCAACCGGGTAGGATCATCCCACCCGCAAGGGCCAACAACTTACCCGGGAAGGTGTTGTTGCAAGGCCTCATCGAAACGAAACTGCCTCCAATATCCCAACGATCGGAGGAGTTTCGCGCATGGCTGGGTTTACCCATCTCTTTATCCCAGGACCCACCAACATTCCGGAACAGGTCCGGCAAGCCATGAACCTGCCGATGGAGGATATGCGCGCCTCCTCCTTCCCCAACCTGACGCTACCGCTGTTCGAGGACATCAAAAAGGTCTTCAAGAACGAGACCGGCCGCGTCTTCATCTACCCCTCCTCGGGCACCGGCGCCTGGGAAGCGGCGATGACCAATGTGCTCAGCCCCGGCGACAGGGTGTTGATGTCGCGCTTCGGCCAATTCTCGCATCTGTGGGTCGACATGGCCGAGCGGCTCGGCTTCGATGTCGATGTCATCGATTGCGAATGGGGCACTGGCGTCCCGCTCGAGCTCTATGCCGAGAAGCTTCGGGCCGACAAGGCGCACCGCATCAAGGCTGTCTTCTGCACCCAGAACGAGACCGCGACCGGCGTCACCAGCGACGTCGCCGGCTGCCGCGCCGCGCTCGACGCGGCGAACCATCCTGCCCTTCTCTTCGTCGACGGCGTTTCCTCGATCGGCTCGATCGACTTCCGCCAGGAGGAATGGGGCGTCGACTGCGCCGTCAGCGGTTCGCAGAAAGGCTTCATGCTGCCGGCCGGCCTCGGCTTCCTGTCGGTCAGCAAGAAGGCGCTTGCCGCTTCGCGGGTGGCGACACACCGGCACTGCTACTTTTCCTTCGAGGACATGATCCGCGCCAATGACGCGGGCTATTTCCCCTATACGCCGGCCACCCAGTTGCTGCGCGGCCTGCGCGCCTCGCTCGACCTGATTGCCGAGGAAGGGTTGGAAAACATCTTCGCCCGCCACCATCGCCTGGCCGAGGGCGTGCGCAAGGCCGTCGACGCCTGGGGCCTGAAGCTCTGCGCCAAGACACCGCAATGGCACTCCGACACGGTCAGCGCCATCCTGGTGCCGGAAGGCATCGACAGCGCCAATGTCGTCAAGCGCGCCTACCAGCAATACAACACCTCCCTCGGCGGCGGCTTGAACAAGGTGTTCGGAAAAGTCTTCCGCATCGGTCATCTTGGCTGGCTGAACGAGGTTATGGTCTGCGCCTCGCTGTCGGCCGCCGAAATGGCGCTGCTCGATTGCGGCGTGCGCCTGGCGCCCGGCTCGGGCGTGGCGGCGGCGATCGAGCATTTCCGCCGCACGGCCGACGTGCCGGTCGCCAGAGCGGCGTGAGGGGTACCATGAGCCACACCATCAACCATCTGAAGAAGCTGAGGCTGCAGCGCAGCGAGCTCGCGGTGCCGGGCTCCAGCCCGGAGATGATCGACAAGGCGGCCAACAGCGCCGCCGACTTCGTCTTCCTCGACATCGAGGATGCGGTGGCGCCGCCCGACAAGGAGCGCGCGCGCAAGAACATCATCCAGGCGCTGAACGACATCGACTGGCGCGCCAAGGGCAAGACCGTCTCGGTGCGCATCAACGGCCTCGACACGCATTACATGTACCGCGACGTCGTCGACGTCATGGAGCAGGCCGGCGACCGGCTGGACACGATCCTGGTGCCGAAGGTCGGCGTGCCGGCCGACCTCTATATGGTCGAGGCCATGGTCAATCAGATCGAGATTGCCAAGGGTTTCAAGACCCGTGTCGGCCTCGAGGCATTGATCGAGACGGCGCTTGGCATGGCCAATGTCGAGGCGATCGCCGCCACGCCGGGCCGGCTGGAAGCCATGCATTTCGGCGTCGCCGATTATGCCGCGTCCAACAAGGCGCGCACCGTCAACATCGGCGGCCTCAATCCCGATTATCCCGGCGACCAGTGGCATTTCGCCCTGTCGCGCATGACGGTCGCATGCCGTGCCTATGGCCTGCGCGCCATTGACGGGCCGTTCGGCGATTTCTCCGACTCGGAAGGCTACAAGGCGGCCGCCAGGCGTGCCGCGGCGCTCGGCATCGAAGGCAAATGGGCGATCCACCCTTCGCAGATCGCCCTGGCCAACGATGTGTTCTCGCCGCCGGAGAAAGAAGTCACGCGGGCCAGGCGTATCCTCGAAGTGCTGAAGGAGGCCGAGGCGCTCGGCAAAGGCGCGGCGGCGCTCGACGGCAAGATGATCGACGCGGCGTCGGAGCGCATGGCGCGCAACGTGCTGGTGGTGAGCGAGGCGATCGAGCGCGCCGGCCAGGCGCATAGCGCGGCGCACTAAAAAATTACTGGGAGGACATGATGGACATCCACGAATACCAGGCCAAGGAACTGCTTGCCCGCCACGGCGTGCATGTGCCGCGCGGCGGCCTCGCCTACAGCCCCGAACAGGCGACCTACCGTGCCCGGGAGATCGGCGGCGCCAAATGGGTGCTGAAGGCGCAAGTCCATTCCGGCGCGCGCGGCAAGGCCGGCGGGATAAAACTCTGCTCGAACGACGAGGAGATCTCCAACGCGGCAGAAGCCATGCTCGGGCGCAAGCTGGTGACCCAGCAGACCGGCCCGCGCGGCAAGCTGATCTCGCGCCTCTATCTCGAGGAGGCCGTCGACATCGCGCAGGAACTCTATCTCGGCTTCGTCCTCGACCGCAAGGAAGAGCGCGTCATGATCGTGGCGTCGGCCGCCGGCGGCATGGAGATCGAGGACATCTCCGAAAAGAAGCCGGACTCCATCATCCGCGCCACCGTCGATCCGGGCGTCGGCATGCAAGGCTTCCAGGGGCGCGAAATCGCCTTCGGACTAGGCCTCGAAAGCAACCTGATCGGCAAGGCGACCGAAACCATCCTCGGCTGCTACCAGGTGTTCCGCGACTACGACGCCTCGATGCTGGAAATCAATCCGCTGGTGGTGACGCGCGACGGCAGCCTGGTCGCGCTCGACGCCAAGATGTCGTTCGACGAGAACGCGCTGTTTCGCCGCCCGGAAATTTCCGAGCTGCGCGACAAGAGCCAGGAAGATCCGCGCGAGACTTTCGCCAGCGACCGCGGCCTCTCCTATGTCGGGCTCGAAGGCAATATCGGCTGCATCATCAACGGCGCTGGCCTCGCCATGGCGACGATGGACATGATCAAGATCGCCGGCGGCGAGCCGGCCAACTTCCTCGACATCGGCGGCGGTGCCTCACCGGAGCGGGTAGCAAAGTCCTTCCGCGCGGTGCTCGGCGACAAGAATGTCGAGACAATCCTGGTCAACATCTTCGCCGGCATCAACCGCTGCGATTGGGTGGCCGAAGGCGTCATCAAGGCGATCCGCGAGGTCGGCGTCGACGTCCCTCTGGTGGTGCGCCTATCCGGCACCAAGGTCGAGGAAGGACGCAAGATCCTGGCCGATTCCGGCGAGAAGGTGATCGTCGCCGACACGCTGGCCGAAGCCGCCGAAAAGGCCGTCGCCGCCTGGCGCGAAGCCGCCAAGAACAAAAAAGCAGCCTGAGGGAGGTCGAGAAATGGCAATCCTGCTCAACCGCAGCACGCGCGTCATCGTGCAAGGTTTCACCGGCAAGATCGGCAGCTTCCACGCCGACGACATGAAGCGCTACGGCACCAAGCTGGTCGGCGGCGTCACCCCCGGCAAGGGCGGCCAGACGCATCTCGGCCTGCCCGTCTTCAACACTGTCAAGGGCGCCGTGCGCGAGACCCGCGCCGAGGCGAGCATCGTCTTCGTGCCGCCGCCCTTCGCCGCCGATTCGATCATGGAAGCGGCCGACGCCGGCATCAAGCTTTGCGTCTGCATCACCGACGGCATCCCCTCGCAGGACATGATGCAGGTCAAGCGCTACATGCGCCGCTACCGCTTCGAGGACCGCATGCGCCTCGTCGGACCGAACTGCGCCGGCGTCATCACGCCCGGACAGGCGCTGATGGGCATCATGCCGGGCAGCATCTATCTGCCGGGACGCGTTGGCATCGTCGGCCGTTCCGGCACGCTGGGCTACGAGGCGGCCTCGCAGATGAAGGCGCTGGGCATCGGCGTGTCGACCAGCGTCGGCATCGGCGGCGATCCGATCAACGGCTCGTCCTTCAAGGACATCCTGCAGCTCTTCGAGCGCGACGACGACACCGACGCCGTGGTGATGATCGGCGAGATCGGCGGCCCGCAGGAAGCCGAAGCCGCGATCTGGGCGCGCGATAACATGAGGAAGCCGCTGATCGCCTATATCGCCGGCCTCTCCGCCCCGAAGGGCCGCCGCATGGGCCATGCCGGCGCGATCATCTCCGCCTTCGGCGAATCGGCCCAGGAAAAGGTCGAGATCCTGAAGGAAGCCGGCGTCGTCATCGTGCCGACCCCCGCCTCCTTCGGCGAAGTTGTGGCCGATACGCTGGCGCGGACGAAGAAGGCGGCGTGACGGCCGACCAGGCGAGAATCGCGACAGGATGTGAAGCCTGTTTCGGGCCGGCCTCCTCGATGGTCGTCGGCCCGTGCGCTCGGCGCTGCCCTATGAAGGGCAATCCCAGGAAACGTGCGCTGCGGCCGTCCGGGATTGCCTGAAAACAACTGCTTAGCAGCGCAGCGGCAAATCGGCTGACGATCGGGAAAGCGGCTTTGGAACAGAGCAAACCCATCAAGTTTCGTGAGGACGAGCGCAGCTTGCTGTTACGCCTGCTGCTTCAGGTCGCAAGCGCGCGCGAGCCCGAGATCGCCGCAG
Source organism: Mesorhizobium sp. CA7 (assembly GCF_020165015.1). NCBI lineage: Bacteria > Pseudomonadati > Pseudomonadota > Alphaproteobacteria > Hyphomicrobiales > Phyllobacteriaceae > Mesorhizobium > Mesorhizobium sp. CA7. The sequence continues at coordinate 742,961 of NZ_JAIUHH010000001.1, forward strand.
TCCTGAACGGACGCAGGTCACTCGTCTCGCTGGCTCCCGAGCAGCGCATCCCGGCGCTCCAGGCGAGCGGCGTGTGGTTCCAGTTGCTGACCATTGTCGACGAGTTGCTTGCCATGCGGGCCCGGCGCGAGCTCGAGCAAGGCGCAGGCGCCGACGAAGTGCCTGGCTCCTTCGCCAGCGTGATTGCCGAGATGGCGGCCAGCGGCCACTCGGCGGACGATGTCCAGGCGATGCTCGACGAACTTTGCGTCGGCCCGACCATGACCGCGCATCCGACGGAGGCCAAACGCGTCACGGTGCTGGAAATCCACCGCCGCATCTATCGCAAGCTGACCGAGCTCGACCAGCCGCGCTGGGCACCGCGCGAGCGCGATCTTTTGGTCGCCGATCTGGAAAGCGAGATAGAGCTTCTGTGGATGACAGGCGAGCTGCGGCTGGAGCGACCGACGGTCGAGCGCGAGATCGCCTGGGGACTGCATTTCTTCCGCGAAGTCATCTTTGAGGCAACGCCACAGCTCTATGGCAAGCTTCAGAGCGCCTGCGAGCGCCACTATCCGGGCGAGCCGATCCGAATTCCTTCCTTCATGCGCTATGCCTCCTGGATCGGTGGCGACCGCGACGGCAATCCGAATGTGACAGCCGAAGTCACCGCCTACGCCATGGCCGAATACCGCAACACCGCCATAGGCTGGTATCTGGCGCAGTTGCAGCGGCTGGTGTCGGTGCTCAGCGCCAGCACGAACGTCATCGAGCTGCCGGCCGGCTTCAGGCCGGTGCTGCAGACAGCGCTGGATAAGAGTGGAGAGGCGCAAGAGATAGCCGCCCGCAACCCTGACGAACCGCTGCGCCAGTTCGCTTCGGCCGTGCTGGCCCGGCTGGTCGCCACCCGTGACGGCGGCAAGGCGGCCTACCCCTCGGCGGAGGCGTTTCGCGCCGATCTCAACGCCCTCTCATCAGTCCTCGAAGCGATCGGCGGCCGCGCGGTCGCCAGGCGTTTCATCCAGCCGCTCGTTTGGCAGGTCGGAAGCTTTGGCTTCCGCACGGTCTCGCTCGACATCCGGCAGAACTCCACAGTCGTCAACCGGGTGCTGGCCGAGCTGTTTGCGCTGATAGACGCCGCCGATCCGATCGCCGCCGGCACGCCGCAATGGTCGGCGCGCATCCGCGCGGCGCTCAGCCAGGGCGAGCGGCTGGAGATCGACGAAGCACGGCTCTCGCAAGAAGCTGCCGAGCTGCTTTCGACATTCTCGGTTATCGCCAAGCAGATCTCGGGCTCCGATGCCGATGCGGTCGGCTCTTTCGTGCTCAGCATGACACGCTCGGCCGACGATCTGCTCGCGGTCTATCTGCTGGCTCAATATTGCGGGCTCTCTACCGCGCCCGGCGGCGACGGCTCGATCAGGCTGCGGATTGTGCCGTTGTTCGAGACCATCGCCGATCTGCAGGCTGCACCGGGCGTCCTGAACGCATTGCTCGACGTTTCCCTTGTGCGGCGCACGGTGCGGGATTTCGGCGCGCGCCAGGAAATCATGCTTGGCTATTCGGACTCCAACAAGGATGGCGGCTTCCTCGCTTCCAATTGGGAACTGGCAAAGGCGCAGAAGCGCCTCGCCGCCATCGGCCGCAAGCACAAGGTCAGGATCGGTTTCTTTCACGGCCGCGGCGGCTCCGTCAGCCGGGGCGGCGCGCCGACCGGCCGCGCCATCGCGGCGCAGCCGCAGGGCACCGTCGCCGGATCCATGCGGGTGACCGAGCAGGGCGAGGTCGTTTCGTCGAAATTTGCCAATCGCGGCACCGGCCTCAACCAGCTTGAGGTTCTCGCCGCCGCCGTGCTGGCGCACGGGGTCCGATCGCCCGGCGATGCCGGGCCGAAGGAATCGCCGGAGTTCGACGAAGCGCTGGAAGCGCTGGCCGGCATGTCGCAGGCGTCTTATGCCAGGTTGATGGCCGAGCCGGGCTTCCTCGATTATTTCAACCAGGCGAGCCCGGTCGCCGAACTGGCGCTCTTGAAAATGGGCTCACGGCCGGATCGCCGTTTCGGCGCCAGCGGCATTGCCGACCTGCGCGCCATTCCATGGGTGTTCGCCTGGAGCCAGAACCGACATCTCTTGACCGGCTGGTACGGCATCGGCAGCGCGCTGAGCGCGTTCGTCACGGTGCGCGGCGAGGCCGGGCGCGAGCTTCTGACCCGCATGTTCGAGCACTCGCGCTTTTTCCGCCTGATCGTCGACGAGGCCGAAAAGACGCTCTACCAGTCCGACATGGAGATTGCACGGCTCTATGCCGACCTGGTGTCCGACAGCGATGCGGCGGCAAGAATCCACGCCCGCATCGCGGCCGAATACGAGCTGACGCGACGCCTGATCGGCGACCTTACGGGAGGCGACCTTTCCGCGCGCTTTCCGATGTTCAAAAGGCGTTTCGACAATCTGCGCCGGCAGATGCACGACATCCACCGGCTGCAGGTCAATCTGCTGCGCGAAGTTCGGGCAGGCACAGGCGCAGATCAAAGGCGGGCGACCGACGCCCTGCTCGTCTCGATCAACTGCATCTCGGCCGGTCTGGGGTGGACGGGATAGGCTCGGTTTGCCCGTTGCCGGAATTGCCTCGCGTCAAGCATCAGCGGCGGTGCGGTCTCATGGCCCGCCGCCGCTTCACTTTGGTCTACCGCCGGCAGCGACGAGAACGATCGCTCGCCGATGCCAAATTCGACAGGCTTTTGGGGAGAATGGTGCGGTCGAGAAGACTCGAACTTCCACGGGTTGCCCCACAGCGACCTCAACGCTGCGCGTCTACCAATTCCGCCACGACCGCACGTGGTAGGAGCCGGAACCGTCCGGCCCGGGGCCTGTAGCAAATCGTTTCCGGCGAAACAAGTGCGCCGAGCGGAATATTCGCGAATGCGTATCAGCCACAAGTGCGCAGAGGTTTTGGGAGGGCGACGTGCATCAGACAAAGCGGCTGGCACAAGCCTCCGCGGCTCGGCTTAACGTTTGGCGGAACTGGACGTTTTGGCCGATTGCCGCCATATGAGAGGAGCATCGAGAAAGTTCCATGACAGAACGCAGCCAGATCGCCACGTCGTTCCTTCCTTTGCCTGGTTCGGCGCCGGTGGAATGGGTGATCGAACCCGGCCTCACGTCTTATCCGGATGCGCTCGCCTTCATGGAGGCGCGCGCCGAGGCGATCCGCAGCGGGGCCGCCGGCGAGATGGTCTGGCTGGTCGAGCATCCGCCGCTCTACACCGCCGGAACCAGCGCGCGAATCGATGACCTGATCGATCCCAACCGGTTTCCAGTTTTTGCCGCCGGGCGCGGCGGCGAATATACCTATCACGGTCCCGGCCAGCGCGTGGCCTATGTGATGCTCGACCTGAAGCGCCGGCGCGAGGATGTGCGCGCCTTCGTCGCGGCGCTCGAGCAATGGATCATCGCCACGCTCGCCGCCTTCAACGTGCGCGGCGAGCGGCGCGAGGACCGCGTCGGCGTCTGGGTGGTGCGGCCGGACCGGCCCGCCCTGCCGGACGGCACGCCCGCCGAAGACAAGATCGCGGCCATCGGCATCCGGCTGCGGCGCTGGGTGAGCTTTCACGGCATCGCCATCAATGTCGAGCCGGATCTCGGCCATTTCAGCGGCATCGTGCCCTGCGGCGTCTCGGACCATGGCGTGACCAGCCTTGTCGATCTCGGGCTGCCCGTCACCATGGCCGATCTCGACCTCGCGCTGAAAGCTGCGTTCGAGGATGTGTTCGGACCTGCCGCCGTTCCGGTCGCTGAGCCCGCTCGCAAGGCTAGCTAAGCCGCTCCGCCTAGGGTGTGTTGAGATTCAGGTCAGGCCGAGTCGAAAATGGCGGGGTCCGAGAACCGGAGCGGAGCGTACTTTTCGTACGTGAGCACCGGAAGCGCAGGAAGCCGCCATTTGCAGACCGGCCTCACCTGAATGTCGACACACCCTACATGAGCTGCGCCGAGGCCCACAGCATGCCGTAGCCATGGATGGCAAAGACGGCGAGCAGCGCGCCGGCCATGGCCAGCCGGTCGAAGGTTTTGATCGGCTTCAACTCGTGACGCGGCTTCACGCCGCTGCCCATGGTGATCAGGCTCAGCATCGCGAACACCGCGCCGGCGATCAGCAGGAAGCCCGGCGAAAAACCAGCCCGCCAGCCGAGCGCGAGAAGCGCCGACAAAAGCAGAAAGGACGCCAGCGCAAGTGCGGCCGGCCCCGGGCAGATCTGGCGCAGCACCTGGCCGCCGTCGAATTTCCACACCGGCACCAGATTGGCGATGTTGAACAGCGACGCGCAGCCGGCAAGCGTGGCCAAAAGCATGGCGGCCAGCCGATGTCCTTCGCCATTGGCGAAGCCGCTGGCGGCGATCAGCACCGGCACCAGGAAGGCGGAGAAGCCGGCGCCCATAAGCGCCACGAAGGCGACCTCGAAGCGGCTGTCATAGGGCCTGCCGCCGATGGCGATGCCGCCCAGCAGCGGAATGAAGATCATCCGCGCGCGGCGATGCCCCGTCAGGCGGAAGGCGGCCATATGGCCAAGCTCGTGCAGGGCGACCACCGAGGTGAGGATCGCCGCCAGCGCCAGGCCGCCAAGATTGAGCCCGAAGAACGGCCACAGGATCAGAGCCGAAAGCACGGCGAAGCCGACCTGGCTCAGCGGATGCTCGAACCAGCCGCCCCTGCGATAAGTGCCCGTCGCCGCCCAGACGTCGAGCTTGCGCAATTCGCGACGCATGGCGAAGAAGCGGAAGATCAGGAACGCGACACCGCGATAGCGGTCGGTCTGGGTGAGCGTCACTCGCACGGCCTCGCCTTCCGGCACAAGCTCGGCGGTCTCGCGATAGTTCGCCCAGAACGAGGGATCGAGCGCCGTGTCCTCGATGACGGTCATCGAGAAGTAGCTTCCCTCCCTCACATCCTCGAGCCGCGCCTTGCGGTCGATCGGCCGGCCGTCCCGTCCTTCCCAGGAGAGCCGGATCAGCGCCGTCCCTTCGCTATCCAGGGGTTCGGCGGCAAGGATTTCGCCCGACCAGCCGGCGTCGCCGCCGAACGGCCACAGCGCCTGCCAAAGGCGATTGCGATCGGCCTTGATCACGCGGCTGACCGTCACCGTGCGCAGTCCGAGCGGCACGGTCATCAAAAGAAAGATCAGTCCGAGATTGCCGGCCACGAGCGTGACCGTGACGATGACCGACACTTGCCTTGGCTCCCCGTCTTGAAGGAACAGCCTAGCGGCAGCGCGGCCAAGAAAGACTTAACAACGGGGCGGGCTCTTGTCCGTTCCAGGCGGGTCTGCCCGTCCCGTACGGCGGCGAAACCGCCTGATCACATGGCGCCGATCCAGATCGCCATGGAAACGAGAAAGGTGCTCATGCAAACCAGCGAAACGACGTCCTGAACAAGATCGCTCATAACTCTCTCCTGTTGTTGCTATGTTCGTAATTTGTTCTAATTTTGTTCGAATGTCAACGACCGTCGGAGGTGTGCCAGATTGATTTTGGGCGATCCGTTTGGGCAGGGTTAAGGAAAGGTTGAGGGCCTTGCTCCGCGGGCACACCGCAGCCGTTTGCGATTAGTCAACACGCCGATGGCTTCGTCATTCTAGGGCGGAGCAAGGAGCGAAGCGACGCGCGCAGACCCTAGAATCCATTCCGTGAGATTGATGCTTCGCTACGGTGCGGAACAAGGCTTCTAAAAGCCCCTCTGCCCCCTCTGCGGCGTCGCATTCTTCGGCAGAGGTAACGGAATGGATCCTAGGGTCTTCGCTCCGCTTCGCGGAGCTTCGCCCTAGGATGACGACATTGGCCTATAGCGGCACGACCTTACCCTCGGCCAACGTCACGCGCCGGTCCATGCGCGAGGCCAGCTCGTGGTTATGGGTGGCGATCAGCGCCGCGAGGCCCGACTGCCTGACCAGCGCCTCCAGCGCATCGAACACATAGGAGGCGGTGACCGGATCGAGATTGCCGGTCGGCTCGTCTGCCAGGAGCACCAGCGGCGCGTTGGCGACCGCGCGGGCAATAGCGACGCGCTGCTGCTCGCCGCCGGAAAGCTCGGCCGGCCGGTGCTGCGCGCGCTTGCCGATCTGCATGTAGTCGAGGAGCTGCGCCGCGCGCTCGGATGCTTCCTTGCGACCGAGCCCCTTGATCAGTTGCGGCATCATGATGTTCTCGAGCGCGGAGAACTCCGGTAGCAAATGATGGAATTGATAGACGAAGCCGACGTCGTTGCGGCGGATCGCGGTGCGCTCCTCGTCCGACAGCCGTCCGCACGCACGGCCGGCGAGGATCACATCGCCCGCATCGGGCCGCTCCAATAGCCCCGCCGTGTGCAAAAGGGTGGACTTGCCGGTGCCCGACGGCGCCACCAGCGCCACCATCTCGCCGCGCCTGAGCGAAAAGTCGGCGCCGTTCAGAATGGTGAGCTTGCGCGGCCCCTGGACGTAGTGCCGCTCGACGCCCTTCAACTCGATAATGGCCTCGGCCATCATTCGTACCTCAAGGCTTCGACGGGATCGAGGCGGGCGGCCCGCCAGGCCGGGAACACCGTCGCGAGGAACGACAGGCCAAGCGCCATGATGACGACATAGGTCGTCTCGCGCGGATCCATCTTCGCCGGCAGCTGGCTGAGGAAATAGAGCTCGGGATTGAACAGGATCCTGCCGGTCATCCAGGAGAAGAACTGGCGGATCGATTCGATGTTGAGGCAGATGACGACGCCGAGCAGCACGCCGGCGATCGTGCCGGTGACGCCGATCGCCGCGCCCGTCATCAGGAAGATGCGCAGGATCGCGCCGCGCGAGGCGCCCATCGTGCGCAGGATGGCGATGTCGTGGCCCTTGTCCTTCACCAGCATGATGAGGCCGGAAATGATGTTGAGCGCCGCCACCAGCACGATCAGCGTGAGAATCATGAACATGACGTTGCGCTCGACCTGCAGCGCCGAGAAGAAGGTCTCGTTGCGCTGGCGCCAGTCGACGAGGTCGACCGGCCGCTGCGCCGCCTGCTCGACCAGCGGCTTCAGCGCGTCGACATTGTCGGGATTGTCGACATAGATCTCGATGGTCTGGGCTCGCCCGTCCATGTTGAAATAGAGCTGCGCTTCCGAGAACGGCATATAGACGATCGAGCTGTCATATTCCGACATGCCGACCTCGAAGATCGCCGCCACCTTGTAGCCCTTCATGCGCGGCGTGGTGCCGAGCGGCGTCACGTCGCCGTCCGGCGAGATCAGCGTGATGGTGTCGCCGAGCACTAGCCCGAGGCTTTCGGCCATGCGCTTGCCGATCGCCACGCCGTCGCCGGTGTCGAAGCCGTCGAGCGTGCCCTGCTTGATGTTGCTGGCGACGATCGAAATCTTGCCGAGGTCCTCGCCGCGGATGCCGCGCACCAGGGCGCCAGTGCCGCCGCCGACATTGCCTTGCGCCAGGACCTGGCCGTCGATCAGCGGGATGGCGTATTTGACGCCCGAAACACCGTTGATGCGGCTCGCCACCTGGGCGTAGTCCTCCAGCGGCGAATCGAGCGGCTGCACGATGAGATGGCCGTTGACGCCGAGGATGCGGGTCAGCAACTCGGCGCGGAAACCGTTCATCACGGCCATGACGACGATCAACGTCGCGACGCCGAGCATGATGCCGAGAAAGGAGATCGAAGCGATGACCGAGATCACCGTCTCCTTGCGGCGCGAGCGCAGATAGCGCCACGCCACCATGCGCTCGAAGCCGGAGAAAGCGCCCGCCGCTGACCTGGCCGCTGCCGCCGCCTCGTTCATGCGGCGATACCCAGGCGTTTCTTGGCCTCGGCGATCGGCAGCGTCTCGCGCTCGCCCGACCTGCGGTTCTTGATCTCGATCTCGCCCGCGGCCACGCCGCGCGGGCCGACGATCACCTGCCACGGCAGGCCGATCAGATCGGCGGTGGCGAACTTGCCGCCCGGACGCTGGTCAGTGTCGTCATAAAGCACGTCCTTGCCCGCTGCGTTGAGCGCCGCATAGAGCTCGGCGCAGACGCGGTCGCATTCGCCGTCGCCGACCTTCATGTTGATCAGGCCGATATCGAAGGGCGCCACCGCTTCCGGCCAGATGATGCCGTTCTCGTCATGGCTGGCCTCGATGATCGCCGCGACCAGGCGCGATGGACCGATGCCATAGGAACCGCCCGAGGCGTAATGGTCCTTGCCGTCAGGGCCGGTCACCTTGGCGTTCATCGACTTGGAGTATTTCTCGCCGAAGTGGAAGATGTGGCCGACCTCTATGCCGCGCGCCGAGACCTGCTCGCTTGGCGGAACGTTCGCCCAGGCCGCCTCGTCATGCATCTCGTCGGTGGCGGCATAAGGCGTCGTCCACTTCTTCACGATGTCGCCGATCTCGGCGTCGTCGGAGAAGTTGGTGCCGGCGCCCGGCACGTCGAGGGTGAGATAGGCGCGGTCGCAGAACACCTGGCTCTCGCCGGTTTCGGCCAAGATGATGAACTCATGGCTGAGGTCGCCGCCGATCGGACCGGTGTCGGCGCGCATCGGAATGGCCTGCAGGCCCATGCGTGTGAAGGTCCTGAGGTAGGAGACGAACATGCGGTTGTAGGCGGCCTTGGCGCCCTCGAAATCGAGGTCGAAGGAATAGGCGTCCTTCATCAGGAACTCTCTGCTGCGCATGACGCCGAAACGCGGACGCACCTCGTCGCGGAACTTCCATTGGATATGGTAGAGGTTGAGCGGCAGGTCCTTATAGGACTTCACATAGGCGCGAAAAATCTCGGTGACCATCTCTTCGTTGGTCGGCCCGTAGAGCATGTCGCGGTCCTGGCGGTCCTTGATGCGCAGCATCTCCTTGCCGTAGTCGTTGTAGCGGCCGCTTTCGCGCCAAAGATCCGCCGACTGGATGGTCGGCATCAAGATTTCCAGCGCGCCGGCGCGGTTCTGTTCCTCGCGGATGATCTGGCAGACTTTGTCCAGCACGCGCTTGCCGAGCGGTAGCCACGAAAAGCTGCCCTGCCCCTGCTGGCGGATCATGCCTGCGCGCAGCATCAGCCGATGCGAGACGATCTCGGCCTCGCGGGGATTTTCTTTGAGAATGGGCAGGAAATAGCGCGACAAACGCATGGACTGGTCCGTGAGTGAAAATGGCGGCGCGGGGAATCGGCGCAACCGAGGCTGCTTGCCCGGGCTTCATAGCCATTTCATGGCCGAATGGAAACCCGAGTGCCCCAAAGTATCGGGCCTTCTGCACCTTACCAAAAAGGCGATTTTGGCTGCAAAGTGCCGCAAATGGCTATTTGATCGATTCACAAGCAAGCCCTGCCGCACTATTGTGCAGTGCAGCACGATATTGCCTGTTTCGAGGCAAAATTCTTCGTGACATTTTCACCTGCCTTGGTCTAGTGTGCGCCGATAACCGAGAGGGCGGAGAAAAATCTGCTCTCCTACGCGGTCAAAGTCTTGGGAGGATGCGATCTAGGCGCGGTAACTCGCTGCCGCCGGACACCGGAAACGGATCGGACGCGTTTAAATTGCAAGGCCTTGTGCCTTGCATTTTTTTTGTGCAATCATCTGCTTAGCGCGATCATCTGCCAAACAGCGTCAGCCATGGTTAGCCGTCGAATTCGGAAGCCGGCTTCCGAATTCAACCTTGGCGCGCTTATGCTGCTTAATACTTGCGGAGACTGTATCTTCAGCGTCAGTGATGGGCATTCGGACTAAAGTCCGGCATGATCCGCATGATATCGTCGAAGCTGAATCCCAGGCCCATCGTCAGGCCGTAGAGAATGCCCATCACGACCACCGTCACGATCGTCGCGCGGGCGAAGGCGCGCAGCATGTGCGGGCCGCGCGGTGCGCTGGAAACGGTGCCAAGCGTGACATCCTGGTCGTCGTCCTGGGCGCGCAGGCTGAACGGCAGAACGACGAACAGCACCAGCCACCAGGTGACGAAGAACAGCGCGGCGAACAGGATCCAGTTCATGCCTGCTCCAGTTCGACCAGCGTGCCGAAGAAATCCTTGGGATGCAGGAACAGCACCGGCTTGCCATGCGCGCCGATCTTCGGATTGCCGTCGCCAAGCACACGCGCGCCGCTTTGCTTCAAATGATCGCGGGCGGCTAGGATATCGTCGACCTCATAGCAGACGTGATGCATGCCGCCCGAAGGGTTCTTCTCGAGGAACGCGGCGATGGGCGATGCCTCGCCCAGCGGTTCCAGCAACTCGATCTTGGTGTTGCCGACATCGACGAACGCCACGCTCACACCATGCTCCGGCAGCGCCTGCGGCTCGCTCAGCCGCGCGCCCAGCGTATCCCGATAGGCTGCCATTGCCGCGGCCAGATCCGGCACAGCAAGCGCGACATGGTTCAGGCGTCCAAGCATCGGCCGTTTCCTCAGGCAGTAGGCAGTAGGCAGTAGAGAAGAAGCAAATTTGGCGAGCTAAAAAGCAATCGCCTTTCCTATTGCCTACTGCCTAGTCCCTACTGCCTACTCCCTCATCTCGTAACAAACACCGTCACCAGCGGCTTCTTGCCCCAAGCTTCGTTGGCGGCGCCGCGCACTGCGCGGCGCACCGCCTCCTGGACCAGGTCGAGGTCTTTTCGGCGCTGACGCGGAATGGAGTCCACCGCGCCGATTGCCGCATCGAGCATCAGATCCTCCAGCGTCTGGCCGCGGGCGTCCGCTTCGGCGACGCCGATCGCCACCAGGTCGGGGTCGCCGGCAAGCTCATATTTGTCGTCGAGCACGACATTGACCGCGACATGCCCGGCGAATGAAAGCTTGCGGCGGTCGCGTATGCCCATCGCCTGGTCGGTGCCGATCAGCGAGCCATCCTTGTAGAGCCGCCCGAACGGCACCTGGTCGATGATCGTCGCCGGCCCTGGCCAGAGCCTCAGCATGTCGCCGTCGCGCACCTGCGCCACCTGGCCGATGCCCGACATCGACATCAGCGAGCCCTGCGCCACCAGATGCGCCGCCTCGCCATGCACGGGAACGCCGATCTGCGGCCGCACCCATTCATACATCTTGCGCAATTCGCTGCGGCGCGGGTGGCCGGAGACATGCACCAACGCGTCGCCGTCCTCGATGATCTTCATGCCGAGATCGATCAGCCGGTTCTTGATCTCGAGAATTCCCTTTTCGTTGCCGGGAATGGTGCGCGAGGAAAACACCACCGTGTCGCCGGCCGTCAGCGCCACCGACTTCATCTCGTCGCGTGAAAGCTTTGCCAGCGCCGCCAGCGGCTCGCCCTGGCTGCCGGTGCAGATGATCACCAGGTTCTCGCGCGGGATATAGCCATAGTCCTCCTCGGCGATGAACTCCGGCAGCCCGTCCATGTAGCCGAGCTCGCCCGCCACATCGATAACACGCTTCAGCGATCGGCCGAGCACAAGGCATTGCCGGCCGGCATCGCGTGCCGCCTTGGCGATCGAGACGATACGCCCGACATTGGAGGAGAAGGTCGTGACCGCGACGCGCCCCTTCGCGCTCTCAATGACACCCTTGAGGCCTTCGCCGACAGCGACTTCCGACGGCGACTCCCCTTCCCTCAGCGCGTTGGTGGAATCGCAGATCAGCGCCAGCACGCCCTTGTCGCCATAGGCGCGGAAGCGTGCCTCGTCGGTCTTCGGGCCGATCGTCGGCGCCGGGTCTATCTTCCAGTCGCCGGTGTGGATGACGATCCCGGCGGGCGTGGTGATCGCCAGCGACATCGGCTCGGGAATCGAATGCGCCACTGGAATGGCCTCGATCTCGAAAGGTCCGATGGTGAATTTCTCGCCGCCCCGGTAGATCGACGCAGGGATCTTCGGCGCGCCCTGCTCGCCCTGTCGCTTGGCTTCGAGCAGGCCGGCGGTGAACGGCGTCATCCAGACCGGCGCTTTGAGCTTCGGCCAGATATCGAGCAGCGCCCCGTAATGATCCTCATGCGCATGGGTGATGACGATGCCGCGCAGGCCGTCGATATTCTCCTCGATGAAACGCGTATCGGGCAGGATGAGATCAACGCCGGGATGCGCCGAGTCCGGAAAGGTGACGCCGACATCGACGATGATCCATTCGCGTGCGTCGGCAGGCCCATAGCCGTAAAGGGCGAAGTTCATGCCGATCTCGCCGACGCCGCCCAGCGGCGCGAAGACGAGCTCGGCGTTTTCTCTATTCGCCATCAATTCTTTCCTTCCTGGCCGCTTTGGCCAAGCCGTTGGCGCAAACCCGGGAAAAGCGCGGCACGGCTTTCCGTCCGGAATTGCACAGAAACAAAATTATACCCGGGCCGAGGCGACCGCGCCGAAATGCACGTCGCCGGCCGCGATCGTCAAAACCGATCCCTCATCGTCGCGGATCACAAAACGGCAGTCCTCGTCAATGGTTTCGAAAACGCCGCGCACCACATTGCCGTCAATTCTGACAGCAACCTCGCCGCCGAGCCCTGCCGCGCGGGCAAGCCAGCGCTTTCTGATAGCATCGAGCCCGCGCCCGTCATCCCATAGCCGGGCATTCTCGCTCCAGGCATCCGAAAGCGCCAGGAACAGCGTTTCGGCATCGCAAGTCGCGCCCAGCGCCTGCAGCGACGTCGCCGGATAAGGCAAATCCTCAGGGTAAGCCACGACATTGACGCCGATACCGATGGCGACGGCAAAGCGGCCGCCATCGAGCATCGCCGATTCCAACAGGATGCCAGCAAGCTTGGCGCCCGACGCCAGCACGTCGTTCGGCCATTTCAATTCGAAGCGGTTGCGGCCCTGGCTCGCGCCGTCGACGGCGACGGCGATCCGGCCCTTCGGCACGACGGCGTCGAGAGCGTCGGCCAGCGCAAGCCCGGCGACGAAGCCGAGCGTCGCGGCAAGCCGGAGCTCGCCACCCGGAACCAGAAGCAGCGTCGCCGCGAGATTGCCTTCGGGCGTTGCCCAGACACGGCCGCGGCGGCCGCGGCCGCTTTCCTGCTTCTTCGAAACGACCCAGAGCTTGCCGGGATGGCCGGCGCGCGCGTGTTCCAGCGCCAGCGCGTTGGTCGAGCCGACGCTGTCATGCGCCTCGAGCCGGAACCCCTCCGACGCCGCGGTTGGAGCCAGCCGAAATGCCATCCCGTCAGAAGAAGGTCTTGGCGGCGGCTTCGGCATAGCTGCCGATCGGCCCGCCGATCAGCACATAGAACAGCACGAAGGCGCCGCTGACGCCGAGCACGAGGCGCAGCTCGCTGGCCATCGGCACGAAGCCGCCGACCGGCTCGTCGAACCACATGATCTTGATTATGCGCAGGTAATAATAGGCGCCCACTACCGAGGCCAGCACGCCGATGATCGCCAGCGCGTAGAGATGCGCGTTGATGGCGGCGAGGAACACGTACCACTTCCCCCAGAAGCCGGCGAGCGGCGGAATGCCGGCCAGCGAGAACATCAGGATTGTGAGGATGGTGGCCATGATCGGGTTGGTCGAGGCGAGACCGGAAAGATCGCTGATCTGCTCGACATTGCCTTCCTTGCGCCGCATGGCGAGGATGAAGGCGAAGGTGCCCAGCGTCATCACCAGATAGATCAGCATGTAGATGGCGACGCCGCGCACGCCGGCCTGGCTGTTGGCGGCAAGGCCGACCAGCGCATAGCCCATATGGCCGATCGAGGAATAGGCCATCAGGCGCTTGATGTTGGTCTGGCCGATGGCCGCGAAAGCGCCAAGCGCCATCGAGGCGATCGAGATGAAGACGACGATCTGCTGCCAGTCCGAGGCAATCGGCTTGAAGGCGCCCATGGTGACGCGCACGATCAGCGCCATCGCCGCCATCTTCGGGGCGGCTGCCAGGAACGCGGTGATCGGCGTCGGCGCCCCCTCATAGACATCCGGCGTCCACATATGGAACGGCACGGCCGAGATCTTGAAGGCGAGGCCTGCCAACACGAACACCAGGCCGAAGACGAGGCCGAGCTGGCGCTCGCCGCTGCCAAGAGCCGCCGCGATTTCCTGGAAGCCGGTATTGCCGGTGTAGCCGTAAACGAGGCTGATGCCGTAGAGCAGCATGCCCGACGACAGCGCGCCGAGGACGAAGTATTTCAGGCCGGCTTCGGTCGAGCGCAGATTGTCGCGGTTGATCGCCGCCAGCACATAGATCGCCAGCGACTGCAGCTCGAGCCCGAGATAAAGCCCGATCATGCCGTTGGCCGAAATCATCAACATCATGCCGAGCGTGCAGAGCAACACCAGAACCGGGAATTCGAACTTGTCGAAATGCTCCTGGCGCGCAAAGCGCATCGACATGACCAGCGTCACTGCCGATCCGATCAGCGCCAGCATCTTCATGAAGGCGCTGAAGGAATCCTGCACGAAGGCGCCGCCATAAGCAGCGCCTTGCGTGCCGGAGAAGCCAAGCCACAGTCCGGCCACCACCAGCACGAGGACGGCCAGGCCGGTCACGGTCATGGTGTTGTTGGAGCGCGAATAGGCCCCGATCATCAGGAGCGCCAGCGCGCCCACGGCGAGGATCAGTTCCGGCGTCGAGAGCGAAAAGCTGGAGAGAAGGTCCGGCGTCATGGTCTATTCCCCAGTCAGTTCGCCGCCGCGGTCTGCGCGGAATTGATGGATGCGGTGACGTTGGTGACGAGCGTCTTGACCGACTGGGCCGTCGCGTCGAACACCGGCGCCGGGTAGACGCCGAAGAAGATGACCAGCACCACCAGCGGGTAGACGATCGCCTTCTCGCGCGGCGAAAGGTCGAGCAGGTTCTTCAGGCTATCCTTGGTCAGCGCGCCGAAGATCACCCGGCGATAGAGCCACAGCGCGTAGGCCGCCGACAGGATGACGCCGGTGGCAGCGAAGAACGCCACCCAGGTGTTGACCTTGAACACGCCGAGCATGGTCAGGAACTCGCCGACGAAGCCGCTGGTGCCGGGAAGGCCGACATTGGCCATGGTGAAGATCATGAACACGGTGGCGTATTTCGGCATGTTGTTGACCAGGCCGCCATAGGCGTCGATCTCGCGCGTATGCATGCGGTCGTAGATGACGCCGACGCACAGGAACAGCGCGCCCGAGACGAGGCCGTGGCTGAGCATCTGGAACATCGCGCCCTGCACGCCTTCCTGGTTCATCGCGAAGATGCCCATGGTGACGAAGCCCATATGAGCGACCGACGAATAGGCGATCAGCTTCTTCATGTCCTCCTGCATCAGCGCCACCAGCGAGGTGTAGATGATGGCGACGACCGAGAGCGTGAACACCAGCGGCGCGAACATCGCCGACGCCTCCGGGAACATCGGCAGCGAGAAGCGCAGGAAGCCGTACCCGCCCATCTTCAGCAGGATGCCGGCCAGGATGACGGAGCCCGCGGTCGGCGCCTCGACGTGGGCGTCCGGCAGCCAGGTATGCACCGGCCACATCGGCATCTTCACCGCGAAGGAGGCGAAGAAGGCGAGCCACAGCCAGGTCTGCATGTTGGCCGGGAAATTATGCGTCAGAAGCGTCGGAATGTCGGTCGTGCCCGACTGGAAGAACATCGCCATGATGGCGAGCAGCATCAGCACCGAGCCGGCGAGCGTGTAGAGGAAGAACTTGAACGAGGCATAGACGCGCCGCTTGCCGCCCCAGACGCCGATGATGATGAACATCGGAATCAGGCCAGCCTCGAAGAAGACGTAGAACAGCACGATGTCGAGCGCGCAGAACACGCCGATCATCAGCGTCTCGAGGATCAGGAAGGCGATCATATAGGCCTTGACCCGCTTCTCGATCGCATCCCAGGAGGCCAGTATGCAAAGCGGCATCAGGAAGGTGGTCAGGATGACGAACAGCATCGAGATGCCGTCGACGCCCATGTGGTAGGAAATGCCCGAATCCAGCCAGGCGTGCTTCTCGACGAACTGGAAGCCGGCCTGCGAATTGTCGAAGCCCGTCCAGATGAACAGCGAGATGACGAAGGTGAACGCCGTCGTGATGAATGCGATCGCGCGGATGTTGCGGCGCGCGTTTTCGCTGTCGTCGCTGATGAACAGGATGAGCAGAACACCAACCAGAGGCAGGAAGGTGACCAGCGAGAGGATTGGCCAGTCGGTCATCAGAGCATCATCCAGGTGACGAGAGCGGCCACGCCGATCAGCATGGCGAAGGCATAGTGATAGAGATAGCCGGTCTGCAGCTTGACGACCCTGTTGGTGACGTCGACGACGCGCGCCGAGATGCCGTCGGGGCCGAGGCCGTCAATGACGGCGCCGTCTCCGGTCTTCCACAGGAACCTGCCGAGGCGCTTCGCCGGCCGCACGAACAGGAAGTCGTAGAGCTCGTCGAAATACCACTTGTTGAGCAGGAACCCATAAAGCAGGCGATGATTGGCGGCGACGTTTCGGGGAAGTTCCGGCGAGCGAATATAGAATTTCCAGGCCACCGCAAGGCCGATCAGCATGGCGACGAACGGGGCGAGCTCGACCCAGAGCGGCAATTCGTGGATCTCATGCAGGATCTGGTTTTCCGGCAGCGTGAACAGCGAAGCCTTCCAGAATTCGGCGTAACCCTCGCCGATGAAGGCGCCGTGGAAGATGATACCGGCAAACAGCGCGCCGGCGGCCAGCACATAGAGCGGCACCAGCATCACCGGCGGCGATTCGTGGACATGGTGCATGACCTCGTGGCTGGCGCGCGGCTCGCCGTGGAAGGTCATGAAGATCAGCCGCCAGGAATAGAAGCTGGTGAAGCAGGCGGCGACCACCAGCAGGATAAAGGCGAAGCCGGCGACCGCATTGTGGCTGGCGAAGGAGGTCGCGATGATGGCGTCCTTGGAGAAGAAGCCGGCGGTGCCGATCACCGTTGCCGGAATGCCGACGCCGGTCAGCGCCAGCGTGCCGACGATCATCATCCAGTAGGTCGCCGGGATGAGCCTGCGCAGGCCGCCCATCTTGCGCATGTCCTGCTCGTCGGACACGGCATGGATGACCGAGCCGGAGCCAAGGAACAGCAGCGCCTTGAAGAAGGCGTGCGTGAAAAGGTGGAAGATCGCCGCGCCATAAGCGCCGACGCCTAGCGCCACGAACATGTAGCCGAGCTGCGAGCAGGTCGAATAGGCGATGACGCGCTTGATGTCGTTCTGGACGAGGCCGACGGTCGCCGCGAAGAAGGCGGTGAATGCGCCGATGAAAGTGACGACGGTCAGCGCCGAATGCGACAGCTCGAACAGCGGCGAAAGCCTCGCCAGCATGAACACGCCGGCGGTCACCATGGTCGCCGCGTGGATGAGCGCGGAGACCGGCGTCGGGCCTTCCATCGCGTCCGGCAGCCAGGTGTGCAGCGGCACCTGCGCCGACTTGCCCATGGCGCCCATGAAGAGCAGCAGGCAGACCACCGTCAGCGCCGTCTGTTTGTCGAGCGCTTGGCCGAGGAAAGTGAGCACGGCAGCACCCGCCGGCGCGCCTTCGGCCGGCAGGAAGGATGCGGCATTGGCGAACACGGTACTCAGATTGACCGAGCCGAACAGCACGAACACGCCGAAGATGCCGAGCGCGAAGCCGAAGTCGCCGACGCGGTTGACGACGAAAGCCTTGATGGCGGCGGCATTGGCCGACGGCTTCTTGTACCAGAAGCCGATCAGCAGATACGAGGCGAGACCGACGCCCTCCCAGCCGAAGAACATCTGGATGAGGTTGTCGGCCGTCACCAGCATCAGCATCGCGAAGGTGAACAGCGACAGATAGGCGAAGAAACGCGGCCGGTTCGGATCGTAGTGCATGTAGCCGATCGAGTAGATATGGACCAGCGCCGACACGGTGTTGACGACGACCAGCATAACCACCGTCAGCGTGTCGATCCTGAGCGCCCAGGAGGCGTCGATGCCGCCCGACTGGATCCAGCGCAGCACCGGCACGGTGAACACTTCGCCATGGCCGAAGCCGACGGTGAAGAAGGCAACCCACGACAGCACCGCCGCGATCACCAGGAAGCCGGAGGTGATGTATTCGGAAGCCTTGGCGCCGAGCGAATTGCCGAACAGGCCGACAATCAGGAAGCCGAGCAGCGGAAGGAAGACGATAGCCTGATACATGATGGTTCCCGTCAACCCTTCATCGCGCTCACGTCTTCGACCGCGATCGAGCCGCGGTTGCGGAAGAAGACGACAAGAATGGCAAGTCCGATCGCGGCTTCAGCGGCTGCGACCGTCAGCACGAACAGGGCAAAGACCTGTCCGACAAGGTCATGGAGCGCCGCCGAGAAAGCGACGAAGTTGATGTTGACCGCAAGCAGGATGAGCTCGATCGACATCAGGATGACGATGATGTTGCGGCGGTTCAGGAAGATGCCGAACACGCCGAGCGTGAACAGGATCGCCGATACCGTCAGGTAGTGTGCAATGCCGACGACCATCTCAGATGCCCTCGCCCGATTTGACCTTGCGGATTTCCATGCCCGTCGCCGGCGTGCGGGCGACCTGCGCGGCGATCGACTGCCGCTTGACGCCTTCCTTATGGCGCAGCGTCAAGACGATGGCGCCGATCATGGCGACCAGCAGCACAAGGCCGGAAATCTGGAAATAATAGAGGTAGTCCGTGTAGAGGATGTCGCCGAGCGCCGCCGTGTTGGAGCGCGTGGCAAGATCCGGCGTCGCCTTGGCGACCGTCGAGGCGAGCTGCGGCGCAAATGTGTAGCCGCCGAGCACGACGATCAGCTCCGCCGCCAGGATCAGCCCGACCAGCGCGCCGATCGGCGCGTATTGCAGCGCGCCCTCTTTCATCTCGGCGAAGTCGACGTCGAGCATCATGACGACGAACAGGAACAGCACCATAACCGCGCCGACATAGACGACCAGCAGGATCATCGCCAGGAACTCGGCGCCGGTCAGCATGAACAGCCCCGCGGCGTTGAAGAAGGTGAGGATCAGGAACAGCACGGAATGCACGGGGTTGCGCGACGAAATGACCATGAAGGCCGACGCCACGGCGATAAAGGCGAAGAGGTAGAAAAAGGCCGCCTCTAGTCCACTCAGCATGGGTTCCCCCGGGTTCCAAATTCCGACTCCGACCCGCCTCCGGTTCGAAACCGCGTGTTCCTTAGACGGACGACGTTGCGCCGTCCACTTTCTTGTTCTTTCTCCCCGTTTACTGGGAGAAGGTGGCCCGAAGGGCCGGATGAGGGGTACGCCAAGTTTCCAGAAGCTGGCGCGGCCCCTCATCTGCCTGCCGGCGTCTTCTCCCCGTAAACGGGGAGAAGCACGCTAATCACCTATACGGCGCATCCAGCGCGATGTTGCGCGCCAGCTCCCGCTCCCAGCGATCGCCGTTCGCGAGCAGCTTTTCCTTGTTGTAGTAGAGCTCCTCGCGCGTCTCGGTCGCGAATTCGAAATTGGGCCCTTCGACGATGGCGTCGACCGGGCAGGCTTCCTGGCAGAAGCCGCAATAGATGCACTTCACCATGTCGATGTCGTAGCGCACGGTGCGGCGCGTGCCGTCATTGCGGCGCGGGCCGGCCTCGATGGTGATGGCCTGCGCCGGACAGATCGCCTCGCAAAGCTTGCAGGCGATGCAGCGTTCCTCGCCGTTCGGATAGCGGCGCAGCGCATGCTCGCCGCGGAAACGCGGGCTGATCGGCCCCTTCTCATGCGGATAGTTGATCGTTTCCTTCGGTGCGAAGAATTGGCGCATCGACAGGAAGAAGGCGCTGACGAAATCCTTCAGCAGCAGCGATTTTGCGGCCTGGGCCAGAGCGGACATCACGCAAACCCCGTGATCTTGAGGAAGGCCGCGGTGGCGACGACCATGAACAGCGAAATCGGCAGGAACACCTTCCAGCCCAGCCGCATCAGCTGGTCGTAGCGGTAGCGCGGCACAAAAGCCTTCACCATCGAGAACATGAAGAACATCAGGCAGATCTTCAGCACGAACCAGATCACCCCAGGTATCCAGGTGAAGGGCGCGAAGTTGAACGGCGGCAGCCAGCCGCCGAGGAAGAGGATGGTCGCCAGCGCGCACATCAGCACGACGGCGACATACTCGCCGAGGAAGAACAGCAGGAACGGCGTCGACGAATATTCGACCATGTGGCCGGCGACGAGTTCCGATTCCGCTTCCACCAGGTCGAAGGGCGGGCGGTTCGTCTCGGCAAGCGCGGAAATGAAGAACACCACGAACATCGGCAACAGCGACAGCCAGTGCCAGTCGAGGAAGGTGTTGGGCAGGCCGAGCCGCGTGCCGAGACCGTCCTGCTGCGACATGACGATGTCGGAGAGGTTGAGCGAGCCGACGGTGAGCAGCACGGTGACGATGACGAAGCCGATCGAGACTTCGTAGGACACCATCTGCGCGGCCGAGCGCAGCGCGCCGAGGAACGGGTACTTCGAGTTCGATGCCCAGCCGCCCATGATCACGCCATAGACCTCGAGCGAGGAGATGGCGAAAACATAAAGGATGCCGACATTGATGTTGGCGATCGCCCAGCCCTCATTGACCGGAATGACCGCCCAGGCCGAAATCGCCAGCACCGCCGAGACCAGCGGCGCCAGAAGGAACACGCCCTTGTTGGCGCCCGACGGGATCACCGGCTCTTTGAAGACGAATTTCAGAAGGTCGGCAAAGGCCTGCAGCGTTCCCCACGGACCGACGACGTTCGGCCCGCGCCGCAATTGCACCGCCGCCCAGATCTTGCGGTCGGCATAAAGCAGATAGGCGACGCCGATCAGAAGCACGACGATCAGCACGACCGACTTCAACAGGATCAGCAGCGTCGGCAGCACATAGAAGGAAAAGAAGGTGTCCATGCTTATTCCGCCGCCTGCTTGAAGCCGCTCTTGGCCAGCGCCGAGCATTCGGCCATCACGGCCGACGCCCGCGCGATCGGGTTGGTGAGATAAAAATCCTTCACCGGCGAGGTGAACGTGCCCTTGTTAAGCCGGCCGCCGAGCTTCGCCACCTTGGCGATGTCGTCGCCGCTGCCCGCCTGCACCTGATCGATGCGGGCGAGATGCGGGAATTCGCCATAGAGCTTGGCACGCAGTTGCGCCAGCGAATCGAAGGGCAGCTTCTTGCCGAGCACGTCGGAGAGCGCCCGCAGGATCGCCCAGTCCTCGCGCGCCTCGCCAGGAGCGAAGCCGGCGCGGTTGGTCTGCTGCACGCGGCCTTCCGTGTTGACATAGGTGCCCGACTTCTCGGTATAGGCCGCGGCCGGCAGGATGACATTGGCGCGGTGCGCGCCGGCATCGCCATGCGTGCCGATATAGACGACGAAGGCGCCGCCGGTCTTGGCCATGTCGATCTCGTCGGCGCCGAGCAGGAAGAGCACATCGGTGTCGCCCAGCATGCCGGCGACGTTCTTGCCGCCCTCGCCCGGCACGAAGCCGACATCGAGGCCGCCGACTCTTGCCGCTGCGTTGTGCAGCACCGCAAAGCCGTTCCACTCGGCTGTGACCGCGTTGACAGCGGCCGCGAGCCTGGCTGCCTGGCCGAGCACCGCTGCGCCGTCGGTGCGCGCCAGCGCGCCCTGGCCCACGATGATCAGCGGATGCGTGGCCTTGCTCAGCACCTCGAAGAACTTGCCGTTGCCGTCGGCAAGGTCCTTGAGCGATTCCGGGCCGGCTCCGATCAGCTCATAGTCGTAGCGTGTGTCGCCGATCTCGCCGATGACGCCGACGGGCAGATTGCCGACACGCCAGCGCTTGCGGATGCGGGCGTTCAGCACCGAGGCCTCGAAGCGCGGATTGGCGCCGATGATCAGCACCGCATCGGCCTGCTCGATGCCTTCGATGGTCGGGTTGAAGATGTAGCTGGCGCGGCCGAGCGACGGGTCGAGCGCTGCTCCATCCTGGCGGCAGTCGATGTTCTTCGAGCCGAGCGCGGCCATCAGCAGCTTGAGCGCGTAGATTTCCTCGACCGCGGCGAGATCGCCGGCGATGGCGCCGATCCGCTCGGGTGCGGTCTTTGCAACCTCGTCCTTGATCGCGGCGAAGGCTTCCGCCCAGCTTGCCGAAACGAGCCTGCCGTTCTTGCGCACGTAAGGGCGGTCTAGGCGCTGCGTGCGCAGGCCGTCCCAGATGAAGCGGGTCTTGTCGGAGATCCACTCCTCGTTCACCGCCTCGTTGACGCGCGGCAGGATGCGCATCACCTCGCGACCGCGGCTGTCGACGCGGATCGCCGAGCCGACTGCGTCCATGACGTCGATCGATTCCGTCTTGGTCAGTTCCCACGGCCGCGCCTGGAAGGCGAACGGCTTCGAGGTCAGCGCGCCGACCGGGCACAGATCGATGACGTTGCCCTGCAGCTCCGACGTCATCGCCTGTTCGAGATAGGTGGTGATCTCGGCATCCTCGCCGCGGCCGATCAGGCCGAGCTCGGAAATGCCGGCAACCTCGGTGGTGAAGCGGACGCAGCGCGTGCAATGGATGCAGCGGTTCATCACCGTCTTGACCAGCGGGCCTATATACTTGTCCTCGACCGCGCGCTTGTTCTCATGATAGCGCGAGGAATCGACGCCGAAGGCCATCGCCTGGTCCTGCAGGTCGCATTCGCCGCCCTGGTCGCAGATCGGGCAATCGAGCGGATGATTGATCAACAGGAATTCCATCACGCCTTCGCGGGCCTTCTTGACCATCGGCGTGTTGGTGAAGATTTCCGGCGGCTCGCCATTCGGGCCGGGACGCAGGTCGCGCACGCCCATGGCGCAGGAGGCCTGTGGCTTGGGCGGACCGCCCTTCACCTCGATCAGGCACATGCGGCAATTGCCGGCGATCGACAGCCGCTCGTGGAAGCAGAAGCGCGGCACTTCCGCGCCGGCGTCCTCGGCCGCCTGCAGCAGCGTGTAATGGTCGGGTACCGTGATCTCTTTCCCGTCGACCTTTAGCTTTGCCATTCGCCTCAAACCTCTGCGGATGTCCCGCAATCTATCCTTCCGGGCGCGACTGAAGCCGCGCCCGGCATTTCAATTCACTTCTTCGCGGCGAGCGCCGCGGCCTGGGCAGTCCAGTTGTCGCGGCCGATACGGCCGGCGAGCGACAGGTAATCTTCCACCCAGGCGATCTCTTCCGAGGTCCAGGCGGCGATCTGGCCATAGGTCCAGATGCCGAGACCGTTGAGCACCTTCTCCAGCTTCGGTCCGACACCCGAAATCGCCTTCAGGTCCGACGGATTCGCCGGCTTGTCGACGGCCTTAGGCTGCCTGAAATCCTCAGGCATCAGCCCCGTTGCGGCCGGTTGGGCGACAATATCGGCCCCGGTCGCGTCGAGCGCCTTCTCGGTCGCGTTCGCCGCTATGTCGGTCACATCCTGGGCGAAGGTCTGAGCCCTGGCGATCAACGTCTCGGTCGCCTTGCGCGCCTTGGAGGCGTTGGCGGCCGCTTCATGCTGCGCCTCGAGATCGTCGAGGAAAGGCTGGAACATGCGCTGCGAAGCCTCCAGCGCGCCGGTGAACGCGCCCATCCACATGCCGACGGCGTGGTTGGCCAGACCGATGCTGAGCGCCGACATCGCGGCGGCGCCCGCGACTGGATGCGCCAGAAGGTTGACGGCGCTGGCCATCTCCTTCGGCATCATCTTGGTCAGGTCCTGGTTCATCTTCTCGAGTTGGTCCAAATCAGGCACGAACGGATAGGGTATCGAATACGGCGCCATAGAGATCTCCTGGTCGTTTCTTCGTATGCCCGCCCCAGTTTTTCAGTCTTCGGGCCAAGCCCGTATTTCGTAGTCTTATTCCGCCGCCACCATCACCGGCTCGACCCGGTGCGCGTTGCGCGAAAACTCGTCGATGCGGCGTTCCACCTCGCCGCGGAAATGCCGCATCAGGCCCTGGATCGGCCAGGCAGCCGCGTCGCCCAGCGCGCAGATTGTGTGGCCCTCGACCTGCTTGGTGACGTCGAGCAGCATGTCGATCTCGCGCTTCTGCGCCTCGCCGCGCACCAGCCGCTCCATCACCCGCCACATCCAGCCGGTGCCTTCGCGGCACGGCGTGCACTGGCCGCAGCTCTCATGCTTGTAGAAGTAGGACAGCCTGGCGATCGCCTTCACGATATCCGTCGACTTGTCCATGACGATGACGGCCGCCGTGCCGAGCCCGGATTTCAGGTCGCGCAGCGCGTCGAAATCCATCGGCGCATCGATGATCTGCTCGGCCGGCACCAGCGGCACTGAAGCGCCGCCCGGAATGACCGCAAGCAGATTGTCCCAGCCGCCGCGGATGCCGCCGCAATGCGTCTCGATCAGCTCGCGGAACGGGATCGACATCGCTTCTTCGAAAGTGCACGGATTGTTGACGTGGCCGGACACGCAGAACAGCTTGGTGCCGGCATTGTTCGGGCGACCGAAGGACGAGAACCAGGCGGCGCCCCGGCGCAGGATGGTCGGCGCCACCGCGATCGATTCGACGTTGTTGACGGTGGTCGGGCAGCCATAGAGGCCGACATTAGCCGGGAATGGCGGCTTCAGCCGCGGCTGTCCCTTCTTGCCTTCCAGGCTTTCGAGCAGCGCCGTCTCCTCGCCGCAGATATAGGCGCCGGCGCCATGATGCATGTAGATGTCGAAGTCGTAGCCGGACGTGTTGTTCTTGCCGATCAGCTTGGCCGCGTAAGCCTCGTCGATGGCGCGCTGCAGCGCCTCACGCTCGCGGATGAACTCGCCGCGCACATAGATGTAGGCGGCGATCGCGCCCATGGCGAAGCCGGCGACCAGCGCGCCTTCGACCAGCGTGTGCGGATCGTTGCGCAGGATATCGCGGTCCTTGCAGGTGCCGGGCTCGGATTCGTCGGCGTTGATGACCAGATAGCTCGGCCGTCCGTCGCTCTGCTTGGGCATGAACGACCACTTCAACCCGGTCGGGAAGCCGGCGCCGCCGCGCCCGCGCAGGCCCGACGCCTTCATTTCGTTGATGATCCAGTCGCGGCCCTTGGCGACGAGGCCTGGCGTGTCGTCCCAGATGCCGCGCGACTGCGCGCCGGCCAGCGACTTGTCGAACAGGCCGTAGATGTTGGTGAAGATGCGGTCTTTGTCCTGAAGCATTTGTCGTCCCTCAGACCGGCTTCTTGCCGAAGACGCGGATGTATTCGGCGACGCCGCCCTTGGCGAGCGCCTTGGCCTGCTTCACCCAGTCGTCGCGCTCGATGCGGCCGCGGAAATTGAGATAGCCGTCGACCCATTCGCACTCGGCTTTCTTCCAGGCGGCGACCTGCGCGAAGGTGTAGATGCCCAGCGAATGCAGGGTGCCTTCGATCTTCGGGCCGACGCCTGAGATCAGCTTGAGATCGTCGACCGTTGCCGGGCGCTCGATGCCGGCCGGCCGGTTCTTGTCGTCGAGCGAAGGTTTCGTCGTCTTGGCGACAGGCTGCTTGGTTTCCGGCGCCTTGAAAGCGGTGGCCGGCTCGGCCTTGGTCTTCGGCCCGCTGCGCGGCTTTGAAACCGCCTCGACTTCCGGAGCGGCCTGGTTGGCGTTGGCGGCCGAGTGGCGCGGCGCCCTGACGCTGGCGCCATTCTCGGTGGCCGGGGCGACCTTGACCGGCGACGGCGTGTTGAGCGCCGGGCTGGTTTCAGCCGCATGGGTCTTCGGCTTGCTGGATTTTGACGGTCCAATCGGGCCAGGGGCGGCCGTAGCCGGCGCCGAAGCTGCCGGCGCAGCGGGTGCCGGGGCTGCGGCGGGAGTTGCAGGCGGCGCCGACGCGAGAGCTTCCTTGGCGGCTTTCGCCGCCGCCCTGGCTTCCTTGTCGCGCGTCGACTTCAGGATCGCCTTTTCGCTGGTCAGCGTCGTCAGCCCGGTAGCCGGCTCGGACCCGTGGCGGCCGTTCTGCGGGCCAGGCTTCACCTCGGCGCCCTTGCCGGCGTCGTAGAGATCGATGATCTCGGCCAGCCGCTCGGGCGTCAGGTCCTCGAAAGTGTCCTTGAAGATCATGACCATCGGCGCGTTGACGCAGGCGCCGAGGCATTCGACCTCCTCCCACGACAGCGTGCCCTTGTCGTTAGTATGGAACTGGTCGTGATGGATTTTCGAACGGCACACATCCATCAGCGCTTCGGAGCCGCGCAGCATGCAGGGCGTGGTGCCGCAGACCTGGATATGCGCGCGCGTGCCGACCGGATTGAGCTGGTACTGCGTATAGAAAGTCGCGACTTCGAGGCCACGGATGCGCGGCATGCCGAGCATGTCCGAGATCGTCTCGATCGCCGCCTTGGTGACCCAGCCTTCCTGCTCCTGCGCGATCATCAGCAACGGGATGATCGCCGACTGCTCGCGCCCCTTCGGGTATTTGGCGATCCACTGCTGGGCGGCCGCCGCGTTCGCCTCGTTGAAGGCGAAGGTGGCAGGCTGGAGGCTGGCTTCTGCAAGACGGCGGACTGACATTTAGCGATCGACCTCACCAAACACGATGTCGAGGGAGCCAAGCACGGCGGTGACGTCGGCCAGCATGTGGCCGCGGCACAGGAAATCCATGGCTTGCAGATGCGCAAAACCGGGCGCGCGCAGCTTGCATCGATAGGGCTTGTTGGTGCCGTCGGAGACCAGGTAGACGCCAAATTCGCCTTTCGGCGCCTCGACGGCCGCATAGACCTCGCCGGCCGGCACGCGGTAGCCCTCGGTATAGAGCTTGAAGTGATGGATCAGCGCTTCCATCGAGCGCTTCATCGCGGCGCGCTTCGGCGGCACGACCTTGCCGTCGAGGTTCGACACCGGGCCGGCGCTTTCCTTGCCGAGCAAGAGATCGACGCATTGGCGCATGATCCTGGCCGACTGGCGCATCTCTTCCATGCGCACCAGGTAACGGTCGTAGCAGTCGCCGTTCTTGCCGATCGGAATGTCGAAATCCATTTCGGAATAGCATTCATAGGGCTGCGATTTGCGCAGGTCCCAGGCGGCGCCCGAGCCGCGCACCATCACGCCAGAAAAGCCCCAGGCCCAGGCGTCGGCCAGCGACACCGTGCCGATATCGACATTGCGCTGCTTGAAGATGCGGTTACCGGTCAAGAGCGCGTCGAGATCGTCGATCGACTTCAGGAACGGGTCGATCCACTTGCCGATGTCCTCGACGAGCTTCTGCGGCAGGTCCTGGTGCACGCCGCCCGGCCGGAAATAAGCCGCATGCATGCGCGAACCGCTAGCGCGCTCATAGAACACCATCAGCTTTTCGCGCTCGACGAAGCCCCACAGCGGCGGCGTCAGCGCGCCGACGTCCATGGCCTGCGTCGTCACATTCAAGATGTGCGACATGATGCGGCCCATCTCGGAATAGAGCACGCGGATCAGCTGACCGCGCTTCGGCACCTCGATGCCGAGCAGGCGCTCGGCCGCGAGCGCAAAGGCATGCTCCTGGTTCATCGGCGCGCAATAATCGAGCCGGTCGAGATAAGGCACGGCCTGCAGATAGGTCTTGGCCTCGATCAGCTTCTCGGTGCCGCGATGCAGCAGACCGATGTGCGGATCGACGCGGTCGACCACCTCGCCGTCCAGCTCCAGCACCAGGCGCAAAACGCCATGCGCCGCAGGATGCTGCGGGCCGAAGTTGATGTTGAAGTTGCGGACGGAGGTTTCAGCCATGGGTCGCCCTACTGTTTCGCCTTCTCATCCCCGGGAAGGACGTAATCCGTTCCTTCCCACGGGCTCAAGAAGTCGAAATTTCTGAATTCCTGCTTCAATTCCACCGGCTCGTAGATCACCCGCTTGGCCTCGTCGTCGTAGCGCACCTCGACGAAACCGGTCAGCGGGAAATCCTTGCGCAGCGGATGCCCCTCGAAACCATAGTCGGTGAGAATGCGGCGCAGGTCCGGATGGCCCGAGAACAGCACGCCGTAAAGGTCGTAGGTCTCGCGCTCGAACCAGTCGGCACCCGGATAGACGCCGGTCAGCGACGGCACCAGCGTCTCCTCGTCGGCCTGGACCTTGAGCCTGATGCGGACATTCTGCTTCGGCGACAATAGGTGATAGACGACGTCGAAGCGCCTGGCGCGCGACGGGTAGTCCGCTCCGCAGACATCGATGATCGAGATGAACTGGCAGCGCGGATCGTCGCGCAGGAAGGTCGCGACCTCGATCAGGTTGCCCGGTTCAACTGAAACCGTGAGCTCACCATAGGCAAGCACGGCTTCGCCGATGCGGCCGGAGAGCTTCTCGCCGAGATAGATGGAGAGTTCGTTCAACGCCAGGGTCATCGGCTCACCGTTCGATCGTGCCGGTGCGGCGGATCTTCTTCTGCAGAAGGAGAATGCCGTAGAGCAGCGCCTCCGCGCTCGGCGGGCAGCCGGGCACATAAATGTCGACCGGCACGACGCGGTCGCAGCCGCGCACCACCGAATAGGAATAGTGATAGTAGCCGCCGCCATTGGCGCAGGAGCCCATCGAGATGACGTAGCGCGGCTCCGGCATCTGATCGTAGACCTTGCGCAGCGCCGGCGCCATCTTGTTGGTCAGCGTGCCGGCGACGATCATAATGTCGGACTGGCGCGGCGACGCGCGCGGCGCGACGCCGAAACGCTCCGAGTCATAGCGCGGCATCGAGGTGTGGATCATCTCGACCGCGCAGCAGGCGAGGCCGAAGGTCATGAACATCAGCGAGCCGCTGCGCGCCCAGGTGATCAGCGCCTCGGTCGAGGTGACGAGAAAACCCTTGTCGGCCAGCTCATTGTTGATTTCGAGGAAGAAGGGATCGTCCTCCCCCACCGGCCTGCCGGTGTTGGGGTCGATGATGCCCTTGGGCTTCGGCGCGACGAGGGTGCCTGAACTGTCGTTCAATCCCATTCCAGCGCTCCTTTTTTCCATTCATAGGCAAAGCCGATGGTCAACACCGCCAGGAACACCATCATCGACCAGAAGCCGAGCATGCCAAGCTTCGAGAAGGACACCGCCCACGGGAACAGGAAGGCGACCTCGAGATCGAAGATGATGAACAGGATCGACACCAGGTAGAAGCGGATGTCGAACTTCATGCGGGCGTCGTCGAACGAGTTGAACCCGCATTCATAGGCGGAAAGCTTTTCCGGGTCGGGATTGCGGTAGGCCACAAGGAACGGAGCGATGATGAGCGCCAGACCGACGATCATCGCCACGGCGATGAACAGCACGATAGGCAGGTACGAACTTAGGAGTGCGCTCATGCGGCGACTTTCCTTCGGCGGGGGCAGTTCATTTTGATTACAGCAACGAACTCTAATGCGGAAGCGTGACAGATTAACCGCTGAACCGTTTTAAGGGGCCCATGCTGCAACGCGGCGAGGGTTAGCGCAGCGGTTTCGGTGACGCAAGTCAAACGTTGTTCAAATCGCGGCTCTGGACGCCTTATCGGAAGAAACTGGTCCGATCCGCTCCTGTTTGATTTCCTTCAGTTTTTACTCCAGTTTTCTCTCCTGACATATCTACCGCCATTTGCCTGCTAGCATGACAGGAATCACCGGCTAAAAATCCAACGGACGATCGGGGCAAGGACACCTGATGAAGGACAAGATTTCGCTGGCCATGGCGAGGCGCGTCGCGCTCGGCGCGCAAGGGTTCAACGACCCTAGGCCCAGTGGTGTTCCGGATCGCCGCCACCTTGCGCGGGTACTTTCGCGAACCGGCCTTCTGCAGATCGATTCCGTGAGCGCGGTGGTGCGCGCGCATTACATGCCGCTCTATTCGCGCCTCGGCCCCTACCCGCTTACGCTGCTCGACAATGCCGCAGTCACCCGCAAGCGCGCCGTGTTCGAATACTGGGCGCATGAGGCGTCGTTCCTGCCCGTCGAGACCTACCCTTTGATGCGCTGGCGCATGGAGCGCGCCGAGCAGGGCGACGAGATGTATCTCGGCCTGGCGAAATGGGGCCGTGAGCGCAAGGAAATGATCGATGAGATATATAGAGAGGTCGCCGATCGCGGTCCGATCGCCGCCTCCGATATCGAAGGCCACAAGGGCAATGGCGGCTGGTGGGGCTGGAGCGAGGCCAAGCACGCTTTCGAATGGCTGTTCTGGGCCGGGCGCATCACCACCGCCTACCGCCGCGGCTTTGAACGCTATTACGACCTGCCCGAGCGCGTTTTGCCGCAGGCGGTCCTCGACCTGCCCGTACCCTCGGTCGAGGACGCGCATCGCGAATTGCTGCGCATTTCCGCCCGCGCCCATGGCATCGCCACCTATGGCGACCTTCGCGACTATTTTCGTCTCGCGCCGGGCGACACGAAGGATCGTATCGAGGACCTGGTCGAAGCCGGCGAATTGCTGCCGGTGAAGGTCGAAGGTTGGGACAAGACCGCCTATCTCCACAAGGACGCCCGTTTCCCGCGCCGGATAGAAGCGCGCGCCCTGCTCGCCCCCTTCGATCCCGTCGTCTTCGAACGCACCAGGACGGAGAAACTCTTCGATTTCCACTACCGCATCGAGATCTACACGCCGGCGGAAAAGCGCCAATATGGCTATTATGTGCTGCCTTTCCTGCTCGGCGACCGCATCGTCGCCCGCGTCGACCTGAGGGCCGACCGCCCAGCCAGCGTGCTGCGCGTCCATGCCGCCTATGCCGAAGCCGAGGCCCCCGCCGAAACGGCCGCACAGCTCTTCGACGAGTTGAAGCAGATGCAAGGCTGGCTTGGCCTGGAGGCGATCGAGGTGACGCCGGCCGGCGACCTCGGGCCGGCGCTGGCCGACATCGCGGTGTCGTAGCTGCGCGTTGACAGGGAGAGTGAACAAAAATAGAACATCCCAACTGTGGTTAGGATCGGTTGCGATGGTTTTCAGGCGCTCGATATGTCTGGTCTTGGCCTACCTGACCTTAGCGTCGCCATCATATGCGACAGGTGCTTACCGAGAGGAATGGGTAGAGGTCACGCGTCCAGTCATTTTCTGTGGCGGCCACATTGCACCCGGTATGCAGCCAAAAGAAGTGACGGCGCTTCTTCTGCGGTGGTTGGAGTTTGGAACGATCGACAAGCAGATCGCAGGCGCCTGTGGCTTATTGCCGGTAGGGCAGCGCTATATAATAGTTCATGAGCCGAAGTTCGACGCCAATCGCTTCGTCTTGATGTGGGAACCGGTTTGCCAGCACGGCTGTTCGTTAAGTATGGCGCCCGTGGCCTCACCGCCTCGCAAACTTGTGGGTCCATACCTCAAACCCATAAAGCCGCCAAAAGGCTGGTACTAAGCCAGTCGTTGACTCCAGCCCCCTGAACCCTCTAAATCCTGACCCAGACGGTCTTCTCCCGGCAAAGGGAGGAGCCAAGAGGGAATGCGGTGCGGGCCGAAAGCCCAAATCCGCGGCTGTCCCCGCAACTGTAAGCGACGAGCCTCTGCCGAAAACCACTGGGATGTTCCCGGGAAGGCGGCATTCAGGGTGACGACCCGCGAGCCAGGAGACCTGCCGTCTGAGACTTTAAGTATCCGAATGCCCGGCGGGTTTTCCGGGCAAGGAGCATGGTTTTGGATCGCAACGGCAGTTTCCCGGCAAACAGCGCGGACATTCCGTCCGAGCCCGATGCTTTGGCTGGCGCCACCGTCATCGTCTGCTCATCCTGCCGCGACGAGACCGGGTCGGATGCGCATCCGCGCGCCGGCGCGCTGCTTGCCGAAGACACGCGTCGGGCTGCTTGCGGCGAAAAGATCGACATCCGTACCGTCGAATGCCTCGGCAACTGCAAGCGCCGGCTAAGCGCCGCGCTGCTGCGCGACGGCTGCTGGAGCTACGTCTTCGGCGATCTGAACACGACCAGCGGCGCCGATCTCGTCGCCGGCGCAAAGCTCTTCGCCACCTCGACCGATGGCCTCATCCCCTGGCGCGGCCGGCCCGATTCTCTCAAGCGCGGCCTGGTTGCCCGCATCCCTCCCCTCGACATGCTGAAGGACCGACCATGAACGCATCCGTTTCCCGTGTTCCCTGCACCGTCGTCACCGGCTTCCTCGGCGCCGGCAAGACCACGTTGATCCGCAACCTGATCGAGAACGCCAAGGGCAAGCGGCTGGCGATCATCGTCAACGAGTTCGGCGATGTCGGCATCGACGGCGAGATCCTGAAAGGCTGCGGCATCGACTCTTGTCCGGAAGAAAACATTGTTGAGCTCGCCAATGGCTGCATCTGCTGCACCGTCGCCGACGATTTCGTGCCGGCGCTCGACCAGATCCTGTCGCTCAACCCCAAGGTCGACCACATCCTGATCGAAACCTCCGGTCTCGCTCTGCCGAAGCCCTTGGTGCAAGCCTTCCAATGGCCGACCGTGAAGAGCCGCGTCACCGTCGACGGCGTCGTCGCCGTGGTCGACGGCCCCGCTCTGGCCGACGGCCGCGTCGCTTCCGACATGGACGCGCTGCAGGCGCAGCGTGCGGCGGACGATTCCCTCGACCATGACGATCCGGTCGAGGAGGTATTCGAGGACCAGATCGCCTGCGCCGACCTGATCATCCTGTCGAAGAGCGACCTGATGGATGCGGCGGGCTCCGCCCGTGCCAACGCCGTCATCGGCGAGCATGTCGCGCGTGCGGTCAAGGTCGTGCCGACGTCGCAGGGCAAGGTCGATCCCTCGGTGCTGCTCGGCCTTGGTCTTGCGGTGGAGGACGACATCGAGAACCGCAAGACCCATCACGACGACGAGCTCGATCACGAGCACGACGATTTTGATTCCTTCGTCCTCGACATCCCGTCGATCGCCAATCCCGACGAGCTGGCCAAGCGCGTCGCCCTTGCCGCCGAGCAGGAAAATGTGCTGCGCGTCAAAGGTTTCGTCGAGGTCGGCGGCAAGCCGATGCGGCTCCTGCTGCAGGCTGTCGGCCCGCGCGTCAACCACTATTACGACCGCGCCTGGACGGCCGAGGACGACCGCCGCTCGCGGCTCGTCGTCATCGGCCTCAAGGGGCTGAACCGTCCGGCAATCGAGCGTATCCTCGCCGGCTGAGGCAATCCGACCACAATGCACATCCTCGCCACCACATCCGCTTCGCTCGACGATCTCGCCGAGCCGATGGACCTCAGGCAGACGCCTGCGGATGTGGTGGCGCTGTCCTTCACCGACAGCGATCTCGCCGGCCTGGCCACGGCCTGGAAGACGGATGCGGCGCGGCTGCCGTCCATGCGGCTTGCGGCGCTGCGCGACCTTCGCCACCCGATGTCGGTGGACCTGTGGATCGACAGCGTCGCCCGCCACGCCAGGGTCATCCTCGTCCGCATCCTCGGCGGCTATGACTGGTGGCGCTACGGCTGTGACCAGCTCGCCGCCCTGGCGCGCGAACGCGGCATCAAGCTGGCATTGCTGCCCGGCGAAAGCCATGACGAGGACCTGCGGCTGGTCGAAGGCTCGACCCTGCCGCGCGCCGAGCTCAACGCCCTGCTCGGCTATTTCCGCGAAGGCGGCCCGGCCAATATGCGCGCGCTGGTGCAAAGGCTGGCAAGGCTTGCCGGGTCGGATGCGGCCGTGGCCGAGCCGGTCAGCGTGCCGAAGGCGGGATTTTATCAGCCTGGGCTGGGAGTTGTCGAAAAGCCAGTCCTGTCGAGCGTCGGCGATCCTTCGCCCCCCCCTCTGTCCTGCCGGACATCTCCCCCTCAAGGGGGGAGATCAGCTGTCACCCAAGCCGGCTCTATCTCTGCTTCGTCAAATATCGAGCTAGCTGAAACATCTACAGTTGGCGAAACCGTCGACCACAGAGCAATCTCCCCCCTTGAGGGGGAGATGTCCGGCAGGACAGAGGGGGGGGCGACAGAACTCGACGCGACCAACTTCAGCGCCCCGGTCATCCCCGTCCTCTTCTACCGCTCGATGCTGCTTGCCGCCGACGTGGCACCGATCGACGTTCTCGTGGAAGCGTTGAAGCTGCAAGGGCTCACCCCCGTGCCGATCTTCGTGTCCAGCCTCAAAGACGCGGCATCCCTGGCCTTCGTCGAAACCGCCCTCACCTCCCTGAACCCCGCCGCCATCGTCACCGCCACCGCCTTCGCCTCCGGCGCGGAACCCGGCGCCGAAACCCTGTTCGACCGCGCGGGCGTACCGGTGTTCCAGGTCATCGTCGCCACCACCAGGCGCGAGGTATGGCAAAAGAACCAGCGCGGCCTGGCTCCTGCCGACCTTGCCATGCATGTGGTGCTGCCCGAGCTCGACGGCCGCATCCTGGCCGGCGCGGTCTCGTTCAAGGGCGAGGTCGAGACCGATCCGGCGCTCGCCTTCCGCGCCTTCGCCAACCGGCCCGAGCCGGACCGCATCGCGCAGGTGGCCAAGCGGATCGCGGCGTTTATACGCCTGCAGCGGACCGAGCGGGCCAAGCGCAAGCTCGCGATCCTGATCCCTGATTATCCGGGCGCGCCAGGGCGAACCGGTTACGCCGTTGGGCTGGATGTGCCTTCAAGCGTGCTCGCCATGCTGCATGACCTGAAGGAACAGGGCTATGCGGTTGAGGGGATTCCGCAATCGCCGCGCGCGTTGCTGGATGCGTTGGAGGTGGGTGGGCTTGGCCTTACGTTGACGGATTACGTTGCCTTTTCAGCGGAACTGCCGAGGGAAGCGCGAGCTTCAGTTGAGGCGACATGGGGCAAGGCAAAGGGGATAGGTTCGCGCGAGGCACCCCCCTCTGTCCTGCCGGACATCTCCCCCTCAGGGGGGGAGATTGCCCTGTCACTACCGCTTTCGCCAATCGGCAGTGTTGTAGGTGGAGCGCCGGCGCCCGAACTGCCAATCTCCCCCCTAGAGGGGGAGATGTCCGGCAGGACAGAGGGGGGCGCGACAGAACGCCAGCCTTGGCAGCTAGCGGGTGAAACAACCTTCCCCTTCCGCGCCGCGACCTTCGGCAACGTCACCGTGGCGCTGGCCCCCGACCGCGGCCGCTCGGCCGACCGCCGCGCCGACTATCACGACCCGACGCTGCCCCCGCGCCACGAGCTGATCGCCTTCGGCCTGTGGCTGCAAAAATCGCTCGGCGTGCATGCCATCATCCATGTCGGCGCGCATGGCACGCTCGAATGGCTGCCGGGCAAGACGGTGGCCCTCTCCGGAACCTGCTTCCCGGAGATCGTCACCGGATCGCTGCCCGTCATCTATCCCTTCATCGTCTCCAATCCGGGCGAGGCGGCGCAGGCCAAGCGCCGCATTTCGGCCGTCACCCTCGGCCATCTGCCGCCGCCGCTGAGCGGCGCCGGCCTAGACGAGGCGCAACAGAAACTCGAGCGGTTGGTCGACGAATACGCGCAGGCCGACGGCCTCGACCGCCGCCGCCGTGACCAACTTGCAAAGCTGATCGTCGAGACCGCGCAGAAGACTGGCCTCGCTTCTGAAGCGGGCGTGGCCAAGGCCGATCAACCCGACGAGGCGCTGCGCCGCATCGACGCGTGGCTTTGCGATCTCAAGGATTTCGCCTTCAAGGATGGGCTGCACGTCTATGGCCGCGCGCAGGAACACGAAACCGATCCGCTGCGCCGGCAAAGCGCGGAAACCGAAAAGGCAGCCCTCCTCGCCGCGCTCGACGGCCGTCACATCAAGGCCGGCCCTGCCGGCGCCCCGGCGCGCGGTCGCTCCGATGTGCTCCCCACCGGCCGCAACCTCTTCACCTCCGATCCGCGCACCATGCCGACGCCGACCGCCTATGACCTCGGCCAGGCGGCGGCGGAAGAAGTGGTGCGCAGCTATATGCAGAGCCATGGCGACTGGCCGCGCTCGCTGGTCATCGACCTTTGGGGCTCCGCCTCGTTGCGCACCGGCGGCGAGGAGATCGCGCAAGGTCTGGCGCTGATGGGCTGCCGGCCGCAATGGGACGGTGCCACCGGCCGCGTCACTGGCATCGAGGTGCTGCCGCCGGCAGCGCTCGGTCGCCCGCGCGTCGACGTCACCTGGCGCATTTCCGGCCTGTTCCGCGACATGTTCCCGACCCAGATCGCGCTGATCGACGCCGCTGCCAACGCGGTCGCCAGCCGCGACGAGGACGATACCGAGAACCCGCTCGCCGCAGCGACGCGCGCTCAGGGGAAGATCAGTCCGCGCATTTTCGGCACCTCGCCCGGCACCTATGGCGCCGGCGTCGAGGACTTGCTGTCGCGCGGAGAATGGGACGCGCGCGAAGAGATCGGCCGTGCCTATCTCGACGCCACCTCGCACGCCTATGGCGGCGGCGATGGCGAAGCGATCTCGGCGCCCGGCGCTTTCGAGGGCCGCATCGCCGAAGCCGATCTCCTCGTCCACACCGGCGACGATCCGGGCCGCGACATCCTCGAAGGCTCGGCCGACGTCGCCTTCATCGGCGGCTTTTCGGCCGCCCTTGCCACGCTCGGCCGCAATGCCGACGTGATCGTGCTCGACACGACCGACCCGAAAAAGCCGAAGCCGCGTTCGGTCGGCGAAGCGGTATCGCGCGTGGTCCGCGCCCGCGCCGTCAACCCGCGCTTCATTGCCGGCCAGATGCGCCACGGCCCGCGCGGCGCCTCGGAATTCGCCGAAACGGTCGACCGTCTGGTCGGCTTCGCCGAAACCACGCATGCCATTTCGGGGGCGCTGATCGAGGCCGTTCACGACGCCTATGTTGGCGACCCGGACGTCCGTGCCTTCCTGCTGCGCGAGAATCCGGCGGCTGCCAAGGTCATCGCCGAACGGTTCCTCGCCGCCCGTCGGCGCGGCCTGTGGCACCCGCTGCGCAACTCCATCGACGACGACCTCGCGGCCTTGATTGCCGAGGCCCAGGCAGGTGGAGTGGCGGCATGAACGCGTTTTCGCGCCGTGGCGCTTGCCCTGCTCTAAGCGCGCCGATGCAGACCGGCGACGGGCTGCTGGTGCGGCTCAACCCAGTCGCTGGAGGAATTTCGCCGAAGTCGCTGATCGGGCTCGGCGAATCCGCCTTGCGTCACGGCAACGGCATCATGGAGGTGACGGCGCGCGGCAACCTGCAGATTCGTGGTTTGACGGCCGAAAGCGCCCGGTTGCTGGCGGCCGAAGTGGATGCGCTAGGCATCGCAGTGCGCACCGGAGTGCCGGTCGAGACGGGGCCGCTGGCTGGAATCGATCCGGAAGAGAACGCCGATCCGCGGCCGGTGGCGGAGCGGATCAGGGCGGCGATCGAGGAAGCCGGGTTGACGCCGCGGCTGGGGCCGAAGGTGTCGGTGGTTGTCGATGGCGGCGGACAGCTGACGATGGATGCGGTGACGGCCGATGTGCGGCTGAAGGCGATGCAGGCTGCGGCGAACATCTGGTGGAGCGTGTCGATTGCCGGCGACGGGCGGAGTGCGAAGCCGCTCGCGGCGGTCGATGCTGATGGCGCGCGCGACATTGCAGTCGCGGCTCTTCGGATGGTCGCCGAAAAAGGTCGCGAGGCACATACCCAGGATCTTTCGGAGAGACAGTTGGCTTCTCTCGCAGGCTGGCATTCCGTCGCGCCCCCCTCTGTCCTGCCGGACATCTCCCCCTCTAGAGGGGAGATTGGCAGTTTCCGCGCCGGCTCTCCACTTTCAGCGTTGGAGATTGGCGAAAGCCGCGGTGACAAGGCAATCTCCCCCCTTGCGGGGGAGATGTCCGGCAGGACAGAGAGGGGGGCGCAGGAACGCCAGCCCGCGAGAAGTCCCATTGGCCTATTCAATCTAGGCAACACCCACGCCCTAGGCATCGCCCTGCCCTACGGCAGCATGCCGGCGCAAAACCTCGTCGATCTCGCCACCCAAGCCGCAAACCTCGGCGCCTCCGAAATCCGCCTTGCCCCAGGCCGCGCCTTGCTCTTCCTCGGCCTCTCCGCGCCCTCCTCGCTCAAAGCCTCTGCCGCCACGCTCGGCTTCGTCACCGACCCCGCCGACCCGCGCACGCGCATCGCCGCCTGCCCCGGCACGCCGGCTTGCGCGTCCGGCCGCATCGCCACCCGCGCCATCGCCGAAACCATCGCAAAGGAAAGCGCGGACCTTCTCGACGCCTCGCTGTCTCTCCACATCTCCGGCTGCGCCAAGGGCTGCGCGCATCCCGGCACCGCTGCGCTCACCCTGGTCGGCGACGAAAACGGAGCCGGACTTGTCGTGGACGGGACTGCGAAGGCTCTTCCTGCCGCGTACAGGCCGGGCTATGACGCCGCGCGCGGGGTCGCCGGCATCCTTGCCGCGATCCGCGACGGAAGACATCAGGGCGAAACCGCCGCCGCCTGCCTGGCAAGGCTTGGCGCGGCCGGCATCGCCGAACTCTATCGACGGAACCAGTGAATGGCCGCCTACGACTATATCCATGACGGAACGGCGATCTACGAGCGGTCTTTCGCCATCATCCGCGCCGAGGCGGATCTGTCGCGCTTCTCGGAGGCGGAAGCCGATGTCGCGATTCGCATGATCCATGCCTGCGGCCAGGTTGAAGCCGCCAGCCATTTCGTCTTCTCGAATAATTTCGTTGCCGCCGCGCGGACCGCGCTCGCCGCCGGCGCGCCGATCTTCTGCGATGCCGAGATGGTGGCGCATGGCGTCACCCGCGCCCGTCTGCCGGCCGGCAACGATGTGATATGCACGCTGCGCGACCCGCGCACGCACGACATCGCCAGGCAAATCGGCAACACCCGCTCGGCCGCGGCGATCGACCTCTGGGGCGAGCGCATGGCCGGCTCTGTCGTCGCCATCGGCAACGCGCCGACCGCGCTCTTCTATCTGCTTGAGAAGCTGCGCGACGGCGCGCCGAGGCCGGCCGCGATCATCGGCATGCCTGTGGGCTTCGTGGGTGCTGCCGAATCCAAGGATGCGCTGGCCGAAAATTCCTACGGCGTGCCTTATGCCATCGTGCGCGGCAGGCTGGGCGGCAGCGCCATGACCGCCGCCGCGCTCAACTCTCTGGCGAGGCCCGGCCTGTGAACGCGATCGTGAAAGGCCGTCTGGTCGGCGTCGGCACCGGCCCTGGAGATCCGGAGCTTCTGACACTGAAGGCGGCGCGCGCGTTGGCAGAGGCGGACGTCGTCGCCTATTTCGCCAAGCGCGGCAACAACAGCAATGCGCGTGCCATCGTCGAGGCGCGCTTCCGGCCGGACATGATCGAGCTGCCGCTGCTCTATCCGGTGACGACGGAGATCGACAAGGATCACGACGACTACCGCGCGCAGATCGCCGATTTCTACGAGCAATCGGCCGAACAGGTGGCCGAGCATCTCGGCGCCGGCAGGATGGTGGCGGTGCTGTCGGAGGGCGATCCGCTCTTCTACGGCTCCTACATGCATCTGCATGTGCGGCTTGCGCACCGCTTCCCGACCGAAGTCATTCCTGGCATCACCGCCATGTCGGGCTGCTGGTCGAGCACGGGCCTGCCGATCGTGCAGGGCGACGACGTGCTGAGTGTGCTGCCCGGCACGATGAGCGAGTTCGAGCTGACCCGCCGCCTCGCCGACACCGATGCGGCCGTCATCATGAAGGTCGGCCGCAACCTGCCGAAGATCCGCCGCGCGCTGGAAGCGACCGGCAAGCTGGCGAAGGCCGTCTATGTCGAGCGCGGCACCATGCCGGGCAGCGTCTCGATGCGGCTTGCCGAAAAGCCGGACGACAAGGCGCCCTATTTCGCCATCGTGCTGGTTGCCGGCTGGTCGGCTCGCCCGGGTGCCAAGCCGTGAGCGGCCGCCTTACCGTCATCGGTCTCGGACCCGGCAATGCCGACCAGGTCACGCCGCAGGCTGCCAATGCCGTCGCCGAGGCTTCCTTCTTCTATGGCTACAAGCCCTATCTCGACCGGCTGGAATTGCGGCCGGACCAGACCCGCATCGCCTCCGACAACCGCGAGGAACTCGCCCGCTCCAACGAAGCGCTGGCCAAGGCCGCAGAAGGCCACAATGTCGCCGTCGTTTCCGGCGGCGATCCCGGCGTTTTCGCCATGGCCGCGGCCGTTTGCGAGGCGATCGAAGCCGGCCCTGAAGAATGGCGTGCCATCGACATCTCGGTTGTCCCGGGCGTGACTGCAATGCTCGCCGTCGCCGCCCGCATCGGCGCGCCGCTCGGCCATGATTTCTGCGCCATCTCGCTCTCCGACAATTTGAAGCCGTGGGAGTTGATCGAATTGCGCCTGCTGGCAGCGGCCGGCGCCGGCTTCGTCATCGCGCTCTACAATCCCATCAGCAAGGCTCGCCCCTGGCAGCTTGGCCGCGCCTTCGAATGCCTGAAGGCGATCCTGCCCGGCACCACGCCGGTGATCTTCGGCCGCGCTGCCGGCCGGCCCGACGAGCGTATCGAAGTCTCTCTGCTGGCGGATGCCGATGCGGCAAAGGCCGACATGGCGACCTGCATCATCATCGGCTCGCCCGAAACCCGGATCATCAAGCGCGGCGAAAAACCCGCGCTGGTCTACACGCCGCGCTCGGCAACAGGGTCGAAAAGATGATCGACTTTTGCCGCCAGCGCATCGACGGTTTTGGCCGAAGGAACGTCCGGCAAAGGCGGTCGGCGGATCATGATCACTTCGATGCCGAGCGCCCGCGCAGCGGCGATCTTGCCATAGGTCGCCTCGCCGCCGCTGTTCTTGGAAACGACGGCATCGATACCGTATTTTTCGAGCAACGCCCGTTCATCCGCTTCGGGAAACGGTCCGCGCGCCAAAAGGTAAAGTGCATCGGGCACGGCAAGCTTCGGCTCGACCGGGTCGACGCTGCGGATCAGGTAGCGGTGCTGCGGAGCGACTTCGAAGGCGCCGGCCTCCTGACGGCCGATCGCCAGGAAAACGCGGCGCGGCGCCTCGCCAAGCGCCTTCGCCGCCTCAGTGACGCTGTCGACCAGCGTCCAGCGATCACCGGCCACGGGCTCCCATCCAGGACGCCGCAGCGCAAGGACCGGCACGCCAGCCTGCGCAGCCGCTTCTGCGGCGTTGGCCGAGATACGCGCGGCGTATGGATGCGTGGCGTCGATCAGCAGATCGACGTGTTCTTCCCGAAGATAGGCAGCCAGCCCATCTGCGCCGCCGAAGCCGCCGGCACGCACCGGCACGCCTTGCGCGACCGGGCTTTCAGTGCGGCCGGCCAGCGACAGCGTGACCGAAAAATCGTCGCGACGGGCGAGCTTCCCGGCCAATTGCCGGGCTTCCGTCGTTCCGCCGAGGATCAGGATATGGTGGGTCATCATGCCTGCTAAGGGTCCGCGCGCCGCCAAGCCCGCCTCAAAGTGGCTCACCATCGTCGGCATCGGCGAGGACGGTGTAGCGGGTCTCGGCGACGAGGCCAAGCAGCGGATTGCCGAGGCCGAGATCGTCTTCGGGGGCAAGCGGCATCTCGGCCTTGTCGCCTCGCTGGCCAAGGGCGAAGCGCGCCCGTGGCCGACGCCCTTCGATGCCGAAATGCGCGACGTGCTGGCGGTCGCGGGCAAAAAAATCTGCGTGCTCGCGTCCGGCGACCCGTTTTTCCATGGTGTCGGCGCCACGCTGGCGCGCAAGGTCAATCCGGATGAGATGCTCGTCCTGCCGGCGCCCTCGTCTCTGTCGCTCGCGGCATCGCGCCTCGGCTGGGCCTTGCAGGACGTCGAGACCATCTCGCTGCACGGCCATTCGATCGATCTGATCCGGCCCCTGCTCCATGCCAGCGCGCGCATCCTGGCGCTCACCTCCGACGCCGACGCGCCGGCGGCCATCGCCGCACTGCTCGACGAGCTCGGTTTCGGCCCTTCGCGATTCACGGTCCTCGAAGCGCTGGGCGGCCCCGATGAGATGCGCCGCGCCGCTCGAGCCGATGCCTTCGATCTCAAAAACATCAATTCGCTCAACGTGCTGGCGCTCGAAATTGAATCGACGCCGGATGCGCGCATCCTGCCCTTGACCGTCGGCCTCGCCGATCATCTGTTCGAGCATGACGGTCAGATCACCAAGCGCGAGATCCGCGCCATCACGCTGTCGGCGCTGGCGCCCCGGCGCGGCGAACTGCTGTGGGACATCGGCGCCGGTTCCGGCTCGATCGGCATCGAGTGGATGCTGGCTCATTCCTCGCTGCGCGCCATCGCCATCGAGGCTAACGCAGAACGCGCCGCCCGCATCGCTCGCAACGCCGCGCATTGCGGCGTGCCCGGCCTCGTCGTGATCGAGGGCGCCGCGCCTAAGGCGCTGGCAAAATTGGAGACGCCCGATGCCATCTTCATCGGCGGCGGCGGCAGCGATGCCGGGGTGCTGGAGCAGGCGATCAAGGCGCTGCGTCCCGGCGGCCGGCTAGTCGCCAATGCGGTGACGCTGGAGATGGAGGCGCTGCTGCTCGACCAGCACAACAGGCGTGGCGGCGATCTCACCCGCATCGCCCTGTCGCGCGCGGCGCCTGTCGGATCGATGCAATCATGGCGTCCGGCCATGCCGGTCACGCAGTGGAGCTGGGTCAAGCCATGATGGTCGCGGGCATCGGCAGCCGCAAAGGCGTGACGGCGGGCGACGTTCGCGCCGCGGTCGAGACCGCGCTCGAAGCGCACGGGCTGGCGATGACGGCGCTTTCCGCGCTGGCGACAGGCGAAATCAAGCGCGACGAGCCGGCGATCTTCCTTGCCGGCCGAGACCTCGACCTCCCCGTGCTCGTCATCTCCGACGCCGCGCTGCGATCCGTCTCGTCCGGCACGGTCAGTCGCTCCGAAGCGTCGCAGGCCCAGGCCGGCACGCCTTCTGTCTCGGAAGCCTCGGCTCTGGCCGCGGCCGGAAAAGGTGCGAGACTGCTTGGACCGCGTATCGTGCTCGGTCCGGTGACCTGCGCCATCGCTCTTGGCGGAGGCGCCGCATGACCGTCCATTTCATCGGCGCCGGCCCGGGCGCCGCCGATCTCATCACGCTGCGCGGCGCCCGGCTCCTGGCCAGTTGCCCGGTCTGCCTCTATGCCGGCTCGATCGTCGCGCCGGAACTGCTCGAGCATTGCGCGCCAGGCACCAAATTGATCGACACCGCGCCGATGTCGCTTGACGAGATCGAGGCCGAATATGTCGCCGCGCACAAGGCCGGCCACGACGTCTCGCGCCTGCATTCCGGCGACCTTTCGGTGTGGAGCGCGGTGGCCGAACAGATCAGGCGGCTGGAAAAGCACGGCATCCCCTACTCGCTGACCCCAGGCGTGCCCTCTTTCGCGGCGGCGGCGGCAGCACTTCGCCGCGAGCTCACCATTCCCGAGCTCGCGCAAAGCCTGGTGCTGACCCGCATCTCCGGCCGCGCCTCGAAAATGCCGCCGGGCGAGACGCTGGCCGGCTTCGGCCGCACCGGCGCCACGCTAGCCATCCATCTCGCCATCCATGCCATCGACCGCATCGTGGCGGATCTAACCCCGCTTTACGGCGCCGAATGTCCGGTCGCGGTCGTCTTCCGCGCCTCCTGGCCGGACGAGCGCATCCTGACCGGCACGCTGGGCACCATCGAAGCGCAACTGGCGGAGAGCCCGATGGAACGCACCGCGATCATCTTCGTCGGCAGCGCTCTCGCCGCGCAGGATTTCGGCGAAAGCTCATTGTACGACGCCCACTACCAGCGGCGTTTTCGCGGACGGGACGGATTGTGAACGGCGGCGCCAATATGAACGGACGGGCTAATGTGGAGCAGGCGCTGGCGCGGCTGAACTTCAAGCCGCGCGAGCTTGAGCCAGGCCATGTCTGGCTGGCAGGCGCCGGCCCCGGCGACCCCGGCTGCCTGACGCTGGAAGTGCTGGCGGCACTCGGGCAATGCGATGCGCTGGTCTATGACGCGCTGGTTTCGCCCGATGTCGTGGCGGTAGCCCAGGGTGCCGAGCTTTTCTACGCCGGAAAACGCGGCGGCCAGCCCTCGATGAAGCAGGACGACATCAACGCCCTCCTGGTGCGTCTGGCGCGCGAGGGCCGCCGTGTCGTGCGCCTGAAGGGCGGCGACCCCTATATTTTCGGCCGGGGCGGCGAAGAAGCTCTGGCGCTCGCAGGCGAAGAAATTCCGTTCCGGGTGCTCTCCGGCCTGACCTCCGGCCTCAGCGCGCTGGCTGCCACCGGCATTCCCACCACCATGCGCGGCATCAACAAGGCGGTCATTCTCGCCACCGGCCACGCCGCCGGCACCGATGACGACATCGACTGGACCGCGATCGCCCGCACCGGACAGCCGGTCGTCGTCTATATGGGCATGGCCAATTTGCCGGTGATCGCGGCAAAGCTGCTCGAGGGCGGCCTCGCGCCATCGACCCCGGCCGCCGTGATCGTGGCGGCAACCACGCCGCAGGAGCGCATCGTGGTCGCCACGCTCGCCAACATCGCTGACGAGGCCGCGGCCGCCGGGCTCGCTTCGCCGGCGCTGATCGTTGTCGGCGGCATCGTCGCCATGCGCGCGGCACTGACGGGCGGCGC
Organism: Mesorhizobium sp. CA7; assembly: GCF_020165015.1. Lineage (NCBI taxonomy): Bacteria > Pseudomonadati > Pseudomonadota > Alphaproteobacteria > Hyphomicrobiales > Phyllobacteriaceae > Mesorhizobium > Mesorhizobium sp. CA7. The sequence goes on from NZ_JAIUHH010000001.1 coordinate 787,037, forward strand.
ATGACGGCGCGCGCAATCATCGTCGGCGCGCCGCGCTCCGGCTCGGGCAAGACCAGCGTCACCATCGGCCTGTTGCGTGCGCTTGCGCGGCGCGGGCTGAAAGTGCGCGGCGCGAAGTCCGGACCAGACTATATCGACCCGGGCTTCCACGCCGCCGCGACCGGCCTGTCAGGCGTCAACCTCGACAGCTGGGCGATGTCGCCTTCTCTGCTCAATGCGCTAGCGGCCGAAGCCGCGGACGACGCCGAATACATTATCCTTGAAAGCGCGATGGGCCTGTTCGACGGCATCCCCGCGCCGCAAGGCCGCTCCGGCTCGGCTGCCGATCTCGCCCGCCTCTACGGCCTGCCTGTGCTTCTGGTGCTCGACGTTTCCGGGCAGTCGACCACGGCGGCGGCAGTGGCCAAGGGGTTTGCCACCTACGATCCGGACGTGCGCATGGCCGGTGTCATTCTCAACCGGCTCGGCAGCGAACGCCATCGCCGCCTGTCCGGCGACGCCATCGAGGCGATCGGCCTGCCCGTGGTCGGCGCCATCCTGCGCGATCCGACGCTCAACCTGCCGGAGCGGCATCTCGGCCTCGTCCAGGCCGGCGAATACGAGAACCTGATGGCGCATCTCGACCGGCTGGCCGACATGGTCGAGAAGTCGCTCGACATCGACGCCATCTTGGCGCTGGCATCCCCGCTGGAACCGACGGCTGGCGACTTTGGCGATGCCTTGCAACCGGCTGGGCAACGCATCGCGCTGGCGGAAGACGCGGCCTTCACCTTCCTCTATCCACATGTCGCCACGCATTGGCGCAAGGCAGGCGCCGAGATCGTGCCTTTCTCGCCGCTTGCCGACGAGGCGCCCTCGCCCGACTGCGATGTCTGCTGGCTGCCTGGCGGCTATCCCGAACTGCATGCCGGCAAGCTCGCGGCCGCGACCAACTTCGAGGCAGGAATGGCGCGCTTTGCGGCGACCAAGTCGATTCACGGCGAGTGCGGCGGCTTCATGGTGCTGGGCGAAGTGCTGGAAGACGCGGAGGGCGAGAGCCACAAGATGCTTGGCCTGCTTGGCCATTCGACCAGCTTCGCCAAACGCAAGATGAATCTCGGCTATCGCGAGGCGCGGCTGCGCGCCGCCTGTCCGTTGGGGCCGGAGGGCACGCTGATCCGCGGTCACGAATTCCACTACGCGCAGATGACGGGCACCGGCAATGACGAGCCCTTGGCCGATCTCGCCGACGGCCAGGGCAATCCGCTCGGCGCCTCCGGCTACCGGCGCGGCCATGTCAGCGGCACCTTCTTCCATGCCATTGCGAGGGGCGCATGAGCGGCCCTTCCGCGCCCCGGCAAGTGCTTGACGATATCGGCCTCAGCCTCGTCTTCTTCACCAGATTGAGATTGCCGTCGGGTGATTTCGGCGGCCGCAGCCTGGCGGATGCGATCTGGGCGGCGCCCTTCGCCGGCCTCGCGGTGGCGATCATCGGCGCGCTCATCTACGCCATCGCCTATAGTTTGGGTCTTGCCAGCGGCCCGGCCGCGGCGCTCACCCTCGCCGCGACGATGCTCGTCACCGGCTGCCTGCACGAGGACGGGCTTTCCGATATCGCCGACGGCTTTTGGGGCGGCAGGACGCGCGACAGGAAACTGGAAATCATGCGCGACAGCCGCATCGGCGCCTATGGTGCTGCAGCGCTTGGGCTGTCGCTGCTCATCCGCTGGAGCGCGCTTTCCGAACTCGCCGGTCCAGGCCACGTCTTCCTGGCGCTGCTCGCCGCGCATGCCGGCTCGCGTGGCCTGTTCGGCGCCTTCATGCATCTTCTGCCGCCGGCCCGCAGCGACGGCCTGTCTGCCAACGCCGGGACCGTAACAGCCGAGACCGCCGTCATAGGTGCTGCGCTTGGTGCCGTGGCGCTGCTGGCGCTCGGCCTTGGCGGCGCGATCGCGGCGCTGATCCTGCTCGGCCTGATCTTCATGGCGTTCCGCGCTCTTTGCCTAAGCCAGATCGGCGGGCAGACCGGCGACACGATCGGCGCGCTGCAGCAGCTCGGCGAGATCGCCGTGCTGCTCGTCGCTTCCATCTGCCTTTCCTGATTCACTTTCGGAGACCTTGCCCCCATGAGCTTCAAATCCCTCGAAGACCTTCGCGCCGCCTGCCTCGACCTCCCGTCCGGCAGCGATGCGGCCGCCAGCGCCGTCGCGAGGCGCCAGGACACGCTGACCAAGCCGCAGGGCAGTCTCGGCCGGCTGGAAGCGATCGCCGCCTGGCTCGGCCGCTGGCAGGCGCGCGACATGCCGAAGCTCGACCATGTGAAGGTTGTCGTCTTCGCCGGCAATCACGGCGTCACCGCGCAGGGCGTGTCGGCCTATCCTTCGGAAGTCACGGTACAGATGGTGGCGAATTTCGCCGGCGGCGGCGCGGCCATCAACCAGCTTGCCCGCATTGCCGGTGCCAAGCTCGACGTCATCCCGCTCGATCTCGACCATCCGACCGGCGATTTCACGATAGTGCCGGCAATGGACGAAAAGGCGTTCCTCGCCGCCGTCTCGGCAGGCTACGACACGGTGACCAAGGATCTCGACCTCATCTGCTTCGGCGAGATGGGCATCGGCAACACGACGCCTGCGGCGGCGATCTCGACGGCGCTTTTCGGCGGCGGCGCGGAAAAATGGACCGGCCGCGGCACCGGCGTCGACGATGCCGGGCTGCTGCGCAAGGTCGTGGCCATCGAGGCCGGCCTCAAGCGCCATGCCGATGCGCTCTCCGACCCCCTGAAGATCGCTGCCGCCCTTGGCGGGCGCGAGCTGGCAGCAATCCTCGGCGCCACACTCGCCGCGCGCAAGAACAACGTGCCGGTGCTGCTTGACGGCTTCGTCTGCACCGCAGCCGCAGCACCTCTGGCGAGGCTGCATCCGACCGGGCTGGCCCACACCATCGCCGCCCATGTCTCGGCCGAAGCCGGCCACCGCCGCCTGCTCGAGGCGCTCGGCCTGCCGCCGCTGCTCGATCTCGGCATGCGGCTCGGCGAAGGCTCCGGCGCCTGCCTTGCCGTCAACATCGTGCGTTCGGCACTGGAATGCCACGCGAAGATGGCGAGCTTTGCCGAGGCAGGCGTTTCTGAAAAGTGACGGGATTGGTCGCCCTTGCGCAATTTCTGTTTCTGCAAATCGGCTTAATATTATCTAAACTTAGCGGATTTGATGGCTGCACTGATCTGACGCCGGATAATTTAAAGATCCTCTTATCAACAATTGCAAATGATTTGTGATCATCCTCACAGATCAAACTCTGACGCCATGCCAAATCATACCTCGTTATTACCCAAGAATTGAGGTTTCTTCAGAAAAGGAGGAAGGCATGGCTCGCTCAATTAGAGTACTCTACCGTGGAATGAAAGGTACAATTCGTCAGAACTTCAATTGGGACCCGATCAACCTAGACTCGGTGGTGATCATAACAGCAGCGGAATTTATACCTGCCTTCGGTGGCTTTGGTGGCGGACCGAAGACGCTTGGACGCCCAAATCTTGGCTCAGCTAATATTTATGTGACCAATGTTGGCCCCCACGGCGTGGCCGGCGGGGAAGCAGGAGGCGTTGAATTCCTTCTTCATGTCGACTGGGACAACCCATTGGACATCGTTGCGACCATCACCGTTCTGGATGACATCGAGGAATTCTTCCAGGCGTAGCGGACATTTTCCGTGCGCTAGACTAGTGCGGCATTGGCACTTGCGGCTTGATCCTTCGATCGCCGGTTGGGCATCAAGCGTCATGAGAGCTGTCTGACGGGCGATCGTTGCAGGTCTTGAGCTTTAACAGCTCAATCCGCCGCGAAGGCGGGCTAAAAAGGAGAAATACCATCGGAAAAAATGGTGGGTGTGCACAGGATCGAACTGTGGACCCGCTGATTAAGAGTCAGCTGCTCTACCAACTGAGCTACACACCCACACCGCCGGAAAACTCAGCGTCGGCGGCGCATATAGCCGCCGCTTTCGGCTGTGTCTAGGCCCTGCCGGATCATTTCCCGACAAATCGACACAGCATGATCGCGAAAAGTGGATTCCGGTTTTTCGGGAAAAGATCATGCCTGCCAAAAAAGCCCGCAGGTGTCACACAAATAGCTCGCCTTCAGCCACCTTGACCGCGTGGCCGCCAATGCGCGCGGAGGCCAGTTTCCCGCCATCGACATTGAGCTCGAGCCGGATGCGCGACGGCCGGCCCATTTCCAGCCCCTGCTCGATCCAGAGCTGCGAGATGCCGTCGGTCGGGGCGTCGAAATGCATGATGGCGCCGGCAAAGGCGGCCGCGGCCGAACCGGTCGCCGGGTCCTCATAGGAAGGCGTGCCGGGCACGATCATGCGCACGTGGAAGGCGCTGTCGTGATGGACCCGCTCGCGGCAATAGACATAGGGGCTGGCGAAGGCCCATTCGCTCTTGCGCGGCGCCAATTCCGACCACGCCTGGTTGTCGAGCCGGATCTTGGCCGCCTCCTCCAGGCCGGCAACGGGAATCGTCACATAAGGCACGCCGGCCGACCAGAAGGCGACGCGGTGATTCTCGAAGCCGATCTCGTGCGGGGCAAGGCCGAGCGCGGCCCCGATCGCGTCCGGGTCAGCCTTGAGCTCCAGCGGTTCCGGCAGTTTCGCCAGGTCGAACTCAGCGAATGTCGAGCCGTCATGCTTGCTCACCGCGCAACGCACCGGCCCGATATTCTCCTCCAGCACGAAAATGCCGGCGGCCTCGCCGGCGAGTTCGGCCAGCGCGATCGCCGAGCCGACCGTCGGATGCCCCGCGAAAGGCATCTCATAGTCGGGCGTGAAGATGCGTATGCGGTTGCGATGCTTCGGATTGTCGGGAGGCAGCACGAACACTGTCTCAGACAGATTGAATTCACGTGCGATCGCCTGCATGCCGGCAGTGTCGAGCCCGTCGCTGTCCAGCACCACCGCAAGCGGATTTCCGGCCAGCCTTTCGGTGGTAAACACATCGTAAAGCAAGTAATTGCGCGCCATGGAGAAAACCTTTCGCCTCGCCCCCGAATTTCTGCCTCAATCCAAACATGAGGGAAATTTAATTTGAAATTCGAACCTTAAGGCCTGATTTGTGGACGGATAGGGACATCCATTTTCAGCATAGGGGTCCGGCGTGGACCAGCTTGTCAATCCGCCAAACGCGGAATCCGGTACTTCCATAGAGGCAGCGCTCGGGCTCGACCGCAAGGGCGTAAGCCGCAAGCGTCGCCGCTTCTGGTTCTACGCGCTGCTGACGATAGCGATAATCACGGCCGGCATTGCCCTCTATCGGTCGTATGCCGCAGCACCTCCCAGGATCGAATACACCGCCGTGCCCGCGGCGGTCGCCGACCTCACTGTCGCGGTATCGGCCACCGGTACGCTGCAGCCGCTGACCCAGGTCGACATCTCCAGCGAGCTTTCCGGCATCGTCCGCTCGGTCGCGGCCAATGAAAACCAGCAGGTCAAGAAGGGCGACGTGCTGGCGACGCTCGACACCGCCAAGCTCGAAGTCCAGATCGAGCGCGCCACCGCCTCCGCCAAGGCGGCGGCGGCCGCCGTCGAGAACGCCAAGGTTACCTTGCAGGAAAACCAGAACGCGGTTGTGCGCGCCAGCGCGCTGACCAAGCGCGGCATGGCGACGGACCAGTCGCTCGAAGCGGCGACGGCGACGCGCGACCGCTCGAAGGCGGCGCTCGACAGCGCCGAAGCCAATCTCGCCATCGCCCAGGCAGATCTCAAGGCGCAGCAGACCGATCTCGCCAAGAGCACCATCTATGCGCCGATCGACGGCATCGTGCTGACGCGCTCGGTCGATCCCGGCCAGACCGTCGCGTCCTCCCTGCAGGCGCCGGTGCTCTTCGTCATCGCCGCCGACCTTCGTAACATGGAATTGCAGGCTGCGGTCGACGAGGCCGATATCGGCGAAGTCAAGCCCGGCCAGCACGCCCGCTTCACCGTCGACGCTTTCCCGGACCGACCCTTCGACGCCGAGATCCGCGACATCTCCTACGCCTCGGTCACCACCGACGGCGTTGTCACCTACAATGCCCGCCTCGAAGTCGACAATGGCGAGCTTCTCTTGCGACCCGGTATGACGGCCACGGTCTCGGTGGTGACTCGGCAGGCCAAAAGCGTGCTTACCGTCCCGTCGACCGCTTTCCGCTATCGCCCGATGCAACAGCAGGCACGCGGCTGGAGCCTTAGCGACCTCTTCACCGGCCGCATGGGCCGCCCCAATCGGCAGCGCGAGGCAACGAAGGCGCCGACCGACGGCTCGCGCACGCTCTATGTGCTGGAGAACGGCCGGCCACGTCCGGTCAACGTCAGGATCGGCTCGACCGACGGCGAGCTGACCGAGATCACCTCCGGCCTCGACGAAGGCGCGCAAGTCATCACCGGCGCGCAGCAGCGGAGCTGACGAAATGTCGGCTCCCCTGCTCATCACCTTCGACAAGGTCTGGAAGAGCTATGGCGAGGGCGAGGCTCGCGTGCACGCGCTGGCCGGCGTCGACCTCGCCATCCGGCGCGGCGAATTCGTTGCCATCATGGGTCCCTCGGGCTCGGGCAAATCGACGGCGATGAACATCATCGGCTGCCTCGATACGCCGACGGCCGGAACCTACTGTTTCATGGGCATCGATGCGGGCCGCCTCGACCGCAACCGCCGCGCGCTTTTGCGCAACCTTTATGTCGGCTTCGTCTTCCAAGGCTACAATCTGCTGCCGCGCACGACTGCGGCGGAAAATGTCGAGCTGCCGCTGATCTATCGCGGCGTTGCCGCGCGCGAGCGCCGCGATCTCGCCATGCAGGCGCTGGCCGAGGTCGGACTGGTCGGGCGCGAGCACCACACGCCGGCCGAGCTTTCCGGCGGCCAGCAGCAGCGCGTGGCGATCGCCCGCGCCATCGTCACCAGACCGACGCTACTGGTCGCCGACGAGCCCACCGGCAATCTCGACACGGCGCGTACACACGAGATCATGGAACTGCTGACAAGGCTCAACGCCGAGCTCGGGCTCTCCATCGTCATGGTCACGCACGAGGCCGACGTCGCGAACTATGCCGGCCGCACCGTCCGTTTCCTCGACGGCCATGTCGCCTCCGACACCTTAGCGGAGCAAGCGGCATGATCTGGGAGACCGTGCGCCTCTCGCTGCGCTCGATCCGCCGCAACGTATTGCGCTCGTTCCTGACGTTGCTTGGCATCGTCATCGGCGTCGCCGCCGTCATCGCCATGCTCACCATTGGTTCCGGCACGACGGAGAAGGTCAAGGCCGATATTTCCAAGCTCGGCAGCAACCTGCTCGTCGTCCGCGCCGGCCGGCCGGCAGGCCCCGGCGGACCGGGAGGGCTCGACCAGGCGGTGCGGCCGCTGGCCGAAAAGGATGTCGCCGCGCTCGTCGCGCATCTGAGCGGCGCGCGCGCGATTTCGCCGGCCTCGCAAAAGCAGGTCCGCGTCATCTTCGGCACCGAAAGCCTCACCTCGGGCGTGACCGGCACCGACAGCGCCTATCTCGACGCCCGCGACTGGAAGCTGGTGTCAGGCCGCCCGTTCAGCGATTCCGAATCGCGCGCCGGCGCCGGTGTGTGCCTGATCGGCGAAACCGTGCGCCAGCAATTCTTCGGCGCCGGCGATCCGGAGGGTGAGATCATCCGCGTCAACCGCACCTCCTGCAAGATCATCGGCCTGCTCGAGCCCAAGGGCTACACCGGCTTCGGCCAGGACCAGGACAATGTCGTGCTGATGCCGCTGCACGCCTATCAACGGCGCATCGCCGGCAACCGCGACATCGACAACATTTATATCGCCGCCGACGACCGCACCCCGACCACCGAGCTGCAGTCGCGCGTCGAGGACATTTTGCGCGACACACGCCGTATCACGCCCGACCGAGATCCCGATTTCGCCATCCGCGACATGACCCAGATCGCCGATGCGATGACCAGCGCCACCACGACCATGACCGGCATGCTCGGCGCCGTCGCCGGCGTCAGCCTGCTGGTCGGCGGCATTGGCATCATGAATATCATGCTGGTCTCGGTCACCGAACGCACGCGCGAGATCGGCATCAGGCTGGCCATCGGCGCGCATGAAAAACACATCCTCATCCAGTTCCTGGTCGAGGCGACGGTGCTGTCGCTCTTTGGCGGCATTATCGGCATCCTGACCGGGCTTTCGCTGGCTGGCCTCGCCTCGATGACGCTGACGATACCCTTCGCGCCAAGTCCCGCCGTCGTCCTGCTCGCCGTCGGCTTCTCTGCGCTGATCGGCATGGTGTTCGGCTTCTTCCCGGCGCTGCGCGGCGCAAGGCTCAACCCGATCGACGCGCTCAGGCACGAATAGTCAGAAAACAACGTTTCGCGCCTGTGCCCCCTGATCTTGCGGTGAGGCAGCGCTGAAAGAGCGGGGGGTGCTGCTAACGATCGCCGCCGAAATGCCACTCGACCAGCGGCTTCATGTGCGGCATCAGGCCGGCGGGCAGATCGCCGGCGTGGCGGATGATCACCGGCCCTTCGATCTCCGGGTCGGTCTCGGCGGCGACGAAGGCGGTGATACGCCGCGCCAACTCGTCGGCGGATTCCGCGACCCGGTAGCGGCGGAAGATGACCGTACCGCTTGCCGTCGATAGCGCGTGATAGCGCTGTCCGCGTTCAGCCGTCGAAAGGTCGAGGCCGGTCTCCTCCCTCACCTCGCGGATCATGTTGAAGTCGACATCGACCAGTCCGTCGCGGAAATCGATCGGCTCGAAGGAGCCGGCGGCGAAATAGACGCGGCCGGCATTGACAGTGTGCGGCCCCATGCGGATCGCGACCAGCGCATTGTCGCCGGCGACCAGCACGGCATGCGCGTAGGCGTGCTCGGCGCCGGAATTCTCGCGCCGCTTGCGCCACAGCATGAAGGTCGAATAGTTGACCGCATGGCAGCGGCCGACGAGGCGGCCGTCGCGGTAGGCAAGCTCGGCAAGCAGCACCACGGCACCGTCGAACAATGCCGGATTGGCGGCGATCTCCCGCCGCCAGTTCTCGGCGATGGCTGCCGCATTGCTCAGCGCGAAGGGATGCGGGCCGGGATCGAGGCGGACATCGACCGCATCGACCGGAAGGATGACGTTGCGCGGCAGGTCGAAACTCAACAGCGTCATGCCATGTCCAGTGTGATCGCCACCGGGCAATGGTCCGACGCTTTCGGCCTGTCCCAGCCCGCGCGCGGGAAACGTTCGACCTCCTGTCCGGGCGGAAAGATGGTGCGCCAGGGCTGGCCGTTGCGGATGATGTCGGGAACGGCGGTGGCGTTCTTCGCGGCCAGCGCCTTCGACAGCAGGATATAGTCGAGCTGGCAAAGGTGCCGCTCCTCCGGGCCGCGCGTATGGTAGAAGCTCCAGCGGTCCATCTCCGGACGCCGCTCGACAACATTCTCGCAAAAGCCGCCGGCGGTGAGCACATCAATCGAGGACCGGGCTTCGTCTATGACCTCGAAACGGTAGCCGTCGATGGCGTCGCCATCGATCTTCACGCGTTGCCGGTAATCGTTCATGTCGCCGCAGATGGCCCAGCGTTTGTCGGCGGCATGGTCCTTGCCGAAACGCTCCTCGACGATTCGGCGCACCGCTTGCGCTTCCGCGATGCGCAGCGGCATCGACGCCTGGCGGCCATCCAGCCCGTTGCGCGGCGGCCCCATCGATTTGAAATGCACCAGATAGAGCGTCAACGGCACGCCGCCGACCCTCAGGTCGATCTCCAGGCAGTCGCGGCGAAAGACACGCTCATTGGCGAGATAACCGAGCGCGGCGAGCTCCGGCGTGAACAGGCCGAACTGTTCGAAGGTGACATAGGCATGGCTGGTCATGCGCACGAAGTCGATCGGCTGCCCTTGCGCTGTTTCGTTGCGCATCATCACCGCGACATCGATGCCGCGCGTATCGTTGCCGGCGGTGGTGTATTTCTGCCGATAGCCCTGGCCGATCATCTTGAACAGATAGCCATATTCGAAAGCCTTCAGCGCCTCGATATTGTCGACCTCCTGCATGCAGATGATGTCGGCGCGGGTGGCTGCTATGGCGAGCGCCGTCAGCTGGCGCGTGTCGTCGGACTGGGCGATGGCACGAGCCTGCTCGAGAAACCGGTATTCGGCCTCGCTCTGGATATCGAACAGCGCCAGCGTGCGGTCTTCATTGAGCTGGTTGCGATAGCCCGAGAAATCGAACCTGCTCATCAGGTTCTCGACGTTGAAGGTGGCAAGCCGAAGCGACATGGCCGTGACCTTTGCCCGCAAGCGGGGACGAAAACAAGAGCCAGGCGCGATACTCGTTATGGTTGATGGAACCTTTCCGTTCATCTTCCGTTCAGACGGAAAGTTCCAACAATGGGCCTCTTCCCGGGGTGTGCTGGGCGTGGGGCCTTTGCTCCTTGGAGAGTGAAATGAAACCGCTTTTCTCTTCCCTTCGATCCGGGCTCCTGGCCCTCGGTTTCGTTGCCGGCGTGACGGCACCGTCGGTGGCCGGTCCGATCCTGCAACCCGATCTGTCGACCGCAACCAGCACGGCGGCAACCATCATACCCATCCGCGACAGCTGGGCCGGCGGCAACGACCGGCGGGGGATGTATGACTGGCGCTGGCGGCGCGGTGGCGACTGGCGGGGCCGGGATTTCAGATGGCGCGGCGACGACTTCCGCTCTCGTCATTTCTCCCGCAATTGGGATGGCGACGACTGGCGCTGGCGGCATCATCGCCATCATCGGCGTTTCGACAATGGTGACGCCGCCCTTCTGGGGCTTGGGCTAGGCCTGGGCCTGGGTAGCCTCGCCTACAATAACTACTACGATCCATATTATTACGACCCCTACCCGCGCTACGTTCAGCCGCGGCGCATCTACCGGACCGAGCGGCTTTCCAGGGCCCATGTCCAATGGTGCTACGACCGCTACCGGTCCTATCGGGCCTGGGACAACACGTTCCAGCCCAATTACGGCCCGCGCCGGCAGTGCATCTCGCCCTATATCTGAGCCCTTCGGCAAGAAGGATGAGACGGCGCCCTTCGCGGCGCCGTTTTATTTTGCCGAACCTGTGTCCGCCATCGGCCGATAACCCTAAATTCATCGGCGGCGGCTATTCATCCATGCCGTTGTCCCTCAATATGACGATTCGCGCGAACGGGGTGCGAGACGTGCACGCCATGGCCGAAAACGAACACAGAAACCAACACAGGCAACGCGTGCTCAAAGGCGCGGCGATCCTGACCGGCATCAACAATTCCGAGGTCAGATGCACGGTGCGCAACATGCATGCTAACGGCGCAGAGTTGAAAGTGCCGATCGATGCACGCGTGCCGGACGAATTCCTTCTCTATGTGCCGATCGACGGCATCGGCTACAGGGCGGTGGTCCGTTGGCGCCGCGAGGACCGCATCGGCGTCGAGTTCACCGGCACCGAGCCCAAGCCGCACTGGCACTACGGCTAGATCCCGGACCCGACCAGCTTGCTTGGCAAAGAAAGGGCCGGCGGATCGCTCCGCCGGCCTTTGGGATGCAACGGTGAAATCGAAGATCAGTTCTTCGCCTTGTCGACCAGCTTGTTCTCGGCGATCACCCGCGCGACCGCAGGGCGAAGTCCGAGGACGCGCAGGCAAAAAGATGTGGATCGCCTTAGTCTAGTTCTTCGCCTTGTCGACCAGCTTGTTCTTGGCGATCACCCGCGCGACCGCAGGGCGAAGCCCGAGGACGCGCAGGCAAAAAGACGTGGATCGCCTTAGTTCTTCGCCTTGTCGACCAGCTTGTTCTTGGCGATCCACGGCATCATCGCGCGGAGCTTAGAGCCCACCTCTTCGATCTGATGGCTGTCGTTGCCACGGCGGATGCCCTTGAAGCGCGACAGGCCGGCGCGATATTCCTGCATCCATTCCGAGGTGAACTTGCCGGTCTGGATATCCTTCAGGATGCGCTTCATCTCGGCCTTGGTCTCGGCGGTGATGATGCGCGGACCCGAGACATATTCGCCCCATTCGGCGGTGTTCGAGATCGAGTAGTTCATGTTGGCGATGCCGCCTTCATAGATCAGGTCAACGATCAGCTTCACCTCGTGCAGGCACTCGAAATAGGCCATTTCCGGCGCGTAGCCGGCTTCCACCAGCGTCTCGAAACCAGCGCGGATCAACTCGACCAGACCGCCGCACAGCACCACCTGCTCGCCGAACAGGTCGGTCTCGCATTCCTCGCGGAAATTGGTTTCGATGATGCCCGAGCGGCCGCCGCCGACGCCGCAGGCGTAGGAGAGCGCGAGGTCGAGCGCGTTGCCCGAAGCGTCCTGGTTGACGGCCACCAGGCACGGCACGCCGCCGCCCTTCTGGTATTCGCCGCGCACCGTGTGGCCCGGGCCCTTCGGCGCGATCATGACGACGTCGACCGAAGCCTTCGGCTCGATCAGGCCGAAATGCACGTTGAGACCGTGCGCGAAGGCGATCGCGGCGCCGTCGCGGATGTTCGGCGCGATCTCGTTTTTGTAGATGTCGGCCTGCAATTCGTCGGGCGTCGCCATCATCATCAGGTCGGCCCATTTGGCGGCGTCCGCCACGCTCATCACCTTGAGCCCGTCGGCCTCGACCTTCTTGGCGGTCGCCGAGCCGGCCTTCAGGCCGATGGCGATTTCCTTGACGCCGGAATCCTTGAGATTGAGCGCGTGCGCCCGGCCCTGGCTGCCATAGCCGATGATGGCGACCTTCTTGCCCTTGATGAGGTTCAGATCGGCGTCACGATCGTAATAGACACGCATTGTGGTCTTCCTTCCCGTTTTGAAGATCAGAGGGCCTGCGGCCCGGTTTTTGCTCCGAAAAGAGCGAGAAACTGTTGCGTCGCGCGGCGGGCATCGCCGCCGATCGTCGCCCCAGTCAATTCCACCCGATCGCCGAGCAGCAGGCGTATCTGCACGTCCCGGGCGACCAGGCCGAAAAAGGTCCGGAACGCCGTCTCGGCGTCCTCGAAATCGAGCAGTCCTGCCTGGCGTCCGGCTTCGAGCACAGGCTTCAGGCGCTTCGCCAAGGCAAAGCGGCCGTTCTGCAGCACGACGGCGCCGAGATCGTCCTTGCCCGAGCCGGCATGGCTGACCGCGACACGGTTGAGCGCGATCGAGGTGTCGCTGGAAATTACCTTGAGCCAGTCGGATGCGAAGCGTTCGAGGCTCGCGGTCAGCGAAGCAAGGTCGAGCCCTTCGCGATCGACCGGCGCCACGCGCACTTTGGACGCCTGCCACTGCACTGTCGCCGTCAGCAGCCCGTCGCGGTCGCCAAACCACTTGTAGAGCGTCTCCTTGGAGCAGCTTGCCCGCCGCGCCACCGCAGTCATGGTCAGGTTGTCGCCCTCCTCGACCAGCAGGCGAAGCGCTGCATCCAGAACGGCCTGCTGACGCTCGGTGAGCGTCTCGCTGTTGTCGATATCCTGCACGCTGTGCAACACGTTTGCCCTCGGCTACGTCAACAAGACCGGTGCGTACCGTACGTTACGGTTCGGTTCTATGCCGTATTGCCGGACGTCATGCAAGCCCTATTTTCCATCTCCTTGCCGGAGGGATAAAATGCTGGTCGGTCTGCTCGCGCTGGCTGTAGCCGCCGCCTTCACCGGGGCCGCTGTCTATGTCAGCGTCGCGGAGCAGCCTGCGCGGCTTGGCCTCGATGACCAGGCGTTGCTGCGCGAATGGCAGCCCTCCTATAAGCGCGGCGCCGCCATGCAGGCCTCGATTGCCATGGTCGCCTGCATTCTCGGCTTGATCGCCTGGTGGCTGACCGGAGCGTTGGCCTATCTGGCCGGTGCGCTGTTCATCATTCTGCCTTGGCCATGGACGCTGCTGGCGATGATGCCGACGAACCGGATGCTGGAGGCGATGGATGCCGAGGCCGCCAACTCTCAGGCGAGGTCATTGATCGTCAGGTGGGGCGAGATGCATCTGGTCCGTGTCGCGCTGGGCGGGCTGGCGACGATCGCATTTCTATGGGCCTTGCGCCTGCCCTGAAAGCTCGTCGGCTCATGGATTTCAGTCCGTGACCGGCGGATCGCGCAGCCGCCCGAGCAACCCGGCAAGCATCTCCAGCTCTTTGGCCGAAAGCCTGTCGCCCATCAGTTCCGCGATCGAAGCGCCATAGACAGCCCAGATGCGGCGGCGCATCTCCCGACCGCTTGGCGTGATGCGCACGGTCTGGCCCCGGCCGTCATCGAAGACCGGCAGCTTTTCGACCAGGCCATCCGCCTCCAGCCGGGCCAGCAGCCTTGAAACGCCGTACTGTGCCAACAGAACGCGATCGATCAACTCGAACGGCCGCAGCCCTCCCTCGCCTGCTTCCGCCAGCTCGTGCAGCACATCATACCAGCCTAGCGGCGGCAGTTCGCTGGCCTTCAGCGCGTCCTCGGTCTTTTCGACCAGTTGGCGCGAGACGCGCATGAGGCGCGCCCAGGCGGTGACGGCTTCGGGCGATGGGGATTTCGTCGTCATCGGCGCAGCCTAGCGGATAGATGCAAATGCATCAAGCTTGACGATCGATGCAAATGCATTTATATAGATGCAAACGCATCGATATGGAGTTCTCCGATGAAACATGAAATCTGCAAGATCGCCGATATCCCGCAAACCGGCAGCCTGCTCGCGCCGTTCTTCGGCCGCGAGGTCCATGTCTGGCGCAGCGGCGAGCGCATCCGCGCCGCGGCCAATGTCTGCCTGCATTTCGGCGGGCCGCTGGAATGCAAGGACGGCTCACTTGTCTGCCAATGGCATGGCGCGAAATTCGACATGGCAAGCGGCGAGCGCCTGGAAGGCCCGGCGCCGAAGGGCTCCCGCCTGATGTTCCTGTCGACCCGCGTCGAAGACGGCGCGCTGAACTATGTCTGGGGGGAATGAGATGACCGCCAGGCTCACCCTCGTCAGCCATCACCTCTGCCCCTACGTCCAGCGCGCCGCGATCTCGCTTGCCGAGAAAGGCGTGCCGTTCGAACGGGTCGATGTCGACCTTGCCAACAAGCCCGACTGGTTCAAGGCGGTCTCGCCGCTCGGCAAGGTGCCGCTGCTGCGCGTCCGGCATGGCGACGCGCAGGAAGTCATTTTCGAATCCGCCGTCATCCTCGAATTCCTCGAGGAGACGGAGGCCAATCCCTTGCACCCTGCCGATCCGCTGCTGCGGGCCAGGCATCGCGCCTGGATCGAATTCGGCTCGGCCATCCTCAATGCCATCGGCCGCTTCTATTCCGCTGCCGATGAAGCCGCTTTCCTCCGTGAAAGCAGAGGCTTGTCCGGGATGTTCGCGCGTGTGGAAGCAGAACTCGCGGCAAGGCAAAGCGGTCCGTGGTTCGCCGGAGATCGTTTCTCGCTGGTCGACGCCGTCTACGGACCGGTCTTCCGCTATTTCGACACGTTCGACCGCATCGGCGACTTCGGCATTCTGGACGGCAAGCCGCTCGTCCAAGCCTTGCGCGAGGCGTTGAGCGAACGGAAATCGGTGAAGGAAGCCGTCAGCCCGGACTATCCGCGGCGGCTGCATGCCTTCCTTCGGGCAAAGGGGTCTTACCTGTCCGAGATCATCCGGCTGCAGGCCATTGCAACTCCGCAAGCCCGATCCGCCTGAACGGGTCGATTACCGTACCAGCGACCATGGCCGCAAGGAGTTGCGGCCCTGGCGGAACTCTCGCCAGCGCCGCGACCACACGGTCGCGGACAAAGGGCAAGGCCGCGGAGTCCGACTGGTAGAACGGCGTCAGCGACAGCGATAGCGCCTGGAAGACGCGCACATGCCAACGGCGCGCACTTACATAGGTCGCCAGCGCTTCATCTATGCCGTTCGCATGCTCCAGCGCATGGCTGAGCGCCGCGGCGTCGAGCAGCGCCATGTTCGCGCCTTGCCCGAGCTGCGGGCTGGTCGAATGCGCGGCATCGCCGATGACGGCAAGCCGCCGGCCGGCCGGCAATGTCATCGTATGGTGGCCATAGCGGGCGAGCGAGAGCTGCTCGAAACTGTCGATCTGGCTGGTGAAAGCCTCGCACTCTGGCCACACAGAGACTACCCTCGCCTTCCAGGCATCGAGGCCCTTCGCCTTTATCTGTTCGGCATCGGCCGGCTTGAGGCTCCAGAAGAAGGCCGCCATCTCTTGCGCGCCGGGCTCCGGCCGGCCGATCGGCAGCACGCCGACCATGACGCTCGCCTTGTCATAGCGCTGCAGCAGCGCGCTTCTGTCAAAGCCGTCCCGCCAGCCAAGCGACGCCCAGAATGCGCCATAGGCGAGCGGCCGTGGCATGGCGTTATCGCCGAGATATGACCGCAGTTTCGAGCGCGCGCCGCTGGCATCGACAATGAGGTCGAACGGCCCGAGCCGCCTGCCGTTGCCGCAGACCAGCGTCGCCCGTTCGCCGACTTCCAGCGTTTCGACCTCGACATCGGTTTCGATGGCGATCGCTTTGCGCAGGGCGGCACGGTAGAGCACGCCGAACAGCGCCGCCCGATGCACGGCGAGGCCGAAGCGGCGGCCGCGCCGCGCGTCATAGCGGACTTCGAGCACCGTGCGCCCGCTGCCGGCGTCAGTGCCGTGCAGCCGCTCGATGCGGCTGCCAAGTGAAAGGATCTCGTCGAGCAGACTGAGATCGGCGAGCACGGTCAGCCCGGTCGGCTGCAGGATCAGGCCTGAGCCGACAGGCCTCGGCGCGTCGAAACGCTCGAAAATGGTGACCTTGTGTCCGGCCCGCTTGAGGTAAAGCGCTGCCGCCAGCCCGGCCGGACCAGCGCCGGCAATCGCGATCTCGTAAGACTTGCCCATCGTCCCCCGACCCGACCCTGCGGGGACAATCCCGCTTGGAACGCGCCGGATCAATCGGGCGCTTTGACGCTTGTATCGAGAGATCAGCCTTGGGCGGCGTCGAAGGCGGCGCGCGCATCGCGCACCGCGTCATGATTGAGTTCGGCCCATTGAACGAGCTGTTGCAGAGGCAGGAACATCGAACGTCCAAGATCGGTCAGGCTGTATTCGACGCTCGGCGGCTTGGTCGGGAACACCTCGCGGTGCACGTAGCCGTCCCGCTGCAGATCATGGAGCGTCTGCGTCAGCATGCGCTGCGAGATATCGGGAACCAACCGGCGCAGCTCGCCGAAGCGATAGGGCTTCTCGGCCAGCGCCATCACCAGCAGCGAGCTCCATTTGCCGCTGATGCCCTGGATCACGTCGCGGACCGGACAATCGGCGAAATTGGCGCCGTTCGTCATGGCCTTGTAGACCTCGAGCTTGGCTTTCAGATTGAAGATCTTGCTGTCCATCGCGACATCCTTTGGTCGACACGTGGCCGGCCGGGGTGGTTCCCTGGCAGTGCCTACCTCCCGAAAAACTGCCTTCTTTACGGCCTGCGGTCAATTCCTATTTTAGCGCTGGTCTCTTTTTGAGACCACGAATCAGACCCCCCATTGGCATTTTCAAGGGATAACCCGATGACCGAAACCCTTCTCGTAACCGGTGCTTCCGGCCATCTTGGCCGCGCCGTCATCAATCATCTGCTTGGCGAACGGAAAGTCGCGCCAGCCAATATCATCGCCACCACGCGTAACCCGGAAAATCTCGCCGATCTGGCCGCGCGGGGCGTCGCTGTGAGAGCCGCCGACTTCGACGATGAGGCTTCGCTGGAAGCAGCGTTCACGGGCGCCGACCGGGTGCTTGTCATCTCGACCGGCGAGCTCGATCTGAAAAGCGACCGGCGCCTGAAGCAGCACCAGGCAGCGGTGGCGGCGGCCAAGGCGGCCAAGGTCTCGCACCTGCTCTATACCTCAATGCCCAATCCGGAGCCCGGCTCGCCGGTGCTGTTTGCCGGCGACCATTACGGCACCGAAGAGGCGATCAAGGCGAGCGGCATCCCCTACACCATCTTCCGCAACGGCTGGTACCAGGAGAACCTGTTCATGTCGCTGCCGCATGCCATTTCGTCGGGCAAGTGGTACAGCTCGGCCGCCGACGGCCGCGTCGCTCACGGCGCGCGCGACGATATGGCGGCCGCCATCGCCGCCGGCCTCGCATCCGGCTCCAAGGAAAGCCACATCTACACGCTGACCGGCCCGCAGGCCTATACCACGAATGAAATTGCGGCGCTCGTAAGCGAGGTGACCGGCAAGCCGCTGGAGGTCATCCAACTGCCGGACGAGGCGCTGACCGAAGGGGTGAAAGCGGCGGGCGTTCCCGAGGATTTCGCCCGTATCATCGTCTCCTTCGATGCCAACACCCGCGCCGGCCGCATAGGCGAGGTGACCGATGCGGTCGAGAAGCTCTCAGGCCGCAAGCCGCGGACGCTGAAGCAGTTCCTCGAAGCGAACAAGGCCGCATTGCTCGGCTGAAGTCTGGCGCGCCTGGGAGGTGTTCCCCCGGCGCGCTTCACTTCGACTTCTTGGGCATCCGAGCCGGATCGGGCTTTCACCGGTCGCGACAAGCGCGCCTTTCCGAGATGCGGTGTCCAGCCGCGGCAGGCATGGCCCAGCCTCGTCAGATAGCGACCTGCGTGCCGATCTCGACCACGCGTCCGGTGGGAATCTGGAAATACTCCGTCGCATCCGCTGCCGTCCGCGCAAGGCCGATGAACAGCCGGTCCTGCCAGACCGGCATGCCGGAATTGGGCGAGGCCTTAAGCGAGCGTCGCGACAGGAAGAAGGACGTCGTCATGATGTCGAACTTCCAGCCCTGCTTGCGGCAGATAGCCAAGGCGCGTGGAATGTTGGGCTGCTCCATGTAGCCGAAGGTCAAAGTCACCCGCATGAACAGCTCGTTGACCGTCTCCAGCTTGACGCGCTCGCTGTCGGGCACGACCGGCTGCGGCGCCGTCACCACCGACAGGATGACGTTCTTTTCGTGCAGCACCTTGTAGTGCTTCAGGCTGTGCATCAGCGCCGTGGGGGCGCTCAGCGGATCGCTAGTCAGGAACACGGCGGTGCCCGAGACCAGCTGCGGCTTCTTCTTCAACAGGTTTCCCGCCAGGAAATCGAGCGGGATCTCGTTGCGCCGCGTCTTGTCGAAGAGGTAGCGACTGCCGCGCACCCAGGTCCACATGCCCAGGATGATGGCGAAGGCGACCGCGAGAGAGGCCCAGCCCCCCTCGAACACCTTGACGATGTTGGAGGCGAAGAAGCCTATGTCGATCAGGGCGAACACCGCCGTCAGGCCGATCGCCGGCCAGATATTCCACTTCCAGATGCGTGTCATGACGATGAACAGCAGCGTCGTCGTCACCAGCATGTTGCCTGTGACGGAAATGCCATAGGCCGAGGCGAGCCTACTGGATTCGCCGAAGCCAACCACCAACAGCATCACCACCAGCGCCAGGAGCATGTTGACGCGCGGCATATAAACCTGGCCGGACTGCTTCTCCGACGTATGCAGGATTTCAAGCCGCGGCAGCATGTTGAGCTGCACCGCCTGTCTGGTCAGCGAATAGGCGCCGGAGATGACGGCCTGGCTGGCAATCACGGTCGCTGCGGTCGCAAGGACCACCATGGGGATGAGTGCCCAGCCCTCATTCATCTCGAAAAACGGGTGGCCGACCGTGCCCCCCTTGGCAAGCACATAGGCGCCCTGCCCGGCGTAGTTCAAAAGCAGGCAGGGAAACACGATCGCAAGCCAGGCCAGCACGATCGGCTTGCGGCCGAAATGGCCGAGGTCGGCATAGAGCGCCTCGGCGCCAGTGACGGCCAGGAAGACGGCGCCAACCGTGACGAAGGACACGTCGGGCGAATTGATGAAGAAGGCCACGATGTAGTGCGGGCTTATGGCCCACAGGATTTCCGGGTCCGAGATGATGTGCTTCAGCCCGGAAACGCCGATGGCAAGGAACCATATGGCGGTGACCGGCCCGAACACCAGGCCCACGCCGCCCGTGCCGAAACGCTGCACGGCAAACACGGCTGCGAGAATGAGCAATGTCAGCGGCACCACATAGGGCTGGAAGGCGGGGGTGACGACGTTCATGCCCTCGACCGCTGACAGCACCGAGATGGCGGGCGTGATAACGGCATCGCCGAAGAACAGCGACGCGCCGACGATGCCGATGCCGAGCACGATCGCCGAGCGTGTCGGAAAAGTGCCGCGCGCCAGCGCCATCAGCGACAGCACGCCGCCCTCGCCGCGGTTGTCGGCGCGCAGCACGAACATGATGTACTTCACCGTGACCGTGATGGTGAGCGACCAGATAATCAGCGACAGCACGCCGAGAATGTCGGCGCGGTTAGCCACGTCGCCGCCCGACGAGGCGTGCAGCGCCTCGCGGAAGGCGTAGATCGGGCTCGTGCCGATATCGCCATAGACGACGCCGAGCGCCCCCAGCATCAACACCTTGGCGCTGTGCTGTTCGATCTCTGGATGGCTCGATTGGTCGACGGGTTCTGCCTCAGCACCATTGGCAAGGGCCATGGACCACACTCCGATAAAACGCGCGGTGCTCTACGCTTGCTGCAGTGCAATATCAAGTGCCCTAGCGTGAGGGCTCCCATGCCGCCGACGCACGGCTTCACTGTGCACGGAGCGCGCCTGCATCGTCATCCGATAGAAACGGCCTCGTCAGATAGCGACCTGCGTGCCGATCTCGACCACGCGTCCGGTGGGAATCTGGAAATACTCCGTCGCATCCGCTGCCGTCCGCGCAAGGCCGATGAACAGCCGGTCCTGCCAGACCGGCATGCCGGAATTGGGCGAGGCCTTAAGCGAGCGTCGCGACAGGAAGAAGGACGTCGTCATGATGTCGAACTTCCAGCCCTGCTTGCGGCAGATAGCCAAGGCGCGTGGAATGTTGGGCTGCTCCATGTAGCCGAAGGTCAAAGTCACCCGCATGAACAGCTCGTTGACCGTCTCCAGCTTGACGCGCTCGCTGTCGGGCACGACCGGCTGCGGCGCCGTCACCACCGACAGGATGACATTCTTTTCGTGCAGCACCTTGTAGTGCTTCAGGCTGTGCATCAGCGCCGTGGGGGCGCTCAGCGGATCGCTAGTCAGGAACACGGCGGTGCCCGAGACGAGCTGCGGCTTCTTCTTCAACAGGTTCGCCGCGAGGAAATCGAGCGGGATCTCGTTGCGGCGAGTCTTATCGAAAAGGTAGCGGGTTCCGCGGATCCAGGTCCACATGATCAGGCCCATGAGGCAGGCGACGGTGATCGACACCCAGCCCCCTTCGACGATCTTGACGACATTGGCCGAGAAGAAGCCGAGATCGATGACGCCGAACAGCAATGCCAGCGCCAGCGCGGCCGCAACCTGCCATCTCCAGAGCCAGCGCATGACGACGAACAAAAGGATCGTCGTCATCAGCATCTCGCCGGTCACCGAAATGCCGTAGGCCGAGGCGAGCGCGCTCGAGCTGCCGAAACCGACGACCAGAAGCATGACGCCGAGTGCCACCAGGAGATTGACCCTCGGCATATAGATCTGGCCGCTCTGCATCTCGGATGTGTGCTGCACTTCGATACGGGGCAGAAGGTTGAGCTGCACGGCCTGCCGTGTCAGCGAGAAGGCGCCGGAAATGACGGCCTGGCTGGCGATGACGGTGGCTGCGGTCGCCAAGCCCACCATCGGCATCAGCGCCCATTCAGGCAGCATCTGGAAGAACGGGTTGGTGGGCTTGCCGCCATGCGAGAGCACGAAGGCGCCCTGCCCGAAATAATTGAGGAGCAGGCAAGGGAAGACGATTGCGAACCAGGCCATCACGATCGGCTTGCGGCCGAAATGGCCAAGGTCGACATAGAGCGCCTCAGCGCCGGTGACGGCCAGGAACACGGCACCCACGGTGACGAAGGCGCCCGTCGGCGTGGTGGCGAGATAATAGATCGCGTAATATGGATTGATCGCCAGGAAGACGGACGGGTCGTCGACGATATGATAGACCCCAGCCGCTCCGATCGCCACGAACCATGTCGCCGTCACCGGTCCGAACACCGCCGCCACCTTGCCCGTGCCGAAGCGTTGCACGGCGAAAAGCACGGCCAGGATGACCAGCGTGATCGGGACCACATAGGCCTCGAGCGCCGGGGTGACGACTTTCAGGCCCTCAACCGCCGAAAGCACCGAGATCGCCGGCGTGATGATCGAATCGCCGAAGAACAATGCCGCGCCGCAAAGGCCGATAACCAGGATGAAACGCGAGCCCGGGGGGTAGGCGCTGCGCGCCAGCGACATCAGCGACAGCGTGCCGCCTTCGCCCTTGTTGTCGGCCCTGAGCACGAAGGCGACATATTTTATCGTGACGATGATGGTGAGCGCCCAGACGATCAGCGACAGCACGCCGAGCACGTCATGGCGGGCGACCGAGCTCGACGAGGCATGCAGCGCCTCGCGGAAGGCGTAGATCGGGCTCGTGCCGATATCGCCGTAGACGACGCCCAGCGCGCCAAGCATGAGAACCTTGGTGCTGTGCTGCCGCTCGGTTTCGGCATGGCCCGAGCGTTCGAGGGATTCCGTCTCGCTGGCGTTGGCTAGCACCATGAACCCCATTTCATCAGATTCGCCACGCTTCGAGGTCGCCGCAACGCGCGGGACGCACCGAAACTGCCGGAGTTACGCAAGGCGCCCTACCATCCGCAGGCCTTCAAGAACCGCCCGACAGTGCCGGCCATGCCATACTCCAGCGCATCCGCTGTCAACCCATGTCCGATCGATACTTCGGCTAATGCCGGAATGCGTTTGGCCAGCGGCGGCAGGTTCTTCACGGTGAGATCGTGGCCGGCATTGACACCGAGCCCGGCCGCGAACGCCGCATCAGCGGTTTTTCCCAACCTTTCCAGTTCTTTCGCCGCCTTTGCGGAATAAGAGTGGCAACCTCCATATGGCCCGGTATAGAGCTCGATGCGGTCGGCGCCGGTGTCGCGAGCCGCACTGACCGCGTCCGGATCCGCGTCGGAAAACAAAGACACGCGAAACCCGCCCTTCTTCAACCGCTTGACGATCGGAGTGAGGAACGCCGCCTGGGCGACGAAGTTCCAGCCATGGTCAGAAGTCGCCTGCGCCGGGTCGTCCGGCACCAGCGTCACTTGCTCGGGCTGGTTCTTTTCGACAAGCGCCAGGAAATCCTCGGTCGGATAGCCCTCGATGTTGAACTCCGCGCCCGGAAACTCATCATCGATCAGCGCCCTGATCTCCGGCAGGTCGGAATACCTGGTGTGCCGCTCGTCAGGGCGCGGATGGACCGTCAGCCCGTGCGCGCCGGCGGCAAGCGCTATGCGGCCAAGTCCGGTCACGCTCGGCCATGGCAGGTCGCGACGGTTGCGTAGCATGGCGACGGCGTTGAGATTGACCGAAAGCTTGGCGGGCATGAGCTGGGGTCCAGTGGATCGGCGCGCATCTATAGCGCCTTTGACGGGAACAGATAGAGGGTTTCGCGTGTTCCAGGGGATAGATGGAGGCTAAGATAAGGATTTGCCAGTGAATTTCCTCGAAGCCGTGCCGGCGATCCGCCGCATCGAGACCAATCGCGATGCGCTTTTCGCCATCGACGTCGTCGGCGATGTCTCGCCGGCCGATGCGGAAAACCTGTTCGGCCTGCTGGAGGCCGCCTACGCGCTGCATCCCAGGATCGACGTGCTGGTCAGGTTGACCGACGAGGAAAGCGTCGACTGGGCCAATATCAAGCAAGACACGCTCAAGCAGGGCGTGGCCGACGCGATGCAACATGTCGTGCGCTGCGCGGCCATCGGCGAGCCGAGTTGGGCCCCCCTCGTCGCCGGTCTTTTCCCCAAGACGCTGCCTTTCGAATTCAGGCGCTTTGGCGTCGACGACGAGGAAGCCGCCTGGCAATGGCTTGGCGCAAGACCAACGGACTAGGGTTGTTGAGATTCAGGTCAGGCCGAGCCGGAGTCGAAGACGGGCGCGAAGCGACCAAACTGGATGGTTTCCGGGAACCGGCCTACGCCGGCCGTAGCCTTCATAGAGCGGAGACGCTTATGAGAGCTTCGGCCGGCGAAGGCCGGAGCGGAGCGTGCTTGACGCGCGTGAGCACCGGAAGCGCAGGAAGCCGCCATTTGCAGGCCGGCCTCACCTGAAATCCCAACAACTCTAGCGCACGACCGTCAGCCGCTCGGCGGCGCGGGTGATGGCGGTGTAGAGCCAGCGCTGCCTGGTCTCCTTGAACGCCCAGCTCTCGTCGAACAGCACCACGTCGTTCCACTGCGAGCCCTGCGCCTTGTGCACGGTCAGCGCATAGCCGTAATCGAAATCGTCGAAGCGCTTCTTCTGCTGCCAGGGGATTTCGGCATCCGGATCCTCGAATGCCGCCTTGAGCAGCTTGATCTTGGCGACGCCGCGGTCGGGGTCGTCCTCTTCCGGCGAGACCAAAAGGTTGATGCCGGGCTTCACCGTCTCGCGCGACGAGGTCATCACCTTCCACAGCGAACCGTTGAGCAGCCCCTTGGCCGGGTCGTTGCGCAGGCAGACCAGCTTGTCGCCGGCTTGCGGGAAGTCGGCGTTGAACCCCTTCAGCTCGCGCAGCCTTTGATTGTAGCGCCGGCGCGTGCGGTTGGTGCCGACCAGCACCTGATCGGCCTTGAGAACCAGCTCCTGGTTGACTGCTTCCCTGCCGATCACCTGCGCCGTGCCGTAGTCGCCATGCATGAATTCGCGGCCCTCGCGCACGTCGAGCGCCAGCCGGATGATCGGATTGTCGCGCGCCTGGCGATGGATCTCGGTCAACAGAACGTCCGGCTCATGCTCGGTGAAGAAGCCGCCGCCCGAGATCGGCGGCAGCTGCGCCGGGTCGCCGAGCACCAGGATCGGCGTGCCGAAACTCTGCAGGTCGCGACCGAGCTGCTCGTCGACCATCGAGCATTCGTCGATGACGACAAGCTTGGCGCGCGAAATCGGGCTTTGCCGGTTGAGCGAGAAGGTCGGCGACATCGAGGTCTTGCCGGTCACCTCGTCCTCAACCGATTCCTCGCCCTTCGGCCTATAGATCAGCGAATGGATGGTGCGGGCGTTGGTCGCCCCCTTCGAGCGCAGCACCTGCGCCGCCTTGCCGGTGAAGGCGGCGTACTGCACCTGGCCGTCGACATGCTCGGCGAAATAGCGCGCCAGCGTCGTCTTGCCGGTGCCGGCATAGCCGAACAGCCGAAAGACCTGCGGCCGGCCCTCCTTGAGCCAGCGCCCGACCGCTTTCAAAGCCTCATCCTGCTGGGGAGAAAATTCCATCAGTGCGACAGACCGGATTCGCAGGCGAAAGACAAGATTGGCCGCCATATCGACCGTTGTCGGCGACGTTCGTTACCGCCTCCAACAACTCAGGCTATCAGTCACGAACTGGAACGTAAAGAGAACAAAATCGCAGTACCTCGGTTGGCTCCGACGAAGAACAAGTCAGCCGTAGGCAGCCACTGCCGGCGGCGGCGGCGGGTCGCGGTCAGGTCTCGGAACGGGCGCGTAGTGGTCGAACTGCATCGTGTAGGCCGCGCGGTCCAGGCCCATCGAGCGGAGATTGTCGACGTACTTGAACATGTTGGCCAGCGGCACCATCGCGTTGACGACGATGGCCTCGCCGCGGCTTATCCGACTCTTGACCAGACCGCGGCGGCCGTGCAGGTCGCCGATAATGCTGACGACATAGATTTCCGGCGTCACCACCTCGACCTTCATGATCGGTTCGAGCAATTGTACGCCAAGCTTGGGTGCGGCTTCACGGAAACAGGCGCGGCCGGCGATCTCGAATGCGAGCGCCGAAGAGTCGGTATGATGATAGGCGCCGTCCATCAGTGTCGCCTTTACGCCGATCATCGGGAAGCCCGCAAAGGGGCCGGACGTCATGACGCTGCCGATGCCCTTCTCGACACCCGGGATGTATTCCTTCGGAACCGCGCCACCGACGATCTTCGATTCGAACTCGAACTCAATGCCTTCCGGGCTCGGTTCGAACAATATCTTGACGCGAGCAAACTGACCCGTACCGCCAGTCTGCTTCTTGTGCGTGTAGTCCTGCTCCTGCTTGCGGGTGATCGCCTCGCGATAAGCCACCTGCGGCGCGCCGACATTGACCTCGACCTTGAAACTCGCGGCGGATGCGGTCGACGATGATGTCGAGGTGAAGCTCGCCTGTGCCGAAAATGATGCTCTGGCCACTTTCCGCGTCGGTCTTGACGCGGAAGGACGGATCCTCCTCGGCCAGCGTCGACAGGGCGACACGTAACTTCTCCTCATCGGCTCTCAACTTCGCCTCGATCGCGATTTGCAGCAAAGGCCATGGCGCGCCGGATATTTTCATCATGATTGCATGGTCGCAGGCAGCTTTAATATTTGCAACCGAGTGCGCATACGGAACCCGAACTGGGATAACGGAAATATAAACTGACCTTTTAGTCCGGCAGCACATAGTCCGCCGTCAGGGGCCCGGATCGTTCTCCAGCAGGATCGGCTTGCCGTGCGGCGTCGCATGCGCGGCGCGTTCCCAGGCGGCAGCGAGTTCATCAACCTCGCTCTTGCGGGCGACACCCTTCCTGGACAAAAGCTTCTCCAGCGCCGTCAGCCAGTGCTCGTAGTAATCGTGCCCGTCGCTCGCCGCGGCAGGCTGTTTCACCGCGGCGGATAAGGCCTCCGCCCATTCGCTCCACGAGAACAGGCCATTGCCGTGCAGCGCAATGGTCAGTGCGAAGGCTTCGGCCTGCCACGGCTCGGCAAAGACCGGCTCGTCGAAACCGGCCGGCAACGCACCTTCATGCCGGTTCAAGATAGCTCTCCCAGGCGTCGATCGAGACGCTGAGCGTCGGATCGGCGCCCTCGCCCCAGATCTCGGCCCCGTCGAACACCACGGTGTAGACCCATTGCGGGTTCTCGCCCTTGCAGTGCGCATTGCTGTCGGGGAAGACGAAGCCGTCGCGCACCGCCTCGATCCTGCCGTTCTTGCCGCGCGCATAACGCGGCAGGCGCGTATGGCCGGTCGGGTTGAAATTCTTCGTCCGCACGCGATCGCCCGCGCGGAAACGCGCCGGCGCGGCGACCGGCCGGCTGCACGGCCCGCCCTTGGCGAGCACTGCGGGTACATCCGCCGCCTTCAGCACTCTTTTCGGCACCGTGGCCGCATCCACGGCCTTGCCGGCGGCAAGGTCGCGCTCGGTGATGAACCCGTGGCGTTTCAGGAGCGTTTCCAGCGCCTTGATCCAGATCTGGTAGTAGCTCGATGAGTAATAGTCGGCGGGATGCAGCGATTCCCGCGCATGCCGGCTCTCGTCGATATTCCAGGCCCCCATGCCGCCGGCGGTGAGCGTCACGCCCAGCGCCCGCCGCTCCCACACCGCGTGGAAATAGGGCTCGTCCTTCTCGGGCGCGACCGGCCCGAAACCCATTTGACCGCCGAGATCCTGCGGCCCGTTCATGCCGGTTCCCCTTCCGGCTCTTTGGCAAGCGCGGTGCCGATCATCGCATCGCGGCTGACCAGTCCGGCGAGCTGCTCTTCGCTCCAGCCCTCGGTCCCCTTGGGACGCATCGGCACCACCAGGTAGCGAAGCTCTGCCGTCGAATCCCAGACGCGGATTTTCTTCTCCGCCGGCAGTATCAATCCGAACTCCTCCAGCACGCCTCGCGGATCGATGACCGCCCGAGAGCGGTAAGGCGGCGCCTTGTACCAGACCGGCGGCAGGCCGAGCACCGACCACGGATAGCAGGAGCAGAGCGTGCAAACGACGAGGTTGTGCGTCTCCTCGGTGTTGAACACGGCCTGCATGTGCTCGCCCTGCCGGCCGGTGTAGCCCAGCGACGCGATTGCCGCGGTCGCGTCGCGCTTGAGCCATTCGGCATAGGCTGGATCGTTCCAGGCCTTCGCCACCACCCGCGCGCCGTTGCGCGGGCCGATCTTCGTCTCATAGGTGTCGACGATGACGTCGATGGCCGCAGGGTCGATCAGGCCCTTTTGGGTCAGGATCGTCTCCAGCGCGCGCACGCGCGCCGCGAACGGATCGAGCTCGTTGTCGTGGTCATGATCATGGGACATGGTCACAGACTAGGATCGGCTGCGGCTGGCCGCAAGCGCCACGGCTTGGGCCAGTCGGAGCGATCTACTCGGCTGCCGTCTTCTGCGGCTCGGGTTCGCCGTCGAACAGCGAGGCTTGCTCGCCGCTTTCCACCACATGCAGCGCCGGCCGGCTCTTCTTCGACGAGAAGCTGAGCAGCCAGCCCGAGAAATTCTCGAAATAGACGTAGATCACCGGCGTGACGAACAGCGTCAGCGCCTGCGAGGCGAGCAGGCCGCCGACCACGGCAACGCCGAGCGGCTGGCGCAATTCGGCGCTGGCGCCGGTGCCGAGCGCGATCGGGAACGTGCCCATCAACGCCGCAAGCGTCGTCATCATGATCGGCCGGAAGCGCATCAGGCAGGCTTTGTGGATGGAGTCCCTCGCCGACATGCCCTGCCGCCTGAGCTCCAGCGCGACGTCGACCATCATGATGCCGTTCTTCTTGACGATGCCGATCAGCATCAGGATGCCGATCACCGCGATCACCGACAGATCCATGCCGGCGACGCGCAGCGCCACCACGGCGCCCAGCACCGCCGACGGCAGGCCGGTGAGGATGGTGAGCGGGTGGATGAAGCTCTCATAGAGCATGCCAAGCACGATATAGATCGTCAGGATCGCGCCGCCGATCAGCAGCCCCTGATTGGCAAGCGAATCCTGGAAGGTCTTGGCCGTGCCGGCAAAGCTCGTCGAGATCTCCTTCGGCATGCCGATCTGGTCTTTGAGCTGGTCGATGCGGGTCACCGTGTCGCCGAGCGATACGCCTTGCGGCAGGTTGTAGGAGATCGTCACCGCCGGAAGCTGACCGAGCTGATTGATCGTCAGCGCGCCGGCCGTGCGGTCGACATGGGCGAAGGCGCCGAGAGGCACCAGGCTGCCGCTCGCCGTCCGCATCTGGATGGCGAGCATCCGCTCGGGCGACCATTCGATCTTGGGATCAAGCTCGGTGATGACCTCATAGCTGTCGGCCGAACCGAAGATCGTCGAAACCTGGTCGGTGCCGAAGCCGCCATAGAGGGCGGAACGCAGCGTGTCGGTGTCGATGCCGAGTTGGGCGGCCTTGTCGCGGTCGATTACCAGCGAGGCCTGCAATGCGTTGTTTTGCAGATCGCTGGTGACGTCGGTGAATTTCGTATGGTCCGCGGCCATCGCGTCGTTCAGCTTCTGCGCCCAGATGTCGGTCTGGCCGGTGTCGAGCCCCTGCACCACGAGCTGATAGGCGCTGGCCGACGACCGCGAGCCGAGCCGCAGGTTCTGCACGGGCTGCATATAGGTCTCGATGCCCGCCACGCCGGCCAACTGGCGTCTGAGATCCGAAAGTACCTTCTCGATGTTGGGCCGCTGATCCTTGCCCTTGAGCTGGACGAAGAGCTGGCCCTGGTTGAGCGCGTTGTTGCCGCTGCCCGCCGACCAGGCCACATGGTCGACATAGGGGGACTTCGAAAACACGCTGGCCACCTGCCCTTGCAGCTTCGCCATGGCGTCGAACGAGATGTCCTGGCGCGCGATCGTGGTCACCGATATCTGGCCGATATCCTCCTGCGGAAAGAAGCCCTTCGGGGAGACCTGGATCACCCACACCGACGCCGCGGCGGTCGCGATGAAGACGAGGAACACCAGGAAAGTGTTTCGCAGGCAGAAGCCCAGGATCCGGTCGTAGCCGCGCGTGATGAGGTCCGGCTTATGACCGGGGGCGTGCTTTTCGCGATCGGCCTTGGTCACCGACAACAGACGCGAGCAGAGCATCGGCGTCAGCGTTAGCGACACGAACATCGAGGCCAGGATGGCGACGGTCACCACGACGGCGAATTCGTTGAAGATGCGGCCGATGACGCCGCCCATCAGAAGCACCGGAATGAACACCGCCACCAGCGAGATCGAGATCGAGATGATGGTGAAGCCGATTTCGCGCGCTCCCTTCAAAGAAGCGTCGAAGGCGGACAGCCCGTCCTCTTCCATATGGCGGAAGATGTTTTCCAACATGACGATGGCGTCGTCGACGACAAGGCCGACGGCCAAAGTCAGTCCCATCAGCGAGATATTGTCGATCGAGAAGCCGAACAGGAACATCGCGCCAAGCGTGGCGATCAGCGAGATCGGCACCGCCACCGCCGGGATGATCGTCGCCGTCACCCGGCGCAGGAATACGAAGATCACCAGCACCACAAGCGCAATGGTCAAGAGCAGCGTGAACTGGACGTCGTCGACGGCCTGGCGGATCGATGTCGAGCGGTCATTGAGCAGCTTGATCTGGGCGGCGCCCGGCATCTGGTCCTGGAAGGACGGCAGCATCGCCTTGACCTTGTCGACGACGTCGACGGTGTTGGCGTCGGGCTGGCGCTGCACGGCCATGATGATCGCGCGCGTGCCGTCATACCAGCTCGCCGTCGTCGTGGTCTGCACGGAATCGACGACGCGCGTCACGTCGCCCAGCCGCACCGGACGGCCGTTCTTGGTTGCGATGATGAGGTTGGAGAAGCCTGCGGCGTCGGTAAGCTGCGTGTTGGCGGTAATCGTCAGCTGCTGCTTGTTGTTCTGCAGCACGCCGAGCGGAGTGTTGCTGTTGGCCGAGGTGATTGCGGCCTGCAGCTGATCGATCGAGATGCCGCGCGCGGCCAGCGCGGTCGGATCGATCTGGATGCGCACGGCGTATTTCTGCTGGCCGAAGATCGAGACCTGGGCCACGCCGTCGATGGTCGACAGCGACGGTGACATGACGTTTTCCGCGAAGGCGTCGAGGTCGGTCAGCGGGACCGTGTCGCTGACCAGCGACATCAGAAGGATCGGCGCGTCGGCCGGATTGACCTTGCGATAGCTTGGCGGCGAGGTCATTTCCGGCGGCAGCGATCTTTGCGTGCGCGCGATCGCCGCCTGGACGTCCGCCGCCGCGGCATCGATGTCGCGGTTGAGCACGAACTGGATGGCGATCGAGGTCTGGCCGAGCGAATTGGTGGTCGAGATCGAATCGATGCCGGCGATCGTCGCGAATTGCTTGATCAGCGGCGTCGCCACCGATG
Source organism: Mesorhizobium sp. CA7 (assembly GCF_020165015.1). Classification (NCBI taxonomy): domain Bacteria; kingdom Pseudomonadati; phylum Pseudomonadota; class Alphaproteobacteria; order Hyphomicrobiales; family Phyllobacteriaceae; genus Mesorhizobium; species Mesorhizobium sp. CA7. The sequence continues at coordinate 818,016 of NZ_JAIUHH010000001.1, forward strand.
TCGCCATCGTCTCCGGCGAGGCGCCGGGCAGGCTGGCCGAAACGTTGACCACCGGAAATTCGGCGCTGGGCAGCGCCGCCACCGGCAGGAACTTGTAGGCAAAAATACCGCCCAGAATAAGGGCGAACGACATCAGAAGCGTAGCGACAGGCTTGCGGATGCAGAATTCGAAGATCATTGGCTCGCCCCGCCGGCCTTGTCGGCTTCCGCGACCTTGGGCGATGCCTGATCCCCGGATCCGGCCGCCGCTTTGCCTTCATGCACCGCCGCGCCGTTTTTCAACCGTGTCTGGCCTTCGACGACGACCTTCTCGCCGCTCTTGAGCCCGTCGCTGATGGCGCTGTTTTGGCCTTCCGTCAGCGCCACCTGCACCGGCCGCATCTCGACGGTGTTGTCCGGCTTGACGACATAGACGAACGGCCCCTTCTGGCTCGGCTGCACCGCGACCGTCGGAACGGAGGTCATCTGCGGCATCATGCCGGCGTCGAGCACCACGTTCACATACTGCCCAGGCCACAGCGAAAGATCCGGATTCGGTATGCTTGCCCGCGTGGCGATGGTGCCGGAGGCCGTGTCGACGCTGGAATCGACGAAATCGAGCGTGCCCTTGCCGATCGGCGTGGGATCGCCGTTTTTGGTCAGCGTCACGTCGCCTTGCTGCGGGTCGGCGAGCGCCTTGTGCAACAGGGCAAGGTTGCTCTCGGGCAGCGTGAAGTTCACCTGCAGCGGATCCATCTGCGTGATGGTGACCAGCGGCGTCGAGCTGCTCGAGTTGCCGTTGCTGGTAGTGACGAGATCGCCGACCGAGACGTTGACAGCGCCGAGCCGGCCCGAGATCGGCGCCGTAATCGTTGCATAGCTCAATTGCACGGTGTCGGCATCAATGGTCGCCTTGTCGGCGTCGATGGTGGCGGCCGCGGCCTTCTGCGCCGCCAGCGCCTGATCGTAGGTCTGCTGCGTGCCGGCCTGCTTGGCGACGAGGTCCTTCGCGCGCTGCAGATCGGCCTGGGCGCTTACCAGCATCGCCTGGTCCTTGGCGAGCTGCGCCTGGTCCTTGGCGAGCTGCGCCTTCAGCGCGCGATCATCAAGCGAAATAAGCAGATCGCCGGCCTTGACCATCTGCCCGTCCTTGACCGCGATGGAGACGATCTGGCTGGAGACACGGGCATTGATATTGACCACCTCCGGTGACGAGACGAAGCCGATGGCATAGCGGCGGATCGGAAAATCGGCTGTCGTCGCGGTGGCGGAGACGATCGAGGCTGAACGCGGACCGCCGCCTTTCGCATTGTCGCCTTTCGCATTGTCCGGGGCACCGGCCGCTTTATCGCCGCTCGATGCCTTGTCCGTGGCGGCCGCGCTTTCCTGCTTGCCCGAAATCAGCTGCTGGACCTTGGCCGACGTCGTGGGCGAAAGATAGAGCCCGGCGCCGGCCACGCAGGCGGCCGCGACAACTGCAAAGGCGATTTTTCCGCGCATCGACAAATAAGCCTTCTACCCGACACGCCGATCCCGGTGGTCCATTGTAGCTCGCTTCACGACCTCGTGCCGCGATTTTCGTGGAGTAGATAGGACATGGCTTTGGCGGAAAAGGGCCAAAACGGGGCATTACGAAGATTTAATGTGCACTGCACAATAGCTAAGCAGCCGGCAAACGAACCCAACGAACGCCTCTGCGACCAGTCCGAAAACTGTCAGATGTGTTGAGATTCAGGTCAGGCCGAATCGAAAACGATGGTTTTCGAGAACCGGAGCGGAGCGTACTTTTCGTACGTGAGCATCGGAAGCGCAGAAAGCCAGCGTTTGCAGGCCGGCCTCACCTGAATATCGGCACATCTAACGGAGCATCGGCCACAGCGTCGCCGCCAAGAGCACGCCCATGGCGATGTTGAACCATTTCAGCCGCACCGGATCCGACAGGAAGCCGCGCAGCGCCGTGCCGAAGCCGGCCCATACCGAAACGCTGGGCAGGTTGACGATGGTGAAGGCGATCGAGATGAGCGCCACCGAGACGAACGGGTGATCGGCATTGGTGTAGACGGCCATCGCGGTGATCGCCATCACCCATGCCTTGGGATTGACCCACTGGAATGCGGCGGCGTCGATGAAGCGCATCGGCCGCCCCTGCGCCCCTTTTCCGTCGCTTATCGAGCGCGACATGGCGATCTTCCAGGCGAGGTAGAGCAGGTGGCGGCGCCGGCGATCTTCAGCGCCGTATGCAGCGCCGGCACCGCGGTCAACACCGCGCCGAGCCCGAAGCCGACGGCCAGCAGCAGGACCAGAAAGCCGATGCTGATGCCCAGCATATGCGGAACCGTCCTGGCGATGCCGAAATTGACGCCGGAAGCGAGCAGCATGAGGTTGTTCGGCCCCGGCGTGATCGAAGTCACGAAGGCATAGACCAACAGGGCAAGGAATGTGTCGAGCGACATGTTATCCTCCCAGATATGTCAGCCTTACTGTCCTTTTAGCAAATGCGCAAAAGCCAGAAGCGGGCAACCGCCGGGCCAAAGTTTTGAAACAGGACGGTACGGTCGCCCTGTTCACATTCCCTGCGGGCCGCGGTTCATCGCGGCGACGCCGGTGCGGCAGATCTCGACCAGGCCGAGCGGCTTCATGATGGCGATGAACTGGTCGAGCTTGGACCCCTTGCCGGTGATCTCGAAGATGAAATGCTCGGTGTTGGCGTCGATGACCGAGGCGCGGAAAGCATCCGCGAGCCTCAGCGCCTCGACCCGGGCGTCGCCTGTGCCGGCGACCTTGACCAGCGCCAGCTCCCGCTCCAGCGGCCGCTCCTGCCCAAGCTCATGCGAGCGCACGGTCAGGTCAACCACCCGGTGCACCGGCACGATGCGCTCGAGCTGGTGCTTGATCTGCTCCATCACATGCGGCGTGCCGCGCGTCACGATGGTGATGCGCGACAGATGTTTCTCATGCTCGGTCTCGGAAACGGTAAGGCTTTCGATGTTGTAGCCACGGCCTGAGAACAGGCCGATGACGCGGGCAAGCACGCCCGGCTCGTTGTCGACCAGCACTGAAAGCGTGTGCGTTTCCGGCTTTTCGGTTTCCTTGGCGATAAAATAGGCGGAGCCGGTCGGTTGAAGGTGCTGTGCGTTCATGACGTGAATCTCGATTTCAAACTTTTGAGCTAATTCTCTGTTTGCGCACGGCTTTCTCGCGACAGCCCCGCCTTGATGGCTGCCTACACCAGTTCCCTGCCCTTGGCGTCGATGGCGTTGGCCACCGCCTCGTCGGTCGCTTCGTCGGGCAGAAGCATCTCGTTGTGCGCCTTGCCCGACGGGATCATCGGGAAGCAGTTGGCCAAGGTCGCCACGCGGCAGTCGAACAGCACCGGCTTCTTGACCGAGATCATCTCCTTGATCGCGTCGTCGAGCTCGTCCGGCTTGTCGCAGCGTATGCCGTGGCCGCCATAGGCTTCCGCCAGCTTGACGAAATCCGGCATCGCCTCGGTGTAGGAATGCGACAGCCGGTTGCCGTGCAGCAGCTGCTGCCATTGGCGCACCATGCCCATATACTGGTTGTTGAGGATGAAGATCTTGATCGGCGCTTCATACTGCACCGCCGAGCTCATCTCCTGCATGGTCATCTGCACCGAAGCGTCGCCGGCAATGTCGATGACCAGCGCGTCGGGATGCGCGATCTGCACGCCGAGCGCGGCCGGCAGGCCATAGCCCATCGTGCCGAGGCCGCCCGACGTCATCCAGCGGTTCGGCTTGTCGAAATGATAGTGCTGCGCCGCCCACATCTGGTGCTGGCCGACCTCGGTGGTGATGTAGGTGTCCTTATCCTTGGTCAGTTCGTAGAGCCGCTGGATCGCGTATTGCGGCATGATGACGTCGTTGTTCATCTTGTAGGCGAGCGAATCCCGCGCCCGCCATTTCGCGATCTGCTCCCACCACGGATAAAGCGCCTTCTTGTCGACCTTGGCGGTCGCCCGCCACAGCCGCACCATATCTTCGAGCACCCGGCCGACATCGCCGAGGATCCCGACATCGGCATGGACGTTCTTGTTGATCGAGGATGGATCGATGTCGATGTGGATCTTCTTCGAGTTCGGCGAGAACGCACTCAGCCGGCCGGTGATGCGGTCGTCGAAGCGCGCGCCGATGCAGACCATCACGTCGCAATCATGCATGGCCATATTGGCTTCGTAGGTGCCGTGCATGCCGAGCATGCCGACCCAGTTCTTGCCGGATGCCGGATAGGCGCCGAGGCCCATCAGCGTCGAGGTGATCGGAAAACCGGTGAGATCGACCAGCTCGCGCAGCAGATGGCTGGCTTCCGGACCGGAATTGATGACGCCGCCGCCCGAATAGATGATCGGCCTCTTCGCGCCGGCCATCAGCTCGACCGCGGCCTTCACCTTTTCCAGGTCACCCTGGACCTTCGGCTGGTAGCTGGTGCGCGGCGCCGTTTGCGGCGGCACGTAGGTGCCCTTGGCGAACTGCACGTCCTTCGGAATATCGACCACGACCGGGCCGGGTCGGCCGGTCGTCGCGACATGGAACGCCTCATGGATGGTGGCGGCGAGCTCGTTGACGTCCTTCACCAGCCAGTTGTGCTTGGTGCAGGGTCGCGTGATGCCAACCGTGTCGCATTCCTGGAAGGCGTCGGAGCCGATCAGCGAGGTCGGCACCTGGCCGGTGAGGCAGACCAGTGGGATCGAATCCATCAGCGCGTCCTGCAGCGGCGTCACCGCATTGGTGGCCCCGGGACCGGACGTCACCAAAAGCACGCCGGCCTTGCCGGTCGAGCGCGCATAGCCTTCGGCCGCGTGGCCGGCGCCCTGCTCGTGCCGCACCAGAATGTGCTCGACCTCGTCCTGCTGGAAAATCTCGTCGTAGATCGGAAGCACGGCGCCGCCCGGATAGCCGAACACATGCTTGACGCCGTTGTCCTTCAGCGCCTGCACCACCATTTCAGCGCCCGTCATTTCGCGCCGTTCGTTCTGTCCGTTGCTCATCGGTCTGGTCCCGTAATGTTCGCCGCCTGGCGATTTGCTGGTCGTTTAGTCGTGTTCAAGGCAATAAAAAAGGCCCCCGAGGGAGCCTGTGTGATGCGCATGGGAGGTTTTCGCCCGGCGGTTACACCGCCTTGCCCACGCGCCAGCCTACGAGAATGAGTGCCGTTTTCATGGGCGCGGACAATAAGGGCCAAAACGCGAGCTCGTCAATGGGGTCCAACGCGAATTCACTCGCCTGTGAGAGACGGCGCCTGCGCGCAACCACCCCACAGCTACCATAGTACAGTTGAGCGTCGCTCTCCGACGCACCACTATACGCTGGCAAAAGACGTGCGAGGAGGACGCATGGCTGGCGAGCACATACGCGAGATCGAGCAGGTCCTGTCCGGCGTGCGATCGTCTCGCGACGATGTCATAGTTCAATCCTGGCTGCGCTGCATCGATACCCATCGACTCGACCCGGCACGGCCGATCGAAGCCCATATCGTCCTAACAGATTGATTTCATTGCAATCGCTCATGAGCATCGCGGTTGGCAGGCTGCTTACTGCTCATGCCGGACTCTAGCAAAGTGGAGGAGAACAAATGCTCGAGAGAACACCCACCACCAAGGCGCAAGCGCTGCTCGACAAGTTCGGCAAGGCGCTGGAAGCCGGCGACATCGACAGCGCCGTCAACTGCTTCCAGGCCGATTGCTACTGGCGCGACCTCGTCACCTTCACCTGGAACCTGAAGACGATGGAGGGCCAGGACCAGATCCGCGACATGCTGCAGGCGACGCTGGCCAGCACCAAGCCGACCGGATGGGCGGTGGCCAAGGGCGAGGAAGCGAGCGAGGACAGCGGCGTCACCACTGCCTGGATCACCTTCGAGACGAGCGTGGCGCGCGGCTTTGGCCTCGTGCGGTTCAAGGGCGACCTGATCTGGACCCTGCTCACCACCATGGCGGAGCTGAAAGGCCATGAGGAGAAGGCCGGCTTCACGCGTCCTCTCGGCGCCAAGCACGGCCACGGCAAGGGCCGCAAGACGTGGCGTGAGGAGCGCGACGACGAGATCACCGAGCTCGGCCACACCCAGCAACCCTATGTCGTGATCATCGGCGGCGGCCAGGGCGGTATCGCGCTCGGCGCCCGGCTGAAACAGCTCGGCGTGCCCACCATCATCGTCGAGAAGAACGAGCGTCCGGGCGACTCCTGGCGCAAGCGCTACAAGTCGCTCTGCCTGCACGACCCGGTCTGGTACGATCACCTGCCCTATATCGACTTCCCGAAGAACTGGCCGGTCTTCGCGCCCAAGGACAAGATCGGCGACTGGCTGGAAATGTACACCAAGGTGATGGAGCTGAACTATTGGTCTTCCACCACCGCCAAATCCGCCAAATACGACGAGAAGGCCAAGGAATGGACGATCGTCGTCGAGCGCGGCGGCAAGGAGATCGTGCTCAAGCCGAAGCAACTGGTGCTGGCGACCGGCATGTCGGGCAAGGCGAACTGGCCGAAATACAAAGGCCAGGACATCTTCAAGGGCGAGCAACAGCACTCCTCGACCCATCCCGGACCGGACAAATACCGCGGCAAGAAGGTGGTGGTCATCGGCTCCAACAACTCGGCCCACGACATCTGCGCGGCGCTGTGGGAAGGCGGCGCCGACGTGACCATGGTGCAGCGCTCGTCGACCCACATCGTCAAGTCGGACACGCTGATGGATATCGGGCTTGGCGCGCTCTACTCCGAGCAGGCGGTGGAGAACGGCATGACGACGGGCAAGGCCGACATGATCTTCGCTTCGTTGCCCTACCGCATCCTGCATGAGTTCCAGATCCCACTTTACCGGCAGATGAAGGAACGCGACGCGAAATTCTACGACGACCTGGAAAGGGCCGGCTTCATGCTCGACTGGGGCGACGACGGCTCGGGCCTGTTCATGAAATATCTGCGCCGCGGCTCCGGCTACTACATTGACGTCGGCGCCTGCGACCTCGTCATCGACGGCTCGATCAAATTGAAGAGCGGACCGGGCGCCGCGGTGCAGGAACTCACCGAAGCCGGTGTCAAATTCGTCGACGGCACCGAATTGCCGGCCGACCTCGTCATCTATGCCACCGGCTACGGCTCGATGAACGGCTGGGCCGCCGACCTCATCTCGCAAGAGGTGGCGGACAAGGTCGGCAAGGTCTGGGGCCTCGGCTCCGCCACCACCAAGGATCCGGGTCCCTGGGAGGGCGAGCAGCGCAACATGTGGAAGCCGACGCAGCAGGAAGCGTTGTGGTTCCACGGCGGCAACCTGCACCAGTCGCGCCACTATTCGCAATATCTGTCGCTGCAGCTGAAGGCGCGCCAAGTTGGCCTGCCGACGCCTGTCTACGGGCTGCAGGAGGTCCATCACAAGAGCTGACGCACGGCGCTCTCGCGGATGGTAGAAGCCCGACCGGCCGGGCTTCTGCCATCTATGCTGCCTTTTCAGCAGCGAACTTTTTCACCACCCGCTCCAGCAAGGGCACGTAGTCGCGAAAGGCCCGCGTCTTCATGTCGGCGACCTTGCCGCCCTCGTCCCAGATGCGCACGCGCACCGCTTCGTCGTGGAAGGGATTGCTGCGGAACTCAGCCACCTCCTTCGCGCTCATCGGCCCGCCCTGCAGCGACAGCGTATGCACCGAGGCCGGCGACAGTTTGCTGAAATAGGTCGGATCGGTGGCGCAGAGATAGCGCTTGGCCGAGACATGCAGCCTGACGCATTCGACGATGACCGGCGGGAAGAAGGGCGCCAGCACCTCACCGCCCGCCTCGTCATGGTGCTTGTCCTCGACGTCGTCGGGCGAATAGGTGCCGAACTCGCTGGTGTAGTGGCCGATGTCGTGCAGCAGCGCCGCCGCTACAAGCTCGTCCGGCGCGCCGTCCTGCTCGGCCAGCCACGCGCCCTGCAGCATATGCTCCGACATGGTGACCGGCTCGCCGAGATAGGATTCGGCGCCGCGGCGCTCGAAAATATCGGCGATGAATTCGACGATGTTGCCTGCGTTCAATTCGTTGGGCTTCATTCCGCCGCCTCCTTGAAACCATGCTCGATCGCCGCAAGCGTCGACAGCAGGCCGTCCTTGTCGGCGTAGCAGCCCTGCAGCCAGCGCTTGCCGCTGCCGGAAAACGCCTTGCGCGCATGCATGACGCGGGTGTTGTCGACGATAAAGGATTCTCCCGCCTCAAGCTTGAAGGTCACCTCGAAGGCAGGATCCTCGATCAGTTCGGCGAAACGGCGATAGGCCGAATAGTATTTCTCCATCTCGGCGAAGGGCACGTCGACCGCCGGCGCCAGCGAGCGGTTGTTGAAGCGGATGCAAATCAACTCGCCATCGGGCCCGAGCTCGATCATCGGCCGCTTGGACTGCAGCCGCACGCCCGACGAGCCGGCATATTCGAAACGCGCCGGATAGGAAGAGAGCAGCCGGAAGCCGTTCGGGTTCTCCGCCTGAAGCGCCGCCGCCACCGCGAACCCGTCGACGACGCTGGATTCGCCGCCTTCCACCGTGTTCTCGATGCAGGCGAGGATCTGCAGCGTCGGCACCGGATCGCGATAGGGGTTGTCGGTATGCGCCTGCAGCCCGAGATTGGTGTAGGCCAGATTGTTCGGATTGACCTCGGCGCGCACCTCGAACCAGCGCCCGTAATTGGTCTCCCTGATGTAGCCGAACAGGTCGGCCACCTTGCACAGCGCGCCGGATTGGGCAGGCAGGCCGTCCATGATAGCGAAGCCGAAGCTGCGGACCGCGGCGAGCCATTGCCGCAAGACGTTGCTGTCGCGGCTGGCCTCCGTATAGGTTGCGCGCGGCACGGAATTCTGCATCGTGGCTTTCGTCCAGCGCTCTATGTCGCCTCCCGTCCAGCCGGGTTCGCGCGCCTGCTGGCGATCATAGGCATGAGAGCGGAGCCAGCTTGAGGGAAAGCTGACGGCCTTGCCTTCAGGAGCGAATGTGACCTCCAGCGCTCCGCCCCTGATCTCAGCCGCGCCGATCCGCGTCTCGGCCGGAATGTCGAGGATGGTGATCAGCCGCTGTCCGTTGCCGGCGCTGCGCGTCTTGTCGTCCAGCGCATTGTCGCGCAGCCATATGGCATGGAAGCGACTCACCCTTCCGTCTTTCCAGCCAAGCTCGATCACTCGCCCGTCGTCGCTCAGCCTTGCCGTCGTCAGCATATCCCGGAAGCTCCCATTCTCTATCATTACCGCGAGCATGGATTGCATGGTGGCTTCACCAGAGGCATAATTCAAATTATCGTTTTACGGGTATTGGCGCTAAATTTCTGATGGCTGGAAGAGCTCTCGATACGATGCCTCCGCTCGACTGGCTGCGCAGTTTCGAGGCGGCCGCCCGCCTGTCGAACTTCACTGCCGCGGCCGCCGAGCTCGGACTCACGCAAGCCGCCGTCAGCCAGCACATCCGTTTTCTGGAGGAGCGGCTCAAAACGCGATTGTTCGCGCGTCTGGCGCGCGGCGTGGCTCTGTCGCCGGAAGGTGCGTCCTATCTCCCGCACATCCAGTCGGCATTCGCGACCATCGGCAACAGCACGAACGAGCTGTTCGAGCCGCGTGCCGTGCAGATCGTCAGCATCCGCGTCCCCATCTCTTTCGCGATGCTGGTGCTGGTCCCGGCTCTTCCGGACCTGGCAAAGGTGCTGCCGCAGATCCGGCTCGATCTGGTGACCATCCATCGGCCGACCGACTACGACCAGCCGGGCTCGGCGCTCGACATACGTTTCGGCAACGGATCCTTTCCCGGGCGCGAGGCCGACCGGCTGACCGTCGAGCGGCTTGTCCCGGTCGCGGCTCCGCCGCTCGCCCAAGGTGGCGAGTGGACGTCGTTGCCGCTTCTCCTGGTGGCGGGCGCGCGCGAGATGTGGGCGGAATGGTTCGCAGCCGCGGGAGTTGCCGGCCATCCCCGGCGCTCGCACCGCTTCGACAGTTTCGTCGCCGCTATGGAAACCGCGAAGGTCGGCGCCGGGGCGCTGCTCGGCTCGCGGCCGCTGATCGACGCGGCCCTCAAGGACAAGGTTCTCGTCAGGCTTTCGGATTTCGAGCTTTCGAGCCCGTCGGGCCATTTCCTGACGAGACCCTCATCGTCGCGACTCTCCGGCGCCGAGCAGGATTTCCGCCGTTGGCTTCTGTCGCATGTGGCCGGAAGTTGAGGATAGCGCGTCGGCCGCTGCCCCGATCCGTTTCCAGTAGATGAGGGTGCCGGTGAGCCCGCCGTGTGGCTTAAGCGCGAAATCGGGGATCTCACCGGCCAATGTGAAACCAAGTTTCTCATAAAGCCCGGCCGCGCCCTCTTCGCTGGCGGTGTCCAGCACCAGCAGCGTACGGCCCTTGTCGACGGCCAGTTTCTCCGCCGCCCGCATCAGGGCGGTCGCGATGCCTTTGCCGCGATGGTTCCGGCCGGTCATCAGCTTGGCGATCTCGGCGCGGTGCGGTTGGTTGGGCGGGAAGTCGAGCAACAACGTGACGGTGCCGGCAAGCACCTCGCCCTGCCATAGGCCCAGCACCGCCCTTTCGCCGCGCGCCGCCGCGGCAAGCGACTTGCGCCAGAATTCCCGCGCGGCCTCCGCCGACAATGGATGCATGAAGCTCACCGATCCGCCGGCGGCGACCGTCTCGATCAGCAGATCGGTGAGCATAGCGATGGTCGCTGCATCGTCGCGCAACGCCCGGATTTCAAGGGAGTTCATGCTGGCGCTCTCCAGGTGATGATATGTCGTTGACGAGGTCATTCGAAATGGCTGATGCGTTTGCGTCGTCGCGCCCGCCTGATTTCGGCGATGCGGTCGGCGTCGTCCTCGCTGAGATGACGGCCGCGCTCCAAAATCTCGAGCGTATATTCCTCGTAGGTCAGACCGAGCCGTTCGGCTCTCTCCAGCCGCATCAGCATGACGGCGTGGCTTGGCGCCTTCCAAGCCTTGTCGTGGGCGGCGCGCCAGGCGAGGAAAATGTAGGCATCGCCCTTGCCCCAGGGCGGGCCGTCATAGTCGTCGAGCGGCGGCCCGCCATTGTGCGAGCGTTTTGGCCGGCGAGACATCGGAGTCAGTCCCTGACCAGCGCCACGAGATACTCCGCCGCATCCGGTCCGGGAGCATGAAAGACGCAATCCGAGGGCGCGCCCAGCGCCAGGCAGTCGCCAGGCTCGAGCCGGTGCACCACATCGCCCTCGGTGAAATCCAGCCTTCCGTCGATCAGCCATATCTGCTGTTTGATGAAGGCGTAGGACGCCGCCGGCAGAATGACCTTGGCACCTGCCGGAAGGCTGACCCTGACCAGTTCCAGTGGCATCTGCGATGCCGGCGATAGATGCCGCCTGATGTACCCGGTTGCCGGATCCTGCCAGATCGGCTGCTCGTCCCGGCGCGAAATACCGCCGCCTTGCATCTCGGCCCGCGCGATCAGCGTCGACAGCGTCATGCCGAAGGCCGCCGCGATGCGCACCAGAAGCGCTGCGGTCGGACTGGTCGTACCGCGTTCGATGGCGCTCAGCATCGCCTTCGAAACGTCCGAGCGCTCAGCCAATTCGGCAAGCGACCAGCCCCTCAGCGTTCTTTCGGAGCGTATCCGCCGGCCGATCGTGGCGGTAATGCTATTCGATATATCATCCATCCGTCCAATATATCGGATTTTCTCGGCCTGGAAAGAGGTCAGTCGATCGAATTGTCGCGCTAGGCTTAACGCCGCCTACACCATCCGACCTCACCTGACTTTAACCCCGATTGGGTAGGGTCGAGGCTCCATGGAATGGGATCAGGTCAGCTATGTTTGTCGAACGCGAAGCCTCCGTTGGCGAACCGACTTCGCAGGAGCGCCGCAACATCCAGCAGAACGACAAGCGGATTCTGGGCAATGTCGTGCAATGCGACGGCGCGCGTGCAACCATCAGTGCCCATGCCGAAGACACCGAAGGCGCGATCAGCGGCCTTTGGACCGTCGGTAAGATGATCTCCATCAATCTCGGTTCGACACGAACGGTCGGCCTTGTCTATGCCATCGGCAAATCGGATCGCGCCTGGAACCACGAAGGGCAGAATCCGATCGAAGTCAGCGTCGAACTGGTCGGCGAGGTTCGCGACGGCGTCGAGCCCGGCGCCAAGCCGGTGTTCGACCGTGGCATCACCACCTACCCGCATATCGGCGCCATTGCTCACCGCATCCGAACCCGCGACCTGCAGGCGGTCTACGATCTGGCCGGGCGCCATTCAGTGACGATCGGTACCCTGTCGCAGGATGAATCGATCGATGCCAACATCGCCATCGACGACACGCTGGCGCGTCATTTCGCCATCGTCGGCACCACCGGTGTCGGCAAGTCGACAGCTGTCTCGCTGCTGTTGCGCAAGACGATCGAAGCGCGTCCGGATCTGCGCGTGCTCATCCTCGACCCGCATAACGAGTTCGCCGCCTCGCTGCCGGAATATTGCGTGAAGGTCGATTCCAAGACGCTCGACCTGCCGTTCTGGATGTTCAGGCTGGAGGAGTTCGCCGAAGTGCTGTTTCGCGGCCGCGAGACGGTGCCCGAGGAAGTGGATGTCCTGCGCGACCTGATCCCCGCCGCCAAGAACCTTTATCGCAACCCGAATTCCGGCACCTATGTCAGGCGCGGCAGCGACGCGCTGACGGCGGACACGCCAGTGCCCTACCGTGTCGCTGATCTCATCAAGCAGATCGACGAGCGCATGGGCATGCTCGAAAGCAAGAACGACCGCCCGACCTTGAAGTCGCTGAAAACGCGCATCGAATCGGCGGCAGCCGATCCGCGCTACCGCTTCATGTTCAATTCGCGGCTGATCGAGGACACCATCCACGAAACGATCGGCAACATTTTCCGCGTCCCCAACCATGGACGCCCGGTCACCTGCTTCGAGATGGCGGGCATGCCTTCGGAAGTCGTCAATTCGGTCTGCTCGGTGCTGGCACGCCTGGCCTTCGACCTGGCGCTGTGGAGCGAGGGCCGGCTGAAGCTGCTGCTGCTTTGCGAGGAAGCCCATCGCTACATGCCGGCCGATCCGCGTCTCGGCTTCGCGCCGACAAGGCACGCGCTGTCGCGCATCGCCAAGGAAGGCCGCAAATATGGCTGCTATCTCGGCGTCGTCACCCAGCGCCCGGGCGAGCTCGACCCGACCATCCTGTCGCAATGCTCGACCTTCTTCGCCATGCGGCTTGCCAACGAGCAGGACCAGGCCATCATCCGCTCGGCGATCGCCGATTCCTCGGCCTCGACCCTGGCGTTCCTCTCCTCGATGGGGCAGCGCGAAGCCATCGCCTTCGGCGAAGGCGTGGCGACCACCATGCGGCTGAAGTTCGAGAAGCTGCCGCAGGAGTTCATCCCGGGCACCGCTAAGGGCGAGAAGATCGAGTCTTCCGTGGATGGCAACGACGTCGATCTCGCCATGATCGTCGAGCGGCTGCGCAACGTGCCGAAGCCGCAGCAGGCCATGGCCTTCGCCGAGGCTGTGGATTCTTCCCGCCAGGCCGGCGACCCGGACTACAAGAAGCCGGCCACCGCCGCGCGCGTGCAGCCGGACGACGACTTCGACACGCGCTACGGCCTGAAGCCCTCGACCTTCGGCATGCGCCAGCTCAACGATTGAACGACCAACTTCGCAAGCACAGCCAAATTCCGAACAGGAATTCATCAGGCCGGATCGAATGACGTGGCTTTCGAGAAGCCGGAGCGGAGCGGACATGTAGTCCGTGAGCACCGGAAGTCGAGAAAGGCGCGTCAGTTGACCGGCCTCATGAATTCATGTCGGAATTTTAGGCGCAGACACGGTTGCGGCCCTGCTTCTTCGCCTCATAGAGCTGGCGGTCGGCGCGGCGGTAGAAGTCCTCCGCGCTCTCCTTGTGGTCCCAGACGGCAAGGCCGACGCTGGTGGTGACCTTCAGCCGCACGTTGCCCGACATGATCGACATGTTGGCGACCGCCTTGCGGATGCGCTCGGCGAACCTGGCGAGCAATTCGACATCCATGTTGGGGGTGACGACGGCAAACTCCTCGCCGCCCAGCCGCGCCACCACGTCGTGATAGCGCGTCATGCCCCGCAGGCAGGTGGCGACGGCCCTCAGCACCTCGTCGCCGACGTCATGGCCATGCGTATCGTTGACCTGCTTGAAATGGTCGAGATCGAGGATCATCAGCCCGACCGGCCTGTCGATGCGGCGAAACTCGTGGAGATATTCGCGCAGCGCATCATCGAAATAGCGGCGGTTCTGCATTCCGGTGAGACTGTCGGTGAGCGCCGCCTGCTCGAGCGTCTGCGAGCGGGCACTGAGCGAAACCGTCATGGCCCTGAGCTTGCCCTCTTCCCGCACCTGGCCGCGGATCAGCGGGTAGATGAAGAAGGTGCCGAAGAACAGCGCAGTTGCCAGCAGCGCCCCGGTGACGAACAGAAGTTTGTTGAGATAGACGATTCTGTCGACGCGCGATGCGGCATCGAGGTCGGCGGCGATGTCCTGCAACTGGCCATAGGCATGGAAGGTCACCAGGCCCGCGGCCAGGATCACAAAAATAAAGACGAAAAATGCGGATTCCGCCTTATGGAAACGCATCAACTCCCCGCGGCACTGTAGCCCCAAAGGTTATGGCATGGCCGACCTTACGGACCGTTAATCCGAACAACCCTGGCGAGAATTGGAGCCGGCGATTTTAAGGCGCTGATTGAAAAAGCTTTAGTCAGTCCTGAACAGCCGGTTTGTCGCCCGGCCGCAGCCTGCGCCACTCCGCGCCCAGCTGATGCCTGAACCATGTCGACTGACGCTTGGCATATTGTCGGGTCGCGATCTTGGCGCGCTCGATGGCTTCGGGAAAATCCGATTGTCCGGCCATGGCCGCCTGCAGCTCCCGCACGCCGATCGCTTTCATCGCCGGCAGGTCCGGGTCGAGGCCGAGCGCGGTGAGTCGACGCACTTCGTCGAGAGCGCCCTTGTCGAGCATCTGGTCGAAACGCGCCTCGATGCGCCGGACCAGTTGCTCGCGGTCCGGCTCGATGACCAGGAAGCGCGCGCTGTCGCGATCGATTAGCGGCCGTCCGCGCACCGCCTGCCATTTGAGGATCGAGCGCCCGGAAGCGTCGAGCACTTCGAGCGCCCGCACGATACGCTGGCCGTCGGTCGGCCTGAGTTGCATGGCCATAGCCGAATCCTCGTGCATCAGCAGGCGATGCAGCCTTTCGGCGCCTTGTTCCTTGAGTTCGTAGCGCCAGCGCTCGCGGACTGACGCCGGAATGTCCGGCATATCCGAGATACCTTCGGCCAGCGCGCGGAAATAAAGCCCGGTGCCGCCGACGAAAACGACCGGACGGCCCGACAGCACGCCGTCGTCGATCAGCTTTGTCACGTCGCGCAGCCAGGCGCCGGTGGAATAGGCGGTGGCGGGATGGACATGGCCGTAAAGGAAATGCGGAACGCGTGCCATTTCGGCGGCGCTCGGCCGCGCCGTCAGGACGTCGAGCACCGAATAGCCCTGCATGGAATCGGTGTTGACGATGACCCCGCCATTGCGTTCGGCGAGATCGAGCGCCAGCGCCGACTTGCCGCTGGCTGTCGGCCCGGCTATCAGGATCGCGTTCTTGATGCGGCCTTCGCCCGCCTGCCTGCCGGAATCTTCGATGCCGCTGATCGCCACTTTAGTGTCCCGTCCAGAAGCCCGCGCCGTGCCGGCCTCGCTTGCGAATATGGCCTTGCGGGCCGCCGGCGCAAGCGCCGTTCATTGGCTGGCCGAGGACGTCGCCTGCGATCTCGTTTTGCCACAGACGCCGGATATCGGCGAAATGACCGCCAATCTGCGCGCGGCGCTGGCTTCCGAGCCGGTCGACGTCATCGTCCAACCGGCCGAAGGCAGGCGCAAGAAGATCCTGCTCGCCGATATGGATTCGACCATGATCGACCAAGAATGCATCGACGAGCTTGCCGACGAGATCGGCGTCAAGGACCATGTGGCGGCGATCACCGCGCGCTCGATGAATGGCGAGATCGCCTTCGAGCCCGCCTTGCGCGAGCGCGTCGCCTTGCTGAAAGGCCTCGACACAGCCGTGGTCGACCGCATCATCGCCAACCGGCTGACGCTCGCCGCCGGCGGCCGGGCGCTGGTGCAAACGATGCGCGCCCATGGCGCCTGGACGGCGCTGGTCTCCGGCGGCTTCGACGTCTTCACCAGCCGCATCGCCGCCATGCTGGGCTTCCAGGAAAACCGCGCCAACCGCCTGATCGAGAAAGACGGCACGTTCACCGGCATGGTGGCCGAGCCGATCCTCGGCCGCGCCGCCAAGGCCGAAGCGCTGCTCGATATCGCGAAGAGGCTCGGACTGACCACCGAGGACGCGATTGCGGTTGGGGACGGCGCCAACGACCTCGATATGATCCGTCTTGCCGGCACTGGCATCGCGCTTCACGCCAAGCCGGCTGTGGCCGAGCAGGCCCGCATCCGCATCGATCACGGCGATCTGACCGCGCTGCTCTATCTCCAGGGCTATCGCCGGGATGAGTTTTCAGAATGAAGCCGATCCGCACCGAGCGCCTGATCCTGCGCAACTGGGAAGAGCGCGACCGCGCGCTTTTCCAGCGCATCAACTCCGACGAGCGCGTGATGGAATTCTTCCCGTTCCGCCGCGACCGTGCGACCGCCGACGCCATGATGGACGAATTCCGCGGCTGGATCGAGGAGGATGGCTACGGCTTCGCCGCCGCCGAGATCGCGGCCACCGGCGAATGCATCGGCTTCGTCGGTCTCCTGGATACGGATGATGTGCCATCGCTACCCGACGGCACGATCGAGATCGGCTGGCGGCTGGGGCCGGAATTCTGGGGCAAGGGCTATGTCACCGAAGCGGCTGAAGCCTGGCTCGCCTATGGCTTCGAAACACTGAGGCTGGAGGAGATCGTCTCCTTCGCCGTCGCCAAAAACTATCGCTCCATCGCCGTGATGAAGCGCCTCGGCATGCGAGCGGATCCTGGTGCCGATTTCGACCACCCCGCCGTGCCGGACACCCACCCGCATCTCAAGCGGCATGTCCTCTACAGGCTGTCGCGCCAGGATTGGCAGGCACGAAAAAGGGCGGCTCGCTAGCCGCCCTGTTCATTGAAACATCAATCGGTTACCGGACGTTCCGGACTCAATCCATCCGGATCGTTACAAAGCGCAGTTCGCCGGTCTTCGACGCCAGCATCAAGAGCGCATTCTTGCGGCCCTGCTCCTTCAGCGCGCCGATCCGGTCCATCACGTCCTTCGGCGTGCCGACCGATTCCTGCGCGATCTCGGTGATCACCTCGCCGGGCTGGATGCCGCGCTCGGCCGCCGCCGAATTCTTGGCGACGTCGGTGATGACCACGCCGGACACATCGGCCGCGATGCCGAACTTCTGCCGTGTCTGGTCGTTGAGCTCGCCGACCGTCATGCCGAGCACCGAGGCCGTCGACACCGGAGGCGTCGCCTTGTCGCCCTTGTCCTGGTCGGTGTTGCCGTTCTCGCCGCTGGCCAGCTTCTCGCCGTCCTCCAGCCGTCCGAGCGTCACCTTGACGGTCTGCTCGACGCCCTTGCGCACGATGACGACGTCGACCGCCTTGCCGACCGGGCTTTCGGCGACGACACGCGGCAGGTCGCGCATTTCATGGATATCCTTGCCGTCGAACTTGATGATGACGTCGCCGGCCTGCACCGACCCGTTGTCGACCGGCCCGCCCTTGATGACGCCGGCCACCAGCGCGCCCTTGGCGGTCGCCATGCCGAGGCTTTCGGCGATGTCCGCCGTCACCGGCTGGATGCGCACGCCAAGCCAGCCGCGCCGCGTCTCGCCATATTGGCGAAGCTGGTCGACGACGCCGGCGGCAAGCTGCGAAGGGATGGAAAAACCGATGCCGATCGAGCCACCTGACGGCGAGATGATTGCCGTGTTGATGCCGATGACCTCGCCCTCGGCGTTGAACAGCGGGCCGCCGGAATTGCCGCGGTTGATGGCGGCGTCGGTCTGGATGAAGTCGTCATAGGGGCCGGAATTGATGTCGCGGTTGCGCGCCGAGACGATGCCGACCGTCACCGTGCCGCCCAGGCCGAAAGGATTGCCGATCGCCATCACCCAGTCGCCGACGCGCATCTTGGTGGAATCGCCGAATTTCACCGCCGTCAGCTTGTGACCCTTGGGGTCGACCTTCAGCACCGCGACATCGGTCTTGGTGTCGGTGCCGACGAGCGTCGCCTTCAGCGTGATGCCGTCGGAGAAATTGACCTCGATATCGTCGGCATCGGCGATGACGTGGTTGTTGGTCACCACAATACCCTGCTCGGCGTCGACGACGAAGCCGGAGCCGAGCGACTGCACCTTCTGCCCGGCGCCGCCCTTGTCACCGCCACGGTTCTTGAAGAAATCGTCGAAGAAGTCCTGGAACGGGGAGCCCTCGGGCAGCTGCGGCATCGGCACCGCGCCCGGCCCTTCCGTGCCTTTCACCGTCTGTGAGGTCGAGATGTTGACCACCGCGCCAAGCAGGCGCTCGGCGAGATCGGCGACCGAGGGGGGCCCGTCGGAGGCGATCGTCGGTGTGACGAAGGACGGGACGGCAACAATGCCGACCGCAAATGCGGTGGCGCCGGCGAAGACCATGCGCCGCGCCGCGCGCAACAGGGTGTCGGATATCATCGTGGCCTCCCGGTGTGTCTGAAAAGGACAGGCGTTTTCCGCAAAGACGCCCTGTCCGGCTCATGTTGGCAAGAAATACGGCACGTTTGCGGCTATGCCAGTCTTCTCAGGATAAATCGTCCGTCGCCGCGGCACCAATGAATTTCATCAGCCGCGAACCAGCCACACAATGGCGACGCCAACCGCGATTGCCGCCAATCCTCCGAACCGCAGCGCGTTCTCGGGCATCGACTGCATTTCGCTCGCCAGTTTCCGGGCAAGGCCCGGAAACCCGCCATAGACCAGGCCCTCTATCACCAGGACCAGCCCGATCGCCGCGACAAAGTCCTGCACCGCCGCTACTGGGCGGTGCTGGGTTGCGCGGCCGGTGCAGCAGGCGTCGCGGGCGCGGCCGGCTGCCCGGGCTGAGGCTTGCTGCCCGGATCGCGGAAGTAGCGGAAGAACTCGGATTCGGGCGAGAGCACCATCGTCGTTCCGGTGCTGTCCAGCGCCGTGCCGTAGGCATTCATCGAGCGATAGAAATCGAAGAAGGCCGGATCGCGCTTATAGGCGTCCGCGAAGGTCGCGCTGCGTTGCGCCTCGCCCTCGCCGCGCAGGATCTCCGATTCCTTCTGCGCCTCGGCGACGATCTCGACGACCTCGCGGTCGGCCCTTGCCCTGATGCGCTGTGCGGCCTCGTTGCCGCGCGCCCTCAGACGCTCGGCTTCCGCCAGGCGCTCGGCCTTCATGCGGTCATAGGTCTGCTGCGAGACCTCCGCCGTCAGGTCGGTCCGCCGGATGCGCACATCCTCGATGTCGAGGCCGAGCGAGGTCGCATCGGGGCGAAGCTGATCGCGCACCTCGCGCATCATGACGCCGCGTTCCTCCGAAAGCGCGGCCTCGAAGTCGCGCAGGCCGTAGACACGGCGAAGCGCCGCGTCGAGACGTGTCCGCAGCCGTGCCTCGGCCAATTCAACCTGACCGGACACCGCCGCGCGGAACGTGCGCGGATCCGAGATGCGATAGGCGATGAAGGCGTCGACCTCGTAGAACTTGCCGCCCGAGACCTGGACGCGGATGTTGTCGAGATCGAAGCGCATCACCCGCTTCTCGACCATCTGCACGCTGTCTGCATCGAAGAAGGCGAACGGCGCCTTGAAGTAGATGCCGGGCTCGTTCTTGACGTCGATGATCTCGCCGAACCTGAGCACGATCGCCTGCTGGCCGGCATTGACCACGAACACCGCGGAGTAGAGCAGGAACAGAAGGACAGCCGCGATGACGGCGATGATGGGAAGACGGTTGGCCATCACTGGTTGCCTCCCGTCGTGACGCCGCCCAGCGGAGCCGGCGCCGGCTGCGCTTTCGGCTGCAAGGCCGGCAGCGGCAGGTAAGGCAGCACGCCCTGACCGTTGCCCTGCTCGACGACGACCTTGTTGGAGTCCTTCAGGATCTTCTCCATGGTTTCGAGGTAGAGGCGCTTGCGCGTAACGTCGGGCGCCTTGGCATATTCGTTGTAGACGGAGATGAAGCGCTGCGCCTCGCCTTCCGCCTCCTGCACCACGCGATTCTTGTAGGCGGCGGCGTCCTCGCGGACCTGAGCCGCCTGGCCGCGCGCCTGGCCGAGCTTCTGGTTGGAATACTGGTTGGCCTGCTCGACGAACTTGTCCTCGTCCTGCTCGGCGCGCTGCACCTCGTCGAACGCGTCGGCCACCTCGCGCGGGGGCGCTGCGTCCTCGATCGAGACTGCGTTGACCTGGAGACCGGTCTTGTAGCCGTCGAGCGTGCCCTGGATGATCTCGCGCACCCCGGTTGCGATACCCTGGCGGTCGTCGCGGAAGATGTCCTGCGCCGGCCGCCGGCCGACGACTTCGCGCATGGCGCTCTCGGCGACCTGGGTCAGCATGCCGTCGGGATCTGAAACATCGAACAGATAGGCTTTGGGATCGGAGACCTGGTAGGCGACCGAGAACTGCACGTTGACGATGTTCTGGTCGCCGGAGAGCATCAGCCCGGAGCCGCTGCTCGACCCGCCGCCGATGCTGACGAGCTGCTCGGAGATCTTGGCGGTCTCGACCGTTTCGATCGGCCACCAGTGGAAATGCAGGCCCGGCTGCGAAAGCTCGGACTTCGGCTGGCCGAAGCGCAGTTCGACCGCAACCTCGTCGGGCTGCACGGTGTAGATCGCCTTGAAGGCCCACAGCACGATGAGCGCCACCGCGATCAGCCCGAGCACGGCGGGGCTCGCGCCGCCGCCGCCCGGAAGCGCGCGCCGCAGCCTGTCCTGGCCGCGGCGGATGATGTCCTCAAGATCGGGGGGCGAACCCTGCGGGCCGCTTGGCCCTTTCGGTCCCTGCCCCCAGGGCCCCTGATTGCCGCCGCCGCCCCATGGGCCGCCGCCACCGCTCTTGTCGTTCCAGGGCATGAATGTCCTTTCGCTTCGGTTCCCTCGGGCCTTGCGGCGCAATCCTAGCGCATGACCACGAAAACCCATATCGGTTTTCGAAAAGGAATCATGCCCCAAAATCAAAGTATTACGGCGGCCTGTTGCGCGTCCGGTTGGACGCGCGCCGCTGCAACACCGTTCTTCTATAGGGACGCCTTGACCCGCTTTCAACGCGATGTGCCATCGTCCCGTGCGATTTGGACGGGTAGCGACCCTTTGTCGTCGTCAACGATCGTCGCGCCGGCGCTCGTAAACCGTATAACGCGTGGCGTGGCTGTCTTTCTCTCCGGCAGGAAAATCCTCGGCGCTGACGACTTGCCAGATGCTTGGATCGATCGGCGGGAAATGCGCATCGCCATCGACGCTGGCCAGCACATGGGTCACATGCAGCCGGTCGGCAAGCGGCAAGGCTTGGGCATAGATCTCGCCGCCACCGACCACGCAGACCTCCTCAACTCCCGCCATGCAGCGTCCGCGCACCCTGGCCAGCGCGATCGCGTCATCCAGCGAGTGGGCCACCTCGATGCCCTCGGTGCGCCAGGCCTTGTCGCGCGTCACCACGATATTGAGCCGGCCGGGCAGCGGCCGGCCGATGCCTTCATAGGTCTTGCGGCCCATGATGATCGGCTTGCCCATCGTGTCGGCCTTGAAGCGCTTGAGATCGGTGGAAAGCCGCCACGGCAGGCCGCCTTCGCGGCCGATCACGCCGTTTTCGGCGATGGCGACATAGATCGCGATATCCATCAGCCGCCGTTCCCGCCATTGTCCGACGGCTCAAGCAGAAGGATGTCGATATCGTGCTCGGGATAAAAATCCTTCGCGGTGACCTCGAACGTCGTCGGCCCGACCTTTTTGACATTGTCGCCGCAAAACGAGACGAGGTTTTTTGGGCTGCCCTTGTCGATAGTGAGCTTGAAATTGCCAATCGTCCCGGCCGCCCAGTTGCCGCCGGTGGTCAGGATATAGGCGATGCGGCTCTCGTAATATTTCGGATAACCGTCCGGATTTGCCTTGGCCGCCTTGCGCACCGCGTTCTCGAACGTCTGATCCATGCAATAGCGGGTCTTGTAGGCCGCATACTGGCCCTGGAACTGCCCATCATAGAAAAAGCTGACCGAGGAGGTGCCCCCGACGCTGGGCTTGTAGCGGTGCGAGACATGAACCTCCTTGTTGGCCGGGAAGGTCGAGCGCCACCAGTAGGTCGAGCGCAGCTGCCAGAACGGCGCAAAGGTGGTTTGCATGCCCGAGCCGTCATCGGCGGTATCTTCGATGATGATGCCGCGATCTTCCCAGTCCTTGGCGATATCCTTGGGCAGCTTCGCCAGCGCCGCCTTGGCGGCGCCGCCGAATGGATAGAGCGGCACGTTCTGCGCCTTGAGGTCAGCGGTGATGTCGATGCCGAGCGCCAGCGCCTTTTGCTCCAGCTGCGGCTTCGCATCGACGCCGTCGATCGTCACCTCGAAGCCGAGGAAATTATCGCTCTGAGTCTCCGGGATTGCCGGCATCTCGTTCGGATCGCCCTCGATGTCGGGCATCGGGAACGCGACTATGGAGCTGACATCCTTGTCGGTGTTGTTGCGGAAGACATAGTCGACCGTCACCTTCTCCGGCGAGATGAAAAGGTCCTCGCTCTGCATGGCGACGGCGTCGCTGCGCGACAGGATCAGCCCGCCTGTGCCGAGCTCGGCGACGGAATCATTGGCGAAGGCCGGAGCGGCCGTTATTACAAGCGCTGCGGTCGTTACGGTGCGTAACATGGACCCCCTCCTCTGTGCCGCGATACCCGGATCAGCCGGATGCGCTCTTCCATCTACCCGTTTCAAGATAGCGTTTCAAAGCCCTTCGTCACCGGATACGGGTACTTCTGGACACCGCGTCGCTGATCGGGCAGGAGATCGCCATGCGCAAGCTTCTCGTCATCGGCATCGGCGCCGGCAATCCCGACCACATGACGGTCCAGGCCATCGACGGGCTGAACCGCGCCGACGCGCTGTTCATTCCCGACAAGGGAGCGAAGAAGGACGATCTTGCCGATCTGCGCCGGCAGATCTGCGACCGCTTCGTCACCAATCCGAAATCGCGCCGGGTCGAGTTCGATGTGCCGGTTCGGGCCGAACCGACATCGTCCTATCGTGTGACAGTCGACGACTGGCACGAAGCGATCGCCGAGATCTATGAGGCTCTGATCCGCGACGAGCTTGCCGAAGATGGCTGCGGCGCGTTCCTGATCTGGGGCGATCCGTCGCTCTATGACAGCGCGCTGCGCATCCTCGAGCGCGTGCGCCTGAGACGCAATGTCGGTTTCGAGCTCGAGGTCATCCCCGGCATCACCGCGATCCAGGCGCTGGCCGCCGCCCACGCGACCGCGCTCAACCGCATCGGCGATTCGATCCTGGTGACGACCGGTCGCCGGCTAACCGAAGAAGGACTGCCCGCCAATGCCGGCTCCACCGTCGTCATGCTCGACGGCAAATGCGCCTTCAACACGCTTGCCGACAAGGACGTCCTTATCCAGTGGGGCGCCTATCTCGGCACGCCGGACGAGATCGTCGTCTCCGGACGCCTGGGTGACGTCGGTGCCGAAATCGAGAAGGTCCGCGAAGAAGCCCGCCGCAAGAAGGGCTGGATCATGGACATTTATCTGCTGAGAAAATCAGGGGAGTAAGGCAATAGGGGGCGCACATCGCATGCGCAGGCGGCCAGGACGTCATATCCTACTCCCCTACTCCCCTACTCCCCTACTCCAGCATCGATCTCCGCCTGCAGGGCCTGCATATGGACGGCGGCGGCCGATGAAGCGGCGCGCTCTATGGCGCGAAACCGGCTGACGACCGCCAAACCCGCCGATGTCAGTTGCGCGCCGCCGCCTTTGCGGCCGCCGGTCTGCGCCGCGACCAGCGGCTTGCCGAACACGCGGTTCATGTCCTCGACCAGATCCCAGGCATGCTTATAGGACATCTCCATGCCGCGCGCCGCGGCCGAGATCGAGCCGAAGGCGGCGATCTGCTCCAGCAACTCGATCTTGCCCGGGCCGATCCGGCCATCGGGGTCGAGATTTATCCGCAGGCTGAGCGACGGCATTTCATATCCTCGGATTCCACGGCACGACAATAGTCCCTATGGGAAGGAAGCGCTATTCCAAATATACATAGCGACATGATCGAGATCCTCAAACGTCGGCTTCGGCCGGCAGGCCGGCGCCGGTGTTTGCGCGATCGAAGCTCACCGTCTTGATGACCGCGAAGACCTGGCTTCCCAGCTTGAGGCCAAGCGCCTGCCGCGATTGCTCGGTAATCCGCGCGATCACAACCGCGCCATGGCAATCGATGCCGATTTCGACCTCGGGCCCCTCGCCCGGCTTCATGCCGACGATCGTTCCCGACAGGATATTGAGCGCGCTGAGGCCGGCGGGTTTCTCGGTAGCGACCATCACGTCGCGGGCCCGGATGCGAATGCGCACCGGAGCGCCCGCCGCCCGCGCCAGTTTCGGCACGCGGATTTCGCCGGCCTGCGAGGCAAGCACCGTCATGCCAAAGACCTCGTCGTGACGCAGCACCTTGGTATCGAGCACCGCACCGCCCTCGCCGCGCTCCTCCGCCGGCAACAGGTCGAGCCGCCGCATGATCGCCTCGGTCGGCCCCGCGGCCGCGACCTTGCCCTGCGAAAGCACAACCACGTCGCTCGCCAGCCGCGCCACCTCGGCGACGGAATGGCTGACATAGACGATCGGGATCTTCGTCTCGTCCCGCAGCCGTTCGATGTAAGGCTGGATCTCGGCCTTGCGCGCTTCGTCGAGCGAGGCGAGCGGTTCGTCCATCAGAAGCAGTTTCGGGCTGGCAAGCAGCGCGCGGCCGATCGCGACGCGCTGCCTTTCGCCGCCCGACAGTTTCGCCGGCCGCCGATCGAGCAGGTGACCGATGCCGAGCAGGTCGACCACCGCATCCATCTTGGCGTAGCGCTCGGAAGACGGCGTGAACCAGCGGCCGTAGCGCAGATTGCCGGCGACGCTCATATGCGGGAACAGCCGCGCATCCTGGAACACCATGCCGATGCGCCGCTTGTGCATGGGCACGAAGATGCGCGCGGCGGTGTCGACCAGCACATTGCCGTCGACCGAGATACGCCCCTTGTCCGGACGGATCAGGCCGGCGATCAGGTTGATCAGCGTCGATTTGCCCGAGCCGGAGGGCCCGAACAGCGCCGTCAGCCGGCCGGAGCTCTCGAAACGGGCTTCCACGGCGAAATCGCCGAGGCGATGGCTGATGTCGGCCGAGAGCGTCATTCGATGTCCATCCGCCGGCCGACGCGGCGCGCCAGCACCTCCGAGGCGATGAGCGCGACCATTGAGATGACGATCGAGATCAGCGTCAGCCTGAGCGCGCCTTCATCGCCACCCGGCACCTGCGTGAAGGTGTAGATCGCCGAGGGCAGCGTCTGCGTTTCGTTAGGGATGTTGGAGACGAAGGTGATGGTGGCGCCGAATTCGCCCATCGCCTTGGCGAAGGAAAGGATCGCTCCCGCGATCAGGCCAGGCAGGATCAGCGGCAACGTGATGGTGGCGAACACCCAGAGCGGATTGGCGCCAAGCGTGCCGGCCGCCGCTTCGATTCTGCGGTCGACAGCCTCGATCGAGAGCCGGATAGCCCGCACCATCAGCGGAAAGCCCATGACCCCGCAGGCCAGTGCCGCGCCTGTCCAGCGGAACGAGAAGACGATTCCGAAATGCTCGGCAAGGAAGGCGCCGGCCGGGCCGCGCCGGCCGAAGGTGAGCAAGAGCAGATAGCCGGTCACCACCGGCGGCAGGATTAGAGGCAGATGCACCAGCCCGTTGAGCAGCGTCTTGCCCCAGAAACGCCCCCGCGCGAGCAGGAGCGCGATCATGATGCCCGGCGGCAGGCTGGCGATCATCGCCACCGTCGCCACCTTGATCGACAGCCGCACCGCATTCCATTCGTCGGGAGTGAGGTCCAGCAGCCAGTTCATGATTGTGTTTGCGCGGCCTTTCTCAGTTGCTCGGTGCGAGCACCGTGAAGCCCTGCTCCTTGAACAGGTCGGCGGCCTTGGCCGACTCGACGCATTTCAGGAAGGCCGCCGCATCCTTGTCCTTCGAATCGGCGGTCTGGGCAATCGGGTAGATGATCGGCGGATGCGAATCTTCCGGGAAGGTGCCGACGACCTTGACGCCCTTTTCGGCATGCGCGTCGGTGGCGTAGACGATGCCCAGAGCCGCCTCGCCCGTCGACACCAGCTTGAGAGCTGCACGCACATTCTCGGCCTGCGCGATCTTGCCCTCGACCGACGACCAGACGCCCAGCGATTCCAACGCCGCCTTGCCGTATTTGCCGGCCGGCACGGCCTTGAAATCGCCCATGGCAAGCCTGCCGTCGCCGATCAGCCTGGCGAGGTCGAAGCCCTTCTCGACCCTGGTCTCGACCGCGGAATCCTTCGGCGCCACCAGCACGATCTGGTTGCCGAGCAGCTTCACTTCGGTATCAGGCTTGGTCAGCTTCTTGTCGGAGAGATATTTCATCCAGTCGAGGTCGGCCGAGACGAAGATGTCGGCCGGCGCGCCGCCTTCGATCTGCTTGGCGAGCGCCGAGCTCGCCGCGTAGGAAATGGTCGCTGCTTCGCCGACTTCCGGCTCGCAGGCCTTGTTGACCGCGTCGAGCGCTTCCTTGAGGCTGGCCGCGGCAAACACGACGACCTTGTCGTCGGCATGGGCCGCCGGCACCGCCGTCATCAGCATTGCCGCCAGACCGCCAATGGCGATCGTCTTCAACCCGAAACCCTTGCCCGTCATGAAGTCTCTCCCTGGTTTCAAATCCGTACCGCCAAAAGCCTTGGATCGATATATCCGTATGAACATAACAAGGAAAGGCTTTTCACCCGTCGCGGCATTGTGCGCCGGCGCGATCTCAGCCTACGGTGAATGCAAAACGGAAGGGTCGAAGCTCAAAGAGAGACGCATGAAGATCAGCGCCTGCAACACCTCAAGGGTAAGGTGACCGAGATCGGCAAGGGAAGCCACCGCTTCGCATGTCAGATCGACATCGGCGGCGACGCGTTAGTCACCGTGTCAATCACCAAGCGGTCGCCGACCTCGCGCTCGAGAAGGGCAAGCAGGGGGTTATGCGGTGATCAAGGCCTCGGACGTCATGGTCGGCATCGACTAGGCCGAAAACTGGCTCATACCGCGATAGGCGCCTTGATATTCGCGTCCGCGAAATAGTTCTCGAGGCGGAAATCCTCGAAGCGGAAGGCGAAGAGGTCCTTCACTTCCGGATTGATCCACATCGTCGGCAAGGCCTTGGGCGTGCGCCGCAGTTGCTCCCGCGCCTGCTCGAAATGGTTCGAATAAAGATGCGCATCGCCCAGCGTGTGAACGAAGTCGCCGGGCTTCAGCCCGGTGACCTGCGCCACCATGAGGGTGAGCAAGGCATAGGAGGCGATGTTGAACGGCACGCCGAGGAAAATATCGCCCGAGCGCTGGTAAAGCTGGCACGAGAGCCGGCCTTCCGAAACATAGAACTGGAACAGGCAGTGGCAGGGCGGCAGCGCCATCGCCTCGACTTCGGCCGGGTTCCAGGCCGATACGATCAGCCGGCGCGAGTTGGGATTCCGGCGTATCTCCTTCAAAAGGCCCGCAATCTGGTCGATCTCGCCGCCACGCCCGTCCGGCCATGAGCGCCATTGCTTGCCATAGACCGGTCCGAGATCGCCGTTCTCGTCGGCCCATTCGTCCCAGATGGTGACCCCATGATCGTTGAGATATTTGATGTTGGTGTCGCCGGCCAGAAACCACAAAAGCTCGTGGATGATCGACTTCAGATGCAGCTTCTTGGTGGTCGTGACCGGAAAGCCGCGCGAAAGGTCGAAGCGCATCTGGTAGCCGAACACCGAGCGCGTGCCTGTCCCGGTACGGTCGCCACGGTCGATGCCATTCTCCAGCACATGCTTCAACAGGTCGAGATATTGGCGCATCGGCTCTGCCTCGATTCGGATAATAGCCGATGATAACCGATAGCCAGGTGTCCGGACACACCAAAACGGCGCCATTGGCGCTTGTGCACCACTACACTTTCCAAACGTTTGCGCCGCCCCTCATTGCCCTGCCGGGCATTTCTCCCCGTATAGTGACGGGGAGAAAGAGCTGGCTGCCGCGTTGCCGCGTTTCTTACAACGCTGACGGTTGGCGAAACCGCCTAAGACAGCTCCCTTCTCCCCGTCACTATACGGGGAGAAGATGGCGGCAGCCAGATGAGGGGCAGCGCCGACGCCCCGTGACGTAAATTCAAATCCGACGCGACAGCCTTGCCGCGCCAATTTTCGCAAACCGAAGCGCGGCCGTCAGAGCGAGCCGAGTTTGCCGAGATCCTTGGCAACCAGATAATAGAAGGTCACGCGGCTCTTGGTGTTGTCGGCCTGCATCGCCTTGCAGGTCTTCTCGATCGAGGCATTCGCCTTTGCGGCATCGGCGATGCCGAGCTTCTTGCCGATCCAGTTCTCCCGCACGCGATCGAGTTCCTTCGGGTCGGTGCAGGACACCAGCGAGGAATCGCGGTTCCTGAGCGCAATGCCCAGATGCTTGACGATCTTATCGACCGCGTCGGCGCTGGCGCCGGCATCATATTTCTTCACATCCGCAAGATAGTCGGCCATCAAACTTCCCCTCGTCGGCGCCACGGATCCGATCGATGAGGGTTGTGGCGCGCCGCGCAACCTGTGCGCTAGGTCAGAGACTCCTCACCGGCAGCGAGATTTGATTGAGTAGGCGCGCAAGTCAACCCTTGGCTGCCGTTTGGCACAACCGGTTAAGCGCCGGTTTTGGCCTTTATTTTTCCCTCGCCGCTCCCTATATACGGTTCGTCGGCTTGACCGACTATGGCGATAAACAGGCGATGAAATAAGCCGTTCGGACCCGGGGGCGGTACCCGGCGCCTCCACCAAAAACCGCTCTGGCTGACGGAGCGGCTTTTGCTGGGGGCGAAATAGGATCGACGAAGGTGTAAAGATCGTACTTTTGCCCGGCATTGTACCACCGTTATCGGGCTAAACTTATAGTTGCCAACGACAACTATGCGGAAGCTCGTCTCGCTGCTTAATGCGGCGCGAACGCTTCAAATCAAGCCCTAGGGGTTCGCACTTCTAGGCGGGGTTCGGAGGTACCTGGCAACAGAAACCTCCACCTTTCCCCTCCTTGCTTCTCCAACCAACCGAACGGCCAAGGCTCGTCCGGCGCCTGATGCGCGGGCTTGCCGCCCATCATCCATGGACAGGCGATGCAAAACGATACCGATCGATTTTTCGTGCTGACCGGCGGCCCCGGCTCCGGCAAGACCACGCTGATCGAGGCGCTGCGGGCCCAAGGCTTCGCGACCGCGCCCGAAGCCGGGCGCGGCATCATCCGCGACCAGATGGCCATCGGCCGCCCTGCCCTTCCCTGGCGGGAGCGCTCCCTCTTTGCCGAGCTGATGCTGTCCTGGGAGCTGCGCTCCTGGCAAGCCGCTCGTGCCGAGCCCGGCCGGGTGTTCTTCGACCGCGGCGCGCCCGACACGATCGGCTATCTCAGGCTCTGCGGCCTGCCGGTGCCGGACCACATCACGAGCGCGGCTGAAAAATTCCGCTACGCGCGCCGCATCTTCGTCGCCCCGCCATGGCCGGAGATTTTCATTCAGGACGAGGAGCGCCGGCAAACGCTCGACGAAGCCGAGCGCACATTCCGGTCGGTGACGGGCGTCTATGCGGAGCTCGGCTACGACCTGGTGCCGTTGCCTCTCGCTCCGGTCGATGAACGGGTGCGCTTCGTCCTCGATCAAACAGCTTCGCCAGGAACATGAAAAAGGCCGGGATCGACCCGGCCTTTTCTATCTTCTCAACGGCTGTCCTACTCCGCCGGCGCTTCGACCGCTTCGCGCGCGCGGCCGAGCGTCAGCTTGGCCAGAGTGAAGGAGATCACGGCGCACAGCGCGATGCCGGCCACCATCGGCAACGGTGTGCCGTCGAAAAAGATGCCGGCGACGCCCATTGCCAGCGCGCCGATGGCGAAGTGCAGCGTGCCCATCAGCGCCGAGGCCGTGCCGGCGATCTCGCCATGCTCTTCCATCGCTAGCACCGAGGTGGTGGGGATGACGAGGCCAAGGAAACCGTAGCCGACAAAAAGCAGCGCGGCCATCACGTCGAGCCGGTCGACGCCGGACGCCATGATCGCGAACAGCGCCACCATTACCGTGGCATAGCCGGTGACCGCCACCCAGACGACGCGCTTCAACCCGAAGCGGTCGGCCAGCAACCCGGTCAGCTGCGACATGCCAATGAAGGCGACCGCGTTGATCGAGAAGAAGACGCTGTAGACCGACGGCGACAGGCCGTAATGGTCGATCAGGATGAAGGACGAGCTCGACAGATAGACGAAGAAGCTCGCAATGCCGAAGCCGGCGATCGCCACAAGGCCGAGGAAGTTGCGGTCGCCCATCAGGTAGCGGTAGCCGGCAAGCGCCGTGCCGAACGACGAGCCGGCGCGCTCTTCGACGGGCCGCGTCTCCTTGAGCGAGGTGGCAAGCAGGATGGTGGCCAAAGCGGCCGCGCCCGTCACCGTCCAGAACACGGCGCGCCAGCCGAAGCTCTCGATGATCTGGCTGCCGGTCAGCGGCGCCAGGATCGGCGACACCGAGAACACCAGCATCAAGAGCGACATCAGCTTGGCGGCCTCGTTGCCGGTGTGCAGGTCGCGCACGATGGCGCGCGGCACCGCCATGCCGGCGCTGGCGCCAAGCCCTTGCAGAAAGCGGAAGGCGATCAGCCACTCGATGCTCGGCGCCATCGCCGAGCCGACGCCGCCGACCATGAACAGCGCGAGGCCAGCGTAAAGCGGCGCCTTGCGGCCGACCATGTCGGAGATCGGGCCGACGACGATCTGCCCAAAACCCATCGACAGGAAGAAGATCAGAAGGCTCATCTGCACAGCGGCGGTGCCGGCATGCAGGTCCTGGCCGATCGAAGGCAGCGCGGGAAGATACATATCGATCGCAAATGGGCCGATCGCGGACAACAAGCCGAGCACGACCGCGATGCGGAGGAATTTGGGACTCATGATAAGGCTCTTTCGGATCTGGTTGCCGCCGCAAAATGCCGGCGTCTGAACCCAGGACGTTCCATCCCGCGGAAATCCTACGTCCAAGGGCGAATTTCTTCGCCCCTTCCGCGCGGGCTTCCTTTATTGTGTCCACAAATTTAGACGGGCTTGTCCAATTCGTCAATCACCGCTATATAGATTTTTCATGAAGCACGGCGTTTCTCCTGACACTTTCCCGCCACGCAGCCACGAGGCCAAGCGCGTGTCGGTGGTTGACGCCGCCGCTTCCGTTTTCTGCCGCGAAGGCTATGCCGGCGCCAATATCGACCTGATCGCGGCCGAGGCCGGCGTTTCACGGCAGACCGTCTACAACCACCATGGCGACAAGGAAAAGCTGTTCGTCGCGGTCGTACGCGACCTGACGGAGCGCTGCAATGCCGGCATCTTCGCCACCATCGCCAGCTTTCCCGATCAGCCCACGGACCTGGAAGCCGACCTGATCGCCTTCGCCGTGCGCATGAATCGCAACTGCATCTGCAACCGCGACGGCCGTTTCCTGCGCAAGCTGATCCAGGCCGAAGGCGAGCGTTATCCGGAACTGTTTGCCGAATGGCGCGAGCAAGGCCCGGGCCGTACCTGGTCGGCGCTTGCCGCGCGCTTTGCCCGGCTTGCCTTCGCCGGCTACCTGTCGATCGGCGACCCCGACGTCGCGGCGCGTCAGTTCTTCGCCCTCGTCAACGCCGAGCTTCAGATCACTTTCATGCTGGGCG
This sequence comes from Mesorhizobium sp. CA7, assembly GCF_020165015.1. NCBI lineage: Bacteria > Pseudomonadati > Pseudomonadota > Alphaproteobacteria > Hyphomicrobiales > Phyllobacteriaceae > Mesorhizobium > Mesorhizobium sp. CA7. The sequence continues at coordinate 849,918 of NZ_JAIUHH010000001.1, forward strand.
GCGTGCCCACCGAGGAAGAGGTGCTGCGCTCGGCCACGAACGGCGTGCGGACCTTTCTCGGCGCCTTCGCCAGAAGGAAATCGCCAGCCGCCAAGCAGGCTGCGCTCGCTCACGCCTGAGCCATCAAATCGCCGGCACCCCTCTTGGCCTCACGGCTTTGCGCCTATATGCGGTTTACGCCGCGCTCAAGCTTGATTACAGCTATGCGGACGATTCAACGGAACCCGACCATCAGATGGCCGACGACCACATCCGCTACGACATTCTGGCCCAGGAGGCTCTGCGCGGTGTCATGCGCAAGGTCCTGGCCGAGGTCGCGCGCACCGGCCTTCCGGGAAATCATCATTTCTTCATCACCTTCCTGACCGGCGCGCCGGGCGTGCGCATCTCGTCCAGGCTGCGCGAGCGCTATCCGGAGCAGATGACCATCGTCATTCAGTTCCAGTATTGGGACCTCAAGGTCACGGATGCCGGCTTCGAGGTCGGGCTTTCCTTCTCCGATGTGCCGGAAAAGCTCGAAATCCCCTTCTCCGCCGTGCGCGGCTTCTACGATCCGTCGGTCAATTTCGAGCTCGAATTCGACGTCAAGACGGAAAGCGCCGAAGACGAGGCCGCGGCTCCGGTCCCCGAACCGGTCGCCGTCGTCCCCGAGAAGAAGGCGGAAAACAAGAAGAAGGCCGCCGAGGCCGAAAAGAAGCAGGCGGTCGCCGAGACCGGCGCCAAGGGCGCCGACGTCGTTTCGCTCGACGCCTTCCGCAAGAAGTAGCCCGTCGCCATGGGCGAGGTCATCAATCTCCGCCAGGCCCGCAAGCAGAAAGCGCGCACCGAGAAGGAACGCCGGGCCGGCGAGAACCGGGCGCTGCATGGCCGCTCGAAGACAGAGCGCGAGCGTGACAGGCTGACATCGCAGAAGGCCGAGAAATTCGTGGCCGGCCATCGCCGGGAAAAACCCGACGACCCTGGCGAGCGCTGAGTCCTGCAATGGCCGCGGTCGAGAAACGTTCGGTAACGATCCGCGGTCACCGCACCAGCTTTTCCCTGGAACAGCCCTTTTATGACGACCTCATCGCCATCGCCGCCGAGCGCTCGCTGTCGCTCGCGGCCTTGGTCGCGGAGATCGATGAGACTCGGACCCGCGACGCGAACCTGTCATCGGCGCTGAGGCTCTACGTGCTGGCCTGGGCAAAACGCGGCGGCGCCGCGTCCTAGACCGCGCTATCGCTGATGCTCTGTTGCGTCTTGCGCTTTGCGCCGAAGCTCAGCAATGCCGTGCGGTCGCGCTCCTCCGCCTGCTTTTTCGACCTTACCCGCATCATGTCTTTCCAGCCGATATAGCCGACGAGCCGTTCATCCTCGCGTGAGACGACCGGCAGATGCGAGACATTGGCGAGCAAAAGCTTGTCGGAAAGCGCTTCGAGATATTCGTCCGGATAGGCCAGCGTGATCTTGTTGCCGGCCAGCAATTCGCCCAGCGTCGCCTTGCGGTGCTTGCCGTTACGGCGCCAGCGCAGGATCGCCGGCGGATCGATGACGCCGAGCACATGCCCCGCTTCATCGATGACCGGGAAGCTCGGATGCCGAGTATCCGGCGCCGTCAGGAAGGTTGCCGCGCCATGTAGCGTCATCGTTCCCGGCACGCTCTCGACCTTGGTGGTCATCACTTCCTTGACCCTGGTCAGGGCGAAAGGATCGACGCGGTATTCTCGCACGAGGTGATGCCCGCGCCGCGCCACTTTCTCGGTCAGGATCGAGCGCTTCATCAACAGCACGGTGACCGCATGCGCGGTGGCGCAGGCCGCGATCAGCGGCACCAGCACATGCGTGTTGCCGGTAAGCTCGGTGGCAAAGAAGGTCGCGGTCAGCGGCGCGCGCATGGTGCCGCCCATCGTCGCCGCCATCGCCAGCAGCGGCCAGAAGCCGGGGCTTGCCTCGGGCAGGATACCCGAAAGCACCGCGCCCATCGCGCCGCCCATGATGAGCAGTGGCGCCAGCACGCCTCCCGAGGTCCCAGACCCCAGCGCAACCGACCAGATGACGGCCTTCACCACCAGCAGCAGCAGCGCGGCGGTGGCGACGGTGCGGCCGTCGAGCATGTTGGCGATGTTGTCGTAGCCGACGCCAAGCGCGTGCGGTTCGATAAGTCCGCCGATGCCGACCACCAGGCCGCCGATCATCGGCCACCACATCCAGTGTATCGGCAGCTTCAGGAAGGCGTCCTCGCAGGCATAGACCAATTGCGTCAGCAGTCCTGAAAGAAGTCCGGCGGCAATGCCGATCAGCACCCAGCCGCCCAGCCCGGCGATCGATGAATCCATGCTGCCCGAGAACGGAAAGATCGGGCTCGGCAGGTGAAGCAGGCTGCGCTCGACTTCCGCGACGATTGCCGCGACGGCGACGGGGATGAAGCTGCGCGGCGTCCATTCGAACAGGAGCAGTTCGACGGCAAGCATGATGGCGGCGATCGGCGTGCCGAACACCGTCGTCATGCCGGCCGCTGCACCCGCCACCAGCAGCGTCTTGCGCTCATTGTCGCTGACCGGCAGCATCTGCGCGATCAGCGAGCCGATGGCGCCGCCGGTCATGATGATCGGGCCTTCGGCGCCGAATGGTCCGCCCGAGCCGATCGAGATCGCCGACGATAGCGGCTTCAGCACCGCGACCTTGGCGTCGAGCCGCGAGCGTCCGAGAAGGATTGCCTCGATGGCTTCGGGAATGCCGTGGCCGCGGATCTTCTCGCTGCCGAAGCGCGCCATCAGGCCGATGATCAGCGCGCCGATCACCGGCACGATCACCGCGGCGAGCCCGAGCGGCGTGTCCTCGAGCCTTAGTTCAGCCAGCGAGAACTGGCCGAAATAGGCGATGTTGGTGGCAAGACGGATGAGCTGCAGGAGCACGATGCCGGCAAAAAGCCCGGCGGTCGCCACCACCACGGCGATGGCTGCAATAATCAGCACGCGCGGATCGGTCGTGAAGTCGCGAAGATGGCCGTTGCCGGCACGAGCGGATTTCATTTTGGGAGCCTGAACTTTCTGACGGCACGTAGACCGCCCGGTTTCAGGTGGCTTCATATCGTAACACGATATAAATCTGCAAGGCTGTTTCAATCGCTGCGCCGCGTCATTTTGGACGGGGATTGCGACGGCCAGTTGAGCTTTTGCACGAAAAGACCATAAGTCGGGAAATGACGCCGCCGAAACAACGCCCCGCCATCAGCCAGGCCGACTACCAGCGGCTGTCGCAGTTCCGTTATCTGATCCGCCGCTTTCTCGAATTCAGCCAGGTCCAGGCCAACGAGGCGGGCCTCACGCCGCGCCAGCACCAGGCGCTGCTAGCGATCAAAGGATTTCCAGGCGGCGGACCGGTGGCGGTGGGCGACCTTGCCGAGCGGCTGCGCATTCGCCACCACAGCGCGGTGGAACTGGTGAACCGCCTCGCCGAGGCCGGCCTGGTCATACGCGATCAGGACAAGAGCGATCACCGGCGCGTGCTGCTGCAGCTCACCCCTTTGGCCGACGATCGCCTGGCCGACTTGTCGGCCGCGCATCTCGACGAGCTTTCGCGCATCGAGCCGATGCTGCGGCGCCTGCTCTCGCGCCAGGAAGAGTCCTAGGCGCGGTGGCTGATTTCGCTACGCGCGGCGTGAAGCTCAGCCGCCGTCGAGCGATTTCAACAGATTGTCGATAGTGAACGGGTTGGCCTTCGGCTTTGCCGGCGCCGGCGCCGAACCGTCATTGACACCGGGCAGCGACCGATCGGTCTTCGGCTCGGCCGCCTTGCGCTCCGCCTCCAGCTTCTCCTGCTCCGCCTTCTTGCGATCGGCTTCGGCCTGCGCCTTGGCCGCCTCATCCACGGCCCGCTGCTCGGTCTCGGCCTTCGCCTGTGCGTCGGCCTTCGCCTTGGCGTCGGCTTCGGCCTGAGCCCTGGCGTCGGCTTCCGCCTTGGCCCTGGCCTCTTCATCCGCCTTGGCTTTTGCCTCGGCCTCCGCTTGTGCCTGCGCTTCAGCCTCGGCTTTTGCCTTGGCTTCCGCCTCGGCCTTCTGCCGCGCCTCCTCCTCTTGCCGGCGCAGCTCCTCGGCCGCCTTGTCGCGCTCCGTCTGTAGCGCCGCGTAATAGCGCACCTCGCGCCGCAGCCGCTGCTTTTCGAGAAGCGCCGCCTGCATCGCCTCGACCCGCTGCTGCTCCTTCTCCAGCGCGCGCTGCGTCAGGAACTGCGCCAGCGGACCACTGTCGAATTGGGGCGCGGCCCCGAGCGGACCGGCCAGGCTGAAATTGACGGCCGGCTCGGAACCGACCAGTGCCTCCTCGCCGGGACGATAGGTCAGCGTCCCCTTTGCCGTGACGGTGCTTGTGTTGAGATCGGCGGTCACGTCGGCGGACAAGGTCGCGCCGGGATTATCGAGGCTGACCGGCGGCACGCGCAGTGTCCCATTGGCGATGGTGAAGGCCACATCGGTGTCACCAGCGGCGAAGCTGCCTTCGCCTGCGATCTGCGGCGCGAACTCCGCGGTCTTGGCCGTGTCGATATCGCGTCCAATCGCATCGGCCTTGGCGATGATGGCGCCGAAGCCGTCCGGATTGATGCCGTCCACCTTCAATCCCTTCAGCGCCGCGGTGCCAGAACCGGACAGGGCCGCAATCATGGCATCGACCGATTTGCCGCTGGTCGACAAGGCCGCCGAGAGATCGCCGCTGCCGCCGATGCCGGCGCCGGGCAGGACCGCGGAAAGGTCGCTGCCGGCCAGCCTCATCTGGCCGGAGAACAGGCCGGTGCCCTCCGTGTTCTTCAGGTCGAACAGGCCGGTCAGCTCGCCGCCGTAAAGCTTCGCCTTGAGTTCCGAGACGTGGATGCCTTCGCGATCGAGCTTCAGCGAGAATGAAGCGTCATGCGCCCTGGCGAAGGACCCGACGGCGAGCGCCGATGTGTTGAGATCGAGGTCGGCGTTGAACGGCAAGGTCGACTTCTGACTGAACGGCGTCGTCGGCCATCCGCCCTTGGCGGGCGCGAAGGACTGATCGCCGAACAGCGAGACCGCCAGCGGATCGAGGTCGAGTTCGTCGAGCGCCAGCGCTCCCGCAAGATGCGGCAGCCCGTCCTTGGCGTCGATGTTGACGTCGCCGGACACCGCCGCCTTGTTGATCGAACCGGTGAGGCCGCTCAGCACCAGCAGCCCATTGCCGAAATCGGCATCGGCCGCCAGCGACGTCGATGTTCCCGTTCCCATGCCGGGCAGGCCTACCCCCGTCGTCATCAGCCACGGCTCGATATCGGCGGCACTAAGATTGACCTTGCCTTTGGCGGTGGCGCCTTGCGCCGTCTCGGCGACGGTTCCGTCGAAGCTTGCCCTGAAGTCGTCGGCCGTCAGGTTGAAGCTGGTCGCGAGACCGCCGGCGACCGAGCCCTTCGCCGAGACTTCGGTGTTGGCGTGGCCGAGCATGCCGAGCGGCAGCGCCGGCAGGCCGTAAAGCGCAAGCAGCGTGGCGGCATTGTCGTTGCGGGCGTTGAAGGTGATCGATACCGGCGCCTCGGAGAGCTTGTCCGCGGTTCCCTTGCCGGAAAGCGAAGCCGAAAAGGCCGAACCGCCGGCCTTGCCCTGGGCCGACAGCGCCAGGCCCGTGGTGCCGTCGCCATTGTCGGCGGCGCTGGTCAAGAGATCGATGCGCGCGTCCTGGAACAGCTCGGGATAGGCCGCCGCACGGCTGGCCAGGCCTTTGAGCGCGCCATTGCCGGGATAGTGCTGGGCCGCGACATCGATCAGCGGCTTGAGGTCCACCGCCACCACGGAAGCGTTGAGCTTGCCCGTCGGGCTCTTCGGAAAATCCTTGATCCGGCCCGTGGCGCTGATCGAGGCGCCGGCCAGGCCGCCGATCGAGAGCCGGTCGATCTCGAGCAGGCCCTCGCGCAGCCGCAGCGCCGTATCGACACTGTCGGCGCTGAACCCGCCGGCGCTGACCGGACCCGCCTTGATCTGGAAATCGAGATCGCGATCCGAAAAGCGGTTGGCGCCCTTGTCGCTGATGAAGATCGAGGCGAACGCCGCGAGCCCGTCGAGATCCATCTCGCCGCCCGTCAGCCGCATCAGCACCGATGGCCTGGCGCCGTCCGGCTGGCTGGAATCGATGCTGCCCGAAAATTTCGCCTTGCCGAGGATGAGTTCGAGATCGCTGAACGACTGCCGGTTCTTGCTGAGATCGACCTTGGCCTTGAAGCCTGCCGCCGGCAGCCGGCGGATCGCCTCGTCGACATCCTTCGACAGCCAGGCGGCAAAGCCGGAAGGCTGTCCGACGGCCAGCAGCAACGAGCCGGTGAAGCCGAAATGATCTTCGACGCTCAACATGCCGTCGGCTTCGAGCGTTGTGCGGCCCGGCAGCGTCGCGGCAAGCGACTTGACCGACCACCCCCCTTCGGCCGGCTCTGCCGACAGCCGCACGTCGCGCACCGTCGTGTCGCCCGCCACCACCGCCGGCAGCCTGACCTCGACCTTGCCCGGTATGGTCGGCTTCGGCATGTGCTGCAGCGTCCGCTCGAACGCCGCAATGCGCTGGTCGAGCGTGAAGCCGGCGCCGGCGGCCCCGCCGACGGCCTCGTCGAACTGCACCTGCGCCCCGCTGGCCTCGACCAAGAAATGCGGCTTCAGGCCGAGATCGACCGATGCCTTGCCGTCGGCGGTATAGGGATTGTCGAGCGGCCCGGTCTCGAAGCGGAACTCGTCGACATCGAGCTTCTGGTGGTCGAGCGCGAACTTGCCGTTCAGCCGGAAGCCCGGGTCGGGTTTGCCGGTGCTGACCTTGACCGGCTCGCCCTCGTTGCCGCGCAGCTCGGCCGAATTCCTGTCGTCGCCCGAAATCTTGAACTGGCCGGAATAGACCGCGGCGCCCTTGACGATGCCGGCATTGCCGTCGGCTTCGATGATCAGCGGATAGGCATCGGGATTCGCTTTCAGCCGGAGCCGCATCTGGCCGTCCGGCTCCACCTTGCCGGTGGAAGCCGAGACGTCGGCCCGCAGGCCGTCGAAGCGCAGCGTTCCGTCCATCCGCCACGGGCCGGTGAGCGCCTTGGCCGAAATCGTCGAGTTGATCTCCGAGATCAGGTGGCTGCGCCCGCCGGCGGCATGGCGCAGTTCGATTTGCCCTTCGCTCACCGACAGCTTCTCGATCGCGATCTGGCCCGGATCGAAGGGAGCCGAGGGCCGGAGCGTCCAGTCGACGGTGCCGTCACCGGCGATATTGATGACGGCTTTCGGGTGCACCAGCCGCATGTCGAAGATCAGCACCTCGCCGCGCAGGAACGGCGCCAGCTCCGCATCCATGGAGAAGGTCTCGACCGTCATCGCCGGCTGGCCTTCCGGCCCGCCCGCGACCTCGACATTCGAGAAGGTCACCGACGGAAACGGCAACAGCCGCGCTGTCGCGTCGCCCTTCACAGTCACCTTGCGGCCGAGGACGGCGCTCGCCTCCCGCTCGAAATCGCCCCGGTAACCCGTCCAGTCGATGAAATACGGCACCACCAGCGCCGCGCACAGCACCAGCACGAACAGGCCACCGAAGATCACGAACAGGCGGGCGAGCATCTGTTTCCCGGGTTGAAAGTCAGCCGCACTCTACCCGCATCCGCGTGTCGATAAAGAGGCAATTCAACGCGCGGCAACGGCCAACGTCTCCAGTTGCGCGAAGGCTCGCGCTCGCGATATCTCTTTTGCAAATCCCCTGCCCTTCCGGTCACGTTCGTGACCACCCAAAATCCGAACCCAATACGGAGCGTTCCCGATGTCAGGCAAGAACTGGGACAGAGTGCCGATCGACGCGCAGAGCGTTGACGCCCCGCTCTCGACGGCTGCGATTTTCCTTGTTGTGACCGTCGGCAGCGACGAGGCCGCGCTTTCGAATGTCGCTTCGGTGCTGGGCGAGCTCGACGATCTCGTCAAGAATGTCGGCTTCCGCGACTTGTCGGGCCGCCTGTCCTGCATCGCCGGCATCGGCGCCGCGCTCTGGAACCGTCTGTCGCCCGGCCGCCGGCCGCGCGAGCTGAAACCCTTCGCGCCGATCGAGGGCTCGGCGCATTCGGCGCCCTCGACGCCGGGCGATCTGCTCTTCCACATCCGCGCCGAGCGGCCCGACATGTGCTTCGAGCTCGAGCGCATCCTGCTGGACCGCCTGGCCGGCAGCGTGACCGTCGCCGACGAGGTGTCCGGCTTCCGCTATTTCGACGCGCGCGACCTCCTGGGCTTTGTCGACGGCACCGCAAATCCGACCGGCCTCGACCTGCCCGCCTCTGCTTTGATCGGCGACGAGGACGGCGACTTTGCCGGCGGCAGCTACGTCGTCGTACAGAAATACCTGCACAACATGGCAGCCTGGAAAGAGACGCCGACGCATGTCCAGGAAGAGATCATCGGCCGCACCAAGATCGACAACATCGAGATCGATGACGACGACAAGCCGCGAAAGTCTCACAAATCGCTGGCCACCATCGAGGACGATGCCGGCAACGAATACGACATTTTGCGCGACAACATGCCGTTCGGCCGTCCGGGGCAGAACGAGTTCGGCACCTATTTCATCGGCTATACGCGCTATCTGTGGGTGATCGAGAAGATGCTGCAGCGCATGTATGTCGGCGAGCCCCCCGGCGCCTATGACCGGCTGCTCGATTTCTCGACCCCGCATACAGGTACGACCTTCTTCGCGCCGACACGGCCGATGCTGCAGAAGCTGGCCGAAGGGGCACAGGAATAAGCGACCGCAAGGCGCCGCGGCGGGTCGATCAGTCGTTCATCGCTTCGATCATAGCCTTCAACACCGCTCCCTTTCGCAGGCCTACCTGGAAATCTCGCGCAATGAATTCCAGGGTCGAATCGTGGAACGTGAGAATGAAGTGCCGGCGACCGAAAAACAGCTCCGGCACATGGCGCGGGTGAACCCGGTTCGCTTTTTCCAGAGAAGCAATCCACGACGAATTGAGGACCTCGAACGCGGAATATGGCTGCAGGCCGAGCGCGTAGAGGCGATGCCCGCTGAGCGCCTCGTCGTTTGGCGGGCCGAATTGGAATGCGACATAAGGGTCCACCGTCAGGATTGCGACGGCCTCCTCCTCCGCAGCTGCTGAAACCGAGCGCGGACTGGTGACGTCGAAGGACGGGTCGGGGCCATTGGCGATGTAGGCGACCAGCAGCCGCTGTTCATCCGCGAAAACATGCGGCAACGGAGCGCCCGCCGATGCCGATGGCAGGTCGATCGGCAGCAGAGCTTCTGCCGCGGCCATGGCTAGTGTCCGGCGCCCGGCAGGATCTTGCCCGGGTTCATGATGTTGAGCGGATCGAGCGCCTGCTTGATCGTGCGCATGATCTCGACGCCATGGCCGAGCTCGTGGCGCAGGAAGCCGACCTTGCCCTGGCCGATGCCGTGCTCGCCGGTGCAGGTGCCTTCCATGGCGATGGCGCGCATGTTGAGCCGGGCGACGAATTTCTCGGCGAGCGCGATCTCTTGCGGGTTGTCGACATCCATCAGCACCAGCACGTGGAAATTGCCGTCGCCGGCATGGCCGACGATCGGCGCGATCAGCCCCATCTCGGCAATGTCGGCTTCGGTCTCCGTGACGCATTCGGCAAGCCGCGAGATCGGCACGCAGACGTCGGTCGACAGCCCCTTGGCGCCGGGGCGCAGCGTCAGTGACGACCAGTAGGCGTCGTGCCGCGCCTTCCAGAGCTTTGTCCGCTCTTCCGCGACGCTGGTCCATAGGAACGGCCCGCCACCCTGCTCCTCGGCGATCATGCCGAACGTTTCGGCCTGCTCGGTGACGCCGGCGTCGCTGCCATGGAACTCGACGAACAGGCACGGGCTCTCCGGATAGTCGAGCTTGGAATAGTTCTTCATCGCCCGCATCTGCAGCGCGTTCACCAGTTCGATGCGCGCCACCGGGATGCCCATCTGGATGGTCGCGATCACCGTGTTGCAGGCTGCCTCCAGGCTCGGAAACGGGCAGACGCCCCCGGAGATCGCCTGCGGAATGCCCTGCAGCCTCAGCGTCAGCGACGTGATGACGCCAAGCGTGCCTTCCGACCCGACCAGAAGCCGCGTCAGGTCGTAGCCGGCCGAGCTTTTCTTCGCCCGCTTGCCTGTCGTCACCGTCTCGCCGTCGGCCATGACGGCGGTCAGCGACAGCACGTTTTCGCGCATCGTGCCGTAGCGCACCGCGTTGGTGCCGGACGCCCTGGTCGCCGCCATGCCGCCCAGCGACGCATTGGCGCCAGGATCGATCGGGAAGAACAGACCGGTGTCGCGCAGGTGCCGGTTGAGGTCCTCGCGCGTCACGCCGGGCTCGACCGTGCAGTCAAGGTCCTGCGGGTTGACGGCGAGGATCCGGTTCATGCGCGACGTGTCGATGGAAATGCCGCCACCCGGCGCATTGGTGTGGCCCTCGAGCGAGGAGCCGACGCCGAAGGCGATCACCGGCACGCGGTGTGCGGCGCAGGCGCGCACGATCTCCTGCACGTCCGCGGTCGTTTCGACGAAAGCCACGCCGTCCGGCGCCTGGGTCGGAATGTAGGTGGTGGTGTGCGCGTGCTGGCCGCGTATCGCCTCGCCGGTCTGGAAGCGCTCGCCGAAGCGCTGCTTGAGAATGCCGAGCACTGCGGCGATGCCTTCCTCATTGCGTTCGACGGGGTTGAGGTCGCTCAAAGCCATGATTTCCTCCGCGAATGGACCAGCGGCCGCGCTTGTAGTGCAGCTATGAATGATGCCTAAAGCAATCCTAGGAAAAGTGCCAAGCGATTAGCTCAGCGACTTCACCGTAGCCGTCCGTCCGCCCTGTGCAGCGACCATCGAGGAAACCAAAATGACGATCCCCGCACCGATCATTTCCGGCCCAATGGCCATCGAGAAGGAATGGATCGATTATAACGGCCATCTCAACATGGCCTATTACAACGTGCTGTTCGACCGCTGCTCGGACCAGGCGTTCGAGCTGATGGGCATGGGGCCGAACTACGCCAAGGAGCGACGCCTTACCATCTACACGGCCGAAGTTCACGTCTGCTACGTGCAGGAGTTGCACCTCGACCACAAGGTCAACGTCTCGTTCCAGCTGATCGATCATGACGAGAAGCGGCTGCGTGCTTATCAGGAAATCCGCCACGTCGACGGCTGGCTGGCGGCGACGTCCGAATCGCTGTCGCTGCATGTCGACATGGAAGGACCGAAGGTCGCTCCCTTCCCCGCCGATGTGATGGCCCAGGTCGAGGCCATGCGCATCGCCCATGCCGGCCTGCCGATGCCGGAGCGCGCCGGCCGCTCGATCGGCATCAAGCGCAAGGGCGCTTGAAAACTCGGACGCCCGCGTTAACCTTACCAAGGCTTTAACGTGAACAAGTCGGTTGAGTCCGTTGAACGACTCACTGGCGCGTTCGAAAACCGCCGTACCGGGTTTGCGCGGGGGCGGCTGGCGGAATGCGGTGCGAGGACAGTGCATGAAAACCGACATCAAGGTCGAAGTGGAACGGTTGGCGGCCGATCCACGCATCACCGACTATGATTTCTGGCGATCGCTGAAGAACGTCAACAATGAGATCTTCCACATCGCCAACAACAACGAACCCATCCCGTTCGACATGATCCGCTGGCGCATGATTCTGAAGCAGGCGCGCATGAAGCGCGGCCACGCTTGATCCATCGTCGCTGCCTCATCCTCCCTGACCAGCCATAGCTGCCGAGTCATAACCGCCGAATCATGGCTGCTTGAACCCGCCCAGCGGCGAGCGCGGCTTGACCGGTGACGACTGGATGATAGCGGTGTTGGTCATCGCATAGGGAATAATTCGGTCGATCACCCGCTCGAGCTCGCTGACCGAGCCGACATGGGCGAGCGCGATGAAGCAGTCCTCGCCGGTTACCCGATCGCATTGCGCGATTTCCGGCAGCTCGCGGATGATGTCCGCCACAACGGAAAGCTGTCCCGGCACCGGCCGGATTCTGAGCCATGCCGACAGCTTCATGCCGAGAGCGGCGGGATTGATCCTGACCGTATAGGCTTCGATCACGCCGTTATCCTGCAGCTTGCGGATGCGCTCCGCCACGCTCGGCGCCGACAGCCCGACCGCGCGCGCCAGTTCCGCCGTGCTGATGCGCGCATCCTTTTCCAGGAACCGCAGGAGCTTCAGATCGATCGCGTCCAGATCGACATTTTCACTTCGAAGGTTTTTCAAGCCAAACCTCTTCCATCAGAAAGCAGACCGTCAATCAGGCCATTCATCACACATGTAATCCACGAGTTTCGCCTGCGATAATGCTCACATGAAAACGCAAACGCAAATTCCAGCTGCAAACCGGGCCGCCGCCGATGCGCACCCCGCTCTCGCCGGCCCCACCATGCTTGCTGGAATGGCCAACGCGTTGCCGCCGCATGTCTGGTTCTGCGTCAGCGCCGTGTTCCATTATCTCGGGCCGGCCTTCGCCGTGCTGCTTTTCGCTCAGGTCGGCGTGCTCGGCATGGCCTGGCTGCGCATCGCCACCGCCGCTCTCATCTTCGCCCCATTGACCAGGCCCTGGCGCGTTTTCGCCGGCGCCGATCGCGCTCAACGACTTCTGCTGCTCGCATTCGGCATCTGCCTGGCGGTGATGAATTGCTCGTTCTATCTGGCGCTCGACCGGCTGCCGATCTCGCTGGTTGCGGCGATCGAATTCGTCGGCACGATCGCGGTCGCCCTGGTCGGCATGCGCAGCCGGCGCAACTTTGCCGCGCTCACTGTTGCCGTGGTCGGCACCTTGCTTCTCATCGACGTGAAATGGTCCAGCGATCCGGTCGGCTTGTCCTGGGCCTTTTTGAACGGCGCCCTCTTCGTCGGCTACATCGTGATCGGTCACCGCGTCGCCCAGGCAGGCATCGGCATCGCCGGCCTCGGCGCCGCCATGGCGGTCGCTTTCCTCATCGTGTTGCCCATCGGCTTTCGCGAGGCGCTGCCCGCCTTCGCGTCGCAGCAGCTGCTCGGCGCCGCGATCGGCGTCGGCATCTGCTCTTCGGTCATCCCCTACATCTGCGACCAACTCGCCATGGCGAGGTTGCCGCGCGCGAGCTTCGCATTGATGCTCTCGCTCCTGCCGCTCACCGCAACGCTGATCGGCGTCATCGTGCTGCGCCAGGTACCAAGCCTCACCGATTGCCTTGGCATTGCGCTGGTGATCGCCGGGGTGGCTTTCCACAAACCCGCAGCAAATGCCTAGTGGCACTGCACAGAGATTGACCGATCAGCTCTGTTTGCGTTGGCAAGTGGTATGCGTTGGAGATTGGCCGAAATGCCCATCGCGATCGTCATTCCAGGGCGGAGCAGGAGCGAAGCTCCGTCGCGAAGACCCTGGAATCCATGCCGTTACCTTCGCCAAGGCGTGCAACGGAGCAGAATTCCGCACCGTGGCGGCGCTTCCAAGTCACGGCATAGATTCTATGGTCTGCGCCGCGTCGCTTCGCTCCTTGCTCCGCCATAGAATGACGAGGTTGGGGCGGCTTCAGCCAATCCCCGGCGCCGTTCCGTGAAACGGTGAAACGCCCTGGTTACCCGACACAGGGATTTTGAAAGGTTGCCGTTCGTCACTCTTCCTGGAATTGCTCTGGACCGCTCGGCTATGCCAGCTTCTCCTTCAGGAAAGCAATCGTCCGGCCCCAGGCGAGATCGGCGGCCTTCTTGTCATAGCGCGCGGCCGAGGTGTCGTTGTTGAAGGCGTGGTTGGCACCCTCATAGACATAGACCTTGTATTCGACATGGGCGGCGTCGAGCGCCTTCTTGTAGGTGTCGATGCCGGCGTTGGTGCGTTCGTCCAACCCGGCATAGTGGAGCAGCAGCGGCGCCTTGATCTTTTGAGCGTCCTCGGCCTTGGGCTGCATGCCGTAATAGGCGACGCCGGCGCTGAGGTCGGGCGCATGGACAGCGAGTTGGTTCACCGCGCCGCCACCCCAGCAGAAGCCGACCGCCCCGACCTTGCCGTTGCCGTCCTTGAGGCCCTTGAGATAGGCGATCGTCGCCACGCCGTCGGCGGCGACTCTGGCCACGTCGAGCTTGGTGAACATGTCGCGCGCCTTGTCCTCGTCGGAGGGCGTTCCACCAAGCGGCGACAGGAAGTCCGGCGCCAACGCGATGAACCCCTCCAGCGCCACGCGCCGGGTGACATCGCGGATATGCGGGTTCAGCCCCCTGTTCTCGTGGATGACGATGACGCAGCCGAGCTTGCCTGACTGGTTCGCGGGCTTGACCAGATAGCCCTTCATCTCGCCGCGTGAGCCGGGATAGGTGATGTCCTCGCCCTTAACGCGGCTGTCGTCTTCGGCGACGATCGCCGCTTGAGCGGAATTGGCGGCCAGCATCGGCGCGATCGCGGCCGCCGCGGCACCAGAGCCCGCCAGCTTCGTCAACTGCTCCATGAAGCGGCGGCGGTCGAGCGTCAGATGCGTGTATTCGTCATAGGCATCGATCATCGCCTGCGTGATGACAGGCTGCGTGACGACGGGCTTGGCAACGGGGCTGGTCATGATTTTCCTCGACGGTTGGCGGTGGACCGCAAGATAGGGTCGAGTATCGCATGGTCCAGTCACGCCCCGGTGACGACCCATATGGGCGGAACCCTGGTGGAGCCAACCCGCCGTCGCGCCGACAAGCCAGCGCGATTCATCACATTTTGGTCATTTCCGAAAGGCTTGATGGTGCTGTCACATTAGGACGTGAAGTTGCCTGAGCGCCCTACCGAAACGAATGACGAAAAGGGGAATGCCATGAACATCCAGGATATCATCAACACCGTTTCCTCGAAGGCCGGCCTCGACGAGCCGACCACCGAGAAGGTTGTCGGCACCATTTTTTCCGTGCTCGAGCATGAGGCTGAAGGCACCAGCATTTCGTCCTTCTTCGACCAGATCCCCGGCGCCGGTGAGTTGGCCCAGAAATATGACGTGATGGCCGCCGGCGCGACGGCCAATTCGGGCGGCGGACTTCTGTCGTCGCTGCAGGGCGCGCTGGGCGGCGTGCTCGGCGAAAAGGCCGGCGCGCTGATCAACGGCATCGCCGCGCTCAAGGCGTCCGGCCTCGACATGGCGCAGATCCGTCAGGCCGGCGAGACCTTGATCAAGCAGGCCGAGGTTGCCGCCGGCCCTGATCTGACCAACCAGGTGCTGGATCAGGTGCCCAGCTTGCGGGGTCATCTCGGGCTTTGAAGCATTCCGAACCGGTTTTGAACGGCTCGGCCTTTCGACGGCAAAGCTGATCCGCTTTCTGGCGACCGAAGGCCTCCCACCGGCGAAATCGATTAGTCCACCTTATGGGGAACAAGATAGTTCGTAGTTTTTGTGCCTCGGGTGACTGTTAGGGCGGAATATCCAGGCGGCGGCGAATCGGTAACCGTGGCGTCAACCTCCCTGCATCGGCCAATAACTTCGCCGACAGGGGACTTAGCCAAACGATCCGCCAAGGCCGCTCTGCATTCATCGGCGGAGTAGATTTGAGGCGCGATTTCGAGCGGCCGACAAGCCCACCCCGGACTGCACGAAAGCAAAATCATTATCGCTGACGCCTCCGGTCCCATTTCGTATTTTCCTCAACGCTCATCCGACGTGACAAAGGACAGTGCGATCAGGTCATCAACGTCGATGCCGCCGCGACCATTGTCCAAAATGTCGGCGAGAGCTCCCGACCTACGCCGACTGGCAGTGCCTTTGGAAAGGGCCAGCTTAGCCGAGTAGCCAAGGCGCAATTTGGTCTTGCAGTCATCGTACCTGAAGATGCTTACCGCCTTGAACCATGAACCGGTTTTGATGGATCGGCGAGTGGCAGTTACGGCACTCGTAACGGATGCTGACGTCCCGCAACTCATTGGAAATCGACACCGTCCACCTCTTGCCCGCCCCTAACGGATGCCCGCCATCCTGGGGGTGACGGGCATCCATAAACTGGCGATGAAGGGACTCATGTCCGCCAGTCGGGGACACAATGAGATAGTGGGCTATATGTTTCGTCCTTGGGACCAATGCTTGTGATGTGCGACTTCAGTCGGAACCGATAGCCCGACTGGGGACTTGCGCCAGGAACGAACCAACCGACCCTCCGTTGACCCACTGCCGGAAGCTCCCGCTACAGCGGTTGAGCACAAAGCAGAGGCTCCAGCGCTGGCGGGTTACGCGCTGGAGCCGTCTTAAAAGGTTGGAGCGAGAAAATGAAAGACTATCGGAACAGTGTCCTGGAGGCTCGTTGGCTTCTCGCCGTACCCGCGTCGCTTCTCCTGACCGTCCTGCTGGCCGGCTTCTTGCTTTCGTAGCAGGCCGGCCTCGCCTTGTCCTATTTCGGCAGCGTGTAGGCCATCACGTAATCGCCTGGCTTGGTGCCGACCGAGCCGTGGCCGCCGGCGACGATGACGACGAACTGGCGGCCGTCGGCCACCGTATAGGTCATCGGCGTCGACTGGCCGCCCGCCGGCAGCCTCGCCCGCCACAGCTGCCTGCCGGTGGTGAGGTCGTAGGCGCGCAGATAGTCGTCCACCGCGGCGCCTAGGAAAGCGACGCCGCCCGCCGTGATCATCGGCCCGCCGATGCCGGGAACGCCGACCTTGAGCAGCAAAGGCAGCGGCGTCATGTCGTAGACAGTGCCGTTGCGGTGCTTGTAGGCGATGTTTCCCGTCTTGAGGTCGACGCCGGCGACATAGCCCCAGGGCGGCGCCTGGCAGGGAATGCCGAGCGGCGACAGGAACGGTCCCATCACCACCGCGTAAGGCGCGCCTTCATTGCGGTTCAGCCCCTGCTCGCTGCCCTTGGTATCGCCCGGCGGCGGCACCTCCGTGCGCGGGATGAGCTTCGAGGTGAAGGCGAGGTAGGTCGGCATGCCGAACATCACCTGCCGCACCGGATCGACCGCGACGCCGCCCCAGTTGAAGACGCCGAAATTGCCGGGATAGATCAGCGAGCCCTGCAGCGAGGGCGGTGTGTAGCGTCCCTCATAGCGCAGCTTCTTCAATTCGATCCGGCACGCCAGCTGGTCGAACATGGTGATGCCCCACATGTCGGCGCCGGTCAGCGGCTTGGGATTGAAGGACAGGTCCGAGGCCGGCTGCGTCGGCGAGGCATGATCGCCCTCGATCGCGCCGCCGGGCGCCGGCACGTCTTTCACCGGAATGATCGGCTCGCCGGTGCGCCGGTCGAGCACGTAGAGATCGCCCTGCTTGGTCGGCCCGACCAGCGCCGGCACGACGCCGCTCGCCGTGGTGATGTCGACCAGCGACGGCTGCGCCGGCACGTCCATGTCCCACAGATCGTGATGCACGGTCTGCCGTACCCAGCGCAATTGCCCGGTGTTGAGATCGAGCGCGGTGATCGAGGAGGAAAATTTCTCGACATTGGCGCTGCGGCCCATGCCGAGCTGGTCCGGCGTCTGGTTGCCGAGCGGAACGTAGAGCAGTCCCAGCTTCTCGTCGGCGCTCGCCGTCGACCACATGTTGGGCGAGTTGTGAGTGTAGGTTTGCCCGGCGGGCAGCGGCGTCGTCACGTCCGGATTGCCGGAATCCCAATTCCATAGCAGCGCGCCGGTGCCGGCGTCGAAGGCGCGGATGACGCCGGACGGTTCCTCGGTCGAATAATTGTCGTTGACCGCGCCGCCGACGATGATCTTGCCGGCGACGATCAGTGGCGCCGACGTCGAATAGTAATAGCCCGACTTCGGATAGGGCATGTTGGCCATCAGGTTCAGCGTGCCGGCCTCGGCGAAGGACGGACACACCTGCCCGTTCGCGGCATCGAGCGCGATCAGCCGGGCGTCGGAGGTCGGCAGATAGATGCGCGCGGCGCAAGGCTGGCCGGCGGCGATCTTGGTATCGGCATAATAGGACACGCCGCGGCAGGTCTGGTGCTGGCGGTTGGGGTCGAGCTTGATCTTCGGATCGTAGCGCCACTTCTCCTTGCCGCTCGCGGCATCGATGGCGATGGCGAAATTATGCGGCGTGCAAATGAACAGCGCATCGCCGATCTTCAGCGGCGTCACCTGATAGGTCGTCTCGCCGATATCGTCGGGGCCTTTCACGTCGCCGGTGCGATAGGTCCAGGCCGGCTGCAGCTTGGCGACATTGTCCGGCGTGATCTGGTCGAGCGGCGAATAGCGCTGGCCGAAAGGCGTGCGGCCGTAGAACTGCCACTCGCCGGCCGGGATGTCGCCGCCGAGATTGGCGGCCGTCGCCGCCTTTTCGGTGCCCAGCGTGCCGCCGATATCCATGGGATCGGCGGTCATCGAATAACCGGCGACCGCGAGCGAGGCGAGCACGGCCAGGATCAGCGGCGCGCGTCCGTCCGGCCCCCGCAGCCCCCGCCTTGCCCACGGCGTCAGCAACCATAAGGCGACGAGCACGATGACGCCGCCGCGCGGACCGAGCTGCCACCAGTCGAAGCCGATTTCCCAGACTGCCCAGCACAAAGTGGCGAGCACGAACAGCGCGTAGAGCCAGAGCGAGGTCGACCTGCGCCTGAACAACAGCCAGGCGGTAATCAGAAAAACCAGACCCGCGATCAGGTAGTACCAGCTGCCGCCCAGCGCGATGAGCCAGATGCCGCCGCCGCCGAGAATGAGACCGATGAGGAAAAGGACGAGGGAGGTGATGGTGACAGCCAAGACGGTGCTCCTTCGACTGTTGCGCCTTCGCGGCCGCTCTGAGGCGACGGCGAGCCGTCCCTGCCCTGCCGGCAGCTTTCCCTCACCCGCTCCGGCTGTCAAGTTGGGGCCAGACACGCGAAACTAGAACAAAACGTAGACAGTTCTGGTCTTTCGCTGCCGAATCACTACATTCGGGGGCGATGTCGGGCTTTTCCGAGGACATGCCTTTTTTTGATGAACCGAATGCGCGGCCGGCAGCGGCTCCATCCGGCATAGCCGCGCGCGCCATGGCGGCGCGCAGCGGCCAGAACGGCGTGCCCGATTATCTCAAGGGCCTGAACCCGGAGCAGCGTCTCGCCGTCGAGACCACCGAAGGCCCGGTTCTGGTGCTGGCCGGCGCGGGCACCGGCAAGACGCGGGTGCTCACCACCCGCATCGCCCATATCCTTGCCACCGGCAGGGCCTTCCCCTCGCAGATCCTGGCTGTCACCTTCACCAACAAGGCCGCGCGCGAGATGAAGCAGCGCATCGGCATCCTGATCGGCGAAGGCAATGTCGAGGGCATGCCTTGGCTCGGCACCTTCCACTCGATCGGCGTGAAGCTGCTTCGCCGCCACGCCGAGCTGGCCGGGCTGAAATCGGACTTCACCATTCTCGACACCGACGACGTGGTGCGGCTGATCAAGCAGTTGATCCAGGCCGAAGGGCTGGACGACAAGCGCTGGCCGGCCAAGACCTTCGCCCAGATGCTCGACAACTGGAAGAACAAGGGCCTTGGCCCGGACGAAATAGCGGAAGGCGATGCGCGCAGCTTCGGCAACGGCAAGGGCCGCCAACTCTACAAGGCCTACCAGGAACGGTTGCAGACGCTGAATTCCTGCGACTTCGGCGACCTGCTCTATCACCCGATCCGCATCTTCCGCGCCTATCCGGACGTGCTGAAGGACTACCACCGCAAGTTCAAATACATCCTCGTCGACGAATACCAGGACACCAACACCGCGCAGTATATGTGGCTAAGGCTCCTGGCGCAGAGGCCAGGGACTCCGAGAAATGGGGCCCCGGGCGGCCGCGCACCGAGCGCATCGAAATCGACTATCGATAGAACAGAAGGTGGTCACTACAGACCACCAGTTCCCGGAGAGGAGCCGTTAGCCCGCAGCGATGAATGGGACGTTTCGGCCGAAGGCCGCAAGCCCGACTGGGCGTCCGAGCCGTTGCGAGGCCCCCGCGGAGGGCCCGCGCCGGCAGGCGCGGAACAGCCCGTGAGCGTAAATATTTGCTGCGTCGGCGACGACGACCAGTCGATCTATGGCTGGCGCGGCGCCGAGGTCGACAACATCCTGCGCTTCGACAAGGATTTTCCGGGCGCCACCATCATCCGGCTGGAGCGCAACTACCGTTCCACCGCGCATATTCTGGGCGCGGCCTCGCACCTCATCGCCCACAATGAGGGCCGCTTCGGCAAGACGCTGTTCACCGACCGCGACGACCCCGAGGACGACAAGGTTCACGTCCACGCCGCCTGGGACTCGGAGGAAGAGGCCAGGGCCATCGGCGACGCGATCGAGGCCTACCAGCGGCAGAAGCATAATCTCAACGACATGGCGATCCTGGTGCGCGCCTCCTTCCAGATGCGCGCCTTCGAAGACCGTTTCATCACGCTCGGCCTGAACTACCGCGTCATCGGCGGCCCGCGCTTCTACGAGCGCCTGGAAATCCGCGACGCGCTTGCCTTCTTCCGCGTCGTCGCCAATGGCGGCGACGACCTTGCCTTCGAGCGCATCGTCAACGTGCCGAAGCGCGGGCTCGGCGAAGCCACCATCCGTCAGATCCACGACACGGCCCGCGCCATGCGCATCCCGATGCTGGAGGCCGCCGCGACGCTTGCCGAAAGCGACGAGCTGAAGCCGAAGCCGCGTGCGGCGCTGCGCGAGGTCGCAGCCAATTTCGAGCGCTGGCAGAAGGCGCTGGAAACCACCCCGCACACCGAGCTCGCCGAGACCATCCTGGAGGAGAGCGGCTACACCGACATGTGGAAGAACGACCGTTCGGCGGATTCGCCCGGGCGGCTGGAAAACCTCAAGGAGCTGATCCGCTCCATGGAGGAGTATGAATCGCTACGTTCCTTCCTCGAGCATGTCGCGCTGGTGATGGAGGCCGAGCAGGGCGAGTCGCAAGATGCGGTCTCGATCATGACGCTGCATTCGGCCAAGGGCCTCGAATTCGAGACCGTCTTCCTGCCCGGTTGGGAGGAAGGCCTGTTCCCGCATCAGCGCGCGCTGGATGAAGGCGGACGCTCCGGCCTCGAGGAAGAGCGCCGGCTCGCCTATGTCGGCCTGACGCGCGCCAAGAAAAACCTGCATATCTGGTTCGTCTCCAACCGCCAGATTCACGGCCTGTGGCAATCGACGATCCCGTCGCGCTTCGTCGACGAATTGCCCGAAACCCATATCGATATCGCCGACAGCGGCAACAGCTACGGCGGCTACGGCAATCCCTATGGCGGCGGCTCGTTCGCTTCCGGGCGCGGCGGCGGACGACAGAATCCCTACGGCGCCTCGCGCTTCGACAATATCGGCGCCAAGGACCAGGGCAGCTTCTCCAACACCTATGCCACGCCCGGCTGGCAGCGCGCGCAGGCCAACCGCACCGAGGCGACCGACCGCAACTGGGGCACGCGCTCCGGCCACCAGGTCGAGCGTATCGGTTATGGCGAGACCGATTCAGGCTACGGCGCCGGCCGCACCAGCGTGAAAGGCCGCACCATCGAAGGCGAGCTGGTGGCCAAATCCGTCGCCGACACGCCGTCCGCCTTCAATGTCGGCGACCGCGTCTTCCACCAGAAATTCGGCAACGGCAACATCGCGGCCATCGACGGCAACAAGCTCACCATCGATTTCGACAAGGCCGGCCAGAAGCGGGTGCTGGACGGGTTTGTCGCGCCGGTGTGAGAGCTTATCGATTTGTCCTAAAGGAACAAATGGGGTACAATCGCTTGCATGGCTTACGACTCACGATATATTGCAAATTTGGTGCTTGATCGTGCGGACGCCGAGGGGCTTGGAATTACGAATCTTGAAATCAACAAGATAATCTATTTTTTGCATTCTACATATCTGGCAAATTTTGATAGGCCATTAATTGATGCAAAGATAGAAGCCTGGGACTATGGTCCAGTAATTAGAGAAATATACTCAGAGTTTAAGCGATTTGGAGCTTCGGATATTAGTGCAAGGGCCACGAGATTAGACTTAAACTCTCTAAAGAGAGCGCCAGTGTACGAAACCATGAGTAGTTCGGATGAAACTTTCTTGCATCCGCTGATTGATAAATACATGCGTTTGGGGGCAACTAAACTCGTTAATATGTCTCACGAAAAAGGTGGACCGTGGGACCTAGTGTATAATGCTTCGGGGAGGAGCAATCCTGGAATGGAGATAACCAACGATCTCATTCAGCGATACTTTTTAAGGCAAACCCGACATTAATGAGGAACGCTCGTGCAGATAAGCAAACTTAGCAGGCCTCCCTACGCTCACAATTGGGTTCGTTACGTTTTCCCTGATCGTGTTCGAACTACCAAGGAACTCGTCAGGTTCGCAACGGGTGTTCCGACCACCACATATTCTGCAGCGTCGCCGATTATTCGAGATCGAATTGTTTATGGGTTAGATCGGCGAACAGCGTTAATCGCAGCAATGTCCAAAGGGCGCGCAAATAGTCGCGGCATTGTCGCCGAATATGTTACGGCATTTTATGACTACGATGAAAAAAGAGGCTACTTCGGCAAGCCCTGTTTTGACGAAATAGTTGAACCATTTCGAGTTGGTAAGGGTCTTGTCGTTCCCGTCAAGCCCCTGATTACCATCGTTGAGAATGGACTACAGGTTCCCATTTTCACTGTGGGTTGGGCGAATTTCCCGCTGACCAAATGGCAAATGCGTCTGCTTGCCACAATTTTCGAAGACGCGGTCTTCTCGCTTACCGACTTTAGAAAATCTCCTGGCGAATTTCTCTGCTTCCCAAAAGTTGGGAAAGGTGATGCATCTAAGCGCCAGCCTCTGGTCTGGAGACGCGGTGATTTTGAGCTTCTCTCAAAAAATGAACTTCGCGAGTGCCTTGATGAATTTTTGCTCGCGCTGGAAGATGCGAAAATAATTCTAGAGGCAGCACTTCGGAAAGAAAAGGCTGAAGCCCCCGCTGCGGAAGAAACACCGCTGAGCGAGACGCCACTGTTTGACTGGCGCTAGGGCGCTGACGACAGTTGGTTCCAGGCTCTGACTTCGGGTGAGTTACCTGTACCGCGCCTGGTTCCACTTATGGCCGAGCAGCGACAGGATGATGATCAGCCCGTTG
Organism: Mesorhizobium sp. CA7; assembly: GCF_020165015.1. Taxonomy (NCBI): domain Bacteria; kingdom Pseudomonadati; phylum Pseudomonadota; class Alphaproteobacteria; order Hyphomicrobiales; family Phyllobacteriaceae; genus Mesorhizobium; species Mesorhizobium sp. CA7. The sequence goes on from NZ_JAIUHH010000001.1 coordinate 872,878, forward strand.
AAGAACTGCACGTAGAAGCCGCTGAGGCCCGCCGCCACCACGCCGGTCTGGATGAACGACACCGTAACTGCGCCGATCGCGCCGCCGACCACCGTGCCGATGCCGCCCCAGGTCGGGGTGCCGCCGACGAACACCGAGGCCAGCACCGGCAGCAGATAGCCGTCGCCCGCCGTCGGCCACCAGGTGAAATTGATCATCACCGAGAAGGTGCCGGCGATCGCCGCGCCGATGCCGACGAAGACGAACACTTTCACCCGAACCCATTTGACGTCGATACCCATCTGCCTGGCGCTGTCGGGATTGTCGCCGACCACTTTCACCTGAGCGCCGAAGCGGTGCCGGTTGTAGAGCAGAGCCGAGAACACGACGAAGGCGATAGCCCAGAAGATCTGTACCGGGATGCCCCAGACCTGGCTGGAGAAGATCTTGTAGGCCGAGCTGTCGGCAAGGCCGGTCAGCGCCGTCGACTTGCCTTCGTTGATGATCTGGATCAGGCCGCGCAGCAGGAAGTTCATGCCGAGCGTGGCGATCAGCGACGACAGGCCGCCATAGACGACCAGCGAGCCGACCAGGAAGCCGAGCAGGGTGCCGGTGACGAGCGCCGCCGCGATGCCGATAAACGGATCGTAGCCGGCCTGCACGACCAGCGCGAAGACCCAGGAGGCAAAGCCCATTGTCGCCGGAAATGACAGGTCGATCTCGCCGCAGGTGACGACGAAGACCAGCGGCACGACCACGAATAGTGCGACGGGAAGCGTCGTCAGCACGGAGCTGTAGAGATACCAGGTGGTGAAGACGGTGGGGTTGGCGATGATGAACACCGCCATCATGACTATGAACACGGCGAGCGTGCCCAGCGATGCGCGATTGTCGATGACGAAGCCGCGCAGCCAGTGGTTGGACGGATGGCTCCATTCCTTGGCTGGGTTCTTGGCTGCCTGGCCGCTTGCCGTTCCCAGAGGAGTTTGCAGATCGGGTTCCATCGCCTTGCTCATTGCGCTCCCTGCTCCGCGCCCTCGTGCAGTCCCGGCAATCCGCCGGGGTGTGCTACGTCTTCCATGAAGTTGATGAGGTCTTCTGCCGACTTGACCTCGTTGCGGTTGGCCGCGAGCGCCACCTTGCCGCGGTCGAGCACGACGAAGCGGTCGGCGATGTCGAAGACATGGTGGATGTTGTGCCCGATGAACAGGATCGAGCGGCCGCTCGCCCGCACCTGGCGCACGAAATGGAAGACCTTGGCGGTCTCGGTCAGCGACAGGGCCGTGGTCGGCTCGTCGAGGATGATCAGTTCCGCCTGCTTGTAGATGGCGCGTGCGATCGCCACGCCCTGGCGTTCGCCGCCGGAAAGCTGGCCGACGATCGAGTGCGGCGTGAACACTTTCGAGGTGAAGCCGATCTCGCGCATCAGCCGGCTCGCCTCCTCGATCTCCTTGTCGACCTTCAGCCAGCCCATGAAGCTGGTCAGTTCGCGGCCCATGAAGATGTTGCGCACGATCGTCTGCTGCACGGCCAGCGCGCGGTCCTGGAACACCGTCTCGATGCCGGCGTCGCGCGAGCGCGCCGCGCTCCACCCGGTGACCGGCTTGTCCCGCACCAGGATCTCGCCGCTGGTCGGCTTGACCACGCCTGACAGGATCTTGATCAGCGTCGATTTGCCGGCGCCGTTGTCGCCGATAAGGCCGACCACCTCGCCGCGGTCGACGCTGAGGTTGACCCCGCCCAGCGCATAGACCTGGCCATAGGATTTCTTGATGTCGCGCAGTTCGATGATGCGTTCGCCCATGCGATCCTCGCTGGAATTGTCTGTCTGCCGGTCATCTCGCCGGCCGGGCAATAATCCCGGCCGGCGGCTTGGGAGGTCAACGCAATGCCTGCTTGGCCAGTTCGGAGACGATCTCGTAGTTCTGCGGCGTGACGAAGCCGGCGCCGGTGTCGACATTCATCGGCGCCAGCCCCAGCACCACCTGCTGGCAGAGGCTGAGAACCGGCAGATAGCCCTGCAGGAACGGCTGCTGGTCGGCCGTCAGCTGCACCCAGCCGCCCTTGAAGCCTTCGACGATCTGCGGACTGGTGTCGAAGCCGAAATTGAAGATGTCGCCGGGCTTGCGGCCCGCCGCCTGCATGTAGGTCGCGACATTGCCGAGCATCTGGCCGCCGGGGTAGCCGACCGCCTTGACGTCGGGGTGGTTGAGCAGCGCCGCCGTGATCACCGGAATGGCGAGGTTGGGATCCGACGCCCATTCGCCGCTCGGCGGTGAGGACAACTGGATCACCTCGACGCCGGCTTCTTTCAGGGCCGCCACCGTGCCGCGCTCGCGCGCGCCGCGATTCTCGTTCTCGAACGGGCCGATCATGATCGCCTTGTCGCCCGCCTTGAGCTTGCCGAGCTTGAACGCCTCAACACCGAGCGCGCGGCCCTGCTGCTCCTGCTGCGCGCCGACATAGCCGCCGCCGAACGCCGCCATCACTTTCGGCACCGGCACGTTCTGGTACATCATCTTGATGCCGTCCTTATGCGCCTGTTCGGCCAAAGGCATGATCGCGGCATCGCCCGGATGGCCCATCATGGCGATGCCCTGCGGCTTGACCGCGACCGCTTCGCGCAATTGCTGCACCATCTTCTCGACGTCCCACTGCGAGAAGATGTAGTCGACCTTCGGCCCGAGATCGGCCGCCGCCTGCTTGGCGCCATTATAGACGATGGTGCCGAAGGCATCGCCCTCGGCGCCGCCGACGAAGAAGCGGATGTGTACGTCCTTGCACCATTGCGCGTCGAGCGCGTGCGCCGGCAAGGCAGAGATCGAGGCGCAGAGCGCCGTGGCAGCCGCCACGACGGTCGAGCGCAGAACAGTCCTTCTGGTCGTCATGCACGTTCCTCCCTTTTAGACCCCTCCCGATAGAGGGTTTCGAATTGATCTGCGTCCTCGGTCGGCCGGCTCCTCCCGCCGGCCAATCCTCACATCGAATCTGGCCTCAAGCCGGATTGGGCACGTAGCTGTTCCCTCCCCGGCATTGCTTCAGATAGTCGAGCGCGCGCGCCTGTCCGGTGATCTCGAGGTCGCCGCGATAGACCGGATCGTGCCAGCCCTCGATGTCGATGGCGCCCTTGTAGCCGGCCAGCCGCAACTCGCTGATCACCCGCGTCCAGTCGCTGTCGCCGAAACCCGGCGTGCGCATCTGTACGAAGGGCAGTCGGCCGAACACGCCATGCTCGCGGATCACGTCCCAGCGCACCGTCGCGTCCTTGCCGTGGACATGGAAGATGCGCGGCGCCCATTTGCGGATCTGCGGAATCGGATCGATCAGGTACACAAGCTGATGGCAGGGCTCCCATTCCAGCCCGAGATTGTCGTTTGGCAATTCGTTGAACATCAGCTCCCAGGCGTCCGGATTATGCGCGATATTCCAATCGCCGCTCGCCCAGTTGCCGTCCATGGCGCAATTCTCGAAAGCGATGCGCACGCCCTTGTCGGCGGCACGCTTGGCCAGCGGCCCCCACACCTCGCGGAAGCGCGGCAGGCTGTCGGTCAGCTTCTTGCCGCGGATGCGGCCGGTGAAGCCGCTCACCGTCGAAGCGCCGAACAGATGCGCATTATCGATCACCGTCTCCCAGGCCGCCAGCACACCGCGATCGACCTCTCCATTCTCGAGCGGGTTGCCGAACACCCCGATCGAGGACACGGTCACATCGGCATCGCCGATCGCCTCGCGGATCTCGCCCGCCAGGCGCTTCAGGTCCTTGCCGCCCAGCGTCTGCCAGAAGAAGGGCTGGATGCTCTCGAAGCCGAGCGGCAGGATCTGTCTGACGTATGCGGCCGGATCTTCGAGATTGGCCCGCACCATGGTGCCGATCCTGATATCGAGAAGCGGGTTTGCCGTCATTATGCTTCCTTGGCGATTGTCACGCGCCGCCCGCTCTCCGCGCTCTCGATGGCGCCAAAGACCATGGCCAGGCTTTTGATGTTGTCGGCGCCGCGCGTCTCCGGCTCGGCGCCGGTCTCGATCGCGTGCATGAAATCCCGGATGATGCCGAGATGGCCGTCGACGCGGTCGGCGGGATCGAGCGGCGGCACTTCGATGGGCTGGGTCTTGTCGATGATCCCGTCGCGGCCGGACGCAACCACCTCCGCCTTCAGCCCGTCATGGCCGTCCCACAAGAGACTGCCGCGCTCGGCGACGATGCGCCAGCTTCCCTCCCAGCTCGTGCGGAAACCGTCGGCGCACCAGGAGCCGGCATAGGTGAAGATCTTGCCGCCGCCAAGGTCGAAGACGGCGCTGGCCGACGACCCCTGTCTGTACCAGGAATTCACGGGTTCCCATTCCTGGCAATAGACGCTGGCCGGCTCGCCGGCGACCATGTAACGCGCGGCATCGAACGTGTGGATCGCCATGTCGAGCAAGAGCACATGGGCCATCTCCTCGCGAAAACCGCCGAAATGCGGCGCGACGAAGAAGTCTGCATGGATGCTGGTCGGCTTGCCGATGGCGCCGGAGTCCAGGAAGCGCCTGATGCGCCTGACATTGGCGACATAGCGGCGGTTCTGGACGACGGCGTGGATGCGCCTCGCCTTGCGCGCTGCCTCGACGATGGCGCGCGCATCCTCGGGGCTGTCGGCCAGCGGCTTCTCGGTGAGCAGATGGCAGTCGTGCGCGAAGGCCGAAAGCGCGACCTCGCGGCGTGCGGCGGGAACCACGACGTCGAACACGGCATCGGGCTTGGTCTGGTCGAGGACGGCGTCGAGGTTGGTGCCGATGATGGCATCGGACAGCGCGTATTCGCGCGCCCTCGCCTGGGCCCGCTCGGCATCGAGGTCGACGAGGCCGACAATGGCGAGCCCGTCGATCTGCTTCACGGCATCGAGCCAGTGCTTGCTCATCGCTCCGCACCCGGCCAGGACGACCCTCATCATCCAGCGCTCCTCCTCCGCCGGTCCCTCCAGACCGGACGTCACGGCGTCCACGGCGTCACCGTAAACGTTTTTCCGTAAACGTTTACGAGAACACACCCGATGGCGTAGAATGTCAACCGGCTGCCCGCAAAAATCGTCCCGAAGCCTTGGCCTGAGCGGCAGCCGGTGCTAGCCAAGGCAGGGGGAGAATCCGTCCTTGGCGTCAAGCATCCACGATCTCGCGCGTCACCTGAACATCTCGATCGGCACCGTGTCGCGCGCGCTGAACGGCCGTGCCGACGTCAATGCCGACACACGCCAGCGTGTGCTCGAAGCAGCCAGGAAGCTGAACTATTCGCCCAATCAGTCAGGCCGCAGCCTGCGCCAGGGCGCCACCCGCTCGATCGCCTTCATGCTGCAGCCGCATCCCGGCGACCAGCAATATGGCGAGCCGTTCTTCATCCCGTTCCTGACGGGCCTGCAGGCGCGGCTCGCCGAGCATGACCTGGATCTGATGGTCGTCATGGGTGAGCCGGGCCAATATCAGCAGGAGCGGTTGCGCCGCGTGGTCGAGACGCGCCGGGCCGACGCGGTCGTGTTGGCCAATACGCGAAGGGAAGACGATCGGATCGAGTATCTCAGCAAGGCCGGCTTTCCCTTCGCCACGCTTGGCCGAAGTCAGTCCGGCGGCGACACATATCCTTCACTCGATATCGATTTCGAAAGGGCGGGTGATGAAGCCGTCGACCGGCTGGTCGCGCGCGGCCACCGCCGCATTGCCGCTATTCGCCCTTCGCTTGATCTCAACTTCGGCTACCTGTTCCTCGACGGCTACCGCAAGGCACTGAAGCGGCACGGTATCGAGGTCGACCCCGACCTGATCGCCGACGGCTTCATCAACGAGACCGGCGGCTACCAGGTGACGCCGCAAGTAATGCGCTCCAAAAACCCTCCGACGGCGATCATCTTCAACAATGACGCGATGGCGCTCGGCGGCTGCAAGGCGCTGGCCGAGATGGGTATCAAGCCGGGCCATGACATGGCCGTGATCGTCATCGTCGACACGCCGCTCTGCCGCTACTTTTCGCCGACGCTGACCGCCTTCCGTCCGTCGCTGGAGCCCATGGGCCGGCGGCTGGCCGAGATGCTGCTCGCTTCGCTTCCCGCATTCGCCGGCCCTGAGGGCACACGCATCATCCGCGAAGTCTGGCCGCTGGAGCTGATCGCAAGAGAGAGCGATTGAGCGGAGGCTTTCCCTTCTCCCCTTGTGGGAGAAGGAAACTGTCACGCAACCATCACGTTCACGTCCTAGACCGCTCGACGGGAACCGGCTCGCCGCATCGCCGATGCGCGTTCCTTCCAGGCCGCTCTGCTCGTCAAGAAGGGGATATCGATGAAACATTTCAACCGGACCGTCGCGCTCGGCGCGGCACTCGCCTTGTTCACTTCCCTGACCCCGGCGCTCGCCGACGGCGTCGCTTACGTCAACAAGGGGCTCGTCGGCATCGGCCGCATCCCGGCCAACCAGAAGGACAAGTTCGGCGAGACCTTCGGTTCAGGTTCCGGCATGGCGATCGATACCAAATCCTGGACGCGTGAAGTGGCCACCTACAGGGGTTCGCTCTGGCTGCTGCCGGACCGCGGCTACAATGTCGTCGGAACCACCGATTATCGCCCGCGCCTCAACACCATCTCGGTCGAGTTGGCCCCGACCGCTCCTGGCGCGGCGCCCGCCGCCGGACAGGAACAGTCGGGCGTTAAGGCGACGCTCGCCGACACGATGCTTCTGACCGACGACAAGGGCGCCGACGCCACCGGCCTCGATCCGTTGAACGGCATGCGCGCCGCCGCCGGCGACATGCCGATGCTGCCTGAGGCCAATGGCAAGCTGGCGCTGGACGACGAAGCGATCGTGCGCCTGCCCGACGGCACGATGTTCATCTCCGACGAATACGGTCCCAACATCTACCGCTTCTCGGCCGAAGGCCGCCTGATGTCGGCGACCCAGCCGCCCGCGGCGCTGGTGCCGATGCGCCACGGCAAGCCGAACTTCGCTTCCGACAATCCCGGCCCGGGCGCCGCCGAACCTGATCCGAAGGATCCCGAGACCGGCCGCCAGAACAACCAGGGCCTCGAAGGCATGTCGATGACGCCGGACGGCAGGTTCCTGATTGCCGTGCTGCAGTCGGCGGCCCGCCAGGACGGCGGCGATTCCGGCTCGACCCGCCAGAACACCCGCGCGCTGGTTTACGACGCTTCCGATCTCGCCCACCTCAAGCTGGCGCATGAATATGTCGTGCCGTTGCCGGTTTTCAAGGATGCCAAGGGCAAGACCAAGGTGGCCGCTCAGAGCGAGATCGTCGCACTCTCCGACAAGAGCTTTCTGATGCTGGCGCGCGACTCAGGCAACGGCCAGGGCGTCAAGGGCGACGAGTCGCTCTATCGCAAGATCGAGATCGTCGACCTCTCGGCCGCCACCGATATCGCCAACGGCCCATTCGACGCCGCCGACAAGCCGGTCGCGCCGAAGGGCATGCTCGACCCGTCGGTGACGCCGGCCAAGCTGACGCCGTTCATCGACATCAACGACAAGGGCGAGCTCGGCCGTTTCGGCCTGCACAATGGCGCGCCGAACGACAAGGACAACCTCTCGGAGAAGTGGGAGGCTATGTGGCTGGCGCCGGTGCTCGACCCGAAGCTGCCCGACGACTATTTCCTGTTCGTCGCCAACGACAACGACTTCCTCACCCAGGACGGCTTCCAGGTCGGCGCTGCGTACAAGGCCGAGGACGGCGCAGATGTCGACACCACCTTCCTGGTCTATCAGGTCACCCTGCCCGGCCTTTCTGGAAACACCACTCAGTAATGGGATGCGGTCGGCTGCCGCGGCAGCCGACCCTTTCTGAAGGGATGCATGAGCATCAGGCCTGCGATAGCATCGCGGGCCTGATTCAGTTTCGGCCCCACCGCCATGGATAACAACATGGATGACAAACAGCCCGCCCGCCGGCGGACCGGCGACCTGACCAGCGGCCCCATTCCGCGCACGCTGCTTTTGTTCGCCCTGCCGGTGCTGGGCTCCAACGTGTTGCAGTCGCTCAACGGCTCGATCAACGCGGTCTGGGTCGGCCGCTTCCTCGGCGAGGCGGCGCTGACGGCGACCTCAAACGCCAATCTGGTGCTGTTCCTCATCCTCGGCACCGTCTTCGGCATCGGCATGGCGGCGACCATCCTGGTGGCGCAGTCGGTCGGCGCCCGCGACCTGCCCGAGGCGAAGCGCATCGTCGGCACCAGCGCCACCTTCTTCTTCCTCGTCTCGGTCGTATTCGCCGTCTGTGGCTGGATCTGGGTCGACGCCATCCTGACCGGGCTCGGCACGCCGGCCGATGCCTTGCCTTTGGCGCGCGCCTATTTGCGCATCATCTTCGTCGCCGTGCCGATGATGAACCTTTTATCCTTCGTCATGACCGTGCTGCGCGGCGCCGGCGACTCGCGAACCCCGTTCGTCTTCATGGCGCTGGCGGTCGTGCTCGACGTCGTGCTCAATCCGCTGCTGATCCGCGGCATCGGCCCCTTCCCCGAGCTCGGCATTGCCGGTTCGGCAACGTCGACGCTCATAGGCCAGACGGTGAGCGTGATCGCCATCCTGATCGTGCTTTATGTGCGCAAACACCCGCTGCGGCTGGCGGGCAGCGATCTCTCGCTGCTGCGGCCCGACCCGAAATTGCTGCGCATCGTCGTTTTCAAGGGCATTCCGATGGGGCTGCAGATGATCGTCATCTCGGCCGCCGCGCTCACCGTGATGGGCATCGTCAATTCCTACGGCTCCCAGGTCGCCGCCGCCTACGGCATCGCCGCGCAGCTCTGGACCTACATCCAGATGCCGGCTCTGGCGATCGGCGCCGCCGTCTCCTCGATGGCGGCGCAGAATGTCGGCGCCGGGCGCTGGGACCGCATCGGCAGGGTCGCGGCGTCGGGCGTCGGCTTTAACCTGGTGCTGACCGGCGCGCTGGTGGCGCTGCTTTTCGTCTTCGACCGCGCAGTGCTCAGCCTCTTTCTCAGCACCGACAGCGCCGCGATCGACATCGCCGCCCACATCAACAAGGTGGCGTCCTGGTCGTTCATCCTGTTCGGCGTCACGATCGTGCTGTTCGCCACGGTGCGCGCCACCGGCGCTGTCATGCCGCCGCTGATCATCCTGATCATCTCGGTGTTGATCATTCGCACCGGCTTTGCCTATTCCATGCGCAGCGTCATCGGCCAGGAGGCGCTGTGGTGGAGCTTTCCGGCAGGTTCGATCGCCTCGCTGGCGCTCGCCGCCGCCTATTACCGCTTCGGCCACTGGCGCACGATGCATATGATCGAGGACCGGCCGGCGGCCGGCGAGCCGCCCGACACGGGCCTCGGCGTGCCGCGCCAGCGCGCGCAACTCCTGCCGGAGACGCCGAACGGCTAAAATCCGCGACGACAGGAAACGTGAAAATCCGCTACCGCGCGTATTTGGCGCCGAAGCCAAGCGCCACCAGCGAGAAGACGACGATCATACCGGCAAAGGCCAGGCTTGCGATGGTTGCGTTCGCCAGGCTCGACAGGATGCCGATGCCGATCACCGGCAGCGCGTTGCCGCAGAAGCAACAGATGAAGAAGGCCGACACCACCTCGGCGCGGCGGTCGGCCGGCGCGATCTGATTCACCACTTGCAGGCCGCCGCGATAGCCGAGCGCCGCCGCCACGCCGCAGACCGCCGTCGCAATGATCATCAGGACCATCGAGGCATAGACCTGCGCCGCCACGATCAGCGCCACGGTCGGGATCATCAGCACCAGCGCGGCAAGCATGGTGGAGCGGCTGGAGAGCCATGTGGTGGCGACGATGGTGATGGCCGCCACAATCGACAGCTCGAAGAAAAGCCCGCCGGCTTCGGCATGATTGGTCACATGCAGCTGCTGCGCCAGGATGCTCGGCGCCAGCGCCGCGTAGAAGCCGACCAGCGACATGGCGCCGAAACCGGTCACCGCCGGCGCCACGAATTGCGCGCGGATGTTGTCCGGCACCGAAAGCCGCGGCCTCAGCGAGACGTCGGAGAACCGTCCGGGCCTGGAGACGGTTTCCCGCGTGCGCCAGATCAGCAGTGTCACCAACGCAAGCAGGACGAGATAGACGGCGAATGTCAGCCTGAGCGGCCAGGGCGCATATTGGGCTAGCAGCCCCGACATGAGCGCGCCGGCCCCGAGACCGACAAAGTTGGTGCTGGTGGCGATGACGGCGGCGCGCGACTTGTCCTTGCCTTCGATCAGCTCGGCCAGCCAGGCGGTGCCCGCCCCCGCGCCGACACCGATGCCGAGCCCGCTGAGAATACGGGCGATGTCGAGCCAGGCGAGGTTTTCGGCGAAGAGGAAAAACAACGCGCTGACCACGGCAACGCCCATCGCCGCTAGCGCGGCGGGGCGGCGGCCGACGACATCCGACAGGCGGCCGAAAAACAGCAACGCCGCCAGATTGCCGACCACATAGACGGCGTAAACCAGCGTCAGCGTGACCTGCGAGAAGCCGAAGGCCTGCTTGTAGATCACGTAAAGCGGCGTCAGCGCGGTGCTGCCGGCAAAAAGCGCGGCGATCATGGCGGCGACGACGGCCATCGCGGCGCCGCCGCCAAGCTCATTGTCACGCGTCATGGTTTGAGCGTAGCTGGTCATGGCAACCTCCGGGGGTTGCAAGCCCAACGCCTATATAATGGCGCTGTTCCAGCCACCGACCGCCCTCCTGACACTCCTGACAGGATGGTCTTGTGCGAAATCCTCGCGTAGCTTTTGTCGGCCGACGAGGAGGAACCATGGGCAAAGGACGGGTCGAGGCATTCACCGATGGCGTCGTCGCGATTATCATCACCATCATGGTGCTGGAGCTGAAAGTGCCGCATGGCGAAGATTTCTCAGCGCTTCTGCCGCTGTGGCCGGTCTTCTTCTGCTATGTGCTGTCCTTCATCAATGTCGGCATCTACTGGAACAACCTGCACAACATGTTCCACACCGTGCAGCGGGTCGATGGACGCGTGCTGTGGGCCAACCTGAACCTTTTGTTCTGGCTGTCGCTGATGCCGGTGACCACCGCGTTCATGGGAGAGAACCACTTCGCGCCCGTACCGGTCGCCGTCTATGGCATCGACCTCGCGCTTTGCGCCGTCGCCTACACCATCCTGGTCCTCAAGTTGCGCCATCTGCACGGCGCCGACACGACTTTCGCCAAGGCCGTCGGCCGTGACAACAAAGGCAAGATCTCGCTGGCGCTCTATATCGCCGCAGTCCTGCTCAGCTTCCTCAACCAGTGGATCAGCGTGGCGATCTATGTGCTTGTAGCGACCATCTGGTTTGTGCCGGACAAGCGCTTCGAACGGTTGGTCGAGAAATAACGCTTACTTCCGCATGGTTTTCAGCTTTTCCGCCGCCGAGGCGGCAAGGTCGGCATAGCGCTCCTCCAGCCTCTCGGCCGCCTTGATGATCGGAAAGTCATGGCCGAATTTCTCCAGCGCCAGCCTTAGCTTCTCGGCGAAATCCGCCTGCTTCTCCAGCGCCGCAAACAGCGTCTTCACCTGCGTCTCGCTGATGTCGGGATTGGCGAGCATCTTCGGCACCTCGCGGCTCATCTGGTCGCCGTTGACGGTTTGCTCCTTCAGGATTCCGATCCAGTCGGTCAAATGCCGAACTCCTTTTTTGGACAACATGCGCGGCGTGCGCTGCGATGGTCAACCCGTTGCGGCTTTCGCCGTCAACCCGTTGCGGCTTTCGCCGTAATCACCGGACGAACCGGCCTTGCCTCGGCGGCGCCTGGCGTTAAGTTCGGCCCGACCCGAACAAGGATGGAACTCATGACTAGCGACGCCCAGATCCAGACCGCCCTGCCCGCCTTCGCCTCCGGCAATGTCGCCGTCATCACCGGCGGCGCCAGCGGCATCGGCCTTGCCGCCGCAAAACGGTTCGTGGCAATGGGCATGAAGGTGGTGCTTGCCGACATCGGCGGCATGCGCCTCGACCAGGCGAAGCAGGCGGTCGCCGCGATCGGCGGCGAGGATGCCGTCCTCCCAATCCCGACCGATGTCTCCAGGGCGGAAGAGGTCGACCGGCTCGCGGAGCTCGCTTACGGCGCCTTCGGTGCGGTGTCGGTGCTGATGAACAATGCCGGCGTCGGCAACAATCCGGGCAAGCCGTGGGAGAACCGCGACGCCTGGAAGCGGCTGCTGGACATCAATTTCTGGGGCGTCGTGCATGGCGTCGAAGCCTTCGCGCCGCGCATGCTCGCCGCAGGAAGGCCGGGCCTGATCATCAACACCGGGTCCAAGCAGGGCATCACCACGCCGCCCGGCAATCTCGCCTACAACGTCTCCAAGGCCGGCGTGAAGACCTTTACCGAAGGGCTGGCGCATGCGCTGCGCAACGAGCCGGGAGCCAAGGTGTCGGCGCATCTGCTGATCCCGGGCTTCACCTATACCGGCCTGACCGAAGGCGCGACGGAAAAGCCCGCCGGCGCCTGGACCGGCGAACAGGTGATCGACTTCATGCTGACATCGCTGATGGAGGACGACTTCTACATACTCTGCCCGGACAACGAAGTGGCGCGGCCGATCGACGAAAAGCGAATGGCCTGGGCGATGGGAGACATCATCGAGAACCGCCCTGCCCTGTCGCGCTGGCATCCCGATCACAAGGATGCCTTCGCGGCCTTCATGAACCGCTGACGGCCCTGTCAAGCCGCGGCTTTCTTCTTGGATGCGTTCTTCCCGGCCGCGGTCTTCTTTGTGGCCGCGCCGGCGGTCTTCGGCGCATGCTTGGTGCCGTTCTTTCCGGCGACGGCCTTCTTGGCCGCCTTTTCGGCGATCTCGCTGTCATGCCGTTTTGCCGCCGCCTCGCATTTCGAGCGGATCTCCTCCACCTCTGACTCCGTCAGGTGTTCGATTCCGATGAAATGGTTATGGGCGCGGCTGACCCTGATCAGTTCGTCCAGCTTGGCCTGGATCGCCGCGCCATCGCGATTTTGCGTGTTCTGGATCAGGAACACCATCAGAAAGGTGATGATGGTGGTGCCGGTGTTGATGACCAATTGCCAGGTGTCCGAGAACCCGAAGAGCGGTCCACTCAACGCCCATACAACCACGATCGCCACACAGATGGCGAAGGTGGGCGGCAGCCCCGCCAGATGTGCCACCTGGTTGGCTATCCGCGTAAAAACCTTCTCGATCATGCAAGTCCCTCGAACCGTGGATGTGCTGGCATTTGCGAAGAAACAAGCTGCCGCCCGCTCCGGTTCCGCGGGATCGAATTTTGTGCCGACACGTGCACGCAATCGGCTACACGCAGAAAGCGCAGTTTCGCGAAAAAACACCTTATCCGTTTATTTGCAATAGTGCCGGTGCAGGCCGAAAGCCTGTTCCTTCCGCTTCACGGCGGTTTACCTCCAGCCCCTTCCGCTGCGCCACCCCCGCATGGCGGAAGGGGCATTTAGTTCCGAGAGTGGAAGGCACCGGTCAGTCAGCGCCGGTCATGTGCCCGACTGCGTTCTGCCCGTGTCGATGAGCGTTTCTTCCCAGCGATCGAGAAAGGCTTCGATCGGCATGGCCTGCATGTCGGGGATTGCGCTCGCCAGTTTCTCGGGCGGCCAGTCCCACCAGGCAAGGGCTTCGATGCGCGCCGCGACGGTGGCGGAGAACCGCCGGCGCAGCGGCTTTGCCGGAACGCCTGCGACGATCGTGTAGGGCGCGACGTCATGTGTCACCACCGCATTGGCGCCGATGACCGCGCCGTTGCCGATCGCGACACCCGGCATGATCACCGCGCCGTGTCCGATCCAGACATCATGGCCGATACTGACTGATTTCGCTTGCCGTCGCGCGCGAAAAGCCGTGTCGACGCCCAGCCAGCGAAAATACTCGTTCGGCCGGTAGCTGACCTTGTGCTGCGTCAGCCGCTCGATCGGATGCTCGAGCGCGTTGATGCGGCTGTTCGCTGCGATCGAGCAGAACTTGCCGATTGTCGTATAGATCGCCTCGCAATGGCGTTCGAAATAGGAAAAGTCGCCGACGCTCACCTCGCGCAGGATCACCCGCTCGCCGATCGAGGCATAGCGGCCGAGCTTGCATGCCTTCAGCTCCGCGGTCGGATGGATGCGCGGCTCGGGATCCTTGAGGACGAGGTTTTCAGGACGGTCCATGAGGGGGCTTTACGCCGGCCGGGACGGCCCCGCAAGCGCGGCCTGCCCCCCCAACAAGCCTATCGCCTATTGCGGCTTGCCCTTGGTCCACACCACGTTCTGGCCGTAAAGCGGCACGGTCGTGACCGACATCTTCGCCGAGCCGTTTTGCACCTGGCGCGAATGCGACAGATAGATCAGCGTCTCGTTCTTCTTGTCGTAGATGCGGTTCACCACCTGCTTTTTCCAGATCAGGCTGAGGCCCTGCTTGAACACCTCCTCACCGCCCTCGCCCATGTCGATGTCGCCGATGGTGATCGGCCCGGTCTGGCGGCAGGAGATCTAGGAATCGGAAGGATCCTCGAACCAGTTGCCCTTATGCAGCCGGTCGATGATGCTGCGGTCGAAATAGGCGACATGGCAGGTGACGCCGTCGACCTTCGGGTCCTTGATCGCGTCGACCATGATGTCGTTGCCGACCCAGTCGACACCCACTTTACCCACTTCGTCAGCCATGGCCGCGCCGGCGCTCAGGGCAAGACAGGCGGCGAACAAGCCGATCAGTTTTCGCAAGGAAGCCTCCTCGGTTCACGTTTGCCGATGTCAGGTGGGACAGGATCGTGGCGTTTGCAAGCCGATCGGCCCGCCCGGCGGCTTGCGGCAACGCGACATCTTTGCGCGCCCGGCGCCGACCCGCTAAGACTGTCGCCGAACTGGCTTCCAGCCAAAGCAACGGACATTCACTGATGATGCGCTCAATCCTGGTCGGCATTCTCGTCCTGATGGCGGCGGGCATCGGCTGGCTGACATTCGACTGGTACCGGGGCCACTATGGCGGCGAGCCCTTCGGCGCGCCCTTCACGCTGGTCGACCAGAAAGGCGCGCCGATCACCGAAGCCGCCTTCAGGGGACACCCCAGCGTCGTGTTCTTCGGCTTCACCCATTGCCCTGAAGTCTGCCCGACGACACTGTTCGAGCTCGCCGGCTGGCTGAAGACGATGGGCGACAGCGGCAAGGACCTCAGCGCCTATTTCGTCACCGTCGATCCGGAACGCGACACGCCGGAGACGATGAACACCTATGTCAGCAACTTCTCCGACCGGATCACCGGCATCACCGGCGATCCGGACAAGGTGCACGCCATGGCCAAGGCCTTCGGTATCTATTGGAAGAAGGTCGACACTGGCGACGGCGACTACACGATGGACCACACGGCCTCGGTGCTGCTGCTCAACGCCAAGGGCGATTTCGCCGGCACCATCGCCTATGGGGAGAGCGCCGACACCGCGATAGCCAAGCTGAAGCGGCTGGCTGCGGGTGGGCAAACCTGATGGGCCAGACTAGGCTCCACTTCACCGCCAACAAGCTCGAGGCCGACCGCATCTTTGCCGCACTGGACGCCGCCTTCGAGGAGGACGGCCTGCCGATCGCCGTGCTGGAGCTCGACGAGGAAAAAGATATCCACGAAGTGTCGCTCTATGCCGATGGCGACGTCGATCCCGTCGAGGTCCGGGTCAGGGATGTCCTCGCCGGTCTCGGCCTGCCGAAGCCTGTCGAACGTGAGGTCCTTCCCGACGTCGACTGGGTGTCGCGCTCGCTGGAAGGCTTGAAGCCGGTCCGCGCCGGACGCTTCTTCGTCCACGGCTCGCACGATCGGGCCAAGCGTCGCAGTGGCGACCTCGCCATCGAGATCGAGGCGGGCCTTGCCTTCGGCACCGGGCACCACGGCACCACCGCCGGCTGCCTCGAAGTTCTGGAGCAGGTGGTGCTGCGCGAGCGGCCGCGCAACGCGCTCGACCTCGGCACCGGCAGCGCCGTGCTCGCCATCGCGCTGGCCAAGCTCGCGCATATCCCGGTGCTGGCGACCGACATCGATCCGGTCGCCGTCCGCGTCGCCGCCGCCAATGCCCGCCTCAACCACGTCAAGGCGCTGGTCGAGACGGTGACGGCGCCCGGCTTCCATCATCCGATCTTCGCCAGGCGCGCACCTTTCGACCTCATCGTCGCCAACATCCTGGCCCGGCCGCTGATGCGGCTCGCGCCCGAAATGGCCAAGCACATCAGTCTCGGCGGCTCGCTGGTGCTCTCCGGCATCCTCGACCGGCAGCGCGACGCGGTGATCTCGGCCTATGTCGGCCAAGCCTTCCGCCACGTGCGCACCTTGCATCGCGAGGGCTGGGTGACCATCCACCTCAAGCGCTGAGGCCGGGTTGCATCCGGCCGATCTGGCCCTGCCGAAATCGATTCCGATTTCCGGGGTCATGCGCTACGCTCGCAACAAGCATCGAAGAGAGGCCAAAAATGTTCCAGACCTTTGATTCCGCTGGTGATCCTGCCGTCGGTAAGCCGCGTGTGGCGCAGCTGCGGCAATGGCTGGCTGAGCATGGTTTGGATGGCTTCCTTGTTCCCCGCGCGGACGAGCACCAGGGCGAATATGTCGCCGACCGCTCGGCGCGGCTGAAGTGGCTGACCGGCTTTTCCGGTTCGGCCGGCGTCGCGATCGTGCTGCGCGACCGCGCCTTCATCTTCGTCGACGGCCGCTACACGCTGCAGGTGCGGGGCGAGGTGGACCTGTCGATCTTCACCGTCGAAAGCCTTGTCGACAATCCGCCGGCCAGCTGGATCAAGGACAATCTCGGCAAGGGCGCAAGGCTCGGCTTCGACCCTTGGCTGCACACGATCGGCGAGATCAAGGCGCTGAAGGCATCGGCCGAGCAATCCGGCGCGACATTGGTGCCGCTCGACAGGAATCCCATCGACATCATCTGGACGGATCAGCCGGAACCGCCCCGCGCGCCTGTCGAGATCCATCCGCAAAACCGTGCCGGCGAGCTCGCCAAGGACAAGCTCAAGCGGCTGGCGGGCGCGATCGAAAAGGACGGCGCCACCCATGCGGTGCTGACCGATCCGTCCTCGATAGCCTGGGCGTTCAACATCCGTGGCGGCGACGTGCCGCATACGCCGCTCGCGCTCGGCTTCGCCATCCTCGCCGCCGATAGCAAGCATCAGTTGTTCATGGACCAGCGTAAATTCCCGCGCCAGGTCGCAGCCTATCTCACCCAGCTTGCCGATCCACATGATCCGGGCGAGTTCGAAGCCGCCATCGTCGCGCTAGCCAAGGACGGCGCGAAAATCGCGCTCGATCCGGTGTTGGCGGCGGAGAAGCTCCGCATGCTGGTCGAGGACAATGGCGGCACGGTCGTCTTGGCGGCCGACCCGGCGCGTATTCCGCGCGCGACCAAGAACCAGGCCGAGATCGCCGGCAGCCGCGCCGCGCATCGCCGCGACGGCGCCGCGGTCGCCAAGTTGCTGTGCTGGCTCGACCGCCAGAAGCCCGGTACGCTCGACGAAATCGCCGTCGTCACCAAGCTCGAGGAGGTGCGTCGCCAGACCGGCGAAGAGACGCAGATGCCGCTGCGCGACGTTTCCTTCGACACGATTTCCGGCGCCGGCCCGAACGGCGCCATCATGCACTACCGCGTCTCGCGCGCCACCAGCCGCAAGCTTGAAAGCGGCGAGCTGTTCCTGCTCGATTCCGGCGGCCAGTATCAGGACGGCACAACCGACATCACCCGCACCGTGCCGATCGGCCAGCCGAGCGAGGAGATGCGCGAGCGCTTCACCCTCGTGCTGAAGGGCATGATCGGCATCTCGACGCTGCGTTTCCCCGCCGGCACGCGCGGTTCGGAGATCGACGCCGTTGCCCGCGTGGCGCTATGGAAGCATGGCTGCGACTTCGCCCACGGCACCGGCCACGGCGTCGGCTCCTACCTCGCCGTGCATGAAGGGCCGCAGCGCATCGCCCGCACCGGCACAGAAAAGCTGCTTGCCGGCATGATGTTGTCCAACGAACCGGGCTACTACAAGGAAGGCGCCTACGGCATCCGCATCGAGAACCTGATCCTGGTCACGCCGGCTGAGAAGATCGAGGGCGGCGACATCGCCATGCATGGCTTCGAGACGCTGACGCTGGCGCCGATCGACAAGCGGCTCATCCGCACCGACCTGCTGCACCGGGACGAATTGCAGTGGCTCGACCGCTATCATGCCCGGGTGCTGGCCGAGATCGGCCCGATGGTCGACGGCGAGACACTGGCCTGGCTTGAGAAGGCGACGGCGCCACTGCCGCATGACGCCAAGATCTGAGACTGGCTTCTTTCTCCCCGTTCACGGGGAGAAATGCCCGGCAGGGCAATGAGGGGCAGCGCCGGCATTCCGAATGATCGCGCCGGAGTTCCTACCCCACAAACTGTCGCGCGATTATCAGCACCGCCGCGCCGGCCAAGAACATCGCCATCAGGCCGCCGCGCAGCGACACCAGCACGGTGACGATCAGCGCCGCCCACTCAGCGGGCCCGGCATGCAGCAGCTCCGGCGCGACGAGGGTCGTCAGCACCGCGGCCGGCACGGCGTTGAGGCCGGCCTCGACGCGGGGATGGATCGTCTCGAAGCGCGAGATGACGAGGTGGCCGCCGATTCGGGTCAGATAGGTGGCAACGGCGCCAGCCAGGATGATCCAGAAGGTCGTGCTCATGGCCGCTTGCCCACGCCGCTGTGATGCGGCGGCAGGATCACCGCCAGGACGATGCCGGCGACCGCGCCGATCGAGACATGCCAGGGCGAGCCCACGGTTCGATAGGCGATGATCGAGGCGACGGCGCTGGCGGCGACGACGGGCGCCCAGAGCGGCCGTTTGCGAAAGCCGAGCACCAGGCCGAGGAAATAGATCGGCAAAAGGAAATCGATGCCCAGCGCATGCGTGTCGGGGATCAGCTTGCCGAACACCGCGCCCAATCCGCTTTCGATAACCCAGAACACATAGACCGGCAGGCCTAGCCCCAGATACCAGACGAAGCCGACGGGACGGCCGGACTCCGCCCTCGCCTCGGCGATGGCGAATTGCGGATCGGTCAGGATGAAATAGCCGAGCGCCTGCTGCAGCACCGGCCAATGCGCGATGCGCCTGCCGATGCCGGCCGAATAGAGCACGTGGCGAAAGTTCACCGCGAAGATCGACAGCACAATCAGCCATGGCGCGACATGCTGGCCGAACAGTTCGATGCCGACCATCTGGCTGGCGCCGCCATAGATCATGGCGCTCATCAGGAAGGCTTCGAGGACGGAAAACCCATTGTCGACGGCGATCGTGCCGAACAGGATCGCGAACGGCGCGGAGGCGACGACCACCGGCATTGAAAGCCGCACGCCGTCCCAGAAATCGCCGCCCGTTCTGCCTTCAGAGATTGCTTCCGCTGCCATGCGCCGCTCCTCGTGCATGTCGCCCAGAAGTGCGCAGCGGTTCTGGGACAACGACATGCATCAACAAAAGACTTAAAGCGCGTCGCCTGGATTCGTTCAGCGCACGCGCTTTAAGAGCGGCTTGATTTAGAGAGCGTCGCCTCCAATGTCACACCAATTCGCTTGACCCAGCGATCAGCGGAACTGATCGCCGGGTTGCGAAACGTTGGAAATCTTCAGGCAGCTCAGCTGACGAAATAGCGCTGCCACTCGAAGTCCGTGATATGCGAGGCCTGCCAGGCATCGAAGGGATTTTTTGTCGGCCCCTATTGTCCCGCCATCGCGCCTTGGCGCAGAGATAGCGCCGCGCCTTGCAGCAAGAACCGAGGGGGGATGAATGGTCGTCTATGATTTCACGGGCCGGCATGCGGTCGTCACCGGAGCTGGCGGCGGGATGGGCGAAGCGATCGCGCTGGCGCTGCTCGATGCCGGCGCCTCCGTCACCGCCATCGACATCAAGCCGCGTCCGGCCTCCCTCGCCTCGTATGACGACCGGCTCACCTTCGCCCAGGGCGATTTGACCGACGCGGCCTTCGTGGAACGGACCATCGGTGCGGCGGGCCGCGAGCGTGGCGGCATCGACTATCTTGCCAATGTCGCCGGCGTATTGTGGTTCGGTCGCGACAAATCGGCGCTCGAAATGGATCTCGATGTCTGGGATGAGGTCTTCAACATCAATCTGAAATCCTTCGTGCACACCGCACGCGCGGTCGTTCCGCAGATGCGCGCCGGCGGCCGCGGCGGCGCCATGGTGCATTTCTCGACCATTCAGTGGTATCGCGGCGACCCGAAGCCTCAGGATGCCTATCAGGCCTCGAAGGCAGGCGTCTGCGCGCTGTCGAAGTCGCTTGCCATGCAGCTTGCCGGCGACGGCATCCGCTCCAACGCGATCTGCCCCGGCATGGCGCTAACGCCGCTGCAGGCGCGCTGGGACACCGAAGAAAAGCGCGCCGCCGTGGCGAATTATACGCCGCTCGGCCGCATCGGCACGCCGCAGGACATGGCAAACGCCGCGCTCTTCCTGCTCTCGGACGCCGCCAGCTATATCACCGGCATCGAGCTTGCCGTCGACGGCGGCCTGCTGATGCGGATGTAAGCCCCCGGCGACAGCCGGATGACGGCATCAGGCCGTGACAGCCGTCCCCTGGATCGCCCGGCCCCAGTCGAGCAGCGGCTTGGCGCCAAGCGTGAAGCCGACGAGATCGTCGACCAGCGCCGGCGAATGGATCGTCGCCGGATCGATGTCGTGCCGGACCACGAAATGCCGGTTGCGCACCGCCTCGGCGAGATCCTCGTCACCGACATCCTCGAAACCGCGCGGCGCCCGCTTCAGGCGGTCTTCCGCATCGAGCGCGAGGCCGGCCTTGTTGAGCAATGCGACCATGCCGCGGAACGCGGCCGGCTTGGTCACGATCGCCTTGCGCATGGCCTGCAGCAATTCAGGCGCCGGCTGCCACCAGGCCACACCCGCGAAGCAGCGCTCGAGCCCGATATGCACGTAGAAGACCCCCTGCTCCATCTTGGTGCCGTCGGGCGACAGAATCGCCGAGAGATGCCGGTTGTAGGGCCGCTTGTCCTTGGAAAAGCGCACGTCGCGATTGATGCGGAACAGCGATTTCTTGCGGTCACCGCGCAAGCCGAGCTTGGCCGCCTCGAAACGCTCTGTGAGCGTCTCGACCAGATCGCAGAACGGCCCATGCAGCTCGCTGTCGTAAAGGTCGCGGTTTTCCTGGAACCACTCGCGGCTCTGGTGGAAGTCGAGCGCCTTCAGGAACGGAATGGCCTTCGGCCCAAAACCCTTGAACGCGCCAGTCATTAGCCGCCCCTGCCGATGCGCTGCAGCCAGGTATCCTCGTCGATCACCTCGATGCCGAGATCGCTCGCAACTTTCAGCTTCGAGCCGGCGCCGGGACCCGCCACCACCAGGTCTGTCTTGGCCGAAACCGAGCCCGCGACCTTGGCGCCGAGCCGCTCCGCCATCGCCTTGGCTTCCGAACGCGTCATCTTTTCCAGCGAGCCGGTGAACACCACCGTCTTGCCCGAAACTTCGCTACCGGCCGAGATTTCCATGACGTAAGGTTTCGGATGAACCTGCGCCAGCAAGGCGTCCAGCACATCGTCATTGCGCTCATTGCCGAAGAAGT
Organism: Mesorhizobium sp. CA7; assembly: GCF_020165015.1. NCBI lineage: Bacteria > Pseudomonadati > Pseudomonadota > Alphaproteobacteria > Hyphomicrobiales > Phyllobacteriaceae > Mesorhizobium > Mesorhizobium sp. CA7. The sequence goes on from NZ_JAIUHH010000001.1 coordinate 894,389, forward strand.
CGCGCAACGCGTTGATCACCGTATCGCCGATACCGTTGATCGATGGGAACACGCTGTGCGGATCCTCGGCCTTCGCCGTCTCCTTGCCGACACGGATCAGTTCCTCGATGGTCGAGAATTGGCGGGCAAGCACGGCCGCCGTGGTCTCGCCGATATGGCGGATGCCGAGCGCGAAGATGAAACGGTCGAGCTCCGGCTCGCGGCGCGCGTCGATAGCTGAAAACAGCTTGTCGAGACCTTCATAATTACGCTCCTCGACGCTGCGAACATTCTTGCGCGCCTTGCCCGAGGCTTCCTCGCGCAGCCTCGCCTGCTCCTCCCGTCGCTCGGCCAGCGCCCTTGTGACGGCGGGCCGTCGATCCTTCAGCGTGAAGATATCTGCGGCGGTCTTCACCAGCCCCGAATTGAAGAACAGGTCGATGTTTTCGGCACCGAGGCCTTCGATGTCGAGCGCGCCGCGCGACACGAAGTGACGCAGCCTTTCGACCGCCTGCGCGGCGCAGATCATCTCGCCGGTGCAGCGCCGCCGCGAATCCTCCTTGCCCGTCTTCTCGTTGATCTCGCGCGTCGCCGGCGAGCCGCAGACCGGGCAGGTATGCGGGAATTCATAGGGCACCGCGCCAGCCGGCCGCTTATCGATGACGACGCTGACGATCTGCGGGATGACATCCCCTGCCCGCTGGATGACCACCGTGTCGCAGATACGCACATCGATGCCGTCGCGGATGGGCTGGCCGTTGCTGTCGAAACCTTTGATATAGTCTTCATTGTGCAGCGTGACATTCTCGACCACCACGCCGCCGACCGTGACCGGCGCAAGCCGCGCCACCGGCGCCAGCGTGCCGGTACGGCCGACCTGGATGTCGATCCTCTCGACGGTCGTCATCGCCTGCTCGGCCGGGAATTTGTGGGCGACCGCCCAGCGCGGCTCGCCGGTGACGAAACCCCAGCGGCGCTGCAGCTCGAGCTGGTCGACCTTGTAGACGACGCCGTCTATGTCGTAGCCGAGCGAGGAGCGCTGTTCCTCGATGCGGTGGTAATGCGCGATCAGCTCGTCGATCGACTTCGCCCGCACCATCAGGGGGCTGACCTTGAATCCCCACTCCTTGAACTTCTGTACGGAATCGAACTGCGTCGGCGCTGGGTCCGCTGTCGTATAGCCCCAGGCATAGGCGAAGAATTTCAGATTGCGGCTGGCGGTGACCGATGGATCCTTCTGGCGCAGCGACCCTGCAGCCGTGTTGCGCGGATTGACGTAATCCTGGCCTCCGACCGCCGCTGAACGCTGCTTCAAAGCCTCGAATTCGGCATAGGTCATGTAGACCTCGCCGCGGATCTCGATGATTTCCGGCCAGCCCGAACCCTGCAGCTTCTTCGGGATGTCGGCAATCGTCTTCAGATTGGCGGTGATGTCCTCGCCGACCGTGCCGTCGCCACGCGTCGCACCCTGCACGAACACGCCGGCCTCGTAGCGCAGCGAGGCCGACAGCCCGTCGATCTTCGGTTCGGCGGTGAAGGCGATGTCGAGCTCCTTGTCGCGGTCGAAGAAACGCCTTCCGCGCTCGATGAAATCGGCGACGTCCTGGTCGGTATAGGCCTTGGCGAGGCTCAGCATCGGCACCGCGTGCCGCACCTTGGTAAAGCCCTCCGCAGGCGGGGCGCCCACCCGCCGCGTCGGCGAATCCTCGCGCACGAGATCGGGGAAGCGCTCTTCGATGGCGAGGTTGCGCCGGCGCAGCGCATCATACTCGGCATCGGTGATCGTCGGCGCGTCCTCGGTGTGATAACGCCGGTCATGCTCGGCAATCTCCGCCGCCAGTTGTTTGAGCTCATCCGCGGCTTCGCCTTCGCTCAACGAATCGATGGGTTTTTCCGACATGCATCAGTCCTTGGATTGTGGCGCGCCACTATAAATCAGGATTTGGCGGCAGGGAGTGGGCTTGCGCAAAAATCATTGCTGAACAGCACGATGCAGCCATCTGCTGACTCGGATTGGAATCGACGAGGCCCAACCTTCTATGCGGCAGCCGTATTCTCGCGCAGCAACCGCTCCGCTGCCGCGCGCGCTTCGTCGGTGATGGTGGCGCCGGCCAGCATGCGCGCGATTTCTTCCTGGCGCGCCGTGCGGTCCATTTCGGCAATGCCGGTGGCGACGCGGTCCTTGCCGCCGGATTTGGAGATCAGGAAATGCGTGGCGGCGCGTGCCGCAACCTGCGGCGCATGCGTCACGGAAAGCACCTGCACCCGCTTCGACAACCGCGCCAGCCGCTGGCCGATGGCGTCGGCCACCGCGCCGCCGACGCCGGTGTCGATCTCGTCGAACACGAGCGTCGGCGCCGAGCCGCGATCGGCCAGTGCCACCTTCAGCGCCAAAAGGAAGCGCGAGAGCTCGCCGCCGGAAGCGACCTTCATCATCGGTCCCGGCCGGGTGCCCGGATTGGTGCGCACCCAGAATTCGACCTGGTCGATGCCTTCTTCCATGCGGCTTTCGGCATCGCTTCCCATCTCGACGATGAACTCGGCCCGTTCGAGTTTGAGCGCCGGCAGTTCCGCCATCACAGCCTTGGTCAGGCCCGCCGCCGCCGCATGGCGCAGCGACGACAGCTGCGCCGCGGAAATATCGTAGGCCTCGCGCGCCGCGGCGGCCTGCTTGGCCAGCGCGTGCAGCCGCTCCTCGCCGGCATCGAGGTCGGCAAGATCGGCCACCATCGTGTCGCGCAGCTGCGCCAGATCGTCGACCGCGACATTGTGCTTGCGCGAGGCGGCGCGCAGCGCAAACAGACGCTCTTCCGCCTTCTCCAGACGCTGCGGATCATATTCGGTGGCGCGAAGCGCCGCTTCCACGCCGGACTGCGCGGCGTCGAGCGAGATCATCGCCTCGTCGAGCGATTTCACCACGTCGTCGAGCAGGCCGGGGGCTTCGCTGGACTTGCGCTGCAGCCGCCGCAACAGGCTGGCGAGTTGCGGCAAGGGCGAGGACGGCCCCGACAGCACATCCTGCGCATCATGGATCTCGGCGGCGATCTTTTCGACGCGCATCATCGTGGCGCGCAATTCCGCAAGCTCCGTTTCCTCGCCCGGCTGCGGGTCGAGTCTTGCGAGCTCGGCCACGGAAGCGCGCAGATAATCGGCTTCGCGCGCCGCCGCCTCGACCTTGGCGCGATGCCGGGAAAGCTCCTGCTCGCAGTTTCGCCAGTACCGCCAGGCTTCGCCCGTGCCGCGCACGGCGCCCAGATGGCCGCCGAAACTGTCCAGTAATTCGCGATGCGCGCCGGGATCGACCAGCGCCCGCTCGTCATGTTGGCCATGGATCTCGACCAGCGCGCGGCCGACATCGCGCATCAGGGTGACGCTGGAGGGCTGGTCGTTGACGAAGACGCGGGTGCGGCCATCGGCGGTCTGTACGCGGCGCAGGATGATGTCGCCATCGTCCTCGATGTCGTTTCCGGCGAGCAACGCGCGTGCCGGATGGTTGCGCGGCACATCGAACACCGCGATGACCTGGCCTTGCGCGGCGCCATGGCGGACGAGCGAGGCATCGCCGCGCGCCCCAAGCGCCAGCGACAACGCATCGAGCAGGATGGATTTACCGGCGCCGGTTTCGCCGGTCAGCACCGAAAGCCCAGGCAGGAAGTCGATGTCCAGCTTCTCGATCAGGACGATATCGCGGATCGACAGTCTGGACAGCATCGCAAGCTTCAGGCGCCGGTGATCAGCTTCCCGGCCTTGGAAATCCACGATCCGGCATTTTCGCGGGGTTCAAGCCCGTTGCTCTGCAGGAGCTTGTAGGAATCCTTGTACCACGGGCTGTCCGGATAATTGTGACCAAGCACCGCCGCTGCCGTCTGCGCTTCCGAGGTCAGGCCCATCGCATAGTAGGACTCGGTCAGGCGCGCGAGCGCCTCCTCGACATGGCGGGTGTTGGAATAGTTCTCGACCACCGTGCGGAAACGCTTCACGGCGGCGATGTATTCGCGGCGCTCGAGATAGTAGCGGCCGACCTGCATCTCCTTGCCGGCGAGCTGGTCGCTGGCGAAGCGGATCTTGTCCTTGGCGTCGCCGACATATTCGGAGTTCGGCCAGCGTGTCACCAGATCCTGCATGGTCTGGATGGTCTGGCGCGCTTCCTTCTGATCTTGGGTGACGTCCTTGATCTGCCGATAGTAGGAGAGGCCGATGATGTACTGTGCGTAAGCCGCGTCGTCTGTCGAGGGATAGAGGGTCAGGTAGCGCTTGGCCGAACCGATCGCCTCGTCGTAATTGCCGGCGCGATAATCGGCGAAAGCGCCCATCACCATCGATTTGCGTGCGAATTCGGAATAGGGATGCTGGCGGTCGACCGCGTCGAACTTCTTGCTCGCCTCATCGAGGCGGCCGGCATTCATGTTGGCCAGGCCCTGGTTGTAGAGAACGTCGGCCGGCTCGGTCTGGTCGACATAGGTCGCCAGGTTGACATCCTTCTCGGAGGACATGCAGGCCGACAGCACGAGCGCGGGAGCAACCACCGACAGCGCCAGCAAAACACCCCGACGCGGCGCTACCGATTGACCAACTCGCGAAAAAAACATGTTTGGATTCCGCCCCTTCGGCGTCGTTTCGGTCCGGGCCGAAGCCATAAACCATTATCCCCTTGCCCGGCAACGCTATGTCCGGCCAATCGCACATTTTTGTGGCAGGCCGACGCTATGGCCAAAGCCGCGCATTTTGGCGGCCCTGTGATGCAGCCATGCAACACAAGCCTGACCACAAAGCCAGAAAACGGTTAAGAATCAGATCACCCAGGGCGCGTAAACCGGCCCGCTGACGGCGATCATCTCGGCGACGCGGCCGCGCTCGCGACGTCTCGTCTCGACGATCTCGAAGGCCGTCCGGTCGGAAAGCAGCCGGCGCAATGCCGAGGCATTCATCCGGTGGCCGCCGCGATAGGAGCGGAAGCAGCCGATGAAGCGCGCGCCGGCCAGCGCCAGATCGCCCATCGCATCGAGCGTCTTGTGACGGGCGAATTCGTTGGGATAGCGCAGCCCGCCGACATTGATGACGTGGTTGTCGTCGCCGATGACAAGCGAGTTTTCGAGCGACGAGCCGAGCGCGTAGCCGGCGGCCCAAAGCCTCTCGACGTCCTTCATGAAGCCGAATGTGCGAGCCCGCGCGATGTCGCGGCGGAAGATGTCGGGATTGATGTCGGAGGCGAATTGCTGGCGGCCGATTGCCGGGCTCTCGAAATCGATCTCGACCTCGAACCGCGTGCCGTCATAGGGGCGGAACTCCGCCCAGGACGCGCCGGCTTCCACGCGCACCGGCTTGACGACACGGATGTAGCGACGCCTCACCGCCAGCGTCTCGATGCCGGCCTGGTCGATGGCCTCGACGAAGGCCATGGCGCTGCCGTCGAGAATGGGGACTTCCGAACCGTCGATCTCGATGATCAGGTTGTCTATGCCGAGACCGAACACTGTGGCCATCAGATGCTCGACGGTACCGATATGATCGCCGGCCGGATCGCCAAGCATGGTGCAGAGATCGGTGGCGCCGACTTCCGCGACCAGGGCGCGGAGCTCGCGGGCTTCGCCGCCATTCGAAAGATGAAAGACGATGCCCGTATCGGCATCGGCCGGCAGGAAATGAACGGTCACGGTTTTGCCGCTATGGACGCCGATGCCAGCCAGCGTCACGCGCGATTTCACTGTCGTCTGATAGTCGTGCAAGAGCAACCCCATACGCCCTGAATGCCTGCGTCCGCTCCATCGGCCTTGGGTATCTTGCAGCCAGACTGATGGTCTGACGCTCGCGCAAAGGCGGCAAAATAAGCAAGAGCATGCGGCTCTGTATAATCGGCAGGCAGGGCTACTCCCCGAATCCCGGCAAACCGACTTTAGTCCGCGGCGAAGATAATGGTCCGCCCTGGAGACTCCAAATCACGGTTTCTTACCCCGTGTAACCACGGAAACGCATCAGAAACAGCTCGTAAAGCCTTGTTTTTAAATGTCTTTTGCAAAAGAAACAGGCAGACGATTTCTCGTATGCCTGTTAACAACTGTTATATACCGTTAACGATTGGCGGTCCGCCGTATCGATCAGTTGGCCTGGCGGCGCAGGAAGGCCGGGATTTCCAGCTGGTCGTCTTCCTGGACTGTGCGGGCCTGCGGCGTCAGCCGGCCCTGGTCGTCGAGCTGGCCGCGGCGCGGCGCATAGAGCGCAGGATCCTGGCTGGCGAGACGGCGCATCTCGGGCGCGGCCTGACGCAGCTTCGGCTCGCGCGGCTGCGCCGGCTGGAGCCGGGCCGGCTCTTCCTCGCGGCGGGTAAGGCCGTTGGTCAGCCGCTTGATCAGCCCCATCGGACCACTGTTCTCATGGTCCGCCGGCCGGCTCTTGGCTTCGACTTCAGCCCTTACCACCGGCGGAAAGTCTTCCACGCGCGGCATACGCTGCGGCGCCGCGGCCACCGGCTGCGGCATCTCGCGCTGCGGCGCGGGCTGCTGCATGACCTGCTGCGGCACCACCGGCTGCGGCTGCGGCTGCGCAGGCGGGGCTTGGAAGATCTTGCTCTGCGGCCGGAAGTCGTCCATCGGCACGGCGCGCGGCTGCGCCATGGCGGCGGCATTTGCCTCGGCAAGCTGGATCGCCTCCGCGACCGGATCGGCCGCGCGCGGCTCATAGGCCTGCGGCTGAACCGAAGCGGGCCGGATTTCTGCCACCGGAGCCGCCGCCGGGCGGGCGGCCGGCTTCTGCGGCGCGCGAATCGAGATCGGCGCAGCCGCTATTTCGGCCGCCGACTTGTCGATGCCGGTGGCGACGACCGACACGCGGATCACGCCTTCCAGCTCTTCGTCGAAGGTGGCGCCCAGGATGATGTTGGCGTCCTGGTCGACTTCCTCGCGGATGCGGGTCGCGGCCTCGTCCACCTCGAACAGGGTGAGATCGCGGCCGCCGGTGATCGAGATCAGCAGGCCCTTGGCGCCCTTCATCGAGGTCTCGTCGAGCAGCGGGTTGGCGATGGCGGCTTCAGCGGCGGCCATCGCGCGACCCTCGCCCGAAGCTTCGCCCGTGCCCATCATCGCCTTGCCCATCTCGCGCATCACCGAGCGGACGTCGGCGAAGTCGAGATTGATCAGGCCTTCTTTGACCATCAGGTCGGTGATGCAGGCGACGCCCGAGTAGAGCACCTGGTCGGCCATTGCGAAGGCATCGGCGAAGGTGGTCTTGTCATTGGCCAGCCGGAACAGGTTCTGGTTGGGGATGACGATGAGCGTATCGACGCATTTCTGCAGTTCCTCGATGCCCATGTCGGCCGTCTTCATGCGGCGCTGACCCTCGAAATGGAACGGCTTGGTGACGACGCCGACGGTGAGGATGCCCTTCTCGCGCGCCGCGCGGGCAACGACCGGAGCGGCGCCCGTGCCGGTGCCGCCGCCCATGCCGGCGGTGACGAAGCACATATGGGTGTTGGAGAGATGATCGATGATCTCGTCGATGCACTCTTCCGCCGCCGCGCGGCCGACTTCCGGCTGCGAGCCGGCGCCGAGGCCTTCGGTGACATGCGCACCGAGCTGGATCAGCCGCTCGGCCTTGGACATCGTCAGCGCCTGCGCGTCGGTGTTGGCCACCACGAACTCGACGCCGCGCAGGCCGGCTGTGATCATGTTGTTCACGGCATTGCCGCCGCCGCCGCCGACACCGAACACGGTGATGCGTGGCTTGAGCTCGGTGATGTCCGGCTTCTGCAGATTGATGGTCATTGTCTCCGTCCTTTGCCTTTCCCGCCGCCTCGCCGCTGCGGCCGCCTGTGGGGCTGTCCCCGTCAAATTAAAAACTGTCTCTCAACCACTGACTCATGCGATGCAGTTTTCCGCCCGTTCCGGTCATCCTGAAACCGGAAAGTCCTTTCGCCGAATGGCTCTCGAAGCTCGCCATCTGCGGATAGATCATCAGTCCGACCGGGGTCGAGAACGCCGGTCCCTTGGCCGCCTCCGGCAGGCCTGCGACGCCGAGCGGCCGGCCGATGCGCACATTGCGCCCGAGAATGCGGCGCGCCGCTTCCGGCAGGCCGGCGAGCTGGCTTGCGCCGCCGGTGAGCACCACCCGCTTGCCGACGGCATTGCCGTAGCCGGACTTGTTCAGCCGGTCGCGCAGAAGCTCCAGCGTCTCGTCGATGCGGGCGCGGATGATGCGCGTCATTACCGAGCGCGGGATCTGCAGCGGCACATCGCCTTCCTCGCCGATCGGCTGGATTGAGACGAGGTCGCGGTCGTCGGCGCTGCCGGGCAGCGCCGAGCCATGCATCACCTTCAGCCGTTCCGCGGCATCGAGCGAGGTCGACAGGCCCTTGGCCATGTCGAGCGTCACATGGTTGCCGCCGATGGCGATCGCGTCGCCATGGACGAACTTGCCCTCCGAGAAGACCGAGATGGTCGTCGTGCCGCCGCCCATATCGATGCAGGCTGCGCCCATTTCGAGCTCGTCGTCGACCAGCGAGGCAAGCCCGCTGGCATAGGGCGTTGCCACCATGCGCTCGACCGACAGATGCGAGCGGTTGATGCAAAGCTCCAGATTTCGCATCGGCGCCGCGTCGCCCGTCAGCACATGCATGTCGACGCCAAGCGCATCGCCCATCATGCCGCGCGGGTCGCGCATGCCGCGCTCGCCGTCGAGCGAGAAACCGACGGGCAGCGAATGGATCACCTCGCGCTCGGCCCTGAGCGCCTGCTTGGCGCCGGCGGCGAGCACGCGCTTGATGTCGACTTCCTCGACCTGATGGCCGCCGAGATTGATGGTCGCCGAGAAGGCTTCGCTCTTCAGCCGGCCGGCCGTCATGTTGACGATGAGGGAATCGACGGTGAGCCCGGCCATGCGCTCGGCCGCATCGACGGCAAGCCGAATGGCATGCTCGGCGCGATCGAGATCGACCACCACGCCGGACTTCACGCCTTGCGATTTCTGGTGGCCGATGCCGATCACCTGGATGCGATGCGAACGTCCGCGCAGCAGCTTGCCGTCCTCGTTCGGCTTCAGCTTCGCCACGACGCAGCAGACCTTGCTGGAGCCGACATCGAGCACAGTGAGCGTGCCCGATCGGCGCGAAGAAGCGTCGCTGCCGCCGCCAAGCCAGCTCATATCTTTCTCTCCACCTTGCGCTTGGCCAGGGACTTCGGCTTGTCGCTGAGCGCTGCTTCGCGCTGTGTCGCCGCTTCCGGCGACAGCTCCACGACCAGCCGGTCGGAAAGCCGCATGTCGACGGCGGCGATGTCGCGGGTCAGCAATCCGTTGTCATGGTCGATCTTGACGAGCTCGGCGATCGCCTGATCTTCGCCGTCTTCCGGCAGCTTGATCGTGACGCCGTTCTCAAGCCTCAGGTCCCAGCGCCGTTCGCCGACCCGAATGTAGCCTTTGACCCGCGCCGCAAGCTCGGGATAGCGCTCGATCTTGGCGAGGAAGGCCGGCGCCATGGCCGGCGCGCCGGTGCCGATGATCAGCGGCAGCAGCGCCTGCTTGCCGCCCGAGAACGGCGCGATCATCTCGCCCGATCGCTCGATGACCGAGACCGAGGTGCCCTGCTGCCAAAGCGCGAAGGGTTGGCGCTCCTCTATGCGAACTTCCAGCGAATGCGGGTAGATCTTGCGCACCGCGGCTCCCTCGACCCACGGCAGCGTCGCGATGCGCGCGCGCGCGGCCTCGGCATCGAAGCCGATCAGCGAGGTCCAGCCGTCGAGGCCGAGCCGGTCCAGCACATCGATCTCGGAGGTCTGGCGGTTGCCGACCACCTTGATCTGGTCGACGGCAAAGCCGGCGCGCGCCGTGATGCCTTGCACGATGCTGTCGGCGTAGCCGCCGAGATAGGCACCATAGGCGCTGCTCGACGCGATCAGCGCGGCGGAAAGGATCGCCGCCGAAAAGCGCGGCGCCTCATACTCGCCGCCGCACAGGCGCGCCAGCACGCGCATCGGCCGGCGGAGCTGACGCGGCAAAACGAAACGGTCGAATGACAGCGACATACCGAACAGCGCGAGACCAGCCGCGCCGACGCCATTACCCTGCCGCAACCTCAACGCAGACACGAAGCGTCCTCCACCATCCAACTCAACAAATCGCCGAACGAATGTCCCGCTTGCGCGGCGATTTCAGGCACCAGAGACGTCGGCGTCATGCCCGGCTGAGTGTTGACCTCGAGCCAGACAACCTCGCCGTTTTCGGAGTGGCGATCGTCGTAACGGAAGTCCGATCGGGAGACGCCCCGGCAACCAATGGCAAGATGAGCCTTGAGGGCCAGTGTCTGTATTTTTTGGTAAATATTCGGTGAAATTTTAGCAGGGATTTCGTGTTTTGATCCGCCGGGAACGTATTTTGAATCATAATCGTAGAAGGAATGTCCGGTCGGGATGATCTCGCAGACGCCGAGCGCCACATCGCCCATCACCGCGCAGGTCAATTCGCGGCCATGAATGTAGCGCTCGACCATGACGATCTCGCCATATTGCCATTCCGTGGAGCCGATCACCTGCGGCGGATGCGACTGCCCCTCATGCACGATGACCACGCCGAAGCTCGACCCCTCATTGACCGGCTTGACCACATAAGGCGGCTTCATCGGATGCTTGTTCTGGACGGCGAAGCGGTTGACCACCTTCGACTCCGCGACCGGAATGCCGGACGCCTTGGCGATTTTCTTGGCCTGCTCCTTGTTCATGGCCAAGGCCGAAGCGAGCACACCCGAATGGGTGTAGGGAATTGCGAGATATTCGAGAATTCCCTGGATGGTGCCGTCCTCGCCGAACGGGCCGTGCAGCGCGTTGAAGGCGACGTCAGGCTTGAGCTCGGCAAGCACAGACCCGACATCGCGCGAAACATCGACCCGGGTGACCTGATAGCCTTCATTCTCGAGCGCATCCGCACACGCCTTCCCCGAGGACAGAGACACGGGCCGCTCCGAGGAGAATCCACCCAGGAGGACAGCCACATGTTTCTTCTTCATCCCGTCATCCCCTCTCACGCCGGGCCTGCAACCGATATTCCCGCACCGCATTTCCAAACATTGAGTCCGAGCCCTCCGGCAGGTTGCCCCCCCAGACGGAAAACGCGGCTTAACGCGTCGAACGACTCAAATCAGGAAACGCTTTAGGGCAGAGAATCAGAGAGTTGATTCGCTGGCAAGTACCTATGATTCCGAGAGATTCACTTTCCGCGAAAACAGCCGCAAAAAGTGAATTGTGAGTCTTTGAGGCAACGGTTCTACGGCCGTTTCAGGTCGCTGGAAGTTCAAGCATCACATGAACTTAAGCCTAAGCTAAAGAAGCTGCCCGAGAAACTCCTGCACCGCATGGCCGGGCCTGAAATTGCCGAGGCGCTTGATCTCCCAGTGCAGCCGGATGCCCGAATTCTCGAGCACCCGCGCCCGCACCGTCTCGCCCAGATATTCGAGGTCGTAGCCGGTGGCCGTGCCGGTGTTGATCATGAAGTTGCAATGCATCGGCGACATCTGCGCGCCGCCAATCATCAGCCCGCGGCAGCCGGCCTTGTCGATCTCCTTCCACGCCGAGGTGCCTTCCGGATTCTGGAAGGTCGAGCCGCCGGTCTTCTCCCTGATCGGCTGCACCGTCTCGCGATGGTTCTGCACGGCATCCATTGCCGCCTTGATCGCCGCCTTGTCTTCCGCAAACCCTTCGAAAATGGCAGAGGTGAAGATCAGTCCTGCAGGCGCGGACGAATGGCGATAGGCATAGCCCATATCGGCATTGCTCAGCGTATGGAGATTGCCCCTGCGGTCCAGGGCCCTCACCTCGACGACCCGCTCACGCGTCTCGACGCCGTTGGCGCCGGCATTCATCCTGAGCGCGCCGCCGACAGCGCCAGGAATGCCGTGATAGAAATGGAAACCGCCAATGCCGGCTTCATACGCCACCGCCGCGAGGCGCTTGTCCGGCGTCGCCGCGCCGGCTTTGATCGTGGTCGGCCCGGTGGTCTCGGCCTCGCCGAAACCCTTGGCCGAGAGCCTGACGACAAAACCCGGAATGCCGCCGTCGCGCACCAGAAGGTTCGAGCCGACGCCGACCACCACGACCGGTATCTCTTCCGGCACCGCGCGCAGGAAGGCCGCGAGGTCCTCCTCGTCGGCCGGCTGGAACAGCGCCTCGGCGAGGCCGCCGGCCCGGAACCAGGTGATCTTGTCCATCTCGGCGTTCGGCGTGATACGGCCACGCAGGCCGGCAAGCTTGTCGCCGAGTTTGTCGATCAGGTCCTGGCCGCGCATCATGAGGGCGTCCCACCAAGTTCCTTGGGCAGCGCATAGGCCCATTGCGTGATGTTGCCGGCGCCGAGGAAGACGACGAAATCGCCGGGCTTGGCAAGCTCGCGAATGGCGGGCGCGATTGCTGCCTGACCATCGATATAGCGTGCGTCGCGGTGGCCGCCGGAGCGGATGCGCGACACCAACGCGTCGGAAGTCACGCCTTCGATGGGTTCCTCGCCGGCCGCGTAGACCGGCGCCACCATGACCGTGTCGGCGTCGTTGAAGCAGACCGAGAATTCCTCGAAGAGATCGTGAAGCCGGGTGAAGCGATGCGGCTGCGCGATGGCGATGACACGCCCCTTGGTCGCGCTGCGCGCGGCCTTCAGCACCGCCGCGATCTCGACCGGGTGGTGGCCGTAATCGTCGAACACCTCGACACCGTTCCACGAGCCGGTACGGGTGAAGCGCCGCTTGACGCCCGCGAAGGACGAAAGGCCCTTCTTGATCGCCTCGGCCGAGAGGCCAAGCTCATGCGCCACAGCGATCGCCGCCGTCGCGTTGGAGACGTTGTGCCGGCCGGGCATCGGCAGGCGCAGGTCATTTATCGACGTCGTGCCCCGCCCCTTGCGATCGCGGATGACGATATCGAATTCGGAAATCGCGCCTTGCATGCGATGATTGGTGAAGCGCACGTCGGCCTGCGCGTTCTCGCCATAGGTGATGACGCGCCGATCCTCGATGCGGCCGACCAGCGCCTGCACTTCCGGATGGTCGGTGCACATCACGCCGAAACCGTAGAACGGCACGTTCTCGACGAACTGGCGGAACGCCTCGCGCACCTTGTCGAAGCTCCCATAGTGGTCGAGATGCTCGGGATCGATGTTGGTGACGACGGCGATGTCGGCCGGCAGTTTCAGGAAGGTGCCGTCGCTCTCGTCGGCTTCGACCACCATCCACTCGCCGTCGCCCATGCGGGCATTGGTGCCGTAGGCGTTGATGATGCCGCCATTGATGACGGTCGGGTCGAGCCCGCCGGCCTCGAGCAGCGTCGCCACCATCGAGGTGGTCGTCGTCTTGCCATGCGTGCCGCCGATGGCGACCGCCTGGCGGAAACGCATCAGTTCGGCCAGCATCTCGGCCCGGCGCACGATCGGCAAAAGCTTCTCGCGCGCGGCCTTGAGCTCAGGGTTGGACTTCTTGATCGCGGTCGAAACAACCACGACTTCGGCATCGCCGACATTCTCGACCTTGTGACCGACGAAGCATTCGATGCCCTTGTCGCGCAACCGCTGCACATTGGCGCCGTCGGCCTGGTCGGACCCTTGCACCTTGTAGCCCAGATTGTGCAGCACCTCGGCGATGCCGCTCATGCCGATGCCGCCGATGCCGATGAAATGCACAAGGCCGATCGTCTGCGGCATCTTCATGGGCGCGTCCTCCTGTAGTCCGAAACCGTTTTGCCGGACGCAATAGCCTCTGTCAGATCGGCGAGCAACCGCGCCGCGTTCGGTTTCCCGGCCGAGCGGGCGGCGGCGGCCATGGTCGCCAGCCGGTTCGGGTCCTTGACCAGCCCGCCGACCAGCTCGGCGATGCGCGCCGCCGACAGCGTCGACTGCGGATGGAGCTCGGCTCCCCCGGCGGCGGCAAGGGCTGCCGCATTCGCCGCCTGATCGTGGTCGAGCGCGTGCGGATAAGGCACCAGCAGTGCCGGCCGGCCGATGACGGCGATTTCCGAAACCGTCGAGGCGCCGGAACGCGACATCACCAGATGCGCCGCCCCGATGCGCGCCGCCATGTCGGTGAAGAAGGGCGAGACCTGGATGTCGACCCCGAGATCGGCATAGGCGGCCTTCACCCGCGCCACATCGTCGGCGCGCGCCTGCTGGGTGATGACCAGCCGCTTGCGCAGGTTTTGCGGCAGCAGCGCGATCGCCGCGGGCACCGCATCGGAAAAGAACTGCGCGCCCTGACTGCCGCCGAACACCAGGAAGCGGAACGGCTCGCCCTCGTTCGAAACCACGTAAGGCGTTTTCGCCGCATCGAGGACCTGCGGCCTGACCGGATTGCCGGTGGTCACCGTCTTTGCGCCGTCAGCGCTTGCGCCTTCCGGCAGGAAACCGCCGGCAATCGCATCCACGCGGCCGGCAAGCGCCTTGTTGGCGCGGCCCATGACGGCGTTCTGCTCATGGATCAGCGTCGGCACTTTTCGCCTTGTCGCGGCATAGAGCGGCGGCAGCGTCGGATAGCCGCCGAAGCCGACGACAGCCTCCGGCTTGATCCTGGCGATTACACGGCCGGCCTCCCGCACGCCCTGCCAGATCTTCCAGAAGGCCGAGAGCATGGCGACCGGGTTCTTCGAACCCAGCGTTGCCGAGGGGATGGTGTGAATGTCGGCTGCCGGGAAATGGCGGGAATAGCGCTCGGCGCGATTGTCGGTGGCAAGATGCACCTTCCAGCCGCGCTCGATCAGCTCATGCGCCAGCGCCTCGGCCGGAAACAGATGTCCGCCCGTTCCGCCGGCCGCAAGCAGGATGACACCCTTCGCCATCCTGCCTCATTCCGCCGGCATTGCGCGCTGCGAAAGGACGAAGCCCATCTGCTTGCGCTTTTCCGGACGCTTGCGCGTCAAGGCGAGAACCATGCCCATCGAGACGGCGATGGCGATCTGCGAGGAGCCGCCATAGGAGATGAAGGGCAGCGTCATGCCCTTGGCCGGCATCAGCTGCAGGTTCACGCACATGTTGATGGCCGATTGCAGGCCGAAGACGGTGACGAGGCCGCCCACCCCATAGCGGGTGAAATCGTCCTGCTCCTTGAGCGCGATGCTCAGGCCGCGCAGCACGATGAAGGCGAAGATCGACATGATGAAGAAGCACATTATGAGGCCGAACTCCTCGCCGGCGACCGAGAAGACGAAGTCGGCGTGGCTGTCGGGGATGACCCGCTTCACCGTGCCCTCGCCCGGGCCGACGCCGAACCAGCCGCCATTGATCAGCGCCTCGCGGCCCATATCGACCTGGAAGGTGTCGCCTTCGCCGGTCATGAACTTGTCGATGCGCGCGGCGACGTGCGGAAACACCGTATAGGCCGCGAACACGCCGCCGACCCCGGCAGCCCCCAGCGCGACGATCCAGAACCAGGGCAGGCCAGCCATGAAGAACATCACGCCCCAGGTGCCCAGCACCAGCATGGTCTGGCCGAGATCGGGCTGAGCCACCAGAAGCGAGATGACCAGCGCCAGCAAAAGCATGGCGAACAAATTGCCGGGAATGTCTGGCTGGCGTCTGTGCTCCGCAAACAGCCAGGCGCAGATGATGACGAAGGCCGGTTTCAGGAACTCGGACGGCTGGATGGAAAGACCGGCGAGCGATACCCAGCGACGCGCCCCCTTCACCTCGACGCCGATGTAGAGCACCGCCACCATCAGCACCAGCATGATGCAGATCATCACCAGCGACATGCGCCTTATCTGCCGCGCCTCCAGGAAAGAGACTGCCAGCATCACGATAAGCGCCGGGATGGTGAAGATGATCTGGCGTGTGGCGAAGTGGAAGCTGTCGAGGCCGATGCGCTCGGCCACCGCCGGACTTGCGGCGAAAGACAGCACGATGCCCAGTCCCATCAGCGACAGGAATGCCGCCAGGAACCAGCGATCGATCGTCCACCACCAGGTGGCGACAGGACTTTTGTCGAGACGGCTTTGCATCAACGTGGCCCTCCGATGGATTTCACCCCATCAATAGCAGTCGCAGCTTGCCTGAAGGCTTCGCCGCGAACTTCGAAATTCTTGAACTGGTCGAAACTGGCGCAAGCCGGCGAAAGCAGCACCACGGCCTCGCCGCCGGTGTCCTTTGCCGCGTCGTTGGCGGCATGCTCGACCGCCGCCGCCAGCGTTCCGGATATTTCGTAAGGTACCGCCTCGCCGAGCGTCGCCGAGAAGGCGGGCGCCGCCTCGCCGATCAGATAGGCCTTGGCGATGCGCGGGAAGAAGCCGCGCAGCGGCTCGATGCCGCCTTCCTTGGGCAGGCCGCCGGCGATCCAGTAGACGCGGTTGAAGCTCGACAGCGCGGGTGCGGCCGCATCGGCATTGGTCGCCTTGGAATCGTTGACGAACAGCACATGGTCCTTGCGGCCGACCTGCTCCATGCGATGCGCCAGTCCGGGGAAGCTTTCGAGCCCCGCCTGGATCTCGCCGAGATCGAGCCCGATCCTCAGGCACGCGGCGACGGCGGCCAGCGCGTTCTGCGCGTTGTGCTGGCCGCGCAGCGACCCGATGCCTTCGAGGAAGGCGACGCGGCTGTAGCGGCCGTGCACGGCTTCCATCAGATTGGTGCCGTCGGCGAAATAGCCGTCGGTCAAAGGCAGGCGCTTGGAAATGCGGATGACCTGCCGGCCGGCGCGCTCCAGCCGGTCGGCGATCTGGGCGCACCAGGAATCGTCGACGCCGACGATCGCGGTGTCGCTGCCGGCGACCAGTCTCTCCTTGATCGAGGCGTAATGCGCCATCGTGCCGTGCCGGTCGAGATGGTCTGGCGTAAGGTTGAGCAGGATGCCGGCGGTCGGATTGATGGAGGGCGCGAGATCGATCTGGTAGGACGAGCACTCGACCACATAGTGCCGCGTCGGCTCGGGCGGATCGAGCGTCATGACGGCACGACCGATATTGCCGCCCATCTGCGTGTCGCGGCCTGCCGACTTCAGGATATGCGCCGTCAGCGCCGTGGTCGTCGACTTGCCGTTGGTGCCGGTAATCGCGATGAAGGGTGCTGCCGGCGCGTGGCTGTTGCGTTCGCGGCAGAACAGCTCGATATCGCCGATCACCTCGACGCCGGCGCCCCGCGCCAGTTCCACCGTCCAATGCGGCTTCGGATGCGTCAGCGGCACCCCCGGCGACAGCACGAAGGCGGCGAAATGTGGCCAGTCGGCCGCGCGCAGATCTCCGGTCGTAATCCCCGCCGCCGCTGCCTTGGCGACGCTGTCCGGATTGTCGTCCCAGGCCAGCACCTCGGCGCCGCCGGCGATCAGCGCATGCGCCGTGGCGATCCCCGAGCCGCCAAGCCCGAAGAGCGAAATGCGTTTGCCTGAAAAGGAAGCAGCGGGGATCAAGCAGCGAGTCCTATCTGAGCTTGAGGGTGGACAGGCCGACCAGCGCCAGGATGACGGCAATGATCCAGAAGCGTATCACCACCTGGCTTTCGGTCCAGCCGAGCTTTTCGAAATGGTGATGGATCGGCGCCATCAGGAAGACGCGCTTGCCGGTCATCTTGAAATAGCCGACCTGGATGATGACCGACAGGATCTCGACCACGAACAGGCCGCCGACGATCACCAGCACGATCTCGTGCTTGGTAGCGACCGCGATGGTGCCGATCAGCCCGCCCATCGCCAGCGAGCCGGTGTCGCCCATGAAGATCGCGGCCGGCGGCGCGTTGAACCAAAGGAAGCCGAGGCCCGCGCCGATCACCGCGCCGAGCACGACGGCGAGCTCGCCGGTGCCGGGAACGAAATGGATCTGCAGATATTCGGCGAACACTGCGTTGCCCGACAAATAGGCGATGACGCCGAAGGACGCCGCCGCGATCATGATCGGCACGATCGCCAGGCCGTCGAGGCCGTCGGTCAGGTTCACCGCATTGCCGGCGCCGACGATCACGAAGCAGGAGAACGGCACGAAGAACCAGCCGAGATTGATCAGGAATTCCTTGGCGAAAGGGAACGTCAGCGACGACGAGAACGGCGCCTGGCCGTTATGCATGATCACCCAGGCCGCGATGGCGGCGATGACGAACTCGATCGCCAGGCGAGCCTTGCCGGAGAAGCCCAGATGCGACTGCTTGGTGACCTTGAGATAGTCGTCGTAGAAGCCGATCGAGCCGAAGCCGACGGTGACCAGCAACACGACCCAGACATAGATGCTGGACAGGTTTGCCCATAAGAGCGACGAACCGATGATGCCGGACAGGATCATCAGCCCGCCCATGGTCGGCGTTCCAGCCTTCTTGAAATGCGTCTGCGGGCCGTCGGCGCGGATCGGCTGGCCCTTGCCTTGCCGCAGGCGCAGCGAATTGATGATCGTCGGCCCAAAGATGAAGACGATCAGCGCAGACGTGATCAGCGCGCCACCTGTACGAAAAGTGATGTAGCGGAAGACGTTGAAGAACGAGATCTTGTCCGCGAAATCGACGAGCAGTGTGAACATGGTCCTTCCGTCCCCCGGAGCCCGACCTAGGCCGGCTTAATGTTTGTGGCTTCCGCCGGAAATTTGCCGAGCAATGCCTCGACCAGCTTTGAAAACCCGATGCCCTTCGACGACTTGACCATCACCACGTCGCCGGGCCTGAGCGCGGCGATCACGATCGGCTTCAGTTCTTCCGCTCGCGATCGATACTCGGTTGCAATGTCTGACGGCAGGGCCTCGGCCAGCGCCTGCATTTCCGGCCCGCCGAGAAAGACGTTGCGCGTGCCCGTGCCGACGATCAGCTTGGCAAGCGCTGCGTGGAGATCTGCCGAATGGCTGCCGAGCTCCAGCATGTCGCCGAGCACGGCGATGCGCCGGCCCTCGCCCGCGACCGGCGTGGCGTTGAGCAGCGCCATTGCCGCCGCCATCGATGCCGGATTGGCGTTGTAGCTCTCGTCGATCAGCGTGATCGGCCCGTTGGGATGATGCAGGATATGGCGCCGGCCCCGCCCGCGCTCGGCCGAAAGATCTGCCAGTGCCGCCGCGACCTTGTCGAGGTCGGCGCCGACCAGCTGCGCGGCGCCTAGCACCGCCAGCACGTTCTGCACGATATGGCGGCCGGGCGCCCCGACACGAGCCGTCAGGTCTTTCTTGCCGATCTTGACGGCGATGTCGGAATGGTCGGCATGAAGCTCGCAGCCGACAAGGCGGAACGCCGAGCGGACATTTTCGCCGAAGCCGAAGACATGCTCGACACCCGCCTCTTTCGCCATTTTGCCGAGCAGCCTCCAGCGTGGATCGTCGCGGTTCAGCAGCGCGGCGCCACCCGGCTCGATTCCCTCGAAAATCTCGGCCTTGGCCATGGCGATCTCGTCCAGATTCTTGAAGAAGCCGAGATGAGCGGCGGCGATTATGGTCACGATGGCGACATGCGGCCTGACCATCTTTACCAGCGGCCGGATCTCGCCTGGATGGTTCATGCCGATCTCGAAGACGGCATAGTCGCAGTCCTGCGGCATGCGCGCCAGCGTCAGCGGCACGCCCCAATGGTTGTTGAACGACTGCGCCGAAGCATGCACCTTGCCGACCGCCGACAGCACATGCCGCAGCGCTTCCTTGGTGGTCGTCTTGCCGACCGAGCCGGTGACCGCGATGATCCTGGCCTTCGAGCGAGCCCGCGCCGCCACGCCGAGCTTCTCGAGGGCCGCGAGCACGTCCTGCACGACGATCATCGGCGCCGTTAGCCGGCCGAGCGACGGCAGCTTGCCCTCG
The DNA here is from genome assembly GCF_020165015.1 of Mesorhizobium sp. CA7. Taxonomy (NCBI): domain Bacteria; kingdom Pseudomonadati; phylum Pseudomonadota; class Alphaproteobacteria; order Hyphomicrobiales; family Phyllobacteriaceae; genus Mesorhizobium; species Mesorhizobium sp. CA7. The sequence continues at coordinate 914,059 of NZ_JAIUHH010000001.1, forward strand.
GCGACGACCAGCACCGCCGCTCCGGCTTTGACCGCCGCTGTCGCGAAATCATGGCCGTCCATCGCTTCGCCCTTGATGGCGAAGAAGGCGTTTCCCGGCTCCAGGCTGCGGCTGTCGATCGAAATGCCGGTGATGCCCTCCGGCAGCAAGCCGATCGGCCTGCCGCCCATGGCTTCGACCAGCGCTTCCGACGTCCACAGCAGGTTCATGCGGCACGCTCCTTGAGCGCCTCACGCACTTCCTCATGGTCGGAGAAGTGAAAGGTTTCGGTGCCGACGGTCTGGCCTTCCTCATGTCCCTTGCCGGCGACGATGAGCGTGTCGCCAGCGCGAAGCATCGCCACCGCCTCGTGGATCGCCTTGCGGCGGTCGCCGATCTCGATGGCGCCGGGCGCGGCAGCAAGGATCGCCGCGCGGATGGTCTCGGGCACTTCCGTACGCGGGTTGTCGTCGGTGACGATGACGACATCGGCGAGCCGGGTCGCGATCTCGCCCATGATCGGCCTTTTTCCCCGGTCGCGGTCGCCGCCGCAACCGAACACCACGACGACGCGCCCCGTGGTGAAAGGCCGGACCGAGGTCAGCACATTCTCCAGCGCATCGGGCTTGTGGGCGTAGTCGACATAAACGGGAGCGCCGGCCGCGGTGGCGCCGACGAGGTCGAGCCGGCCCGGCGCACCCTTCAATTTCTCCAATGCCGCCAAGGCCTTGCCCGCGGGTGTTCCAGTCGCGATAGCAAGCCCGGCCGAGACCAGCGCGTTGGCGATCTGGAAATCGCCGGCCAAAGGCAGGTCGACCTCGTGCAGCACGCTGTCGGCCACGATTTCGGCGCGCTGGCGATGCCGCTCATGCTCGACCCGCTTCAGCGTCAGGAAATCGCCATGGCGGCCGACGGTCAGCACTTCCAGCCCCGCCGCTTTCGCGGCTTCGATGGTCGGCTCCGACCACGGATCGTCGGCAAAGACGATGGCGGGCGCGCCCTTCGGCAGCAGCGTGTCGAACAGGCGCAGCTTGGCGCGGTGATAATCCCCCACTGTCGGATGGTAATCCATGTGGTCGCGGCCGAGATTGGTGAAAGCGCCGGCCGCCAGCTTCACCCCGTCGAGGCGGCGCTGGTCGAGGCCGTGGCTCGAAGCTTCCATCGAGGCGTGGGTGACGCCCGCATCCGCCAGCTCCTTGAGCAATCGGTGCAGCGCCACCGGGTCGGGCGTCGTCAGCGAGCCATATTCGTTGCGGCCGGGCGCTACGACGCCGGTCGTGCCGATCGAGGCGGCGGCAAAACCCGCCTGCTCCCAGATCTGGCGAGTGAAGGCGGCGACGGATGTCTTGCCGGCGGTGCCGGTGACGGCGACCATTGTCTGCGGCTGGCGTCCGAAGAAGCGCGCTGCGCTGAGCGCCAGCGCCAGGCGCGGATCATCGACGGCAAGGACCGGGATCGACAGGCTGGAGACGCTCGCGCCCTTGCCGGTAACGATCGCAGCCGCGCCGCGGGCCGCGGCATCGGCGGCATAGGTCGAGCCATCGGCCTTGCTGCCGGCAAGCGCGAAGAAGACGACGCCGGTCTCGACCGCGCGGGAATCGGAGGAAAGTCCGGTCACCTCCAGATCGGGGGAAGCTGTTCCCTCGACAGGCAGGATGCCGGCTAGATCTTTTAAATGCATTGAGTCCCGTTCACCGCAACAAAATAGCGCGCAGTTGCCGGCGCGCCCCAAGAATCACTGATAGGAAACCAGCGTTGCACCATTTTCATGGCTGAAATCTGGCTTCACGCCAAGCATGGCCGCAGAACGCCTGATGATATTGCCAGCCATAACTCCCGCATTGTTGGCGGCGACGTCGGTCATCCCGGGCTTTTCCGGATGAGGAGCGTCGGCGATCGTGAACACCAGAAATTGCGGATCGTCCATCGGGAAGGCGGCGACGAAGGTGTTGAAGTTCAACTCCTTGGAGTAGCGGCCGTTGATGACCTTCTCGGCCGTTCCTGTCTTTCCACCGACCCGGTAGCCGGGGGCCCTGGCGTTTCTGGCCGAGCCCTTCTCGGCGTTGAGCGTATAGAGGTAGCGCATGCCTCCGACCGTCTTGTCGCTGACCACTCTCTTGGCCACCGCCATGGCCTCCTCCTCGCTGCGGACCAGGAATGTCGGCTCGATCAGATAGCCCTGCATCAGCGCCGCGCAGCCGACGGCGGCCTGCAGAGGCGTCGTCGACACGCCGTGGCCGAAGGCGATGGTGAACGAGTTGACCTGTTTCCAGACCTTGGGTTCGGTCGGGCGGGCGACTTCCGGCAGTTCGGTCTGCATCCGGTCCAGAATCCCAAGGCGGTGCAGGAATTCGCGATGCCCCTCGATGCCGACCAGCTCGGCCTCCCTGGCCGACCCGATGTTGGACGAAAAGAGAAACACTTCCGGCAGCGACAGCACGCGGTTCTTGCCGTGGAAATCGTGGATGGCCTGATGGCCGACCCGGATCGGATGCGACGCGTCGAAGCGGCTGTTCATTGTGGCCTTGCCGGAATCCAGCGCCATGGCCGAGGTGAAGCTCTTGAAGGTCGAGCCCATCTCGTAGAGCCCGGCCGACATGCGGTTCAGCCGGTCTTTCTCTTGGGCGTTGTAAGGATTGTTCGGGTCGAAATCCGGCACCGAGGCCATGGCGATCACTTCGCCGGTCTTGATGTTCAGCACGACGGCGCCGGCGCCGATAGCGCGATAGCGCTCCAGGCCGGCGGCGATCTCGTCGCGCACCACATGCTGGACGCGCAGATCGATCGAAAGCTTGACCGGCTTGAGATCCTTGGCCACGGCGAGCCCCGACGCCTGCAGGTCGCTCAGCCCCTGCTCGTCGATATACTTCTCCATGCCGGAGATGCCCTGGTTGTCGATGTTGGTGAGGCCGACGATATAGGACGAGGTCTCGCCGCTCGGATAGAAGCGGCGCTTTTCGGTGCGGAAGCCGAGGCCGGGAACGCCCAGCGCCAGGATGTCGGCCTGCTGCTTCGGCGTCAGCTGGCGCTGCAACCAGACGAAGCCGGCGCCGCTCTTGAGCTTGCGATAGGTCTGCTCGTAGTCGATCTCCGGCAGCACGGTCGACAATCTCTCGATCGCTTCGTCGGCGTCTACAATGCGGCGCGGCTCGGCAAACAGCGACGCCGTCTTGATGTCGGTCGCCAGCACCTCGCCATTGCGGTCGACGATATCCGGACGCGATGCAGTGACGCGGTTCTCCGGGCCGCCCGAAAGATCGGGATTCTGCAGCCCGAGATAGACGAGCCGGCCGGCAATGGTTGAATAGATGGTGAAGAACACCGCCATGGTCATGACGATGCGCGTCTTGGCCTTGCCGCCAGTCGCCTTGCGGGCGGCGTCGACGACGATCGAGCCGTCCTCAGCCTGCTTCTTCCGGCGCGTCAGCAGGCTGCCGATCCTTGGAAGGCCAATCATTGAACGGTGCTCCCGGTGACCACCGGATCCTTGCCGTCCGAGGGCTCCTTGCCCGAATTGTCGGCCATGCCGCCAAGCTGCTGCGAGGAGAGGTCTTCGATGGTCACGGGTTTCACGGGAATGTCGTCGAGCCCGCCGATCTGGTGCGCGTTGACCGGTTCGAGCCCGAGCTGGCTCTTATAGACGTCGGCAAGCTTCTGCAGTCGCGACGGCTGAGTGAGCAGGCTCCAATCCGCCTTGAGGAGATCGATGGTCTCTTCCTCGTAGTGGATCTGCGCCTGGATCTTCTGCACCGCCGCCTGTTGCTCTTCGGCTTCGCGCTTCGTTTTGTAGGTCAGCGCCGCGGCCGAGACCATGACGGCGATCAGGACTATGTCGCTGGTACGAAACACGTGCTCACCTCTCCCCCGGCCGCTCGACGGCGGGAAGCTTTGGAAGGCCGAAAATCGAAAAATCGCCGGCGCGCGCCGGCGCCTCGGTGCGGATCGCCGCGCGCAGCCTGGCCGAGCGCGCCCGCGGGTTGGCGCCTAGCTCGGCCTCTCCCGGCGTCACGCCGCCGCCGGCTTTGCGGAAGGTGGCAATGCGCACGGGCGCGTCAGGCATGTGCCGCGAGCCGCTGGCCGCCTCGGAGCGGTCGGCGATGAAGCGCTTGACGATGCGGTCTTCCAGCGAATGGAACGTCACCACGGCTAGCCGTCCGCCGGGTTTCAGCGCCCGCTCGGCAGCCAGCAGCGCCCTTGCGAGCTCGCCAAGCTCGTCATTGACGAATATGCGCAGCGCCTGGAAGACACGCGTGGCCGGATGGATCTTGTCCTTCGGCCCGCGTCCGATATGGGTTTCGATGGCGTCGGCGAGATCGAGCGTGCGTTCGAAGGGCTTCTTCTCGCGACGGCTCTCGATCATGCGCGCGATGCGGCCGGCATGGCGCTCCTCGCCGAGAAAGCCGAAGATGCGGGCAAGGTCGCCCCCCTTGAAGGTGTTGACGACGTCGGCGGCGGAGAGACCCGCCTGCGCCATGCGCATGTCGAGTGGCCCGTCGGCGCGAAAGGAAAAGCCCCGCTCCGCCTGGTCGAGTTGCATCGAGGAAACGCCGATATCGAGCACCACGCCGTCGGCGCCCTCGACATGCTCGTCCAGCGTTGAGAACGGTGCCTGGACAAGCCTCAGCCTGCCGCCGGACTGTCGTTCGAGCGCCCTGCCCGCCCCGATCGCGTCCGGGTCGCGGTCGATGGCGACGACGGAGGCGCCGCGCTCGAGGATGGCGCTGGTGTAGCCGCCGGCGCCGAATGTCCCGTCGACGATCGTCTCGCCGGCCTTCGGCGCAAGCGCGTCGAGCACCTCGGCAAGGAGGACCGGAATGTGACGGGCCGGTCCGCCAACGGCGTGAGGGTCATCGCCGTGGCCAGCCATCATTCCGATCGCTCCCCGGGCTTCGTCCCCTGCCGAAGCTGCAAAAGCCTGGCCCGCGCCTGCGCCCCATAGGCGGCAAGCCGTCCGGGCTCCCAGATCTGAAAGAAATTGCCGCGGCCGACAAAGGCCACCTCGTTCGAGATGCCCGTATGCTCGCGGATGAAATCGGTCATGGTGATGCGGCCGTCCTGGTCGAGCTTCAGAAATGTCCCGTCGCCATGGCAAAAGAACGACATGTCGTCCGCCGTCTGCAGAAAGGGATCCTCCAGCGCGATCCGCTGCTCGTAACGGTCGAGCAGGTCGAGCCCGCCGACATCCATGGCCGGCAGATCCAGGCAGCGTAGCGCGTAGAGTTCCGAATAGCCGCGTTTTTGCACCACGGCGCGAAAATGCGCCGGAACGGACACCCGCCCCTTCGCATCGATCTTGCACACCGTGTTTGACAGAAACCGGTCCAATAAACGCTACAGCCGCTGTTGCCGCTGCACCCCTCATGTTGTTCTCCGCGCCCTGCCGCATTTGCGGCAAATCGCTCCATTCACCGGGGCAAAAACCGACAAACGCGCAGCCGCCGCGGCTGCCCGATTGGCGTACGCTTCACCCTGACGCGGAACGAAAGCTTGATCTGAATGGGATATCATGGGGCACTATGGGCGTCAACGGGAACAGGCATCACAAACAAACGCGCCACAACCAGAAAGCGCAGGCTGAAGACACGTCTCGTCTTTATCGTCCATTAAGCCTAACGAAGCGTTTAGAACCCTCTGGCCCAAAAAGACCCAGCTTGCCGCGCACAGCCGGCGCGCATAGCGTCGGTTGAAGTTTTCTGCCCAAGGGATCGAGCCGATGTCCGACACTGCGAAGTCACGCGCCGCGACACTTGCCCATTTGCGCAGCGCCGATTTCGCCAAGGGTGATCCCATTCCCTTGCCGCTGACCATGGCCTCGATCTTCCACGCACCGGGCGACGCGACGGGTTTCGATCAATACGGCCGCTTCAGCAATCCGACCTGGCATGCAGTCGAGCATGCGCTTGGCCATCTGGAGGACGCGCAATGCGTTATTTTTCCGTCGGGAATGGCCGCGATTTCCGCGGCTTTCTTCGCGCTCGTCAAAACGGGCGACCGCATCCTCTTGCCGTCGGACGGCTATCACACGACGCGGGCCTTGGCCGAACGTTTTCTGAAACCGCTCGGCGTCGCCTATGACGTGAGGCCCACGGCAAGCATGCTCGATGGCGGCTTCGCCGGCTACCGGACGGTTTTCGTTGAAAGTCCGTCGAACCCGCGACTGGACATTTGCGACATCGCCGCCGTCGCCAGGGCAGTCCATGCGCAAGGCGGAACCCTGATCGTCGACAACACGACGATGACGCCCTTCGGCCAGCGCCCGCTCGATCTTGGCGCCGACATCGTGGTCTCGGCCGACACCAAGGCGATCAATGGCCATTCGGACGTTCTCTTTGGCCATGTCGCCAGCCGCGATCCCGACATTGTCGCCAGGGCGAAGGATTGGCGCGAGACGGCCGGCGGCATCCCCGGTCCGTTCGAAGCATGGCTCGTTCATCGCGGCCTCGAAACGCTGGAAGTGCGCTTCGATCGCATGTGCTCGTCGGCTGAAACCATCGCGCGGCGGCTGAGGGGTCATTGCGCCGTCAGCGGCCTGCGCTTTCCCGGGCTCGAGGGCGATGCCTCGCACAATCTGGCGCGCGCCCAGATGGAGCGCTTCGGCTTCCTGATTTCGTTCGAGCTGGCCTCTGAAGAACAGGCCGAGGCGTTCATCGACGGTTGCGCGCTGATCGAATCGGCAACGTCCTTCGGCGGCGTGCACACATCGGCCGAGCGGCGCTCGAAACGCGGCGACGCCGTTCCGCCGGGCTTCGTTCGTCTCGCGATCGGTTGCGAACCTGTCGAGGAACTCTGGAAGGCAATCGAGGCGTCGCTGGACAAGCTCGGCGCCTAGTCCCGCTATATCAGGTCGTCAGCCTCGATTTTGCGTCGGCCATGCAGGACGCGAAGGATTTCGATCGCGTCGTTGCCAATCCGATAAAACGTAAGATACTCCCCGACAACGAGGTGGCGGATGCCCGGCAAGATATCATCGCGCGGCGCGCCTGATTGGGGATGAAGGGTCAGCAAATCCCATCGCCTCTGAAGAGCTTCCACAAAGCGGACTGCGGCGTTTGGGTTGCGGGCAGCGATGTAGTCGCCGATAGTTTCGAGGTCCACCAATGCCTGTGGAAGCAGGCAGTACTTCACTCGTCAGCGCCTTTGGCTTCCGCCATCTTCGCATATTTGGCGCGCAATCGCTCCATTAAGGGGGGGCCGTCCAGCGCAGGCCCGCTGTCGATGCCTTCCTGCACCAGTTCCCGCAATTCCTCGACGGTATAGCCGAGCAGGTCGCGCCGCTCCTTCCATTGCCTGAGTGCATCGCGGATAACTTCACTGGCCGAGGCGTATTCGCCAGCAGCGACGACATTGTCGACCGCAGCCGCCAGTTCCGGCGAAAGCGTGATACTGCGTTTATCGACCTGGCCCATGATGCACTCCTGCTCTTCCCCAAGGTACGATTTAATCGCACCAGCTTCAAGGATACGTTCGACCAGGCCGCGGAGGCTGTCTTGCAGAATGCTTGAATCGGAAGATACGCCTGTCGGCGTAACCTCCTGATCCCGTTCGGCTATCGCTACGAGAAAAATGCCAGCTGGCCTGTAAGCCGGGTTCTGTATGGCCCTCGCCTCGCGGCGAGAACGTGGCGGCCATTCATCTTGGGCGCATGTTGCCACGCGCCTCACGCAACCTACCCGGACGGTGGGCCGGAAACAGCCCTCGAAGGTTTCCCCTCGCACCGCCCCTATTCGGTTTTGCTCCCGGTGGGGTTTGCCTTGCCGCTTCTGTTGCCAGTCGCGCGGTGGGCTCTTACCCCACCCTTTCACCCTTGCCGTGGCCGAAGCCGCGGCGGTTTGCTTTCTGTGGCACTTTCCCTGGGGTCGCCCCCGCCGGCCGTTAGCCGGCACCGTGTCTCCATGGAGCCCGGACTTTCCTCACCCGCAACCTTTCGGCACGCGCGGGCGCGGCCGCCCGGCCAGCTGACAAGGGCGTATAAAGGGATTCCCGCCTGAAAACGCAAACGAAAAAGCTGTTGCCGTCGCCCAAATGCGCAGCGGTTTGGGACAACGACGCGCTTGAAACAGACACGCGTCGCCCAAATCCACTTCGGCGGACGAGCTTAGGCCGGCGAACCCAGCGCTGCCATCTGCACCTTCACCTTGCTGCAATAGGCGGCCGAAATCGGATTCATCCGCGTCGCGCCGTGACCGGCATTGTATTTCAGGATCGTGCCGCAGGTGGTGCCACCGCCAAGACCCTGCGCCATGGCGAGGTACTTCATGCCGTATTTGATGTTGGTGTCGGGATCGAACAGTCCCTTGGCGGAACCGGTGTAACCCATCATGCGCGCCGTGGCCGGCTTGATCTGCATCAGGCCGATCTCGCCGGCGCTGCCGACCAGATTCGGCCGGTAGTTGCTTTCGATCTTGATGACGGCGCTGGCCAGGGACACCGGCACGCCGTAGCTCGCGGCATAGCGGGCAATGATCGACGAATACTGGCCGCCGCTGGGCGCGGCAGGTGTTGCCAGAGCGATCTTGCCCGCGGGGATCGAGGCTGTCGTGGTGAGATCGATCGCCTTTCTGCCGCGCTTGGCGCGCTTGGCCGTCGATTTCGCCGCCCTGGTCGCGGCGGCCTTCTGCAGCTTAGCTGGAGCTCTCTTGATCTTTGGCGCTTTGCTCGCCGGGGCAGCCTTGGTCGTAGGGGCGACGGCAAGGCCATTGTCTGCCCTAAGGCTTAAGGGGGCGCTGTTTGCCGGACTGAAGGCAAAGCTTATTACTCCGGCAGCAACGGCTGCCGCTACAACGGTCAATTTCTGCATGTAATCCTGTTCTGTTAGAACCGCGCGAAGAACTTCGCGCAGTTGTGTCAATTCAACATCGGAGCATCAGAGGGGCTAGACGTCCAACAACTTGCGGGACAGGCATTTGGCGGCGGAATTGGCGGCAATGAAGGCGGCGCAATTCACTTTAAGTAACGGGTTGTAATTTAATGACCTTATCGCGACTATTTGGCAGAGGCTGCCGTGACGGAAGTCAGGAGCCTCTGCAGCGTGCGGATCGTCGAATTGTCGGCCACGCCATCCACCAGCCGCCGCCGGAAATGCCGCTGGAACGCCGCCACCGCGATTTCCGTCTGCCGGTCGTAAATACCCGATATCTCAATACCATAGCCATAGAGCGCCAGCATCGACTGCAGCGCCTCGACACCGGAACCGGTGTCGCCGGCCTTCAACGCGGCGCCCGGTTTTATCGGCGCCGCCGGTACGAGGTGGCCGATACCGGCCGCGAACAGCGCCTTCCACGGAAATTTTTCGCCCGGGTCGACCTTGCGGCCCGGCGCCACGTCGGAATGGGCAAGCACCCTTGTCGCTGGGATGGAATAACGGCCCACGATGCCCGCGCACAAACCGATCACGGCGTCGATCTGCCGCCTCGGGAAGGCTTTGTAGCCGAGTGAATGCCCGGGATTGACGATCTCGATACCGACCGAACAGGAATTGATGTCGGTGCGCCCGAGCCAGGAGCTCTTGCCGGCATGCCAGGCGCGATCGCTCTCGCGCACCATCTGGATGATGCGGCCATCCTCGTGGACAAGATAATGCGAGGACACTTCACTTGCTGGATCGCACAGCCACGCCTCGGCGCCGGCGCCGGTTGCCATGCCGGTATAATGCAGCACGATCATGTCGGGCCGGAGCGTCTCGCGGCGCGGACCGAAATTCGGCGACACCCGGACCTCGGCACCTGGCTGGTCAGGCAGGAAACCGCTCATGCGTGCCTGAGGCCCCGCTCGATCATTTCATAAGCGGCATTGATCGCCGCGACCCTGGTCGTGGCGATCTTGATGAATTCCTGCGGCAAGCCGCGTGCGATCAACCTGTCGGGATGATTGTCCGAGATCAACTTGCGGTAGCGTTTTCTGATTTCCTCGAACGGCTTGCCGCGCTCGATGCCCAATACGACGTAAGGATCGGCGGCGCCGAGATTGACGTGCCTGGATAGGATCGTCTCGTAATGCGCCTCATCGATCCGGAAAATCTCCGCGATCCGATGCAGGAACTGCCCTTCCCGCTCATGGATCAGGCCGTCAGCCTTAGCGATATGGAATAGGCCGTCGAGTATGTCTTCCAGCATCATGCAGTTGGCATGGCCGGAACCGCAGAGTTGCGCCATGCGCCGCGCGTAGGTCTCGAACCCGGCGACGTCCTGCTTGGCGATGTCGTAAAGCCGCGCCACGTTGCGCGTCTCGCTCGGCGGCACCTCGAAGATGTCCTGGAAGGCGCGCACCTCGTCCTGGGTGACGATGCCGTCGGCCTTGGCCATCTTGGCCGAGAGCGCGATCATCGCCACCGAAAAGGCTACGCGCCGGCGCAAGTCCGGATCGCCGGAAAACACGGTGCGCACAGCTTCAACGACATCCGCGACGCCCGAGGACGCCGATGACGAAACACGAGCGATGAAGTCGCCAAGGCGGTCCCAAATCGACATGTCGGCTTCATAGAGCGAACCGGGCGGTTCTATCAAGCCGGGACGATGCCGCAGTCGACCGGCGATGCGTGGGATCGACGGCGCAAAAAAGAAGGCCGGCAGTGCCGGCCTTCTTCGGTATTGTGGGACGGCCCTTACTGCGCAGGCGCGGTAGGAGCCGGTTTTGTTGCCGGAGCCGGTTCAGCAGGCTTCGAAGCGTCGGGCGAAGCCGGTTTCATCGGCTGTTCGTTGGCCGGCGGATTGGTGCTCTGGGTGGTGGTATTGTCAGTGCCGGTGCCACTGTCGCTACAAGCCGCGACTCCCAGCAGGGCGAGCGCCGAGACCGACGCCAGAATGAGCTTCTTCATGCTATCTCTCCTTCGACAGACGCTCACATTTCGGTGAGCGGTCGCAGGGGAAATGCATCAGCCATCTGCCGGTTTCGTAACGTTGCATTTCCACGTGTAACATCAACTTGCGATTGCTGGCGCCGAAATCCCGAACTAACACAACATACGCCCAAAGAGATTATGGATAAGCAGAATGCCGGCAGCCGCAGGAACTGGGAAATGGGACTTTTGGATCGACCGCGGCGGCACTTTCACCGACATCATCGGCCGTGATCCGCGGGGCCGGCTGCACCCCCGAAAACTCCTGTCCGAAAATCCCGAGGCGTATGCGGATGCCGCCATCCAGGGCATCCGCGACCTGTTGGGCCTGAAAACCGGCGCCGCCATCTCCGCCGACGCGATCGGCGACGTCAAAATGGGCACGACCGTAGCTACCAATGCGCTGCTCGAGCGCAAGGGCGACCGTGTGCTGCTGCTCATCACCAAGGGGTTCCGCGACGCTTTGCGCATCGCGTATCAGGCAAGGCCGGATATCTTCGCCAAGGAGATCATCCTGCCGGAGCAGCTCTACGAGCGGGTGATCGAGGTCAATGAACGCGTGCGCGCCGACGGCTGCGTCGAGCGCCTGCTCGACATCGCGGCCTGCCGCCCGGCGATCGAGCAGGCGAAGGCCGACGGCATCGACGCGGTCGCCATCGTCTTCATGCACGCCTGGAAATACCCAGACCACGAAAAGGCCGTGGCGAAAGTCTGCCGCAAGATCGGCTTCAGCCAGATCTCGGTCTCTCACGAGGTCTCTCCGCTCATCAAGCTGGTCGGCCGCGGCGACACCACCGTGGTCGACGCCTATCTATCGCCGATCCTGTCGCGCTATGTGCAGCGGGTGGCCGGCGAACTGGGCGCCGGACCGCGCCTGATGTTCATGATGTCGTCGGGCGGCCTTACCGCCGCCGACATGTTCCAGGGCAAGGACGCGCTGCTTTCGGGACCGGCGGGTGGCGTCGTCGGCATGGTCGAGACGGCGAAGCTCGCCGGCTTCGAAAAGGTCATCGGCTTCGATATGGGCGGTACGTCGACCGACGTCGCCCACTATGACGGCGAATATGAGCGCGCTTTCGACACCGAGGTCGCCGGCGTTCGCATCCGCGCGCCGATGATGCGCATCCACACCGTCGCCGCCGGCGGCGGCTCGATCCTGCACTATGAGGCGGGCCGCTTCCGCGTCGGCCCGGATTCTGCGGGCGCCAATCCGGGGCCTGCCGCCTACCGGCGCGGCGGCCCGCTCGCCGTCACCGATGCCAATGTCATGCTCGGCAAATTGCAGCCCGATTTCTTTCCGGCGATTTTCGGCGCGGGCCAAGACCAAGCGCTCGACATCGGCACGGTTGGCGAAAAATTCGCGGCCCTTGCCGCCGAAATCGGCGACGGCCGGACGCCCGAGGCGGTCGCCGAAGGCTTTGTCACCATCGCCGTCGAGAACATGGCCAACGCCATCAAGAAGATCTCGGTGCAGCGCGGCTATGACGTCACCGAATATCTCTTGAACTGTTTTGGCGGCGCCGGCGGCCAGCACGCCTGCCTGGTCGCCGATGCGCTCGGCATGGAGGCGGTGCTCATCCATCCCTTCTCCGGCCTTCTCTCGGCTTACGGCATCGGCCTCTCGTCGGTCTTCGCCTCGCGCCAACAGGGTCTGCTGCAGCCGCTTGCCGAAGAATCCCGCGCGGCGATCGAGGCACTCATCGCGGCACTGCGCGGCGACGTCATTGCCGAGCTCGGCGAGCAAGGCATTGCCGGAGACGCGGTTTCAACGAGGCCTGTCCTGCATATCCGCTATGACGGCACCGATACGGCGCTGCCGGTGAATTTCGAGCATGGCTCGATCTTCCGCGCCAGAAGCGATTTCGAGGCCGCGCACAAGGCGCAGTTCGGTTTCGTCTATGACGATAAGCCGATCGTCGTCGAGACCGTCGCCGTCGAAGGCATGGAAGTCGCCCGACAGGACAAGGCTGAAGCCCCGGCGCTCGCCGGACCGGCAGGAATTGACGCCAAACCCTTGGAAAGCCGGCGCATCTACACCGAAGGCCGCTGGCACGAGGCCGGCGTCTATCGCCGCGAAGGCCTGCGGCCGTCCCACACGGTCGCCGGGCCCGCGCTTATCATCGAGCCGAACCAGACCATCGTCGTCGAGCCGGGCTGGCGCGCCGAAATCACCGGTCTCAATCACGTCGTGATACGCCGGACAGAAAGAAAGGCGCGTGCCGCGGCGCTCGGCACCGAAGCCGATCCAGTGATGCTGGAGGTCTTCAACAACCTCTTCATGTCGATCGCCGAACAGATGGGCGTGACGCTGCAGAACACCGCCTATTCGGTCAACATCAAGGAACGGCTCGACTTCTCCTGCGCCGTGTTCGACCGCCATGGCGCGCTGGTCGCCAACGCGCCGCATATGCCGGTGCATCTGGGTTCAATGGACCGTTCGGTGGAGACAATCATCCGCTTGAACTCCGGGGATATCCATCCCGGCGACGTCTTCGCGCTCAACGCGCCTTATAATGGCGGCACGCATTTGCCCGACATCACCGTAGTGACGCCGGTGTTTGACGACGCCCGCAAGGAAATCCTGTTCTGGGCGGCCTCGCGCGGCCATCACGCCGATGTCGGCGGCACCGCGCCGGGCTCGATGACGCCGCTTGCGACAACGGTCGACGAAGAAGGCGTGCTGTTCGACAATTTCCGCATCGTCGATCGCGGCCGCTTCCGCGAGAAGGAGCTGGAGACGCTGCTGACCGACCATCCTTATCCGGCGCGCAATCCCGTCCAGAACATCGCCGACTTGAAGGCGCAGATCGCCGCCAACGAAAAGGGCGTGGCGGAGCTGCGCAAGATGGTCGCGCATTTCGGGCTCGATGTGGTCGAGGCCTATATGGGCCACGTACAGGACAATGCCGCCGAGAGTGTGCGCCGCGTGATCGAGCGGCTTCCCGACAGCGCGGCGTACGAATATCCCACCGACACCGGCCAGGTGATCAAGGTGAAGATCACCGTCGACCGGCAAAGGCGCGAGGCGACCGTCGATTTCACCGGCACGTCGCCTGTCATGAAGAACAACTTCAACGCGCCGGAGCCCGTCGCCCGCGCCGCGGTGCTCTATGCCTTCCGCGTCATGGTCGAGGACATGATCCCGATGAATGCCGGGTGCCTGAGGCCGATCAACATCGTTATTCCAGATGGTTGCATGCTCAAGCCGTCCTATCCCGCCGCCGTCGTCGCCGGCAATGTCGAAACCTCGCAGCATGTCACCAACGCGCTGTTCGGCGCGATGGGCGCGATGGCCAACGCCCAAGGCACGATGAACAACCTCACCTTCGGCAACAAGAAATACCAGTATTACGAGACGATCTGCTCCGGCTCGCCGGCCGGCCGGATGAATTCGGGCCGGGGCTTTGCCGGCACGTCCGGCGTCCATACCCATATGACCAATTCGCGCCTCACAGATCCGGAGGTGCTGGAACTGCGCTTCCCCGTCGTGCTGGAAGACTTCCATATCCGCAAGGATTCCGGCGGCAAGGGCAAGTGGAATGCCGGCGACGGCACCAGGCGTACCATCCGCTTCCTCGAAAACATGGAATGCGCGATCCTGTCCTCCCACCGCAACCGGCCACCCCAGGGCCTCGACGGCGGCGGTGACGGCGAGGCGGGCTCGACCAAAGTTAGGCGCAATGACGGATCGGTCGACGTCCTGAAGGCCTGCGACCAGACCACGCTCGATGCCGGCGAGGCCGTCATCGTCACCACGCCGACACCGGGAGCGTTCGGCAAAGCGTAGCAATTCGTACCAACCTGCCGTCAACAGGCTGTCACCTGCCTGTCATGCCGCTGCGCTACCCGCTTGCGCCAAAGCAAACGGGGAATCACCTTTCCATGTCGGACGTATCCGGAGAACTCGTTTATCGTCGAGGCAAGGAAGTCGGAAAGGCCGTCTACCAGAACCGGGCATTGTCGAAGGACGGCATTTCCGAGCGGCTCTTCGCTTTCCTGTTCTCCGGCCTCGTCTATCCGCAGATCTGGGAAGATCCCGATGTCGACATGGAGGCCATGCAACTTGGCGCCGGGCACCGAGTCGTCACGATCGCCTCGGGCGGCTGCAACATCCTAGCTTACCTGACCCGCACGCCGGCCCGGATCGACGCCGTCGATCTCAATGCCGCGCATGTCGCGCTGAACCGCATGAAGCTGGAAGCGGTGCGCCACCTGCCGTCGCAGGGCGACCTGTTCCGTTTCTTCGGCGCCGCCGGCACCAGCCACAATTCCGATGCCTATGATCGCTTCATCGCGCCGCATCTCGATCCGGTCAGCCGCCATTACTGGGAACGCCGCAACTGGCGCGGCCGGCGCCGCATCTCGGTTTTCGACCGTAACTTCTACCAGACTGGCCTGCTCGGCCTGTTCATCGCCATGGGCCATCGCGTCGCAAAACTGTTCGGCGTCGATCCCGCCGGCATCATGAAGGCCGGGAACATCGGCGAGCAGCGCCGCTTCTTCGATGAGGAACTGGCACCGGTCTTCGACAAGAAGCTGCTGCGCTGGGCGACCTCGCGCAAGGCTTCGCTGTTCGGCCTCGGCATCCCGCCGGCACAGTATGACTCGCTGATCACATCCGGCGACGGCTCGATGGCGAGCGTGCTCAAGGCGCGCCTTGAAAAGCTCGCCTGCGATTTCCCGCTCAAGAACAACTATTTCGCCTGGCAGGCCTTTGCCCGTCGCTATCCGCAGCCCGGCGAAGCGGCGCTGCCTGCTTATCTGGAAGAGCGCAATTATAAGACGATCCGCGACAACATCGATCGCGTCGCCATCCACCACGCCAATCTGATCAAGTTCCTGGCCGCCAAGGATGCGGGCAGCGTCGACCGCTTCGTCCTGCTCGACGCGCAGGACTGGATGACCGACGACCTGCTCAACGCGCTGTGGACCGAGATCACTCGCACGGCCTCGGCCGGCGCCCGCGTCATCTTCCGCACCGCGGCCGAACCGAGCCTCCTGCCCGGCCGTGTCTCCAGTTCGTTGCTCGACCAGTGGACCTACGAGGCCGACGCCTCGCGCGAATTCTCGGCAAGGGACCGCTCGGCGATCTATGGCGGCTTCCATCTCTATGTGAAGCGTCCCGCATGAGCACGACGGAGCTGCCGGCCAGCCATGCCGAACTGATGGACGGCGTCTACCGCTGGCAGCGCCATATCTATGATCTGACCCGCAAATACTACCTGCTCGGCCGCGACCGTCTGATTGACGGGCTGGACGTGCCGCAAGGCGGCACCGTGCTGGAGCTTGGCTGCGGCACCGGCCGCAACATTGCGCTTGCCGCCCGCCGCTATCCGGATGCGCGCTTCTTCGGTTTGGACATCTCGGCCGAGATGCTGGAGACGGCTAGCGCGGCCATTGCTCGCGAAGGCCTGTCCGACAAAGTCAGGCTGTCGCGTGGCGACGCAACCGACTTCGATGCCAGGGCGCTCTTCGGCATCGCGCAGTTCGACCGCGTCTTCGTGTCCTATTCGCTGTCGATGATCCCCGGCTGGGAAAAGACGGTTTCGGCCGCACTCGCCGCGCTTGCGCCCGGCGGCTCATTGCATGTCGTCGACTTTGGCCAGCAGGAAGGCCTGCCACGCTGGTTCCGCGCCCTGCTGCGCGGCTGGCTGCGGAAATTCCATGTCGCGCCGCGCGCCTCGCTGCGCGATGTGCTTGAATCGGAATCGCAGCGCACTGGCGCAACCTTCCGCTTCAGAACGCTTTATCGCGGGTACGCCTGGCTCGGCGTGATCGGATCCCGCAAATAAAAAAACGCGATCAGCGCAGCGCCTTCACCAGCGCGCTGACCATCGCTTGTGGACGATAACCGAGCTTGGCCGGCGTCAATCCAAGCCGCACCACCACCAACTGCTCCGACGGAATGATTGCCGCCGCCTGGCCGTCATGGCCCTCCATCCAATAAGTGTCCTTGGGCAGGTCTGCGGCGACGCCCGCGCCGGGATTTTCCTCATCGCCCGGCCCCTCGATCCAGACCTGGCCTTTGCCATACACCTTTGAGGCCGGTGCGGCCTCGCGCATCCAGTCGACGAAACCGGCGGGCAGGATCTGGTTTCCGTTCCAGGCGCCGCCCTGCAGCAGGAACTGGCCGAAGCGCGCCCAATCATGGGCCGTGGCATAGAGATACGACGAGCCGACGAAGGTGCCTTGCTCGTCAGTCTCGAGCACCGCACTGTGCATACCGAGCGGCTCAAACAGCGCCGTGCGCGGCCATGCCAGCGCCTTCGCCTTGTCGCCGATCGCGTCCTGCCACAGCCGCGACAGCATCACCGCTGTGCCGCTCGAATAGGAAAACACTTTTCCCACCTCGCCGGCCAGCGGTTGTGCCTCGGCGAAGCGAGCCATGTCCGGCTCGAGATAAAGCATGCGCGTCACGTCGGCGACGTCCCCATAATCCTCGTTGAACGCCAGCCCGCTCGACATCGCCATCATGTCGGCAAGGCTGATGGCGGCGCGGCCGTCGGCCTTCCACGGCTTGAACAGGCCCTTATTGTCGAGCGCCAGCTTTCCGTCCTTGACCAGCGTGCCGACGATCGCGGCATTCACCGTCTTGGTCATCGACCAGCCAAGCAGCGGCGTCTTGGCCGAAAAGCCCTCGCCATAGCGCTCCGCGATGATCCGGCCGTTCTTCACGACCACGATGGCGCGCATGCCAATGCCGGCCATAGCGGCATCGTCGACGATCTTCGCGACTTCGGAGTTCTGCGAAGCATCCACGCGCTCGCCATCGGGCCAGAGCGCGTCGGGCTGCGCCGCCGCC
Source organism: Mesorhizobium sp. CA7 (assembly GCF_020165015.1). Lineage (NCBI taxonomy): Bacteria > Pseudomonadati > Pseudomonadota > Alphaproteobacteria > Hyphomicrobiales > Phyllobacteriaceae > Mesorhizobium > Mesorhizobium sp. CA7. The sequence continues at coordinate 931,674 of NZ_JAIUHH010000001.1, forward strand.
GGCGGCGCGGCACGCAGCGATGTCTGCCTTGCCTTACCGGTGTCGCCGTCCGGAACCGACGCGCAGCCGACGCCATCGCGCTCGACGGCAACACTCTTGCCGAGAACCCAAAGCAAGCCCGCCGAAACCAGTCCCCTTTCCTTGTCGACGGAGACCTTCATCAGCTTGAGCAACGGGTGGCCGGGCGCCTGCACGTCGACGGCAAGGACCTCTTTGGCGTCGCGGCCGGCGATGAAGACATTCGAGCAGACGATTTTGGCCGAGTAGCCGGAGCCAACGCGGATCAGCTCCGGTGGCGCGAAATAGAGCCAGGCGAAGAGTGCCGCCACCGCCAGGATCACAAGCCCAAGCAGCCATTTGATGAACTTCACGACAGCCCGCATCTTTCCCCGCCTTTTGGATTCGCCGGCGCGATTTATGTCATCGATTTGCCGCCATTGCTTCCGCAAAATCGCCGGCATCGTCGAGCGCCGTCAATGGATTATCAACCATGTTCGGCGATCAAATGAGCGACTGTGACGGTCCTGTGGGGAGATCGTCCGGAGGGGGCCCGCGTAAGCGACCGCCATCAATGAAGGACCCATCAGCGGCCGGCTGATCCCGGCTCGGGGGATATCATGCGCCGTCTTGCGGCCATCCTGATGCTTACATTGCTGGGCGCCTGCTCGACCGTGGAGGACCTCTCACCATTGTCGCCGTCGTCGCAGACGGTTGCTGTGCGCGCGCCCAAATTCGAGGACTCCAAGCCGCATGAGTGGGACAGCGGCGCACCGTGGACCTACGCCATCCACGGCACGGATGTCTCCAAATACCAGACCTCGGTCGACTGGCCGACCGCCAGGGCCAGCGGCATCTCCTTCGCCTTCATCAAGGCGACGGAGGGTGGCGATCGTTTCGACGACTATTTCAACGAGCACTGGGCGCGTACAAAAGCGGCCGGAATTCCGCGCGCCGCCTATCATTTCTTCTATTTCTGCACGCCGGCGGAAACCCAGGCGCGCTGGTTCATCGCCAATGTCCCGCGAGACCCGTCGGCGCTGCCGCCGGTGCTCGACATGGAATGGAACCCGAAATCGCCGACCTGCAGGCTGCGTCCCGATCCGGCCACCGTGCGCAGCGAAATGACCGTCTTCCTCCAAACGGTCGAGCGCTACTACGGCAAGAAGCCGATCATCTACACCTCGGTCGACTTCTTCGACGACAACCAGTTGGCGACCTTCCGCGGCTATCCCTATTGGCTGCGCTCGGTCGCCGGCCATCCGCGCGAGAAATACGGCAGCCACCCCTTCACCTTCTGGCAGTACACCGGCACCGGCATCGTGCCAGGCATGACCGGCAAGTCCGACATCAACGTCTTCAACGGCTCGGAAGCTGCCTGGAAGAAGTGGCTGCGGCAGAACACCCGTTGACATCGGCCGCCGCGCCTGCTTTTCGACACGGCGGGCGGCGAAACATGCAACCGCTGGTAATCTGGAGCGGCGTACTCGTGCGAGTGCCTGGCGAGGCTCCTGAGCTTTGAAATCCTCGCATGCGCCCGTCCGATCCCGTCCGGGGTCGCGATCGGGTCATGCGCCGGTCTCGAAAGGAAAGCGATGCGATTGCGCGTTGAAATCCTGGCGGCGCTCTTCCTCGGCGCGCTTGCGCTGCCGTCGGCGGCGCAGGAATGCGGCGGCGATTTCGAGGCTTGGAAACAGGGCGTCGCGGCAGAAGCCAAGGCAGCCGGCGTCGGCGCCGTCGGGCTCGACGCGCTGGAGGACGCCACCATCGACCAGCGGGCGCTGGCGCGCGACCGCGCCCAGGGTGTCTTCACCCAAACTTTCACCGAATTCGCCAACCGCATGATTTCGGCCTACCGCCTAAAGCAGGGTGCGACCAATCTGAAGAAATATGCCGAAATCTTCGACCGCGCCGACAAGGAGTTCGGCGTCCAGCCGGCGATCATCGCAGCCTTTTGGGGGTTGGAGACCGACTTCGGCGCCGTCCAGGGCGACTTCCATACCCTCGATGCGCTGGTGACGCTTTCGCATGATTGCCGCCGCCCTCAGCTGTTTCGGCAGCAATTGGTGCCGCTGCTCACCTTGATCGACCGCGGCGTGCTGCCCGCCGACGTCAAGGGCGCCTGGGCCGGCGAAATCGGCCAGACGCAGATCCTGCCGACCGACTATCTGGCGCGCGGCGTCGACGGCGACGGCGACGGCAAGGTCGATCTGAGGAACAGCGTGCCGGACGTCATCATGACCACGGCCGACAAGATCATGTCGCGCGGCTGGAAGCGCGACCAGCCCTGGGTCCAGGAGGTGCGCGTCCCCGACGAGATGCCATGGGACCAGACCGGCCGCACCAACAAGCTGCCGCTGTCGCAATGGGCGCAATGGGGCGTCACCGAACCCAACGGCAACCCGCTCATCGACAATGGTCTCAAGGCTGGCTTGGCGCTGCCGATGGGCCGCAAGGGTCCCGCCTTCCTGACCTACGACAATTTCGACGTCTATCTGGAATGGAACCAGTCCTTCACCTACGCGCTGACGGCGGCAGTGCTTGCGACCCGCCTTGCCGGCGCGCCCCAATTCGATCCGCGCACGCCCGAGCAAGGCCTGAGCGGCGACCAGATGAAGGCGCTGCAGACCAAGCTAGAGGCCAAGGGCTACGACGTCGGCACCGTCGACGGCATCCTGGGCACCAACACGCGCGAGGCGGTCCGCAAGGAGCAGATGCGGCTTGGCCTGCCGGTGGATGGTTGGCCGACGCCCGAGCTTTTGGCGAAATTGTGAGAGCGAATAGCGAATAGAGAGTAGCGAATAGGGTTGGCCGGCGCTTCTTTCGCTTACACGCTATTCGCTATTCGCTATTCGCTACTCCCTACTCCTAATCCGCCATCGTCTCCAGACTGGCGAAGCCCTGCGGCGCGTCGCCTTCGTCGAAGGGCGTCGTCACTTCGACGAACGTATCGGGGAAGAAGCCGTTGAAGCGGGTTCTGAGCGACAGCGAGTAGGCGCCGATATGGCCGATCTCGATCCAGTCGCCGGTGTCGACCGTTTCCGGCAGCCAGAACGGCCTGGACAGGATATCGACGGAATCGCAGGTCGCGCCGCAGACCTTGAACGGCACGATGGTGTTTTCGTTGCCGTTGCGGGTACGGATCGCGGGATCGGGGATGAAGCGCGCCGGCAGCGTGATCTTGCCGGTCCATGAATCCGACAACGACGCCCAGATACCGTCATTGATGTAGAGCCGCTTCCCCTTGCGCAACAGCACCCGCACGATCAGCGAGAGACACCGCGCCACGATCACGCGTCCGGGCTCGGCCACCAAGGCCATCTGGTCGAACTGATATTCTTTCAGGTCGCCGGCCAGCCGCGACATCAATTGGCCGAGCGACGGCATCTCGACCTGCTTGCGATTGGGGTCGTGGCCGTATTCGGCGGGAAAGCCGCCGCCGACATCCAGGCCAGCAATGTCGAAGGTCAGGCGGTTGCGCACCCAGTCCGCCGAGGCGAGCGCACGTTCATAGGTATCGGGATCCTCGATCTGGCTGCCGACATGGAAGCAGAGGCCGACCTTATAGCCGGTGCGGTTCAGCCGCTCGGCAAGCTCGACCGCATTGGCCGGCCCCGCGCCGAACTTCTTCGACAGCTCGTAAGCCGCGTGGCCCTTGGTCTGGATGCGAACGAAGACGGTGAGAGCGCCAGGATCGATATCGAGCGCACGCACGACGCGCGTCAGCTTGGTGATCTCGTCCTCATGGTCGAGCGAGATCACCCGGATGCCGTATTTTTCAAGCGCCAGCTTGATGTCCGACTGCGCTTTGACCGGGTGCATGTAGAGCATCTCGGCGTCGGGCGAGACGGCGCGCACGGCAGCGAACTCGCCGGGTGAGGCGACGTCGAAGGCGCTGACGCCGGCTTCCACCAGCGTCTTGAGAACGATCTGCTCGCCATTGGTCTTGACCGCGTAAGCGGTCTTGCCGGGAAACATGCCCATGAACTGCAGGGCATCCTCCTTCAGCACCTGCGGGCGGAAACAGTAGACCGGGTCGTCGGGACGAAGCGCCAGTGCCGCCTCACGGGCATTTCCGAATCGCTGCATGGACGAATCCTCAGGTCTGGAGCGCGCACAATTAATCCTAGCTAGCCGCCAAAGAAAACAGTTCTGTGTCTTGGCTACCCGAAGCGGTCTGCTGCACATTTTGGCGACGCTAAACCACCGGTCAGGTTTCGGGTGGCCCTTGCCGCCGAACCCTATATCGGTTCTTGAGATGCTTTACGGGCCGAGATTGCGATCGGCCCCGGGGAGGAACAGGACATGTCGATTACGGCCGGCGCCGCGCCGACGCGCGGAGCGATGACGCTCAAGGATTGGGCGCAGCTTCTCCTGCTCGGCGCGATCTGGGGCGGTTCGTTCTTCTTTGCCCGCATCGCCGTTTCCGAGATCCATCCGCTGGCGCTGGTGCTGTTTCGCGTCGCCATCGCCGCGGCGGCACTTCACCTCTATCTGGCAGCCCGCGGCCCTTCGTTCCGGCTCGCCTTCCCGCATGCCGGCCTGTTCTTCCTGCTGGCGCTCACCAACAATGTCGTGCCCTTCTCGCTGATCTTCGCCGGCCAGACGCAGCTCGGCGCCGGCGTCGCTTCGGTGCTCAACGCCACGACGCCGTTCTGGACGCTGATCCTGGCCAATGCGCTCACCACCGACGAGAAGCTGTCCTGGAACAAGTTCGCCGGCATCGCGCTCGGTGTCGCCGGCACCGCGGTGATGATCGGACCCGGCCTGCTTGCCGGGCTTGGCGGACCGGTGTGGGCCAAGTTCGCACTGATCGGCGCTTCGATCTCCTACGCCGTCGCCCTGATGATCGCGCGCCGCTTCAAGGGCGTGCCGTCACCCGTCATCGCCACCGGACAGCTGACCGCATCGACCATCATCATGATCCCGCTCGTGCTGATTGCGTATGGCCCTGCGGGGCTTTTCTCGGTCTCGCCGCCCGTCTGGGCCGCGGTTCTGGGCCTGGCGCTGCTTTCAACCGCCTTTGCTTACATCCTCTATTTCAATCTCGTCGCCTCGGCCGGCGCCACCAATGCCTCGCTGGTCACCCTGGTCGTGCCAGTCAGCGCGGTGCTACTCGGCTTCCTGTTCCTCGGCGAGCGCCTGGCGCTGTTCGAAATCGGCGGCATGACGCTGATCGGACTCGGCCTGGTCACCATAGACGGTCGCCTGTTTGGCCGATGGTAGCGGTGTCATGCCACGGCTCCGCCACAATTTATTCACAACGCTTGAGGCGGCTTTTGCCGAAGAGTTTCAACGGCTAACGATAAATCGGAAGTCGCAAATCCCACAATCATGTCGCATTGCAGCACGTTTTACGCTTGCCTGTAACCCAAATGACTCTAGATTCCGGCCATAGCTCTGAAGAGGAGGCTATGGCATGGGACTGACGAGGCCGATCAACGCGTTGATGATTTGTGCCGCATTCGCATTCATCGGTGCCCTTATCATAGGTGTTCTTCCCTGACCCGCCAAAACCGGGAAGACCAGTACCGAGATATAGTCCAAACAGTTCGAAAAGGCCGGGTTCTACCCGGCCTTTTCCGTTGCAGCCTGCCCTATGCGGCGGCCGAACCCGCCGCCTCCGTCTCATGCGAGCGGATGCCGATCATGTGGCAGACGGCAAAGACGAGATCGGCGCGGTTCATCGTGTAGAAATGGAAGTCGCCGACGCCGCGCTCGACAAGGTCGAGTACCTGTTCGGCGGCCACGGCGGAGGCCACGAGGGCGTGCGTCTGCGGGTCGTTCTCCAGCCCCTCGAAGCGCTCGGCCAGCCAGGCCGGCACCAGCGCCCCGCAGCGCGACGAGAAATTGGCGACCTGGGTGAAATTATGCACCGGCAGTATGCCCGGCACGATCGGGATGTAGATGCCGGCGCGGCGCGCCCGCTCGACATAGCGCTCGTAAAGGTCGTTGTCGAAGAAGAACTGGGTGATCGCCCGCGTCGCGCCATTGTCGGCCTTGCGCTTCAGCATATCGATGTCGGTGGCAAAATCCGGGCTTTCCGGATGCTTTTCCGGATAGGCCGAGACCGAGATGTCGAAATCGCCGGCGTTCTTCAGCGCCCCGACCAGTTCGGCGCCATTGGCATAGCCATCGGGATGCGGGTGGTAACTTGCGCCGACACCGGCCGCCGGATCGCCGCGCAACGCCACGAAGCGTTTGACGCCCATGTCCGCAAATTCGCGGATGACCGTGTCGACCTGATCGCGCGCGGCATCGACGCAGGTCATATGCGCCGCCGGCGTCAGCGTCGTCTCGTTGAGGATGCGCTTGACCGTGCGCGCCGTGCGCTCGCGGGTCGAGCCGCCGGCGCCGTAGGTCACCGAGACGAATTTCGGCTTGAGCGGCTCCAGCTTTGTAACCGTGTCCCAGAGCCTTGCTTCCATCTCGTCGGTCTTCGGCGGGAAGAACTCGAACGAGACCCGGACCTTGTCGCCGATGTCGGGGCGGCGGGAAAAGCGGAACTGGTTCATCAGGCTGTTTCCCCCATTGGATATGCCTTGGCGGGTAGCGAGTCATTGGATGGATCGGCGATCAGCAGTCGCCGATCGCGGCCGAGCCAGAGCTTCACCGTAAGCCTTGCCTCGTTACCGCCACGCGGCTCGAATTCCTGGCTGTCCTCGACATCGAGTCCGGCCTCCTCGAACCAGTCGGACATCTGACGGTCGGAGAAGCCCAGCCGCATGTGCGCGTGCTGGTCGCGCAGGAATTCGAGATTATGCGGCGCGAAGTCGACGACGATCAGCCGGCCCGATGGCCTGAGCAGCCGCGCGGCTTCGGCGATGGCGCGGGCGGGATCGTCGAGATAGTGCAGCACTTGGTGGATTGTGACGAGATCGAAGGCGTTGCGCTCGACCGGCGGCGAGAAGATGTCACCTTGGCGTACCTGCGCATTGGCGATGCCGGCCTTGTCGAGGTTGGCGCGCGCCACGCTCAGCATCTCGCGCGACATGTCGATGCCGACGCCGCGCCGGTAGAGCGGCGCAAAGATTTCGAGCAACCTGCCCGTGCCGGTGCCAAGATCGAGCATGGACTGGAACGGCCGCTTGCCGACGAGTTTGATGAGTGCCGCTTCCACCGCCCGGTCCGGCACATGCAGCGAGCGGATGTGATCCCAGCTCGCGGCATTCTCGGAGAAATATTCGGCCGCCCGGTCCTGCCGCTTGCGCTTCACCGCCGCCAGCCGCTCGAGATCGCGCACCACCTGCGGATCGGCCTCGCTTATGGCCGAGACCAGACGCTGGACGAAGTCGCGCGAATTATCGATGTCGGTCAGCCTGAAAAAAGCCCAGGACCCTTCCTGATAGCGGCCGATCAGCCCGGCGTCGAGCAGCAGCTTCAGATGCCGCGAGACGCGCGGCTGCGACTGGCCGAGGATCTCGGTGAGGTCGGAGACGGTGAGATCCCCGCGCGAAAGCAGCACCAGGATGCGCAGCCGGCTGGATTCGGCCGCCGCCTTCAATGTATCTACCATTGTGTCGAGCGAGACATGCATGAGCGGGCTCTCGTTGAAAGATATAAAGATATGTTTATGTCGATTTTGATACCCTGGCAAGCGCTATGTCGCTTCCGGACAAGAAAATGGCGCAGCCGCGATCCGCGCCGGCAGGCGGTTTCTGGGCGGGATGAACAGGATGTTTGAGACACACCAAGGTGAAATGCTTCTTGCGGCCGACCCGGCGCAGTTGCAGCCGGACGGCCATGTGGTCTTCATCGGCCGCGTCGTCTCACCATGGACCAGTCGCGAGGATTGCCCCAAGAACATGCGCGCCGCCCGGGAAACCGGGCGGCCCGCGACAATCCTGATCGACCAGCCCTATCGCCCGGGGTTGCAAAACCTGGAGCGCGCCAGCCACGTCGTCATCCTGTCCTGGCTCCATCACGCGCCGCGGAATCTGATTGTGCAGAAACCGCGCCACGCGGCTGAAGCGAAAGGCGTTTTCTCGCTGCGCTCCCCTGCCCGGCCCAACCCTGTCGGCCTGCATGTAGCGAAGCTCGCCGCGCTCGACATCGAGTCCGGCCGGATCGGGATCGACGCCATCGATGTGCTCGACGGGACACCGATCATCGACATCAAGCCCTATTACGCTTCCACGGATGCTTTCTCCGAAGCGACGGTCGCCGGGCGAGACGAGAAATGAGCGCCCCCACCGGCCGCCGCCGCGCCATCGCCAAGGCGCTGACCGCCCTTTTGCCGCTCGCGCCTTACGCCGACATGGAAAAGATCCGCGCCGACGCCGGTTCCGTGCACATGAAGAGCTTGCCGCCGACGATCGCGGTGTGGCTGGCCACCATCGCCCATGTCCGCCATGTCCACACCGATTACGAAAAGCTGCTGGCCGAAGGCTACGACCGGGATTCGGCGCGCTTCTTCGTCATCGGGCGGACCAATGAGGTGCTCACCCGTTGGCGGGCGACACGGTTGCTTGAGGAAGACGAGGAGGACTCGTAAGGTCGACACTATCACCGACGTCTGATGGCGCTTGTTGGAAGAGGCATGACGATCCCGCCCGGCCGAGCGCGGCACGCTATCCTTGACCCGCGCCAAATAAATCCGCCAGCGCCTCTGGAAAAATGTCGAAAGCGCCGTACATGCAGCAAGCGGAGTATCCTCCGCTTATATCCGGAATACATCGTCCTCAAAGCAATTCCAGGAACGCTCGCAGTGGTTTTCCGTTCGGAATTACGCAAAAACAAGGACTTGGAGCGGCTCGGCGATGCCGTAAACCGCAGAACCGTTCCAAGGGCAAGGATCACAGATCATGACTGATAAGGTTTGGTTCATCACCGGATCGTCGAAGGGCTTTGGCCGCGTCTGGGCCGAGGCCGCTCTCGCCCGCGGCGATCGCGTCGCCGCAACTGCGCGCGATGCCGGCACGCTCGCCGATCTCGTCGAGAAATATGGCGACAAGGTCGCTGCCATGCAGCTCGATGTCACCGACAAGCATGCCGTCGACGCCGCTGTTGCCGAGGCGCACAGGCGTTTCGGCCGGCTCGACGTGGTCGTCAACAACGCCGGCTACGGCCATTTCGGCGCCGTCGAGGAGGTCACCGAGCAGGAAGCGCGCGACCAGATCGAGACCAACGTCTTCGGCGCGCTTTGGGTGACCCAGGCCGCGCTGCCCGTCATGCGGGCGCAACGCTCCGGCCACATCATCCAGATCTCCTCGATCGGCGGCGTCAACGCCTTTGCCTCGCTCGGCCTTTATCACGCCTCAAAATGGGCGCTGGAAGCCTTCAGCCAGTCGCTCAGCCTGGAGGTCGCGGAGTTCGGCATTCACGTGACCTTGGTCGAGCCGGGCGGCTTCTCCACGGACTGGGCTGGGCCGTCGGCCAGGGTCTCCAAGCCGTTGGACGCCTATGAGCCGGTCCGCGCAGCGATGGCCGAGCGCCGCAGCCGTTCCGTCGCTGGCGATCCGCAAGCGACCGGCCCGGCGATGCTGGCGATCGTCGATGCCGCCGAGCCGCCGCTTAGGGTCTTCTTCGGCGACGGCGGACTGCCGATGATCCGGCAGGAATATGCCAACCGCATCGCCACTTGGGAGAAATGGGATCACGTCTCGGTAATGGCGCAGGGCGCCAACAAGAACCGCAAGGCGGCCTAACCGCGAACGCCGCGCCACGAAAGCGGCGCGGCCTCTTTGTTCAGGCCCGATAGATCCACTGCTCGGGCACCCGGATGGAAATCTCTTCGCCAGCTCTTATGACGCCCGGCTTCTCGACCCAGGCGACAAGGCCGCGCAGCCGTTTCGCCTCCTTTGGGAAGAGCAGCGCGGTGGCCTCCTGATCCGCTGCGCCGACATGCTCGGCGATCGACTGTCCGGCGAACCGGCACGGCTTGTTCTGGCCGTCGACCTTGAGCGTCACGCCGCCCTTGAAGAACATCAGCGAGCCGGCCGGCAGCATCGAAAGATGCGGCACGCCCTCGACCACAAGATTGGCGCCGATCCACTTCGGCTTGATCTGCTCGATCCCCATGCGTTGCGCGATGATGGCGAGCTCGTCCGCGGCCACAAGCGACAATTGCCGCTCGTTGCGCATTTCGGTGCCGCGCGGATACCAAGGCTCGCGCCCGCCCGACCGCCGCGTTGCGCCGGCATGGAAATCGCCCTCGATGCCGTCGAAGCCGAGCCGCAGTTCTTCGACCGCCCTCGTCTCGAAATGGTCGTGCGGAGCGGCATAGAGCGCCGCCGCCTTTGCCGTCAGCTTGCGGCCGGGCACGATGTCGATTGTCGGTTCGGCCGCTGGAAAAAGCTCTAGGTTCGTTTCCTGCATGCCGCTGGTCTAAAGACCGCTGAGAAGGCGGTCCAGTCGAAAGCGCTGATGATCCGATCACATCGTTTGATGGCGATCACGACGTTATTACCAGAAAACGCCGCCCCGCTGCACACGCGTCGCATTGCCGCCCTGCGGCCGTCATAAACGATGCGCGCTATATCGGGAGGGAGGAGGCTCGATCATGCAGGTTGGACACGCTGTAGCGGCGCTTTGGCTGTTCTGGGTGGTATCCTGGATCCTTGCCGCTGGCTGGGCAGACCCAGCGCAAAAGCGCGCCGATCTCAAGTCGGAGGCGCGTTATCGGGTGCTTTGGCTCGCCGGCACCATCCTGCTGTTCGTGCCGGCGCACGGCTATGCCGGCAGGCTGCGGCTGTGGACGCCGACGCTTGCCGAAGCCTGGATCTGCGTCGCCCTGATCGCCATCGGCATCGCTTTCGCCTGGTGGGCGCGCCTGCATCTCGGCCGCCTGTGGTCGGCAAATGTCACCGCCAAGGCTGATCATCGCGTCATCGATACCGGCCCCTATGGCCTGGTCCGCCACCCGATCTACACCGGACTGCTGCTGTCCGTCCTGGCGACCATGGCCGTCAAGGGCACGGTCTGGGGCATCGCCGGCGCCGCGCTGTTGCTCGTCGGCGTCGTCGTCAAGGCGCGGTTGGAAGAGAGCTTCCTGCGCGGCGAGCTTGGCCCGGCCTATGACGACTACGCCAGACGCGTGCCGATGCTGGTGCCCTTCGCGCCGGCTTAAAGCATCCTGAGCAGCGCGCCGCCGATCGAATAGCCGGCGCCGAAGGCGCAGATCAGGCCGAAATCGCCGGCCTTCATGTCGGCATGGTTCTCCGACAGCGCCACGATCGCGCCGGCCCCGGCGGTGTTGCCGAGCCGCTCCAGCACCATCGGCGCGCGGTCATGGTCGACGTCGTGGCCAAAGGACAGTTTCAGGATCATCGCATTCATGCGCGCATTGGCCTGGTGCAGCCAGAAGCGGCGGATGCCTGCCGGCGTCAGCCCGTGCTCGGCCAGGAACTCGACGATGAATTTCTGGCCGGCGACGGTGACTTCCTTGAACACCTTGTTGCCGACCTGCTTGATGAGGTTGCCTTCCAGGTTGATCATGTAGGGATCGTCCTGGGCGGTGCGCGTGTAGTAGCCGAGATTGGTGCGGATGTTGTTCGACATCTGCGTCCAGGTGCGCGTGTCGAGCACCTCGAAGCGCCCCGGCCGCTTCTCACCCTGCGCCAGCCCCTCGACGACCATGGCGACCGAGGCGTCGCCGAAGATGAAATGCGTCTGCCGGTCGCGGAAGTTGAGATGCCCGGTGATGATCTCCGGCGTCGACACCAGGATGCGCTTGTGCGCCCCTGCCCTCACCAGGTTGACCGCGACATGCAGCGCCGCCGCGGCGGAAGAGCAGCCAAGCCCCATGTCGAAGCCGGCGCCTTTGGTGCCCAGCGCCTCCTGCATCTCGATGGCGATGGCCGGATAGGGCCGCTGGTGGTGCGAGGCCGAGCAGATCACCAGGTCGATGTCCGACCCGTCGACCCCGGCATGGGCAAGCGCCTTCCTGGCCGAGGCGAGGCCGAACTCCGCCTCCAGCGACAGCGCGTCGTCGGGCCGCGCCGGAATGCGCGGCGACATGCGGGTCGGGTCGAGAATACCCTCGCGCTCGATCACATGGCGGCTTCTCACGCCGGAGGCATGGACGATGAAGTCGCTGTCCGATTTCTGCAAAAGCGGCTCGCCGGTGTCGGCGCGGCGCGCATTCTCGGTATCGACCCAGCTGTTGAAGCTTGCGACCAGCTCTTCATTGGTGATGACGGGTTCAGGGATTTCGGCACCGATGCCGCTGATGATGACGCGATGCATGTCCAATCCGTCCGAGGGGGCGCCAAGTTGTGCCGAGGCGAGGCGCTACACTTGTCGCATTTGCCCGGTTTATTCCAGCTTAATTCGACAACCACCGCTGGCATTCAGGTGGTGGATGCTCAAGCGCGCTTGGCCACGATGAAGATGCGCGGGAAGCGCAGCAGCACCTTGCCGGTAGCCGTTTTCGGATAGGCTTTGGCGATCTTGGCGGTGTAGTTGGAGAGAAACAGCTTCTTCTCGTCCGCGTCGAGCGGATCGAGGAAGGGCTTCAGCCCCGTCGCCTCGACCCATTCGACGATCGCCTCGGCATCGGCCAGCGGATGGTTGTAGATGGTGTGCCAGATGTCGAGCCGGTCGGCGAGCGGCGACAGAAGATCGTAGTAGAAGGAAACCGGCGGCAGCGGCCCGCGCGCCGCGCCCTCGAGCTTCGCCGAGAACGGCATCTCGGCCGCGGTCTCGCGCATCAGCTGGTGCGAAGGCTCGCCGAGATTGTCGGGCATCTGGATGGCGAGGGCGCCGCCGGGCGCCAGCAATCCCATCAGCCGCTGGAACACCGCCGGATGCTCCGGCAGCCATTGGAAGACGGCGTTGGCGAAGATGACGTCGACGGGATGCTCGGGCCGCCATCCGGCGGCATCCGCCAGCTCGAAATTGACATTCGGCAGCCGCGCCCGCGCCTTCTCGATCATGTCGGGCGAAGTATCGAAACCAAGCACCTCGGCGTCCGGCCAGCGCTCGACCAGAAGCTCGGTGGAATTGCCCGGACCGCAGCCGATATCGACGACGCGGCGCGGAAAATCGACCGGCACCTGCGCCACCAGATCCCTCGCCGGCCGCGTGCGCTCGTCCTCGAATTTCAGATATTGGGCGGCGGACCAGTCAGCCATGTGAGAACCCTGCTTTGTTCGCCGCCCTTGGGGACTGATCCTACCGCGTCAGCCGCTTGTGGGTCATGCGGTGCGGGGTCGCCGCTTCGGCGCCCAGGCGGCGCAGCTTGTCCTTCTCATATTCCTCGAAATTGCCCTCGAACCATTCGACATGCGCGTCGCCTTCGAAGGCGAGCATGTGGGTGGCCATGCGGTCGAGGAACATGCGGTCGTGGCTGATGATGACGGCGCAGCCGGCATAGGCTTCGAGCGCGTCTTCCAGCGCGCCCAGCGTCTCGGTGTCGAGGTCGTTGGTCGGTTCGTCGAGCAGAAGAACATTGCCGCCGCCTTTCAGCATCTTGGCCAGGTGGACGCGGTTGCGCTGGCCGCCGGACAGGTTGCCGACCTTCTGCTGCTGGTCGCCGCCGCGGAAGTTGAACGACGAGCAATAGGCGCGGCTGTTGACCTCGTGCTTGCCGAGCTTGATGACTTCGGCGCCGCCGGAGATCTCTTCCCATACCGTCTTGTTCGGGTCGAGCGCGTCGCGGCTCTGGTCGACATAGCCGAGCCGCACCGTCTCGCCCTTGCGGATCGAGCCGGCATCCGGCGTTTCCTGGCCGGTGATCATCTTGAACAGCGTCGTCTTGCCGGCGCCGTTCGGGCCGATGACGCCGACGATGCCGCCCGGCGGCAGCTTGAACGACAGGTTCTCGATCAGGAGCTCGTCGCCGAACCCCTTGTTGAGGCCTTCGACCTCGATGACGAGATTGCCGAGGCGCTCGCTCGACGGGATGACGATCTGCGTGTCGGTCGGCTTGCGGTTCTGCGACTGCTCGACAAGTTCCTCATAGGCCTTGATACGCGCCTTGGACTTGGTCTGGCGTGCCTTGGGCGAGGACTGGATCCACTCGCGCTCGCGCCAGATCGACTTCTGGCGGGCGTCGTCCTCGCGGCCTTCCTGGATCAGGCGCTTGGCCTTGGCGTCGAGATATTTGGTGTAATTGCCCTCGTAAGGGATGCCGCGGCCGCGATCGAGCTCGAGGATCCAGCCGGTCACGTTGTCCAGGAAGTAGCGGTCGTGGGTGATGATCAGCACCGAGCCCGGATAGTCGCGCAGATGCTTTTCCAGCCATTGCGTGGTCTCGGCGTCGAGATGGTTGGTCGGCTCGTCGAGCAGCAAGAGGTCGGGCTGTTCGAGCAGCAGCCGGCACAGCGCCACGCGGCGGCGCTCGCCGCCCGACAGGTTGGTCACTTCGGAGTCAGGCGGCGGACACTGCAGCGCGTCCATCGCCATCTCGACCTGCTGCTCCAGGTCCCAAAGACTGAGCCGGTCCATCTCGTCCTGGAGCTTGGCCGACTCGTCCGCCGTCTCGTCGGAATAGTTCATCATCAGCTCGTTATAGCGTTCGATGATGGCGGTCTTCCTGGCGACGCCGTCCATGACGTTCTCGCGCACGGTCTTGGTGTTGTCGAGCTGCGGCTCCTGCGCCAGGTAGCCGACGGTTGCGCCCTCGGCCAGCCATGCCTCGCCCTGGAACTCCTTGTCGAGCCCGGCCATGATGCGCAGGATCGTCGACTTGCCCGAGCCGTTGGGGCCGAGAATGCCGATCTTGGCATCCGGATAGAAGGACAGGTGAACGTTATCGAGCACCTTCTTGGTGCCGTAGGCCTTCGACAGGCCGGACATGTGATAGATGAACTGGCGAGCCACGCGCGCTTTCCCTGGAAACTGAAGTGTCAAGGTGGATGGGGGTTGGGCGCTATGTAGGCGATGAAGCGCCGAACGGCAATCGCTTTCGGCGCGAAACGCGCCAATCCGCACGGATTCGCCCGTTTGCGGCGCCCAAATTCACTCAGGGCTTTTTCGCCGCTCTCGCGATCGTGCGAAATCAGAGCTTAACCATTCGCCTTCAAAACGATGTTAGGTTGGGAAATCGCGGCCATGCTGCGGTTTCGGGGAAGGATCGGATCGACGACGTGCTGAACGGTGCCCTGCTCCTTGCCGAAGCGGTTCTCTATTTCGGCGCCATGGTCACGCTTTTCCGTTTCCGGCGCCGCATCGGGCTTGGCGTGTTCATCTGCGCGCTCGGCGTCATGCATTTCCTCGAAACCTACCTTGCCAGCGTCTTCTATGTCGCGCTGCCGTTCGGGCTGGTGTCGCCGGGCTCCGCCGTGCTCTTCTCCGGCAAGCTCGTCATGCTGCTTCTGCTCTACATGAAGGAGGATGCGGCGACGGTTCGCCAGCCGATCTACGGCCTGCTGCTTGGCAACGCCGTGATGATCGGGCTGGTGCTGGTCCTGCGCCTGCACGCGATCGCTCCACTTCCAAGCGGCAAGCTTCCCGACATCGCCTTCATCGACGAGATGGGTTGGCTGATGGTCTGGGGCACCTCGCTGCTCTTCGTCGACTCCATCCTAATCATCCTGCTCTACGAGAAGCTCGGCAGCTATCTGCGCGCTAGGCCATTCATGCGCATTCTCGCATCGGTCGCCTGCGTGCTCACCTTCGATCAGGCCGGCTTCTTCACCGCGCTGCATTTCGTCGCCGGCGCGCCGCTCGAGGTCTTCTTCGGCGGCTGGTTCGCCAAGATGGGCGCAGCCCTTGCCTATAGCGGCATGCTCGTCGCCTATCTGAAATGGGTCGAAGACCACGATGTCGCCGTGCCGCGCGGCCTCTCCGACATTTTCGACGCCCTCACCTATCGCGAACGCTACGAAGCGCTGATCAAATATGTCGGCCGCGACGGCCTCACCGGCCTGCTGCATCGCGGCAGTTTCGATGCCGACGGCGAGTCCGCGGTGTCGTCCGCCATCAGGATGGGCAAGCCGCTCAGCCTGCTCATTGTCGACGTCGACCATTTCAAGTCGATCAACGACAGCTTCGGTCATGCCGAGGGCGACAAGGTGCTGAAATCGATGGCTGCCCTGCTGGCCGAGACCGTCGGCGGCAACGATCAGGTGTTCCGCATCGGCGGCGAGGAATTCGCCGTGCTGACGCAACAGTCGCACGCGCCGGCCAGGCTGCTCGGCGAGACTATCAGGAACGCCACGAAGACCTCGGCGCATACCGGCCGCTACAACATCACCGTGAGTGCCGGCGTCTCCACCGTCAGCGAGACGACGCGCTGTCTTGCCGACATTTTCGCGCTGGCCGACCAGCGCCTCTACAAGGCGAAGTTGAGCGGCCGCGACCGCGTGGTCGGCGAACCTGGCAGCGAGGCTATCATCCTGCAGGCGGCCTCCCGATCAGCCTGACAAAGAACGGGCTGACCAAAATTCTCGCCTATTGAAAACCGATCGCGTCGACCGTGCCCTTCGGGCAACCGGCCTTGGCTGTCGGCGCCGACGCCATCAGGAGATCGGCCAGCTTGCTGTCCGGGCCGATCGGACCGGACAGGCCGAGCGTGATCTCGCCGATCATACGCCTGCCGCTCGACGGGTCGACCAGACAGGACACGCGTACGCGATCCCCGGCGCCGGGACCGAAAGCCTGGTTGAAGGCGCCGCGGATCGCATCCGACGTCAGCTGCTTACCGATGTTCTTGTTGAACAGATCGCGCACCGCCGAGGCGTTCACCGCCCGCATCAGGTTTAGCGCGTCTGAGAAATAGTCCTGCTGGTTCTTGCCGTAGCAGGTGCCGTGCTTGATCCATTCGTGGCGCTCGAGCCTGGATGCCGTGCCCGGCATCACCTGGTCGAGCTCGGCACGCGTCTTTGCGTCGAGATCGACCGGCGGCAGGTCTCCCCAATGCGCCGGATTGTCATTGGCCTTGTCATTCGCCGAGACCTGACAATAGAAATTGCCGTTCGGCTGCGGCCACAGCCCATGCAGCGTGAAGTGCGAGGCATCGAACTCGCTCGGGCTCTGTGCCTTGCATTCGGGCTTGCTCGCCTTGGTCTCGCAGAAAGCCGGCTGCCAGCTCAGCGCAAAGACATATTCGGGTTTTCCCGAGGCTGACGGCGACGATTTGGCCTGGCCGGCAGGCGCCGGCATGGTCGCAGCGCTGCCGCCGCTGACATGACCGCAGCTGATCTTCACCCAGCGCCGCTCTGGGTCGGCGCCCGGCACCTGGATAAGGTAGTGCGTGGGCTCGTCCTTGTTGCCGGCAAGAAGGTCATAGCTTTTGCCGGCTTCGATCGAGATGTTGCCGGGGTTCTTGCCGCTCTTGATGGCCTGCGTCGCCGGGCAGGCGCTGTCGGCAACGAACGTGCCGCTCATCTTCACGTCGGCATGCGCCACCCCGGCGCCGGCCAGAGCCAGCACCATCGAACCCCATAATGCCCAAACCCGCATCCCGCTCTCCCGGCGATCATTGAACCGTATTGAATACGTCACACTAGAACAGTCGACGTGTCAGAATTGCGATCTTTTTCGCCGCTCGAAAAAACAATCCCCAGCTGAGCGCTTCCCATTGGTATGTTCGCAAGGGCCCTGCGCGCCTCTGCGAGATGACCGATTTCCCGGTAGTGCATCATTTTGAAATCCGGCGCTTTACGAGATTGCGCGCGGGGCCTTCAACCAAGCCAATGATGAGCTAGCCACGCGAGGTACAATCCGGCTATGGCCGCATAGATAAAGCCGACCGGACCTTTGGGGACGGGCTTGTGATGCGCCACGCGTGGCCGTGGCTGCCTATAATAGGATAGCAGTTGCCGTTGTGAGACGATTAGCATCTGCTCCATCTCGTGGCGCCCTTCTTCTCTTGCCCGCTTTGAATCCAGGCGCTCCTGAGCGTAGAGTTGTCTCGCATGTTCCGAGGCCGAGAGTGAATTTTCGTCTAGCCACGCTTTGAATTTGCCGGGCCTAACGAGGACTTTGGCGTGGGTGAAGTCGCGTCGATGGAGTCTCTTCGCCTTGGAAGCTTCAAAATCCGTATGCCACTCTTCCCAAGTCTCCGGCATGTCATCGGCGCCGGCAAGCTTGCGGATAAGAGGATAATCCTTAGCAGTGTAAACTGGGATAGCTTTGAATCCGCGGGTCATTGCAAGCCTTCCCCTTCTCCCAAGAAGAGGATGCGACACCCAAGGCTTAGTGTCCAGAAAGCTACCCAGCCATCATGAGCTGCACCGTCCCGCTCTGCTAAGCTAGGGATAACTGCCCTTTCCACACAACTTGGCCGCGGGCTGCGACAAATCGACTCGGGTTCCGTGTGGACTTTTGGTAATTGTGAAGACTGCTGAACCGAACTGATTCGGGGCAGCAAAAAGGCGGGCCGCAGTGCGAATGCGAACCCGCCTTTCATGACTAGCCTGAAGTCGATTGCTATCCGAGTCAGGCAAGGTCGAAAGAAGCTATATAAGCCTCCCGTTGACTCGGAGTTTATACAGCGAGTCTGACAGCCTTTCAACTCGGATAGTGCGCGCTGAACAAGGAAAAGCGCACATGACTGAGGACAATATTGTCCCATTCCCGCGCCGCCGTCGTTCTCCGGACGTTACCCCGGAAATGGCGGCAAAAATCAAGCACCTGCTCAACCTCGGAATGACGCAGCACGATATCGCTGCCCGTTTCCGGATCAACCAGGGCCGCGTAAGTGAGATCAACACCGGGATGAAGTTCCCCGGCGTCTCGCCGTCCTCACAGCTTGATCTATTCTAGACCAGTCCAGCCCCGGCTCACAAGGCCGGGGCCTTTTTCTTGCAGGTCGCGGGCCGTCTCGGCGCTTCGGCACGGGCGTCGATCAAGCTGACAATCCATTCGACATCGCGAAGGGTTTCCGAAACGCCGGCGTAGCACGATGGCAAGCGCGCATCCTCTTGACGCCGGCAAACGCCGCGCCCAACAGTCGCCGAGGGAGCGACACATGCCATTTGACAGAAAGACCAGCCTGGCCTCACCGACCGGGGCCGACCTCAACCTCTATGTGAAACACGCGGAGGCGAAGCCACGCGCCGTGGTCCAGATCAACCATGGACTGGCCGAGCACGCGGCGCGTTATGCCCGCTTTGCCGATTATCTCGCGCCGCGCGGATTCCATGTCTATGCCCATGACCATCGTGGCCATGGCGCGACGAAGGCGCCCGACGCGCCGCTCGGCAAATTCGCCGACAGCGACGGCATCGCCAAGGTGATCGCCGATGTCGAGGCCGTGCACGACCTGATCGCGGCCGAGCATCCCGGCTTGCCGGTGATCGCCTTTGGACATTCGCTGGGCGCCTCGGTGGCGCTGAACTTTGTCCTGCGCCATTCCGGGCGTGTCCATGCCGCCGCGATCTGGAACGGCAATTTCTCGCAAGGCCGGCTCGGGCAACTGGCGCTTGGCATTCTAGGCTGGGAGCGGATGCGGCTCGGCTCCGACGTGCCGTCGCGGCTTCTTTCCAAGCTCACCTTCCAGGCTTGGGGCAAGGCGGTGCCAAATCACCGGACCCCGTTCGACTGGCTGTCGCGCGACCCGGTCGAGGTCGACAAATATATCGCCGACCCGCTCTGCGGCTGGGATGCGTCGGTCTCGATGTGGCGCGATGTGGTCGACATGGCGCTTCACGCCGGCAAGGACCAGAGCTTTG
This sequence comes from Mesorhizobium sp. CA7, assembly GCF_020165015.1. Lineage (NCBI taxonomy): Bacteria > Pseudomonadati > Pseudomonadota > Alphaproteobacteria > Hyphomicrobiales > Phyllobacteriaceae > Mesorhizobium > Mesorhizobium sp. CA7. The sequence goes on from NZ_JAIUHH010000001.1 coordinate 951,230, forward strand.
CCGGCGTCCGGCGCGATCTTCCCATCAACCTTGTCGGTGGCGAGAAGGACCCTGCGTCGGACTACGGCAAGGCGGTCCATCACCTGGCAACGCGCATGCAGGTGATGGGCTTTTCGAATCTGGTTTCAAAGGTTTACCCGGAAACCCGCCATGAAAGCCTGAACGAGATCAACCGCGATGCCGTCATGAATGATTTCGTCGCTTGGGCGGACAGCGTGCTGAAATCCTGATCCGGCTTGGCCCACTGCAAGGGCCGTGACAGGTACGGCTGCTGTTGATAGAGCCTGCGTTTCCGACCCATTACGGTGATCCATGGCCGAACCTCCGCTGAAAGGCATCCGCGTTATCGAGCTCGCCCGCATCCTGGCCGGTCCCTGGGCCGGGCAGTTGCTCGCCGATCTCGGCGCCGATGTCATCAAGGTCGAGAGCCCCGATGGCGGCGACGATACCCGCAAATGGGGTCCGCCCTTCGTCATGAGCCATGACGGCGAGAACCTGTCGGCCGCCTATTACCACTCCTGCAATCGCGGCAAGCGTTCCATCGCCGTCGATTTCTCCAAGCCCGACGGTGCCGAGACGCTGCGCAAGCTGGTCGCCACCGCCGACGTGCTGATCGAGAACTTCAAGCTCGGCGGCCTGAAGAAATACGGCCTCGACTACGAGAGCCTGAAGGCGATCAATCCGCGCCTCGTCTATTGCTCGATCACCGGCTTTGGCCAGGACGGTCCCTACGCGCCGCGCGCCGGCTACGATTTCATCATCCAGGCCATGGCCGGCATGATGTCGATCACCGGCGAGCCCGGCCGCGAGCCGCAGAAGGCCGGCGTCGCCATCTCGGATCTCTTCACCGGCCTCTATTCGGTGATCGCCATCCAGGCAGCACTCCGCCACGCCGAAAAGACCGGTGAGGGCCAGCATATCGACATGGCGCTCTTCGACAGCCAGATCTCGGCGCTCGGCAACCAGAACCTCAACTATCTGATTTCCGGCAAGTCGCCGGTGCAGATGGGCAATGCGCACATGAACATCGCCCCTTACGAGGTGCTGCCGGTCAGGGACGGCCACATCATCCTGGCGGTCGGCAATGACGGCCAGTTCGGCAAGTTCTGCGCCGTAGTCGGCCTGACGGATCTGCCCGCCAATCCGGATTTCGCCACCAACCCTGCCCGCGTCGCCAACCGGGTGAAGCTGCGCGAACTGATTATCGCGACGCTGAGCACCTGGGATCGCGATCCGCTGCTGGCGAAGCTCGAGGCTGCCGGCGTGCCGGCAAGCCCGATCAACACTATCGGCCAGATGTTCGACGATCCGCAGACGATCGCGCGCGGCATGCGGCTCGATCTCGACGACGGCCACGGCAATCGCCTGCCTTCGGTGCGCGCGCCGATGGTGATGTCGGGCACGCCGCTCGTCTATGAACGCCCCTCGCCGCGCCTTGGCGAGCACACGGACGAAATCCTTGCCGAATTGGAGAGAGCAAAATGAAGACCGGCGGACAACTGATCGTCGAGGCGCTGGAAGCGAACGGCACCGACCGCATCTTCTGCGTTCCGGGCGAATCCTATCTCGCGGTGCTCGACGCGCTGCATGACTCTTCGATCCGCACCATCGTCTGCCGCCAGGAAGGGGGTGCTGCGATGATGGCCGACTGCCAGGGTCGGCTGACCGGCAAGCCCGGCATCTGCTTCGTCACCCGCGGCCCCGGCGCCACCAATGCTTCGGCCGGCGTCCACATCGCCATGCAGGATTCTGTGCCGATGATCCTGTTCATCGGCCAGGTCGCCAGCCACGCCAAGGAACGCGAGGCCTTCCAGGAGGTCGATTACAAGCGCTTCTTCGGCGACATCGCCAAATGGGTGGTCGAGATCGACGACGCCGCGCGCATTCCAGAATTCGTGACCCGTGCCTTCGCCGTCGCAACCTCCGGCCGTCCCGGCCCGGTGGTTATCTCGCTGCCCGAGGACATGCTGACCAGCGAGGTCGAGGCTCCGGAAGCGCTGCCGTACACGCCGGTCGAGACGCGCCCGGGCGAAGCCGAGCTCGACGCGCTGGAGATGTTGCTGAGCAACGCCAAGCGGCCGTTCGTCATCCTCGGCGGCACGCGCTGGAACGAGGAAGCGGTGGCGCATTTACGCCAGATCGCCGAGGCCTGGTCGCTGCCGGTCGGCTGCTCCTTCCGGCGCCAGATGCTGTTCGACCATCTGCATGCGAATTACGCCGGCGATGTCGGCATCGGCATCAATCCCAAGCTGGCCGAGCGGATCAAGCAAGCCGACGTCGTGCTTTTGATCGGCGGTCGCCTAGGCGAGATGCCGTCTTCCGACTACACGCTGCTGAAGAGCCCCTACCCCGACCAGGCACTGGTGCATGTCCATGCCGATGCCGGCGAGCTCGGCCGCGTCTACCGGCCGACGATACCGATTAACGCGTCGCCCGCCGCTTTTGTCGAGGCTTTCGCCAGGCGAAAGCCAACGGCCAAGCCTGCCTGGGCGGCCGAGACGGAAAAGGCGCACGCCGCCTATCTCGAATGGTCGACGCCGCCGCAGACCGGCCCGGGCGCCGTCCAGATGGGCCCGATCATGGACTACCTCGGAAAGGTTCTGCCGGAAGATGCCATCCTCACCAATGGCGCCGGCAACTATGCCACCTGGGTGCATCGCTTCTACCGCTCGCGCCGCTTCGGCACGCAGGCGGCGCCCACGTCCGGCTCGATGGGCTACGGCACGCCCGCGGCGGTCGCCGCCAAGTCGCTGTTCCCGGATCGCACTGTGGTTGCCTTCGCCGGCGACGGCTGCTTCCTGATGAACGGCCAGGAGTTCGCGACGGCTGTCCAGTATGACCTGCCGATCGTCGTGATCGTCGTGAACAACGGCATTTACGGCACGATCCGCATGCATCAGGAGCGGGAATATCCAAGCCGCGTCGTCGCCACCACCCTCAAGAACCCTGACTTCGCGGCGCTCGCCCGCGCCTATGGCGGCCATGGCGAGACGGTGGAAAAAACCGCCGACTTCGCGGCGGCCTTCGAACGCGCGCGCGCCAGCGGCAAGCCGGCGATCGTCGAGATCAAGCTCGATCCCGAAGCGATCACGCCGACCCGCACGCTGACGCAGATCCGCAACAAGGCGTAAGGCAGCCTGCTGCCTTTCTGCCGGCTGCACGACAAAAGCGGCGGTGAACCGCCCCTTTTGCGTCTTTACATCGCCTTCTCGATCTGGCCGCGGATCTCGCCGTCCTTGTTCTTGGCGGTGTGGACGTTGACGTAGTATTTGCCGGCTTCCAGATCGGCTGCCTGCGCGTCGGTCAACGTCGCCGATCCCTTGATCGGGCTCTTCAGCTTCTTGAACGGGATGACCGGGTCAGCGTTCGCGCCCATGTCCGCCGGGCCGTGGATGTGGGCGGCCACGGCAGGCCCGCTAAGGCCGGAATATTTGACGTTCCAGCTGAGCTTCTTGCTTGTGGTGTCGAAGGTAAGTGTGGCGGTTCCCTTGCCCTTGGTGGTGACGGGCGGGCTCTGCTGACTGCCGTCGAGCGTCGCCTTGTACTTCACCATCTCGGCCATGGCCGGCGATGCAAGAAGGAAGGCGGTCGAAACGGCCAAGGCCGAAAGCATCGGCACGGATAGGATGCGCATGAAGAACCTCCGTTGATTGCAGCATCCTTCGCGGCTCCCCGGCGCGCGGATGCGCCAATCAACGGCTGAGCGGCCCGATGTATCCCGGCGCACACGGTTATTTTACCGCGGGGCAACGAGAAAGGGGCGGTCGCCCGCCCCTTTCCGACTTCCGCGCTAGAGCGGAGCTTACTTGATCGCCTTGTCGGTGATCGCGGTCGTGTAGGCGCCGCTCGCTTCCTTGCTGATGATCTTCTGGTCCAGCAGCGCCTTGGCGGTGCGCTCGTAAGCGGCCGGGATCAGCTTGCCGTCGGCATTGTCGACCAGCTTGGCCACTTCCTTCATCATGAACTTCTGGTGGTTCTCATCCTGGCCGCCGGCGTCCACGACGATCTCGGCCGCCTCGTCGGTGTTCTCCGTGGCGTATTTCCAACCCTTCATCGAGGCGCGCACGAACCGCACCATCTTGTCCCCGAAGGCCGGGTCCTTGAGCTTGTCCTCGAGCGTGTAAAGCCCGTCCTCCAGAAGGTCGTTGCCCATGGCGGAGTAGTTGAACACGACCAGGTCTTCCGGCTTGTAGCCGGCGTCCAGCACCTGACCGTATTCATTATAGGTCATCACCGAGATGCAGTCGGCCTGCTTCTGGATCAGCGGCTGCACGTCAAAACTCTGCTTGAGCACGGTCACGCCGTCCGGGCCGCCATCGGTCTTGAGGCCGATCTTGTTCATCCAGGCGTAGAACGGATATTCGTTGCCGAAGAACCAGACGCCCAGCGTATGACCCTTGAAGTCGGCTTCCGTCTTGATCGGGCCGTTCTTGGGGCAGACCAGTTCCATGCCCGCCTTCTTGAACGGCTGGGCGATGTTGACGAGCATCACGCCTTTGTCGCGGGCCGCGAGCGCGCCGCCCATCCAGTCGACGATGACGTCGGCGCCGCCGCCGGCGATCACCTGCTCGGGCGCGATGTCCGGGCCGCCCGGCTTGATGTCGACGTCGAGGCCTTCGGCGTCATAGAAGCCCTTGGCCTTGGCGACATAATAGCCGGCGAACTGGGCCTGCGTGACCCATTTCAGTTGCAGTGTCACCTTGTCGGCGGCCATCGCCTGGAAGGCGGCCAGCGACATGGCGCCGGCCAGAGCAGAAATCAGCAGTCTTTTCATCTTATTACCCTCTGAAGTTAGCACCCAAACCCACCGCCCCTATCCACCTCGGACAGAGGGATGCCAAAACGTGACGGCTCTCTCGATGAGAGCGACCACGCCATAAAAGACCGAACCCGCCAGTGCTGCAACTGCGATTTCGGCCCACACCATGTCGATGTTCATCCGCCCGACTTCCGTCGAGATGCGAAATCCCATGCCGACCACCGGCGTTCCGAAGAACTCGGCGACGATGGCGCCGATCAGGGCCAGCGTCGAGTTGATCTTCAGCGCGTTGAAGATGAACGGCATGGCCGCCGGCAGCCTGAGCTTGAGCAAGGTCGGCCAATAGCCCGATGCATAAGTGCGCATCAGGTCGCGCTCCATATGCCCGGATGCGGCAAGGCCCGCCACCGTATTCACCAGCATCGGGAAGAAGGTCATGATAATGACGACCGCGGCCTTGGACGGCCAGTCGAAGCCGAACCACATGACCATGATCGGCGCCACGCCGATGATCGGCAGCGCCGAAACCATATTGCCGATCGGCAGCAGGCCGCGCCGCAGGAAAGGCACGCGGTCGGCGAGGACAGCGACGGCGAAGCCGGCGAGATTGCCGACGACATAGCCGATGAGCACCGCCTTGAAGATCGTCTGCCGCACATCCGATCCCAGGATCGGCAGCGAGTTGGCGATGCGCGCGCCAATGGCGCTCGGCGGCGGCAAAAGAATGAAGGGGATGCCGGCGCCGCGCGTCACCGCTTCCCAGATGATCAGGATCCAGGCGCCGAAGATTGCCGGGACGATCAGGCGCAGCGCGTTCCTTGCGACGCTCCCGCTCGGACGCAACCAGGCGAGCAAGGCAACGCAGCGCCAGGCAAGCAGCCAGGCAGCGGCAAGCAGCAGGAAATAGGGCGCCAGCGCCGTGCCCTCGAAACCGGCTATGCCTTTGACCAAGAGCCAGGCTGCGGCATGGGCGCCGACGAAGAGCACGATGGCCTCGACGACCGGCGTCAGCCTTAAGGTCGAGACCAGCGCAGCAATGAGCAGCAGCCCGATGATCAGCCCCTTGGCGCCCATATAGGGATAGGCCAGCGTTGCGGCCGGCTCCGCCAGCGCGGCTGCCTCCGGCTTCATCATTGCGCCAAGCGCAAAGGCGATGAGACAAAGCAGGATTGCCAGCACCGATTGCCAGGATGGCTTCAGCCAATTCATGCCGGCCTCCCGCCCATGGCGCGGTCGACCAGGCGTCCGGCGATGCCCACCACCATCACCAGCAGCGCCGCGACGACGGACCCCGCGACCAGCGCCGACCAGATATCGATCGTCTGGCTGTAATAGGCGCCCGCGAGCAGCTTGGCGCCGATGCCGGCGACGGCACCCGTCGGCAACTCGCCGACGATGGCGCCGACCAGGCTCGCCGCCACCGCCACCTTCATCGAGGTGAACAGGAACGGCACCGAAGCCGGCACCCTGAGCTTCCAGAAGGTCTGCGAGGCGCTGGCGTTATACGTATGCATCAGGTCGAGATGCATGATCTCGGGTGAGCGCAGGCCCTTCACCATGCCGACGGCGACCGGAAAGAACGACAGATAGGTCGAGATCAGCGCCTTGGGGATCAGGCCGGTGATGCCGATCGCGGCCAGCACTACGATGATCATCGGCGCCACCGCCAGGATCGGAATGGTCTGCGAAGCAATGATCCACGGCATCAGGCTGCGGTCGAGCGTCGCCACATGCACGATGCCCACCGCAATCAGGATGCCAAGCGCCGTGCCGAAGGCAAACCCGAGCAGCGTCGACGACAGCGTAACCCAGGCGTTGTAGACCAGGCTGCGGTTCGAGGTGACGGACCGCAGGAATGTATTTTCGAAGAAATTCACCGCCACCTGGTGCGGCGCCGGCAGCGTCGGCTTCGGCTGCGCCAGCGTCTTGCCGATGAATTCGACGGCGCCGGGGGTTTCCTTGGCTCTGGCGTCGAGATCGCGCTGGAACGGCGCGTTGAGGATGACGGCGAAGACGTACCAGAGCACCACCAAGCCGGCGAGGATGCTGGTCACGGGGATGATTTTCGAGCGGAAGGTGTCCATCTAGCGCTGCCCTTCTCCTCTCCCCAGCGGGGAGAGGGTGGCCGGAGCGAAGCAAAGGCCGGGCCCGTTCGACTGGAGTGCTGCGGCGCTGGTATTTTTCGTCATCCTAGGGCGGAGCAAGGAGCGAAGCGACGCGGCGCAGACCCTAGGATCCATTCCGTTACTTCTGAGCTCCGCAACGTTCCAGAATACAGCTCCCTGCGCCGCGCTCTGCTCGTCGGGTATTCTGAGCTGCTTACGCCCTTCGACCAGCGTCACGGAACGGATCCTAGGGTCTGCGCTCCGCTTCGCGTCGCTACGCCCTAGGATGACGAAATCGCGATGGCCGGCTTCCTTAACACGCGGGGTGGCGCGCCTGTTCCGCCCTAGGATGACGAAGGCGCGAGTGGCCGTCCCTTCACCCGGCCGCTGCGCGGCGACCCTCTCCCCGGAGGGGAGAGGAGAGAGCTCATCCTCCCGCCCCTCAATCATCATAGCTATGCCCTGCCCTCAAGCCATCCCGCACCCGTGCGGCGATCGCCAGGAATTCAGGCGTCTCGCGGATGTCGAGCGGCCGCTCTCTCGGCAGCGTCGATTCGATGATGTCGGTGACGCGGCCTGGCCGCGGCGACATCACGACAATGCGCGTCGACAGATAGACCGCCTCGGGTATCGAATGGGTGACGAAGCAGATCGTCTTGTTGGTCCGCGCCCAGAGATCGAGCAGCTGCTCGTTCAGATGGTCGCGCACGATCTCGTCAAGCGCGCCGAACGGCTCGTCCATCAAGAGCAGGTCCGCATCGAAGGCGAGAGCACGCGCGATCGAGGCGCGCTGCTGCATGCCGCCGGAAAGCTGCCAGGGGTATTTCTTCTCGAAGCCGGAAAGGTTGACCAACTCCATCGTGCGCTTGATGCGCTCCGCCTGCTCGACTTGGCTGAGGCCGATGATCTCCAGCGGCAACGCCACGTTGCGCTCGATCGTGCGCCACGGGAACAAGGCCGCCGCCTGGAAGACATAGCCATAGGCGCGTTTCTCGCGCGCCTGCTCCGGCGTCATGCCGTTGACGGAGATCGCCCCGGCGGTCGCCTTCTCCAGATCGGCGATGACGCGCAGCAAGGTGGTCTTGCCGCAGCCGGACGGGCCGATGAAGGAGACGAATTCGCCCTTGCCGATGGTGAGATCGACGTTGGAGAGCGCCTGCACCGGACCGTCATTGGTCTGAAAAGTGAGGCCGAGCTTGCTTGCCGAGACGACGGCTGGCGGCTGTTCGGTCATTGGCTGCAGCCTGCCTTTCGCAGCCGCTGCCGCGCTGTCCGCAATCCGGTTGATTTTATGATAGCGTTGCTTTCCACTCGTCCTGTCCCACCCGATCGACGCCGCCCGGAGCCTTGCCGATGTCGCCTAAACCCACCTGTCGTCTCGTTCGCCCCGAAAGCACCTATCAAGGCAAGCAGGGGCTGAGCTATTTCGCCGGCATCGCCGCCGAAACCGTCGGCTCCTCCGGCATCTGCATGCATCTTCTCACCATGCCGCCCGGCGCGCGCGCCAAGGCGCACATGCATGAAAGCCACGAGACGGCCATCTACGTGCTCTCCGGTGAAGTCCACACCTGGTACGGCGACCGGCTCGAACACCACACCGTCGTCAAGGCCGGCGACCTCTTCTACATTCCGGCGGGCGTGCCGCATCTGCCCGCCAATCTGAGCGGGGCGCCCTCCTCCGCGGTCATCGCCCGCACCGATCCCAACGAGCAGGAAAGCGTCGTGCTGCTGCCGGAACTGGATGGCCTCGTCGCCTAGGGCATTTTGCAGCCAAGCGGCATCGCTTGGCGTCGCATAAATGCGGCCGGGACGAATACGTCTCGCAGGAACCGACGGGATGACCGTCATTTGCATCGCGCGACTTCGCCCATCACATTGCCGTCTTCGTCAGCCACCACCAGCTTCTTCGCATTCTTCACGCTGCGCTTGATGGTGAACCTGGTCGGCTGTCCCTCTTCGCCTTCAGCCTCGCATTTTGCCGTCACCACCAGCGATCCATCGGCCTGCGTTTGGCGGTCGCTGAAGGTGCAGGCGCTGGCCGCCGTGATCAGTTCCTTGTCGGTCAAAAGCAGCATCTTGTCGGCAGCGACCTGCTGGCCGTTCCGGTTGATGCAGCCATATTTGTCGCCATAGGGCTTGCTGAGGTCGATGCCGGCGGCAAGAGCCTGGCCGGCGGCAAGTATCACGGCCGCCGTGATCGCAAGATGAAGAGCCCGCATGGTCAGACCCCGGTGGCCGGAATGCCGGTTCGCTCGACCTTGCGCGGCGCGGAAATCTCTTTCCAGGTCGACAGCGCCCGGTTGACCGCGGCGTTCGGCTCGCGGGCGACGAACTCGCCATGGCCGGTCTTGGCCTTCACCTCCGCTTCCTCGATCGACAGCTCGCCGCGCGAGAAGACGAAGCGCGGCAGACCGGTCACCTCGACGCCTTCGAAGACGTTGTAGTCGATCACCGACTGCTGGTTCTCGGCCGAGATCGTCTTCTTGCGCTTCGGATCCCACACGACGATGTCGGCGTCGGCGCCTTCGACGATCGCGCCCTTCTTCGGATACATGTTGAGGATCTTGGCGATGTTGGTCGAAGTCACCGCGACGAACTCGTTCATCGTCAACCGCCCGGTGTTGACGCCTCTCGTCCATAGAACCGGCAAGCGGTCCTCGAGCCCGCCGGTGCCGTTCGGGATCTTGGTGAAGTCGCCGATGCCGTTGCGCTTTTGGCTGGTGGTGAAAGAGCAGTGATCGGTCGCCACGACCTGCAGCGAGCCGGCCTGCAAGCCGGCCCACAGCGAATCCTGGTGCCACTTGCTGCGGAAAGGCGGGCTCATCACCCGGCGCGCCGCATGGTCCCAGTCCTTGTTGAAATATTCGGTCTCGTCGAGCGTCAGATGCTGGATCAACGGCTCGCCGAACACCCGCATGCCCTTCTGGCGGGCACGGCGGATCGCCTCGTGGCTCTGCTCGCAGGAGACATGCACGACATAGAGCGGCACGCCCGCCATATCGGCGATCATGATGGCGCGGTTTGTCGCCTCGCCCTCCACTTCCGGCGGCCGCGAATAGGCATGTCCCTCCGGACCATTGTTGCCGGCGGCCAAAAGCTTCTGCGAGAGCGCTGCGACCACGTCGCCATTCTCGGCATGGACCAGCGGCAGCGCGCCGAGATCGGCGCAGCGCTGGAACGACGAGTACATCTCGTCGTCATCCACCATCAGCGCGCCCTTATAGGCCATGAAATGCTTGAACGAGGTGATGCCCCGGTCGACGACTTGAGCCATCTCGTCGAACACCTGCTTGCCCCACCAGGTGATCGCCATATGGAAGGAATAGTCGCAGGATGCTTTCGAGGTCTTGTTGTCCCACATCTGCAGCGCTTCCAGCAGCGATTGCTGCGGCGCCGGCAGGCAGAAATCGACCACCATCGTCGTGCCGCCGGAGAGCGCGGCGCGCGTGCCGGATTCGAAATCGTCCGCCGAATAAGTGCCCATGAACGGCATTTCGAGATGGGTGTGCGGATCGATGCCGCCCGGCATGACATAGCAGCCCGTGGCGTCGAACTCATGGTCGCCGTGCAGGTTGGAGCCGATGGCGACGATCTTGCCATGCTGCATCAGCACGTCGGCCTTCCAGGTACGGTCGGCGGTAACGATTGTGCCGTTCCGGATGACTTTGGTCATATCTGTTCCCCTGTTCTTTCGCGCTTCTTTGCGAGCGGCGTTGCGAGGTGACTGGTCTAGGCGGTCATTCAACGATTCCAGCTGTCTCGACCACCGCATGGAACAGCACATCGGCGCCCGCCGCCGCCCATTCCTTGGAGATGTCCTCGGCCTCGTTGTGGCTGAGGCCGCCGACGCAGGGGCACATGACCATGGTCGCCGGTGCCACCTTGGCCGCCCAGCAGGCGTCGTGGCCGGCGCCGGAGATGATATTCATATGGCTGTAACCGAGCTTTTCGGCGGCTGTGCGCACGCGGCCGACCAGCGTCGGATCGAAGGTCACCGGGTCGAAATGGCCGACCGCCTCGACCGAGCATTTCACGCCAAGCGCCTCGCAGATCTTCGGCGCTTCCTTTTCGATGCGGGCGCGCATGCCGTCGAGCTTGGCCTGGTCCGGCGAGCGGATGTCGACGGTGAAGACCACCGTGCCTGGCAGGACGTTGCGGGAATTGGGCGAGAACTTCACTTGGCCCACCCCGCCGACGGCGCCGGGCTGGTTCTCCATGGCGACCGTCTGCACCATCTCCAGGATGCGCGCCATGGCAAGGCCTGCATTGACGCGCATGTTCATCGGCGTCGAGCCGGTATGCGCTTCCCTGCCGGTCAGCGTGAACTCCAGCCACCACAGGCCCTGGCAGTGGGTCACCACGCCGATTTGCTTGTTCTCGGCTTCGAGGATCGGGCCCTGCTCGATATGGTATTCGAAATAGGCGTGCATCTTGCGCGCGCCGACCGTCTCGTCGCCCACCCAGCCGATCCGCTTCAGCTCGTCGCCGAAGGTCAGGCCGTCGAGATCCTTGCGGGCATAGGCATATTCCTGGGTGTGCACGCCGGCGAACACGCCCGAGGCGAGCATCGCCGGCGCGAAACGAGCGCCCTCCTCGTTCGTCCAGTTGGTGACGACGATCGGATGCCTGGTCTTGATGCCGAGATCGTTGAGCGAGCGCACCACCTCCAGGCCGGAAAGTACGCCGAGCACGCCGTCATATTTGCCGCCGGTCGGCTGGGTGTCGAGATGGGAGCCGACATAGACCGGCAGCGCGTCCGGATCGGTGCCGGCCCGCGTCATGAACATGGTGCCCATCTGATCCACGCCCATGGTGAGCCCGGCCTCATCGCACCAGGACTTGAACAGCTCGCGGCCTTGCTTGTCGGAATCGGTCAGTGTCTGGCGATTGTTGCCGCCGGCAATGCCGGGGCCGATCTTCGCCATCTCCATGATGGAATCCCACAAGCGGTCTGAATTCACTCGCAGATTTTCACCAGGTGCGGCCATTTGCGATTCCCATTTTCACCAGGGGTCTTGTCGCCCCTTGAGTGGTTTGCATCCTGACCGTATGGTCAGCTTTCAGACTACACAAGCTGACCAAGCGGTCAACGAGAATCTTGGGGGAGACATGAGCGAATCCACCCGTCCCATGCGGCGACAGGACATAAGGCGGGAGAATGAAAAAGCAATTCTGCTCGCCGCCGAAAAGGTGTTTGCGGAAGCCGGGTTCGGCGGCGCCACGATGCAGCTGATCGCCGATCTGGCGGGACTGCCAAAGGCAAATCTCCACTACTATTTCGCCACCAAGGAAGAGCTCTACCGGTCCGTCGTCCAGAACATTTTCGAGATCTGGCTGCAGGCGGCCAATTGCTTCGACGCGGCGCGCGGCCCGGTTGACGGCATCAGCGCCTACATCGACGCCAAGATGGAAATATCGCGTCGCCACCCGGACGGCTCGAAGGTCTGGGCCTCGGAAGTCATGCACGGCGCGCCCGTGCTTCAGGACTATATGGAATCGACGCTGCGCGAATGGACCGACGGTCGCGTCGAGATCATCAGGCGCTGGATCGAGGAGGGCAAGATGGACCCGGTCGACCCGCGTCATCTCCTCTACATGCTCTGGGCCACGACCCAGCATTACGCCGATTTCGGCCACCAGATCGAGACCCTCAACGGCGGCAAGTCGCTCTCCGACCGGCAATGGCGGGAAGCTAAGGAAAACATCAAGCGAGTGATCCTGACCGGCATCGGCGCGCTGCCCGCCTGACTCTCACTCAAGATCGGCGCTCCCGCGCCGACCTCACCTGCTGTGCCGCGGACACCCTCCCCTCGATGGGAAGGTGCCCGCTCCGGCTTGTCAGTCGATCGACCTCAGCACCTCACGCACATGGTCGATCAGCTCGTTGATCTGGCCCTTGGTGATGATCAGCGGCGGCGACAGCGCGATGATGTCGCCGGTGGTGCGGATCAGCGCGCCGCGTTCGAACGCCTTGACGAAGGCCGAGAACGCCCGCTTGGTCGGGCTGCCGGCGATCGGCGCCAGCTCGATCGCGCCGATCAGGCCGATGTTGCGGATATCGACGACATGCGGCTCGCCCTTGAGCGAATGCAGCGCGTCCTCCCAGTAAGGCGCCAGCTCCTCGCCGCGGGTCAAAAGGCCTTCTTCCTTGTAGGTGTCGAGCGTGCCGAGCGCCGCGGCGCAGGCGATCGGATTGCCCGAATAGGTGTAGCCGTGGAAGAACTCGATCATGTGCTCGGGGCCGGTCATGAAGGCGTCGTGGATCTCCTTCTTGACGAACACCGCGCCCATCGGGATGACGCCGTTGGAGACGCCCTTGGCGGTGGTCATGATGTCCGGCGTGACCCCGAAATAGTCCGCAGCGAACGGCGCGCCGAGGCGGCCGAAGCCGGTGATCACTTCATCGAAAATCAACAATATGCCGTGCTTCGTGCAGATTTCCCGAAGCTTCTGCAGGTAGCCCTTCGGCGGCAGGATGACGCCGGTGGAGCCGGCGACCGGCTCGACGATGACGGCAGCGATGGTCGAGGCGTCATGCAAGGTGACGAGACGCTCCAGCTCATTGGCGAGCTCGGCGCCATGCTCCGGCACGCCCTTCGAGAAGGCGTTCTTCTCCGGCAGATGCGTGTGCGGCAGGTGGTCGACGCCGCCGAGCAGTGTGCCGAACATCTTGCGGTTGGAGACGATGCCGCCGACCGAGATGCCGCCGAAATTGACGCCGTGATAGCCGCGCTCGCGGCCGATCAGACGGGTGCGCGACCCCTCGCCGCGAACGCGGTGATAGGCGATCGCCATCTTGAGCGCGGTGTCCACCGATTCCGATCCGGAATTGGTGAAGAAGACATGGTCCATGCCCTTGGGCGCGATATCGACCAGGCGGTTCGCCAGCTCGAACACGATCGGGTGGCCCATCTGGAAAGCCGGCGCGTAGTCGAGCTCGGCAGCCTGGTTCTGGATCGCCTCGGTGATCTTCGGCCGGCAGTGGCCGGCGTTGACGCACCACAGGCCCGCGGTGCCGTCGAGCACCTTGCGGCCGTCACTGGTGGTGTAGTGCATGTCCTTGGCGGACACGAACATGCGCGGCGCCTGCTTGAACTGGCGGTTTGCCGTGAACGGCATCCAGAATGCGCTGAGATCGTTCGGCGTGACTTTCAGCCGGTTGGACATGACCAGGACTTCCCCTTGTAAGCGTGTTTCGGTGCGGCCAACGCTTGGTCTTTGCTGCGTTTTCGTGCTACGCAAATTTTTGACCGGTTGGACAAACGTTAGCACCGCCTGTCGGCGGTCAGGGGATTACTAGCGGAAATGCGGCATAAAAAGCGCGCTCCACAGCCCAAGGAAAAACTGGTCCAGACAATTGGTCCAGAGAGCCGGCGCAAAGACGGCCGGCCAGGATGACGGCGGCGATGGAAGGCTCCGCTCCCCGCCGCACCCGCATCCAGCAGGAAAAGCGCGAGCTGATCCTGGAAGCCGCGCTCGAAGTCTTCTCCGCCAACGGGTTTCGCGGCTCGACCATCGACCAGATCGCCGAAGCCGCCGGCATGTCGAAGCCCAACCTTCTCTATTACTTCCGCCGCAAGGAAGACATTCACGAGACGTTGATGCAGCGCCTGCTCGACACCTGGCTGGCGCCATTGCGCGAGCTTGACGACATCGGCGATCCGCTGACGGAGCTCAGAAGCTATATCCGCAGGAAGCTGGAGATGGCGCGCGATTTTCCGCGCGAAAGCCGGCTGTTCGCCAACGAGATCCTGCAAGGCGCGCCTCGCATCAAGCCGATGCTGGAGGGCGAGCTGAAGACGCTGGTCGACGAGAAGGCCGCCGTCATCAAGGGCTGGATGCGCGCCGGCAAGATCGCCCGCACCGATCCCTGGCACCTGATCTTCTCGATCTGGGCGACGACGCAGCACTATGCCGATTTCGACGTCCAGGTCCGCGCCGTGCTCGGCGCCGACCGCGGCGGCGACGGCCGCTTCGAGGACGCAGCGCGGTTTCTGGAGCAGCTGTTCCTGGATGGGCTGAAGCCGAAGGGCTAGCGTCGACAAAATGGCTTAGCAGGTGGACCCGTATGTGGGGCCAACTTGTCCGCCGTGTTGTTTTGCTGACCTTGGAGATTGGCCGCGGCGCCCATCACTCCGTCATCCACGGGCGGAGCAAGGAGCGAAGCGACGCAGCGCAGACCCGAGGATCCATTCCGTGACCTCGAAGCGACGAGACGATCCAGAATTCTGCACCGCTGGCACACACGGCAAAGGTAACGGAATGGATCCTCGGGTCTCCGCGTCCGCTTCGCTCCCGCTCCGCCCGTGGATGACGAAGCTGACAGCTGCTGCCAACCAACCTTAGGCGCTACGCTTCTGAATGGCCTGGCTATCAAGCAGCTTGCGCAATTTCACCACCGAGTTCTGCTCCGCCAGCGGTGTGTAGACGATCAGCCGCATGTCCGAGCCGTCGTCGATCGACAGGCTCATATGCTCGAACGTCATCGCGCCGGCGATCGGATGCCGCAGATGCTTCAGGCCGGAGAGCCGATGCACCACATCGCGCTGCGGCCACCATTCGCGGAACTCGGGGCTTGAGCGCATCATCAACTCGATCAGCCGCTCGAAATCCGGATCGCCGGTGTATTTCGCGCTTTCGGCGCGGAAAGCGGCAAGGGTCGCGCGCGCCAGCTGTTCCCAATCCACCAGCAGATGCCGCCGGTGCGGATCGGTGAAGACGCCGTGGATGATGTTGCGGGCGTCGCCCTCCAGCAGGCCGTAATCGCCGAAAATGGCGACGGCCGCATCGTTCCATGCCAGCACGTCCCAGCGCGGGCCGACGACATAGGCGGGCTGCAGGACCAGGCTCTGCAGCATGTGCAGCAGCGGCCCCTCGACCTTGCCCTGCACGATGCGGCGCCGCTCCGGCTGCTGGCGGCCGGCGAGCGTGAACAGATGCCGCTGCTCGGCGGCGTCGAGCCGCAACGCTTCGCAGAGCGCTGAGAGCACCTCGACCGAAGGCCGCACGTCCCTGCCCTGTTCCAGCCAGGTGTACCAGGTGGTGCCGACGCCGGCGATCATCGCCACTTCCTCGCGCCGCAGGCCCGGCGTGCGCCGCCGCGCGCCGCAGGCGATGCCGGCGGTATCCGGCGAAAGCCTTTCGCGGCGGGACCGCAGGAAGGCGCCGAGCTCGCGCCGGCGGTGATCTTCGGGGGAATGAGTGATGACGTCCATATGCCTATTATAGCAGTACCGATACCAGGATAAAGTTTGAACTGTTAGCGTCCCGCGCGATGTCCCATCTTTGCGTTCAGAGCAGCGCAAGGAGGCTCCGGACATGGAACTCAACGACAAAACAATTCTCGTCACCGGCTCGACCGACGGCGTCGGCCGCGTGGTCGCCGAGCGGCTCGGCGCCGGCGGTGCCCGCGTGCTGGTGCATGGCCGCGACGAAAGCCGCGGCAAGGCGACCGTTGCCGCCATAAAGGCAAAAGGTGGCAAGGCCGAATTTCTCATCGCCGATCTTTCGTCGCTTGCCGAGGTGCGTCGCCTCGCCGAAGCGGTGCGCGCCAGGACCGATCGGCTCGACGTCCTGATCAACAATGCCGGCGTCGGCACCGGCGGCCAGGCCGCCAGCCGGCAGGTCAGCGCCGACGGCTATGAGTTGCGCTTCGCCGTCAACTATCTTGCTGGCTTCCTGCTGACGTCGGAGCTCTTGCCGCTCATCAAGGCAAGCGCGCCGGCGCGCATCGTCAACGTCGCCTCGGCCGGCCAGCAGGCGATCGACTTCGACGACGTGATGCTGACGCATGGCTATAGCGGCGTGCGCGCATACTGCCAGAGCAAGCTGGCGCAGATCCTGTTCACAATCGATCTGGCGGAGCAGCTCGACGGCACCGGCATCACGGTCAATGCTTTGCACCCGGCAAGCTACATGGACACAACGATGGTGCGGCAGGCCGGGGTCACGCCATGGAGCTCGGTCGAGACCGGCGCCGACGCCATTCTCAACCTGGCAACATCGCCGGCGCTCGAAGGCCGCAGCGGCCGTTACTTCGACGGCCAGCGGGAGTCGCGCGCCGACGCCCAGGCCTATGACGAGAAAGCCCGCCGCCGGCTGCGCGCGCTTAGCCTCGAACTGATCGGGCAATCTTCCGCAACATCCAGGGAAAAGCACTCATGAGCGAGACCACCGAACACTGCGTCATCGTCGGCGGCTCATCCGGCATCGGCCTCGCCACGGCCAAACGGCTGGTCGGCCCCGGCATGAAAGTGACCATCACCGGCCGCAACGAGGAGAAGCTGAAAAGCGCCTGGAAAAGCCTCGACGGCACCGTCGCCAAGGCCGCATTCGACGCCACCAAGCCGGACGAGGTCCGAAATTTCTTCGAGCGCCTCGGGCCGTTCGATCACCTTGTTCTCGCCGCCAGCGGCGGCAAGGGACTGGGACCGTTCGCGACACTCGACCTCGCCGACATCGGCAGCGGCGTCGATGAAAAGATCCGGCCGCAACTCTCCTGCCTGCAGGCGGCCCTGCCGACCTTGAACAAAGCTGGATCGGTGACTTTCATCTCGGCTGTGTCGGCGCAGATCGCCGCGCCCGGCGTCGCCGGCATCGGCGCCATCAACGGCATGCTGTTGACCGTCGCACCGATCCTGGCCGTCGAGCTGAAGCCGCTGCGCGTCAATGTCGTGGCGCCCGGCGTCATTGACACGCCCTGGTGGGACTTCTTGCCGGACGACCAGCGGCAGGCGGTGTTTGCCGAATATGCCGGCAAGACGCCGGTCGGCCGCATCGGTCGCGCCGAGGACGTCGCCGAAGCGATCGCCTTCCTGGTCTCGAACAGCTTCATGACCGGCCAGGTGCTGACCTGCGACGGAGGCCTGCGCTTTGCTGCGTGAACAGGCGCGCGGATCTCTTATCCGCGCGCCAAGCCGTTCGATCAGGCAGCCTTGGCGGCCGGCATCGGATGAATGGCGTGGAAGGGAATGCACAGCCGGTTCCACGTGTTAATCATGCCGAGCGCGACCGAGAGCTTGACCAGTTCCTCTTCCGAGAAATGCTCGAGCGTGCGGGCGTAGAGCTCGTCCGATACGCCATTGTCGGCGATCAGCGTCACGGCTTCGGTCCATGCAAGGGCGGCGCGCTCGCGCTCGGAAAACAGCGGCGA
This sequence comes from Mesorhizobium sp. CA7, assembly GCF_020165015.1. NCBI lineage: Bacteria > Pseudomonadati > Pseudomonadota > Alphaproteobacteria > Hyphomicrobiales > Phyllobacteriaceae > Mesorhizobium > Mesorhizobium sp. CA7. The sequence goes on from NZ_JAIUHH010000001.1 coordinate 969,246, forward strand.
TTCCTTCCAGGCCGCGACGAGATAGAGCCGGGTTTCGCTCTCGCCGTCGCGCCTCGCCTCACGGCTGTGCATCTCCACGCAGTATGAGCAGCCATTGATCTGCGACGCCCTGAGCTTGATCAGATGCAGCAGGCTCACTTCCAACCCGCATTCGTCGACGGCCTTGTTGAGCGCCGACACCGCCTTCATGATTTCCGGCGCCTTGGCAAAGAACTGCAGTCTCTGTTTCATCGTCTTTTCCTTCCGGGTTTTTGGTGGGTTAGAGGTTCAAATCTGCTTCGGTGAAGCGGATTTCTGGGGCCGCTGGTGGCGCTCGACGAAGGCGCAACTCGCGGCATAGGATCGCGGATCGCCTTCGGCCGCGTACTCCGCCACGATGTCGGACAGCTTCACTTCGGCGAGCGCCGCTCGATACGCGCGCTCGGCCTTGAGCATCGCGGCGTTGATGCCGCAAGGCTTCACATAGGCCGAGGCGTCGAGCTTGACCGGGCCGCGCTGGCGGATCTCGCCGCAGCGGAAGGCGGGCTCCCTGCCCTCCACTGCAAGCACAATGTCGAGCAGCGTGATGCGCTCGGCCGCCCGCGCCAGCCTGTAGCCGCCCGCCGGCCCCGGCACCGATTCCAGGATGCGCGCCGCCGTGAGCTGGTTCAGATGCTTGAGCAGGTAACTCGGCGACAGACCAAACGCCTCAGCCAACGCCGCGCCCGGCATCGTGCTGTTGCCATCGACGCTGGCCAGCGTCGCCGCGCAATGGATGGCCGCCTCAACCCCATCGCCGAGCTTCATCGTGCCGATCTCCTAATCATGGATATCTTTTATCATGGATAATTTTTATCTGCAATAGAAAAATGAAGGTTGCCCGCCGATTCGCAATGACAGAGTGAGGGAGAATTGGCGCTTCGCGGGACTTGGGTTCCTCGCACCCCGCAAAGCGGGGGAGAGGTGGCCCGGCGAAGCCGGGACGGAGAGGGGGACGCCTTCTGTGAGCTCAGAGTCGGTGAAGAATGAGGTGTTAGCAAGATAAACAGGCGGTCAGGAGCCTGGACTAGTTCCCATCCGTCCCGAAGACCCCTCTCCGTCCCAGCTTCACCGGGCCACCTCTCCCCACTTCGTCTACGGCATGCACACGTTTCCAAGCGGCCTGGCCTTTGGCGATAGCGTGCATGGCAGTTTGGCGCATGCATTGTCTTATGTAGCGCTGGTCGACCCCCACTCCGTCTCGGCTTCGCCGAGCCACCTCTCCCCCGATCGACGGGGTAGAGGAAGGCGCCAAGCTTTTTGCCGTCAACGCTCGTCCAGCAACGCTCCCTTCCTTTCCCTCCGGAGGGGGGAAAGGTGGCGCTGCGAAGCAGCGACGGATTGGGGGAACCACGTCGCAATCAAGGCTCGGCCTGATCAGTCGCGCCAGTCACAGAAGATCTGTGCCCACTACGTGGGGCGAGGAACCAATCCTACTCCGCAGCCACCTTGGCCATCGGATTGTTGGGGTGCGTCGTCCAGTTGGCGTAGACCGGCGACACCGGCAAGCCGGTGCGCTGGTCCAGCACGCCGGCGGCCAGCGGCTGCATGGTGATGCAGCCCTCCACCGGACAGACATTGACGCAAAGGTTGCAGCCGACGCACTCGGCTTCGATCACCTCGAAATGCCTGACACCGTCGACCATGCTGGTGATCGCCTGATGCGAGGTGTCCTCGCAGGCGATGTGGCAGCGGCCGCATTTGATGCAGGCATCCTGGTCGATATGCGCCTTGGCGACATAGTTGAGGTTGAGATACTGCCAGTCGGTGACATTGGGCGTGGCACGGCCGATGATGTCGGAGAGCGAGGCGTGACCCTTCTCGTCCATCCAGTTCTCCAGCCCCGCGATCATTTCCTGCACGATCTTGAAGCCATAGGTCATCGCCGCCGTGCAGACCTGCACGTTGCCGGCGCCGAGCGCCATGAATTCGGCGGCGTCGCGCCAGGTGGTGATGCCGCCGATGCCTGAGATCGGCAGGCCATGCGTTTCCGGATCGCGCGCGATCTCGGCCACCATGTTCATGGCGATCGGCTTCACCGCCGGGCCGCAATAGCCGCCATGCGAGCCCTTGCCATCGATGGTCGGCTGCGGCGCGAAATTGTCGAGATCGACGCCGGTGATCGAGTTGATGGTGTTGATCAGCGACACAGCATCGGTGCCGCCGGCATGCGCCGCCCGGGCCGGCTTGCGGATGTCGGTGATGTTGGGCGTCAGCTTGGTAATGACCGGCATGCGCGTGTACTGTTTGCACCAGCGCACGACCATCTCGATATATTCCGGCACCTGGCCGACCGCCGAGCCCATGCCGCGCTCGCTCATGCCGTGCGGGCAGCCGAAATTGAGCTCGATTCCGTCGGCGCCGGTCTCCTCGACCAGCGGCAGGATCGCCTTCCAGCTCTCCTCCACGCAAGGCACCATGATCGAGGCGATCAGCGCCCGGTCCGGCCAGTTCATCTTCACCTGCTTCATCTCGCGCAGATTGGTCTGCAGGTCGCGGTCGGTGATCAGTTCGATATTGTTGAGGCCAAGCAGGCGGCGGTCGGCACCCCAGATCGCGCCATAACGCGGGCCGTTGACGTTGACGACCGGCGGGCCCTCCTCGCCCAGCGTCTTCCACACCACGCCGCCCCAGCCGGCCTTGAAGGCGCGCTCGACATTGTAGGCCTTATCGGTCGGCGGCGCCGAGGCCAGCCAGAACGGGTTGGGCGATTTGATGCCGATGAAATTGTTACGGATGTCTGCCATGCTCATGCCCTCCCGTTAGAGGCCAGTGCCCGGTGGATGCTCTCGGCCGCGTCGCGCCCCTGCGCCACCGCCGAGACAGTCAAATCGTCGCCGCCGAAAATGCAGTCGCCGCCGGCCCAGACCTTGGCCAGCGAGGTGCGGCCTTCGGCATCGACCTTGATGCGGCCGCCTTCGAGCTCGATCTGTTCCGCGCTGCCGTTGAGATGCGCCGGCACGAAGCTCTGGCCGATCGCCTTGAACACCTGGTCGGCATTGAGCCGCAGCGTCTCGCCGGTGCCGACAAGCTTGTCGCCGCTCATCGCCGTGTATTCGAGCTCGATGGCCGACACCTTGCCGTTCTCGGCAATGACGCGCTTCGGCTGCAGCCAGTGGCGGATGGTGACGCCGTTGGCGGCGGCCAGATCCTGCTCGAACTCTGAAGCATTCATGTGCTCCTGGCCGCGCCGGTAGCAGATCGTCACTTCTTCGGCGCCGAGCAGCTTCGACTGCACCGCGGCGTCGATTGCCGTCATGCCGCCGCCGATGACGACGACGCGCCGGCCGACCGGCAGGCCGGAAAGATCGCTCGCCTGGCGCAGTTCCGAGATGAACTCGACGGCATTGGCGACGCCGTCGGCGTCCTCGCCATCGGCGCGCAGCGCGTTGACGCCGCCAAGCCCCATGCCGAGGAAAACCGCGTCGTAGTTGCGGATCAGGTCGGCAAGCTGGAAGTCGCGGCCGAGCGCCTTGCCGTTCTGGATGTCGATGCCGCCGATCGCGGTGACATAGTCCACTTCCGCCTGGGCGAAATCGTCGACGCTCTTATAGGCGGCGATGCCGTATTCGTTGAGCCCGCCGGCCTTCGGCCGCGCCTCGAGGATCGTCACATCATGGCCGTGGCGGGCAAGCCGATGCGCCGCCGCCAGCCCCGCCGGGCCGGCGCCGACCACGGCGATGCTCTTCCCGGTCGGTTCGGCGCGCTTGTAGAACTGCTTGCCCTCGCCCATGGCGACATCGGTGGCATAGCGCTGCAGCCGGCCGATCTGCACCGGCTTGCCTTCGGCGACCTCGCGCACGCAGGCCTCTTCGCACAGCGTCTCGGTCGGGCAGACGCGGGCGCACATGCCGCCGAGAATATTCTGGTCGAAGATCGTCTTGGCCGAACCCAGCGGATTGCCCGTCGCGATCTGCCGAATGAATAGCGGGATGTCGATCGACGTCGGGCACGCGTTCATGCACGGCGCGTCGTAGCAAAAATAGCAGCGATCGGACTCGACCAGCGCCTCGTGATGATCGAGCGGCGGATGCAGGTCGGAAAAATTGTCGGCATATTGCTCGGAAGACAGCCGGCCGCCGGCAATGCCTTCGATGAAATGACCAGTCGCCATTCCAGTTCCCCTTGTTGTCGTTTTGGGGAAGGCTAGCACGTTTTATTTTTTTATCAATTGGTCAATTTTCGGCCAAGCCACTGTATTGTTTGCGCAAAAACATGATTAATGTAGTCATGTTATAGCCGGCTCGGCAACCTTTGCTGTGTCATGGCTTGTGACGCTGTGGCCATGGATGGACCGGATCTCGTCCGCCACCAGTTCCTGCAGCCGCCACAGATTGCGGTCATGGATGCCAAAGGTCTCGAGGTGGCTGACCGTGTTGTAGAGATATTCGGCGCCGGAGCCGACATGGCCGCAGGCGCGTGCCAGTATCTTCGCCACGCTTTCCAGCGGCTGCCCGAGCGAAGTGCCCTTGCCGGTCACGCCGACCCAGAAGCCGAGCGCCCGCAAAGACCCTTGCGCCGTTCTTACCGGAACCCAGCGGACCGAGCCGACGCTTTCGTGGTCGTCGATTTCACGCCGCAGCAATCGCTCGATCTGGGCTGGTTTCTCGCCCTCCGGCAAACGATAGATGACCCCGTCGCAGCGCCCGCCCCGTTCCAGCGCCATCATTAATCCAGGCTGCTCGCGGCTGCCGCGCCAGCGCTTTATGTCGAGGCAGAACGAGCGGTGCCAGCCATGCGCGGCCGCGCGCCTTTGCTCGACCGATTCGAAGGCCGGCTTCCAGATCAGCGAGCCATAGGCGAACACCCACAGCGGACCGTCGTCGGCTTCGCCGGACAGGCGCATGGCAAGCGTCCGGAAATCATCATCGCTTAGCTGTGTCCAGCTGCCGTCGGGACCAGGGTCGACCTCGTCGCGATGGCACAAGGCCACGAGCTCAGGCGTGAGTGACATTCGACGCATGAAGACAGCCCCTCTTTGAGGCCAGCAAAGTCGAAAAGCGACGGATACGCAAGATCGTGGGCCTAATGCATGTCAGCGAGAAGTGTGCAGCGGTTCTGGGTGACAACGACATGCATCAAGACAAGGACTTAAAGCGCGCCGCCTGAATCCGTTTCAGCGCGACGCGATTTAAGCCGCTTGCCGTCCTCGAATTCTGGCCCAGATGTCGGATTCCTGTCGTCAGGATCGTCCTAAGGTGTGTTGAGATTCAGGTCAGGCCGCGCCGAAAACGGCGGTTTTCGAGAACCGGAGCGGAGCGTACTTAAGTACGTGAGCACCGGAAGCGCAGGAAACCGGCGTTTGCAGGCCGGCATCACCTGAATATCAACATACCTTAGGATGGATCGAACAACGATCGCTGCCTGAACCGGTGAGGAGACCGACCATGCCGAAATCCCCGCAACCTTTCTCCTGGTACGAGTTGATGACCACCGACCTCGACGCCGCCGAGGCTTTCTACACCGCCGTTGTCGGCTGGCGGGCCGAGCCCTTCGACAAGGCGCCCGGCATGCCCCGCTACATCGTCGTGAACTCCGCCATGCGCGGCGTCGGCGGGCTGATGACGATGCCGGAAGAGCCCGCCAAGATGGGCATGCCGCCAGCCTGGATGGGCTACATCTACACCAAGGATGCCGACGCCTCGACGCAAGCGCTCAAGGACGCCGGCGGCGCCGTCCACCGCGCACCGGACGACATTCCGGGCGTCGGCCGCTTCGCCGTCGTCGCGGACCCGCAAGGGGCTTCCTTCATGTTCCTGCAGCCTAATCAGGCCGAGCAGCCGCCGGTGCCGGCGACCACGCCCGGCCATGTCGGTTGGCATGAGCTCTACACATCGGACTGGAAAGCCGCCTTCGATTTCTATTCCAGCCAGTTCGGCTGGGAGAGCGCCGGCCAGTTCGACATGGGCGAGATGGGCATCTACCAGACTTTTGGCGCCGGCGCCGAATCCGGCGGCGGCATCATGAACAAGCCGCCGCAGATCCCGGTTCCCGTCTGGCAGTTCTATTTCAACGTCGACGCCATCGACGCCGCCGCCAAGCGCGTCGCCGACAATGGCGGGAAAGTCATCATGGGTCCGATGGACGTGCCGAGCGGCCAGTGGATCATCCAGTGCCAGGACCCGCAAGGCGCGCATTTCGCGCTGCTGGCACCGGTTCGGTAATAGCACCTCGGCGGGCTGGCGCTGGATCATTCCGGCGTCAGCACCGCCAGCTTCAGATCGGCCTTCTTGGCGCCGCTGAGCTGGACGACGGCCGCTCCGCCCTGGAGCTTGAAACGCACGCTTTTGCGAATGCCCGGGCAGGTCTTCACGCCGCTGAAAGCCGCCGATTTCACGATCTTGCCATCCTGCACGACATCGATCCAGGCCTCGTCGGACAGGCTGAACTGCAGCTCGCCTTCAGGCGGCACGGTCACATTTGCCGTCGCGCCGAAGGTGCCGGCTTTCGGTGCACGGTCAGGCGGCACTTCAAAGCTGACCGTGTCGACAGCCGCGAGCGAGAAATCCACCGCTTGGCCGACCGTCAGGGTGGCGCCGGACTGGGCGGCCGGCGCGGCCGGAAACAGGGCCTGCTCACGTTCAACCGGCCATTTGAAGGCGTCGCAGCCGGTATCCGCGGCTGCGGCGAAGCTGGTGCCTGCAAGGATTGCGAATAGGCTGAGGGCGACTTTTCTCATGGTTAAGGGACCTGCCTGGTTTGATGAGTCACCCCTATTTATACAACCATGAGGATACACATGCAACCATAGAGAGAAGAAATATGGGGATTGAAGTCATTTCCACTCACCGATTGTTGATGGCAGGCCATGGGATGTGAGTGGTCCGTCGCCGGGCGATAATCTAAGGCCGAGCGGGATAGAACGGAGTTCTAGATGAAGCTTTTCGAAAACCTAGCTCAGTACAGCCCGCAGGCGCTGGGTGTGTTGCGTATCATGACCGCTTTGCAGTTCGTCGAACACGGCTCGCAGAAGCTGTTCAACTTCCCGGTCAGCGCCGAGCCGCACGTCCTCACCGGGCTGACGACGGCTGCCGGCATTCTCGAATTCGCCGGCGGCATCCTGCTGGCGCTCGGCCTCTTCACCCGCCCGGTCGCTTTCCTCCTGGCCGGCGAAATGGCGATCGCCTATTTCATGACGCACATGCCGCGCGACTTCTTCCCCGTCAACAACGGCGGCGATGCGGCGATCTCCTTCTGTTTCATCTTCCTCTATCTGATCTTCGCCGGGGCCGGCGCCTTCGCGCTGGATAACCGCCGCAGCGCCTGAAGCATCGAAGGGTGCGCGCCTAGAGATTTTTTGTTTTGACGCAATTCCGGATCGGAAACCGCTTCGCACTTTTCCTGGAATTGCTCTAGCCGCGCATCCGCTCTAAATTGGCGTCGAACAGCGGCGCCGCCTGGATGCGCGCCGCATGGCGCTTGCCGAGGATCTCGATCTCGAAACCGTCCGGTCTGTCGGCGATCTCCTTGGGCACATAGCCCATAGCGACCGACTTCTTCGAATGATGCGCATAGCCGCCCGAGGTGACCCAGCCGCGCACAACGCCGTCATGCCAGATCGCCTCGTCACCGATCACATCGGCATCGGTGGCGTCGACGATGAAGCTGCGCAGCCTGAGCTTGCCGCCGTCTTTGCGCTCGGTAAGTGCTGCTTCCTTGCCGATGAAATCAGCGTCCTTGCCATAGGCGACGAAGCGGTCGAGCCCGGCCTCAAGCGGCCCATAGATCGGCCGGTACTCGCGCGCCCATGAGCCATAGTTCTTCTCGAGTCTCAGCGCATTGAGCGCGCGCGAGCCGAACAGGCCGATGCCTGACGCTTCGCCCGCGGCCAGCAGCGCCTGGTATGCGGCGCGCTGATATTCGGGCGCCACCCAAATCTCGTAGCCGAGATCGCCGGTGTAGCTGACGCGACCTACCAGACACGGCGCCATGCCGATATCCATCCGCGCAACCGCCATGAAAGGGAACGCCGCGTTGGAGACATCGGCGCGGGTGACCTTGGCGAGCGCTTCCCTGGCCTTCGGTCCGGCGATCGCAAGGCCGGTGAGCTTCTGTCCCAGCGCCTCGATTTGCACCGAGCCGTCCTTCGGCAGATGCGCCTCGAACCAGCGCATGTGGTATTGCTCGGCGATGCCGGAGCCGGCGATGAACCACTCTGCGTCGTCGATATTGGCCAAAGTGAAATCGCCGATCAGTCTGCCGTCGTCCTTCAGCATCGGCGCCAGGGTCATGCGGCCGCGCTTTGGCAGCCTGCAGGCAAGCATGCGGTCGAGCCAGGCGGCCGCGCCCTCGCCCGTCACCTTGTATTTGGCGAAGTTCGAAATCTCCGACAGGCCGACGCCGTTGCGTACCGACGCTACTTCCTTGGCGACATGGTCGAAGTCAGTCGAACGCCGCCAGGAAAACTCCTCCTTGACGCCATCCGGCGCATACCAGAGCGGCACTTCGAGCCCATAGGACACGCCCCATTGCGCGCCCTTGGCCGACAGCGTGTCATAGACCGGCGTCGTCTTCAGTGGCCGACCGGCCGGCAGTTCCTCATTCGGGAAGCGGATCGAGAAACGGCGCGAATAATTCTCGCGTACCTTGGCGTTGGTGTAGGCCATAGTCGCCCAGTCGCCGTAGCGCGCCACGTCCATAGCCCAGATGTCGGCGCCCGGATCGCCCTCGATCATCCAGTTGGAAAGCGCGAGCCCCACGCCGCCGCCCTGGCTGAAACCGGCCATGACGCCGCATGCGACCCAGAAGCCCGGCAGGCCGCGCACCGGGCCGACCAGTGGATTGCCGTCCGGCGCAAAGGTGAAGGGGCCGTTGATGATCTGCTTGATGCCGGTTTTCTGGAAAGCGGGGAAATGGCGGAAGCCGACTTCGAGCGACGGCGCGATGCGGTCGATGTCCGGCTCCAGGAGCTCATGGCCGAAATTCCAGGGTGTCTGGAACTCGGACCAGACCTTGTTGGCCTTCTCGTAAGTGCCCATCAGCATGCCGCCGCGCTCCTGGCGCAGATAGAGCTCACCGTCGAAATCGACCGCGTGTATGATCTCGGTGCCGGTCTTCTTGTTCCAGTCGGCGACCTCCGGCATGTCCTCGGTGATCAGGTACATGTGCTCCATGGCCAGCACCGGCAGCTCGAGGCCGACCATGCGGCCGACCTCCCGCGCCCACAGCCCGCCGGCATTGACGACATGCTCGGCGATGATATCACCCTTGTTGGTGATGATCCGCCACAGCCCGTCGGGACGGCGCACGATGTCCTCGACCTTGGTGAAGCGCTCGACCTCAGCCCCCAGTTTCCGCGCCGCCTTGGCATAGGCATGCGTCACGCCGGACGGGTCGAGATGGCCGTCCTCCTTGTTGCGCACGGCGCCGACAAACTGGCTGGGATCGATGAGCGGCATCAGTTCCGCCGCCTCTTTGGCCGAGATCACCTCGAGGTCGATGCCGAGATAGCGGCCCTTGGACACCACGCCGCGCAGCCAGTCGAGCCGCGCTTCGGTCGCCGCTAGTAGCACGCCGCCCGTGAGGTGCACGCCGGTGGCCTGCCCCGACAGTTCCTCGATCTCCTTGTAGAGCGAGATCGTGTATTTCTGCAGCTTGGCAACGTTGGGGTCGCCGTTGATGGTGTGCATGCCGCCGGCCGCATGCCAGGTCGAGCCGGACGTCATCTCGTCGCGCTCCAGAAGCACGACGTCGGTCCAGCCATGGCGGGCAAGATGGAACAGCACCGAGCATCCGACGACACCGCCGCCGATGACCACGACCTTTGCATGCGACTTCATGGACTTTTCTCGTTGGTTCAGTGAGTTGAGAGATTGATGAGTTGAGAGATTGAAATGAATCAGGATGGGAAGCTGTTCCCTCACGGCTCACCCTGCCCGATCGCTTCCTTGCGGCGCGCCATATAGTCTTCGAGCGCCTCGCGCACCGCGGGATCCATGGCCGGCTGGACATATTCCTCCAGTGCCTTCTTCCACAGCCGCGTCGCGCGCGCCGTCGTGTCGAGCGCACCCGCCTCCTGCCAGGCCTCGTAATTCTGCCAGTTGGAAAGCATCGGCTGGTAAAAGGCGGTGGCGTAGCGCTCCAGCGTGTGCGGTTCGCCGAAGAAATGGCCGCCGGTCGGCACCGCGCCCAGCGCCTCGACCGCAAGCTCCGCCTCGTCGACCACGATCGGCCGCAGGAACTCCATCATGTGCTGGATCATCTCGACATCGATGATGAGCTTTTCGAACGAGGCCGTCAGCCCGCCCTCCTGCCAGCCGGCGGCATGATAGACGAGATTGCCGTGGCCGAGCACCGCGCCCCACAGCGCCATCATCGTCTCGTAGGCGCCCTGCGCATCGGCGGCATTGGAGGCCGAGCCAGGCGTCGTGCGGTAAGGCAATTTGTAACGCCGCGCCAACTGCCCGGAAGCGATGTTGGCCTTGGTGTTCTCCGGCGTGCCGAAGGCGGGCGCGCCCGACTTCATGTCGACATTGGAGGTGAAGGCGCCATACATCACCGGCGCGCCCGGACGCACGAGCTGCGTCAGCGCGATGCCGAACAGCGCCTCGGCGTTCTGCTGCGCTAGCGCGCCGGCCAGCGTCACCGGGCTCATCGCCCCCATCAGCGTGAACGGCGTCACCGCCACCGACTGGCCGTATTCGGCCATGGTCATCAGCCCTTCGGCCATCATCTCGTCGAAGCGGCGCGGCGAGTTGACCGAAATGATGGTCGTGACGCCGGGGTCCTCTCCCATCTGCTCAAGCGTCAGCCCGCGCGCGATCGCCATCATCTCGATGCCGTCCAGCGCCCTGCCCCGCCCGATCGCCGAGACGTGGAAGCATTTGTCGGTCAGCGTCAGATTGGCGAAATAGGTATCCATATGCCTGGTGTTCGCCGGCAGCTCGACCGGGGCGCAGACCTGGTTGCCCAGCATGTGGATGCAGTTGAAATGCTGCGCCAGCCGGACGAGGTCCGAGTAGTCGGCAAGGTTGCCGGCGCGGCGGCCGCGTTCCATGTCGTGCACATTGGGCGGCCCGGCGACGAGCGTGAAGTTGATGGTGCTGCCGCCAAGATGGATGGCGTGGTCTGGGTTTCGGGGCGTCAGCGTATAGGCCGAGCGCGTCGACTTCAGCGCCTCCTCGACCATGCCGCGATCGATGCGCACATTCATCGAGCCGTGGTCGACCTTGGCGCCGGCGCGCTCGAACAGCGACAGGGCGCGTGCGCTCATCACCTCGATGCCGAAATTCTCCAATATGTGCATCGATGCCTGGTGGATGGCTTCGATCTGCTCGGCCGACAGCAGCGCCATCGGCGGATAGGAATTCTCCACCCGCCGCGCCGGCAGTTGCGGGATGGCGGCTGGTCCCCGGTTGCTGGTGCGCTCGGCGCCGCGCTTGCGTCTTGGTTCGCTCATGCGCGCATCAGAGCGCCGGCATCGCATGCGAGCTGTCAGGAATTCGCCATTTGCCGGCGTGATTTTAGCCAAGGCGGCATTTTTCAAAATCGAGGAAAAGAATAGCGACACGAGTAGTCGTTATATCGATACTTAGCTTTTCGCGCTTCCCACCCCTGGTTAAGAAAGCGCGCAACACTCCTTTTATGATTTCGGCCTATTCGTCTTCCAATGCGTAGGTCGAGTTTTAGTAAAATTGTCGCTGTCTCCGTGCTGCTGGCGCTTTCGGCCTGCGCGACAGCGCCCAGTCACATCAACAATGTTTGCGCCGTCTTCGACCAGAATGACGGCTGGTTCGACAACTGGCAGTCCGCCGCCGAACGGACCGAGCGGAAATACGGCGTTCCCGTCCCCGTGCTGATGGCGACGGTGCGCAAGGAATCCGGCTTCAAGAGCAATGCCCGCCCGCCGCGCACCAAGCTGCTCGGCTTCATCCCGTGGACGCATGTCTCGAGCGCCACCGGCTACTCGCAGGCGCTCGACGGCACATGGTCGCAATATCAAAGCGAGACCGGCAACTGGGCGGCGCGCCGCACGCGCTTTGCCGACGCCATCGATTTCGTCGGCTGGTACCACTCAAAGACGGCCGACACGTTCGGCGTCGCCCGCAACGACACCTACAATCTCTATCTGGCCTATTATCTCGGCTGGACCGCCTATGGCCGCGGCAACCGCGGCGATGGCGGCGTTCAAAACTACGCGCGCGCCACCGACCAGATGGCGCGCGATTACGCCGCGCAGATGCGGCAGTGCGGCAGCTAGTTCCTCAACACGGTGATTTTGAAAGATTGAAGGCTTGTCGGGCAAGGCTATCAAACGCAAACGCTGGCGATGAGCTGAAGGCTCCTGAACCTCGTCATTCTAGGGCGGAGCAAGGAGCGTAGCGACGCGCGCAGACCCTAGAATCCATTCCGTTACCTAGATCGAAGTGCGCAGCGGTGCAGAATTTCTGGGCCGCCGCGGCGCTTCCATGTCACGGCATGGATCCTCGGGTCTGCGCGCGTCGCTACGCTCCTTGCTCCGCCCGTGGATGACGATCGCGATAGGCGTCTCGGCCAATCGCCAAGGCATGGGCTTTGCCAACGCACACATAACCAACCGGTCAAAACTTCTATGTTAAGGAACGGGGTCTAGTGCCGCCTTGTCGTGTCCTTCGGCCTTGAAACACCGGTTTCCGAATCCTCGTCGCGCACTTCGTGGCGACGGGCTTTGAGCACCTCGTCGTTCTCCTCGACGCCCTTTCCGATCGCATCGGCCTCCGCGCTGGCGTTTTTGCCGTCGGGCCGCTGCGGCGGCGAACCGGCAAAGCCTGGCCCCTCGCCGTGCGGCGCATCATCCGGCACGCCTTCACGCGCGGCATGTTCCTTGTCGAACTTGATGACCGGTTCCATCTTGGCCAGGACATCGTCCGAGAGCCAGCACAGGCTCATATGGCCGTTGCCGAGATTCTTCACCGGCGGCACCTTGGTCTCGCACAGATTGTCGGGCACCAGCTTCTTGTAGCCGCAGCGCGTCTGGAACGGGCAGCCGGTCGGCGGGTTCATCGCCGACGGGATGTCGCCTTCCAGCACGATGTGCTTCTTGACCACGCTGGTGTCGGCGATCGGGATCGCCGACAGCAGCGCCTCGGTATAGGGGTGGTAAGGCGGCGAGAAGATCTGGTCGGTCGTCCCCTGCTCGACGATGTAGCCGAGATACATGACGACGACGCGGTCGGCGATATAGCGCACCACTGACAGATCGTGGCTGATGAACAGCATCGTGGTCTTGTTCTTGCGCTGGATGTCCATCAACAGCTCGGTCACCGCCGCCTGCACCGAGACGTCGAGCGCCGAGACCGGCTCGTCGGCCACCACCACCTTGGCGTCGCCGGCAAAGGCGCGCGCGACGCCGATACGCTGCTTCTGCCCGCCCGACAACTGGCGCGGCTTGCGCGTTTCGAAGGCGCGCGGCAGCTTCACCAGGTCGAGCAGTTCCAGCATCCGCTGGCGCCGCTCGGCGACTGTCCTGCCGACTTTGAACTTCTCCAGCGTGCGGATGATCTGCGAGCCGACCGTGTGGCTGGGGTTCAGCGTGTCGAACGGATTCTGGAACACCATCTGGATCGAAGACACCGTCTCGACATTGCGGCGCTCGATGCCGGTCGACTGGATCTCCTTGTTGCCCAGCGTCACGGTGCCGGAGCTTGCGGTCTCGAGGCCCAACAACACCTTGGCGAGCGTCGACTTGCCGCAGCCGGATTCGCCGACGATCGCGACCGTCTCGGATTCGCGCGCGGTGAACGAGATCGTCTCGTTGGCCTTGACGACGCGGCCTTCGCTCGAGCCGAACACCTCGCTGCCGCCGACCTTGTAGTATTTCTTGAGATCGTCGATCTTGAGCACCGGCGCGCCGGGCTCGACCTTTTCGTTGACCTTCTTGGCACCGGGCGGCAGCGCCTCCCAGTCGATCTCGTTGAACCGCACGCAGCGCGAGAAATGGCCCTCATGGCCCTCGACCGGGATCATCGGGATTTCCGCGGCGTTGCAGACGCCCTCGACGAAATGGTGGCAGCGCGGCCCGAAATTGCAGCCCTTCGGCCGCTCATGCGGCAGCGGCAACTGTCCAGGAATGGAGATCAGCGGCCGCGAGTTCTTGTCGGCGCCAGGCAGCGGGATCGAGCGGAACAGCCCTTGCGTGTAGGGATGGCGCATCCGGTCGAACACGTCCTCGATCTTGCCGGTCTCGACCGCCTCGCCCGAATACATCACCGTGATCTTGTCGCAGGTCTCGAGGATAAGGCCGAGATTGTGCGACACGAAGATCATCGAGGTGCCGAACTTCTCGCCTAGACCTTTGACCAGCTCGACGATGCCGGCCTCGACGGTGACGTCGAGCGCCGTAGTCGGCTCGTCGAGCAACAAGAGCGCCGGCTTGGAAAGCAGCGCCATGGCGATCACGATGCGCTGCTGCTGCCCGCCCGACAGCTGGTGCGGATAGGAGCGCATCATGCGCTCCGGATCGGGCAGCTTCACCGCCCGCACCATCTCCAGGGCGCGGTTGTAGGCCTCTTCCTTCGACACCTTGTCGTGGATCAGCGGCACTTCCATCAGCTGCTGGCCGATCTTCATCGCCGGATTGAGGCTCGCCATCGGCTCCTGGTAGATCATGGCGATCTTGTTGCCGCGGATCGAGCGCAGCTCATCCTCGGAGAGCTCGCCCATGTCCTTGCCCTGGAACTTGATCTTTCCGCCGACGATCTTCCCGATGTTGGAGAGGTCGCGCATGATCCCGAGCGACACGGTCGACTTGCCGCAGCCGGACTCGCCCACGATGCCCATCGCCTCGCCGGGCATGACCGTGCAGGAAAAATCCATCACAGCCGGGATCTCGCCCTTGCGGGTGAAGAAGGAGATCGAGAGGTTCTCGATCTCGATGATTGGTTGAGCCGGATTTCGAACTGCCTCGTTCATGGGTCGCTCCAATCCTAAATTGTTTCAGCAGGTAGGGCCTGAACCCACACCATCAATCCTTCATCGACTGTTCGCGCAGCGAATCCGCCAACAGGTTCAGCCCCAGCACGAACGACATCAGCGCGATCGTCGGCGGCAGCGCCGGGTGGATGAAGGACCGCAAGAGGCGGCTGGCATCCTTGATCGCGGTGCCCCAGTCGGGGCTTTCCGGCGCCAGGCCCAGGCCGAAATAGCCGAGCGTTCCGAGCAGGATCGTCGTATAGCCGATGCGCAGGCAGGCATCGACGATCAGCGGACCGCGCGCATTGGGCAGGATCTCCCACAGCATGATGTACCAGGGCGATTCACCGCGCGTCTGCGCCGCCGCCACATAATCGCGCGTCTTGATGTCCATGGTCAGCCCGCGCACGATGCGGAACACGCCCGGGCTGGAGGCGAACACCACCGCCACGAAGATGTTGAGCTGGTTGGGATCGATATGGACGATGCGCAGCGGATCCTTGTCGAAGACGAGGCCCGTATAGATCCAGCCGCCTAGGACCAGCGTGATGCCGAGCAGGATATAGAGCCGGTCCGGCCGGTTCTTGTAGCGGGTCCAGAACAGCACGCAGAAGAAGATGATCGGGAACAGGAAGAACAGTCCCGCCATCCCATAGGGTATCGGCGTGTCCATGATGCCCGGCGTCACCAGCAGGTAAAACAGGAGGATGACCGGGAAGGCCAGCACCAGATTGGCAAGGAACGACAAGAGCGTGTCGATCTTGCCGCCATAATAACCGGCCGGCAGGCCGAGCGTGATGCCCACCATCAGCGCGAAGCCGGTGGCGGCCGGCGCGATGATCAGCACGATCTGGCTGCCATAGACCATGCGCGAGAACACGTCGCGGGCAAGCTTGTCGCCGCCGAAATAATAGACGAGCTTCGACGCCGGCTCGATCGCCCCGGGCAGCGTGTCCTTCATCACCGAGACCTGCGCCAGCGGATCGAAGGGCGAGATGGTGGAGGCGAAGATCGCCGTGAACAGCCAGAACAGGCAGATGAAGACGCCGGCAATGCCGACGCCGCTGTCAAAGAGCTGGCCGTAGAGCCCGAGCCGCTTCTTGTAGGTAAAGCTGGCGCCCATCACCAGGATGAGCCCGACCCACACCGGCCAGAACCGCCAGAGCACGCCGATAACCACGTTGAAGGCGCTGATATATTCGGTTTGCATCGGCCCCTGCCCCTACTGAACCCTGATACGCGGATTGAGAAACGCGTAGCCGACGTCGGAAATCAGCTGCGTGATCAGCACGATGAACACCGAGACCAGCGAGCAGCCGAGCAGCAGGTCGATGTCGTTGTTGCCGGCGGCCTCGACCAGCGTGTAGCCGAAACCCTGGTAGCGGAACATCACCTCGACGATGACGACGCCGGTGAGCAGCCACGGGAACTGCAGCATGATGACGGTGAAGGGCGCGATCAGCGCGTTGCGCAACGCATGCTTGATCACCACGCTGCTGAAGGACAGGCCCTTCAGCCGGGCGGTGCGGATATATTGCTGCGTCATCACCTCGACCATCGAGGCGCGTGTCATGCGCGCGATATAGCCGATGCCGTAGATCGCCAGCGTGATCACCGGCAGCGTGAAATTGTAGAAGGTGATGCCCTGGCTGGCGGACGCCGCCGAGCCGTTCAGCCAGCCGAGCCAGGATGCGAAGATGACGGTGAAGATGACGCCCGACACATATTCGGGCGTCGCCGTCGAGGCGATCGAGGCCACCGACAGCACGCGGTCGGTGCGCGAGCCCTCGCGCATGCCGGCGAGAATGCCGATCAGCAGCGAGATCGGCACCATCACCGCCAGCACCCAGAACATCAGCAATCCGGTGGCGCCGAGGGCTGGGAACAGCTTGGCCGCGACCGTCGTCTTGAACTTGGTCGAGCAGCCGAAATCGCCCTGCAGGACGCCGGAGAATTGCGGCTCGGCCGGGTCGTTGCAGAACGAGAAGCGCTGCGTCGTCTTGCCGGTCGCCGGATCGGTGATCGGATGCTTCGGCAGGACGCCCAGCCACTGGCCGTAGCGCACGAAGAAGTTCTGCCGGTAGCCATGATTGACCAGCCAGCTTTCGAGCTGGTCGGCTGGCGTGTGCATCTCGGTCTGGCTGATCGCCAGTTTCTTCAGATTGGGCTCGAGATTGACGAGGAAGAAGACGACCAGCGTCAGGCACAGCATCGTGAGCAGTATCGTGCCGATGCGTCTGGCGATGAATGAGAACATGTGCCCCCCTGCCGGCCGGGTTGGGGTCAGATACGTTCAACCCTGTTTCGAAAAGCGGATGACGCCCCGCCGCCGCTGCAGGATATGCAACGGCGACGAAGCTGCAAATACGAGAGGCCGCGGCCCCTCGTATCCATCGCGCTATGGATCATGCCTGCTCGAGCCAGACCTTGCCGAAGTCGTGCTCGTAGGTGGGGTGCATCGAGTGGTTCTTCACCTCGGGCTTGATGTTGATGTAGAGCTTGCGCCAGTAAGGCTGGATGATGATGCCGGAATCTTGCAGGGTCTGCTCGATATCCTTCATCACAACCTTGCGCTTCTCCGCATCGGCGATGCCGAGCGCCTCGTTCACCTTCTTGTCGAAGTCCGGATTGGCGTAGGCCGTCTCGTTCCAAGCTTCACCGGTGCGGTAAGCGATGGCGATCACCTGGATGCCCAGCGGGCGCATGTTCCAGTTGGTTTCCGAGAACGGATACTTCGTCCAGTCGTTCCAGAAGGTCGAGCTCGGCAGCACGGTGCGCTTCACCTTGATGCCGGCTTCGCGCAGCTGGGCGGCGATCGCGTCCGTGGTGTTCTTGTGGTAGTCCTCGTCGTTGCTGATCAGCTCGTGCTCGAAATCGATCGCGCCGGCCTCCGTCAGCATCTGCTTGGCCTTGGCGATGTCGCGCTTGACCTCCGGCAGCTTGACGTATTCCGGATGGATCGGCGCGACGTGGTGGTTTTCGGCCGGCGTGCCGGCATTGCCGTAGCCGAGCTGCAGCACGGTGGCGTTGTCGACGGCAAGCAACATCGCCTGACGAACCTTCTGGTCGTCATAGGGCTTGTGGGTGATGTTGAAGCGCGACACCACGGTGGCAGCCGTCACGACTTCCGAGACCGGAGCGCCGACGTCGGCGATGATCTTGATGTAGTCGGCGGTCGTTTCGTGGTTGGTCTGGACTTCGCCCGACTCGAAGGCCGAGACGGTCGCGGCCGGATCGGTGCCGTAATCGATGAACTCGACGCCATCGAGGAAGGCCTCGCCCTGCCACCACTTGCCGGTCTCGCGGCGCTTGTAGACCACCTTCTGGCCGACGTCGTAGGAGACGAGCTCGAACGGACCGGTGCCGATCGGGCAGCTCTTGAAGTTCGCGCCCTTCTCGTCGAAGGTCTTGTGCACGACCAGCGCCGGATAGTCGCAAAGGTTCGGGATGATGGCGATGTCGGGCTTGGTCAGCTTGAGCTTGACGGTCATGTCGTCGACCTTGACGACGGAGCCTTCGCGCAGCTTTTTGGTCGTGTCGTCGACGAGGCTGCCGAGGCGGCCAGGCATGGAGTTGCCTTCCGCGCCCTTATCCGCCCAGCGCGTGAAATTGTAGATCACGTCGTCGGCGGTGAACTTGTCGCCGTTGTTCCATTCGACGCCCGGCCGCACATGCAGCGTGTATTCGGTGGCGTCGTCGTTGATGTCCCAGCTCGCCAGCAGATACGGCGCGAAAGTATATTCCTTCGTGTATTTCACCAGCGGCTCGAGCGCCTGGCGCTCGGCATTGGAGATTTCGGACCAGTCGGCGGTGCGCGGATCCTTCGGATCCTTGATCGACATCGCGACCTTGAGCACGCCGCCCTTCTTGCCCTGCACGTCCTCGGCCCGGGCCGGGGTCGGCGCGGCGAGGCCGAGCATGCCATAGGCCATTGCCGTCGATGCGCCGAAGACGCTGGCCATAGCCAGGAATTCGCGGCGGTCCACGCCGCCCGACTTGGCTTCTTCAGCCATTTTCAGGATGTGATCGGGAACACGATCACCATTGCTCTTATAGATTGCCATGACTTACTCCCATTGTTGGCTTTCCGCCTTTTAACATTCCGCATCCAGACCGTGATGTCAAAACACGGTGTGGAGTAGGAACATGCCAGGGAATGTGCATCTTTGGCTACAACCCGGTTCGCGCGTTAGCGACAGTCTTGACGCAAATTTGTTATCGCGAGGCGGATTTCCCAAAAAATCGTTGCGGGCGATTAAATCAATACATTTTATACGGATAACGGCCCCGTCCCCGCGGCGGCCAGCCTGCTGGGCAGACACAGAAGCGCCGGCGCGGCCTCAATATTCGCGTTCGTAGAAGACGCCGCCCTTGGCTTCGCCGGCATCATTGGCCTCGCCGCGCAGCTTCACGCCGCGACCGACATTGAGGTCGATCGTGGCCTTGCCGGAGCCCGGCTTGTCGCCCTTCTGTATGGTCACATAGGTGCGGTCGTTAAGGTATTTGCCGGCCGAAACCGCGGTGCCGCCCTTCTCGTCCGTCGTCACGTCGAGATCGTCGACGCCGATTGCGTTGCGCAGGTTGTCGAGCAGCGAGGTCGTGCCGCCGGCGCCTGCCAATTGCGCGGCGGCGTCGGCGAGCTGGGCGATCTGCAGCGGTGACAGTCTGGACATGGATTGACCGAAGATGAGCTGCGCCAGGACCTCGTCCTGTGGCAGCGCCGGCACCGAGGAGAAGTTGAATTTCGGATCGGTCGCCTCGCCGGAAACCACGATTGTCACGGTGGCACTGCTTGTCGTGGTGGTTGCGGTGAGATTGAGGTAAGGCACCAGCGATCCCTGGAACCCGACCGTGCCCTCCGTGAATGTCAGCCGTTTTGCAAGGATCGTTAGCCGTCCGCGCTGCAAGGTGAAAGTGCCCACGGCCTGCGGTGACGACGCCGGGCCGGTTAGTTTGAGCGAGCCGCCGAGTTCGGCGTCGACGCCCCTGCCCTGGATGAAGATCTGGTTCGGCGCGTTGACCGTCACGTCAAGCATCAGGCCGCTGCCGCCCTTGCTGCTGCCGCTGGACGTTGGCGGGCGCAGCGCCTTGTCCTGTGCCCGCACGGCGCGTGGCGCGTTCTTGTGCTTGACGTTGAGTTCCGAGAGTGACCCGGGCAGCTTGTCCGGAACGGTGATGACCGTCCTCGCCAGATTGATGGTGCCGGCGATCACCGGTGCCGAGACCAGCGGCCCCTTGACGGTCAGGTCGCCGCCGAGATTGGCGGTCACCACCCGGCCGTCGGTGTAGCGGCCATCGCTGAGCTTGATCGAGAGGTCGGCCGGGAAGCCTTGCGCCGGCGTGATGCCCACCGTGCCGCTGGCCGACAGGCTGCCGCGCGTCGACAGCTTTCCGGTCAAGCGATTGATCCTGGCGACGCCGCCGCCGATCGAAACGTCGGCGTCGATATCGTTGACCGCCAGGCCGGAACGCGCATCGATAAGGCGCGCGCCGGATGTCGTGACTTTGCCGCTGATCACCGGCGCGGATGCGGGACCGCGCACCTGCACATCGACCTTGGCAGTGCCGTTGAGCGCCAGACCTTGCACGGCGAGCTTGGCGGCAAGGAAGGAAAACGGCACCTTGCCCTTGAAGTCGAGCGCCAAGGTGGGCGTGCCTGTCGTCGCCACCGTGCCGCCACCCTTGAGGCCGAGGCCGGCGCCATCGCTGATGTCGGCATCGAAGGCGAGCTTGTTGCCGGCGAAGGTTCCCGACGACGACACATTCATGCCGCCGAGGCCGGCGCCGCGCGTCTGCGAGGTCTGCACGCCGGACGCATCGATGTTGAAGGCGGCCGATGGGGTCGCCGGCGCGCCGGTGACCTTGACCGTCCCCGAGACCGAGCCGGCCGCGTCGAGACCCGGCGAGAAACTGTTGGCGAGCGAGATCGGCACCCGAGCCAGATTGGCGTTGATGTCGAGCGTCTGCGCGACCTTGCCAGTCACCGTCGCCGTGCCGCCGCCGAGATTCAGCACCAGCCGGTCGAGCGTCGTCACCCCGTTGGCGATGGTCACGGTCGAGGCCTGCGCGATCGCGACCTTGATGCCCTGCACGGTCGCCTGGCCCGACGCGAGCTCGACGGTCGTCGTGCCGTTGGCGATCCTCACCCGGCCGGCTGCCTTCGCCGGGATGTTCTTGACGGTTGCGCCGCCGGAAAAACCGGTCCAGTCGCCGTCGCGCTTGAGATCGACATCGATGCCGGTGACGGCCGTGCCGCCGGAAGTCACGCTCTCGGCGCGCACCGTACCGGCAATGACCGGTGCTGCCATGTAATTCGCGATCTGCGCGTCGATGGCGACATTCCTGGCGGAGAGATCGCCGCGCTTGATCTCGGAGGTGTTCGCCTTGACGGCGACATTGGGTCCGTTGGCTGCCTTGGTAAAAGCGATCGTGCCGCGCACATTGCCCTCGGCTTTTTCCAGCGCCAGCGCGGCCAGCGGCCCGATATCGGGCAAGTCGAGCGAAACGGTGCCGACCGGCACGAAGGCATCGTCGAGAGTGAGATCGCCGGCAATCTTGTTCGGACCGAGCGACAGCAAAAGCCCATTGATCGCGCGGCTGCCATTGGTCGTGGCGAGCACTGCGCTGCCTTGCAGATTCTGCCCGGCGACATTGCCGGTGAGTTCAACATTGGCCGCCGGATTGGCGGCATCGGCCTTGCCGCTGGCCGTAAGCCTCAGTCCCGTGATCTCGCGCGCCGCCACGGAAAGCCGGTCGCTGCTCACCGTCATCGACAGGTCCGGCGTGGTGACCGGGCCTTGCGCGTTCAAGACAAAGGCGATGGCGCCCTTGGCGTCTTTCGACAGCCCCGAAACATCGCTCAATGCGCCTCTGATCCCGGCGGCCAACCTGCCGTCGGCAAGGCTCGCCTGCCCGTCGGCGCTGAGCGCGCCGGAATTCAGCTTCAGCCCGTCGACATTGACATTGCCATTGGCATCGCGCTTCAGCGAGGCGCTCAACGCAGCGCTCTCGCCAAGCATGCCGCGCACCGCCGCCGGTAAGGCTGAAGAGGCGACATTGGCGTTCATATTGAGGTCGACCGAACCGTCGCCCAGCGATATCCGGCCGGCGACCTGGCTGTTGAGCGCATCGCTTCTCAAGGAGCCGCTGTCGAGGGCAACGGCATCGGTCGTCAGGCGGCCATTGACCTTGGCCGTGACCTTGCCGGCGATCAGCGGCGCGATCGTCGGATTGTCGAGGCCAATCCTGTCCACCGACACCGTGCCGGAAACCTGACCTGCCCGCCCCTTGAGGTCGAAGGCATCCGAATGCAGCGCCAGGATGAGGCCGTCGACCGTCGCTTGGCTGGCGGCAATGGAAGGCAGGATCGCGGACACATCGAGCCGCGCCTGCGTGCTTTCGCCCGCCATCTTTGCCGACAAGGACTGGATGGCGATCTTGACCGGGCTTTGGGCGCTGCCGACGGTCAACGGCAGGCTGGCTCCGGACGAGGTAAGGTCGAGGGAGAAATCGCTGGCGCCGTTCGGGTTGAGAGTGCCGGCGGCCTTGCCTGAAATCCCTTCGCCCGAAAGCGTGGCGTGGTCCAGGGCGACGCCGCCCGCCAGCGTGTAGGTACCGGCAGCGTCCAGATCCAGCGGCCCGAGCCCCGCCTGCCGGGTCTGGCTGGTCTCGGCGCCCGCCAACTTCGCGTCGAACTGAATGTCGGGATTGGACGATGGACCCGTGACGTGTGCCGTGCCTTCCAGCGTTCCGGCCCCGTCGAGGCCGGGCACCAAATCATTGGCGAGTGCAAGCGGGAGGTTGGCGAGATTGGCCGTCAGGTCCAGTGCCTGACCGGCGCTGCCGGAAACCGTCGCCGAGCCGCCGCCGAGATTGAGCGCGAGCTTCTCGATGGCGGTCACGCCATTGGTGATGGAGAGGCTGGAAGGCTCGGCTATGGCCGCCTTGATGCCGCGCACCGTCGCCTCGCCGGAAGCGATTTCCACGCTTGTCGTGCCGTTGGCGATCTTCACCCGGCCGGTGGCGGTGGCCGGAATGCCGGACGCCGTGGCGCCGCCGGTAAAGTTCGTCCAATCGCCGTCGCGCTTCAAATCGATGCCGATGCCGCTGATGACCGTGCCGCCGGAGGTCACGCTATCGGCCTTGATCGTGCCTGAGATCGCCGGCCCTTTCAGGTAGTTGGCGATCAGCGCGTTGATGGTGATGGCTTTCGCCGCCAGATCGCCGCGCGCGATCGATTTGCTGGCCGCATTGATGGTGACAGTCGGCGCCTCGCCGTCCTTGGCGAAGGCGATCGTGCCGTTGATATCGCCGGTCGCGCTCTGATTTGCGAGCGCCGCAAGCGGTCCGATGTCGGGCACGGCAAGCGTCAGCGTGCCGAGCGGCAGGAACTTGTCGTCGAGCGCGAGATCGCCCGACACCTTGTTGTCGCCAAGCGCCAGGCTGAGGCCCCTGATCGAGCGCTTGCCGTCGGCCGTCACCAGCGAGGCTGCGATGTCCAGCGCCTGCCCCTCGGCGCTGCCCGTCAGCGAGATTTCGGCGGACGGGTTGGCGATGTCGGCCTTGCCCTTGGCCGAGAGTTTGATGTCCTTCACCGTGCGGCCGGCGGCCGTCAGGCTGGCGCTGTCTGCTGAAACGGAGAAATCCGGCGCCCAGCGCGGGCCGCTCGTGGTCAGCGCGAAATTGACCCCGCCGGCAAGCGGCGTGCCGGCGAGCGACGACAGTGGCGAGACATCGCCCAATGTGCCTTTGACGCTGGCCTGGATATCCGATCCTTGCATGCTGCCGGTACCGCTGGCGCTGAGCGAGCCCGAGCTGATCTCCAGCGAGTTGGCGGCGAACGCGCCTTGCGGATCGCGCGTGGCGGTGGCCGAGAACTTCACCCGCTCGCCAAGCAGCGAGCTGATCTGCGGCGGCAATGCCTTCGAGACGGCGTCGGCATTCATCTTCAGCGTCATCGACAAATCGGCCAGCGCCACATTTGCCGTCAGCCCGGCATTGAGCGCATCGCTGCGCAAGGTGCCTTCGTCGATGGTCACGGTCTCGCGGCTGATCGTGCCGGAAAGATCCGCGGCGAGTTTGCCGGTCACCAGCGGCGCCAGCGTCGCGACATCGGTCTTCAGGCCGGCGGCCGCGAGCCTGATGGCGACCGGGCCGCTAACGGTCTCGATGTCGAAGCCGTCGGAATGGATCTCGCCCGTAATATTGTTGAGCTGCGTGCCGCCGACGGCGACCGAAGTAAGCGACGTGCCGATATCGACCATCGGCGCCTTGCCGTCGCCGAAGGCGCGCACCGTGGCCTTTTCGACCGCGACCAGGATCGGAACCGCGCTGTTGCCGACATCGACGGTGACCGGCTTCTCCTTTGCGGAGAGCTCGACCGCAAGGTTGCTGGCGCCCTTCGGATCGACATTGCCGGTGGCAGTGCCGTGCACCGCATCGCTCTCTATGATGGCCTGCTCGATATCGATCCCACCCGACGCGGTCGCCGTTCCGGCGAGGTCGAAGCTCGTCTTGCCGGCAAACAAAGCCTTTATCTTCTCCGGCAGGAACTCTTCGAACTGGCCGTCGCCCTTGGCCTCGATGCGGTGGCCCTTGTCAGTGAGCTGGTGCCGACCGGTCAGCTGGCTGACGATCCGACCGTCGACCATGAAGGTGCCGACGCCGCTCCAGTTGGCCAAAGGCCCGCCGCCGGAAACGACGATGTTGACGGGCGGCGCATCCGGCAGCTTGAGCAAATTGGCGATGATGCCTCCGGCCGGTTCCGACGCCTTGAGGTCGAGCTCGAGCTTGTTGTCGGCCGGCGCAAAGTGGATTTTGGCGTCGACATTGCCTTGCTTGCCGTCATGGCGGCTGACGTTGAGCACGCTTTCGATCGCCAGCGGCGACGGATCGGCCTTGAGCGAACCCTTGGCGGCCAGTTCGGCGATGCCGCTGCCGGCAAGCTCCTGTCCAAGCGCGATCTCCGGCAGGTCGATCTGCTTCACGTCGATCGACACCGGCAGGCTGGACGAGCCACCTTGCGATGGCTGCTGGCTCGGCTGCGGCAGCCGCGCCAACTCGATGCGCTCGGCGGCTAAGTGATCGGCATCGAAATTCCAGGACAGCAGCGCCGCCGGCGACCAGTCGAGCGCTACCTTGCGCGCCACCATCCAGGGGCCGGCGCGGTCTTCCAGCACGATGTGGTCGACCCTGAGCGCGCCCGACCAGATGCCTTCGATGCCGCTGACCGTCACCTTGCGGTCCTCGTTCGAAGCCATCTTCGATATCAGGCCGGCAAGATTCTGGCGGCCGCCTTCGGTGCCGGTCAGAACGACAAGCGCGCCGATCGCCACCACGAGCAGCACAAGCAGCGCGTAGAGGCAGATACGGACAATGCGCCAGACCATCTTCATCGTCAGAACGCCTGGCCGATGCCGGCATAAATGCCGAAATGCGGATCGCCCGGATCGCGGTTGAGCGGCACGGCAGCGTCGATGCGCAACGGCCCGAAGGGAGTAATATAGCGCAGGCCGACGCCGGCGCCGACCTTCACATTCGAGAAATCGGGGAAGGATTTGGTCGAGACCGTACCGGCATCGACGAAAGGCACGATGCCGATCGTGTCGGTGACGCCGATGCGCATCTCGACCGAGGTTTCGAAGAAGGAGAGACCGCCGATCGGCTGGCCGTTGATATCCTTCGGGCCGATGCCCTGATATGCATAGCCGCGCACAGAGCCGCCGCCGCCGGAATAGAAGCGACGGTCGGCCGGCACGTTCTGCAGCCCGGTGCCGACGATCGAGCCCAGCGTCGCGCGCTCGGCGAGCACGAACCGGCTTGCCGTGTCGAGCGACTGGTAGGTGTAGCCCTCGCCCTTCAGCTTCAGGAACGTCGCGCCGTTCAATATGTCGTAGCTCGGCTCGGCATAGGCTAAGAATCGGAATCCCCTGGTCGGGTTCAGCTTGTTGTCGCGGCTGTCATAGACATATTGCAGCGGCACGCTGGCGATCAGATAGGTATGCTTGCCGAAGGCGTCGGTGATCCTCGAATAATCGAGGTCGAATTCGGCCGACACCCGCTGCTTCTTGTCGAGATCGTAGGAAACGCCGACGTCGCCCTTGACCGAGAAATGGTCATAGGCATCGGGGTGTTCGAACACCGTCTTGATGCCGGTGAAGAATTTCGACGTCGGCCCGAGCACGCCCGGCTTCTCGAACATGACGCCGGCGTTGTAGTTGAGAGCGGAAAGGCTGTTGTTGCCGATGCCGCTGATCGATCCGTCGATGCGCAGCTTCTCCGCCTGGCCGAACAGGTTGCGATGGCCCCAGTAGCCTTCGAGCCCCAGGCCTTCGGTATTCGAGAAGCTGCCGCCGACGCCGAAATAGCGCGGCTTGCGCTCGCTCACCTGGACGCCGATCGGAATGTTGCCGTTGGCGTCGAGCCTGTCGCCTTCCTTGATCGTCACGCTGTTGAAGACCTCGAGCCCGAGCAGCCGGTCGCGCGCATCGTCGATCTCCTGCGGCGAATATTGCTGGCCCCGTTTCAGCCCGGTCATGTATTCGGTGAAGTCGCGATCGACCTTTTCCGTGCCCTCGACCGTCATGTCGCCATAGCCGGCGACCGGGCCGGCGGCCACCGTCAACGTCACGTCCAGCGTCGAGCTGGTGTGCTCGGCGACGATCTCGCGGTTCGTGACCTTGGCAAGCGGCCTGCCCTCTTCCTTCAGCGCCCGCACGATCAGCAGTTCGGCCTTGAGCACCGCGCCTGAACCGGCATCGCCGCCGGCGATCAGGCCGAAATCGGCTGCCGCCAACCCGGCCGCATCGCCCTTCAGCCGGATGTTGCCAAGCGTGAATTTCGCCCCGGGGGAAACCGTTATGACCACCGGAATGGGCTGTGGCCCTTTGAACTCGGCATCCGGCGGCAATTCGTCGATCGACTTGCCCTCGATCGTGATGGTGACCACGCCTTCGTAGCGAGCATCGGCGTAGAGGGCGGCGACGAGCTGTTCGCGGTCGCCGCGTGCCTTGGCCATCAGGCCGAGCGACCCCGACACCGGATGATCCTCGTCATTTTTCAGCGCCGAGGCGTTTTCGAGCCTCTTGATCAGATCCTTGTCGGCATCAGGCGCATTGATCGTCACCGAGTAGCGCAGCGGATCGACGATGTCGGCATCCTCGTCCTTGGACGAGCCCCAAAGCTTGATGCCGAAAATCTCGAAAGCCGCCGCCTGCCGTACCTCTGCGGTCAGCACGGTCGAGCAGACGAGCGCCAAAAGCAGGGCGCGCGGGAGCCCGCGCCCTGGCGCGATCCCCTTTGACATCTGCGTTTCATGCGCCGGCATTAAGACAACCTAGTCGACAAAACTAAAATTGGAATGAAGTTCCGCAACGTTCGTAAAGGGGCCACAATCCAATTGTCTGAAATAGACCGGGCTTGGAATTCACACCTTTTGCATTTTCGCAAGAATGTGTGATCCGTCTCACAGAGGTTCTGTCGAAATACCGGCCTTTGGCCGGCATGGAAACCGTTCGCGGGTGATAAACCTGCGGCGCTCCGGCGTTGACAAGCCTGCACGAAGCTTGATCATGCCCGGACGCTGGCGATGTCTGGAGGGTGGTATGGCAATGCGCGCGGCTCGTGGTCTCTCTTTGCTTCTTCTCATCTTTTTCGCCCTGGGCGGAGCGGCCTTTGCGGCCGAAGCCCGGAGAATCGTGACGACCGATAATTCCGACTATTTCGGCTTCGACCTGAGGTCGGAGCAGAATGTCAGCCTCGACCAGTGCAAGACCGCATGTCTCGGCGATCCCGCCTGCCGCGCCTTCACCTACAACACCAAGGCCAAATGGTGTTTTCTCAAATCCGACTATAACCAGTTGAAATCCTTCACCGGCGCAGTCGCCGGCAAGGTCGCCAATGTCGACGGCGATCCCGATATCGGCGCTCCGCCGGCACTGGCTTTTTTCCCCAACTGGATGGCCGACCAGGCCCAGCAGTTCCGCAACAAGCTGACCGATCCGGCCTATGACAAGCCGACCGAAGGGCTTGCCGCCCTGCAGGCCGCCGCTGAGCAGGCATCGCTTACCGGCGACCATCGTCTTGCCATGCAGAAATACCAGGCCGCGGTCTCGGTGCTGCCCGATGACGGCGCGCTGTGGCTGGCGCTGGCGCGCGAGACGCTTGCCGTGCAGCCGGCGTCGAACACCACTGAACCTTCGACTTTGCCGATGAATGTCACCTCGGCGGCCTTCAACGCCTACAAGCTGGTGCGCACGGCAAAGACTCGTGCCGAGGCGCTGGCGCTGCTTGGCGCCGGCCTCGACAAGCGCGACCTCTACCGGCCCTCGCTGCAGGCCTATGAGGCGAGCCTTGCGCTGGTGAGCTCGCCGGCCGTCCAGGCCGACTATGCCGATCTCAAGGCGCGCAAGGGCTTTCGCATCGTCGAGCACACTGTCGATGCCGATTCCTCCTCGCCGCGCATCTGCGCCCAGTTTTCCGAGCAACTGGTCAAGACCGGGGTCGATTATTCGCAATTCGTGACGGTGGACAACGCCGCGCCCAAGGCCGTGGAGGCCAAGGACAAGCAGATCTGCGTCGAAGGCCTGGAACACGGCCAGCATTATGACGTGACCTTCCGCGCCGGCCTGCCGTCGGCGATCGGCGAGACGATCGCCGCGCCCGTCGTGCTGTCGATCTACGTCCAGGACCGCGCTCCCTCCGCCCGCTTCACCGGCGACAGCTTCGTGCTGCCGGCCGGGGCGCGCCGCGGCATCCCGGTCGTCACCGTCAACATGAACTCCGCCAAGATGACGCTCTATCGCATTGGCGATCGTTCGCTGGCGCAGCTCCTGTCCGGCTATCAGTTCCTGCATCAGCTCGACGGCTATGACATTTCCACCATTTCCGACCAGATGGGCTCGCCCGTCTGGTCGGGCACGCTCGAAATCGCCAATGATCTCAATAAGGAGGTTACCACTTCGTTCCCGGTGGATGAGGCGATCCCACAGCGCAAGCCCGGCGTCTATGTGCTGACCGCGCAGCCGGTCGACGACAAGAGCGACGACTATGGTTCACGCGCCACGCAGTGGTTCGTCGTCTCCGATATCGGCCTTTCCACCTATACCGGCCAGGACGGCCTCAACGTCTTTGCCCGTTCGCTGGGCTCGGCCAAGCCGATCTCCGGCGCCGAATTGACGCTGCTTGCCAGGAACAACGAGATTCTCGGCACGGCGACCACCGACGCCGAGGGCCACGCCGTCTTCAATCCGGGCCTCACCCGCGGCGAGAACGGCATGGTGCCGGCCGTGCTGATGGCCAAGCAGGGCGACAACGACTTCGTCTTCCTCGACATGGGCAAGGCCGGCTTCGACCTGTCGGATCGCGGCGTCGAGGGGCGCGCCTCGCCAGGCGCCCTCGACGTTTATGCCTGGACGGAGCGCGGCATATACCGCGCCGGCGAGGACGTTCACGTCGCGGCCCTCGCCCGCGACGGCGCGGCAAAAGCGGTCGAGAACCTGCCGCTGACCTTCATCTTCACACGTCCAGACGGAGTCGAGAACCGCCGCATCATCAGCAATGGCGAGTCCGCCGGCGGCCACGCCGTCGACCTGCCGCTCGAGGCCAACGCCATGCGCGGCACCTGGACGGTGTCGATCTACACCGATCCCAAGCAGTCGCCGGTCGCCAGCCAGATGTTCCTGGTCGAGGATTTCGTGCCGGATCGCATCGAATTCGACCTGACCGCCGACAAGAAGGAGATCGCCCAGGGCGAGACCGCCAACGCTACCGTCGACGGCCGCTTCCTCTATGGCGCGCCGGCCGCGGGCCTTGCGCTTGAAGGCGAGCTGACGCTGTCGACCACAAGCGCCTGGGACAACTTCAAGGATTTCACCTTCGGCCTGGCCGACGAGCAGTCGGGCGAGCCGACCGTGACGCCTCTCGCCAACCTTCCGGTGGTCGGCGATGACGGCAAGGCGACTTTCCCGGTGACGATCGACCAGTTGCCGTCGACCACCAAGCTGGTCAACGCCAAGGTCACCGTGCGCATGCGCGAGGCCGGCGGCCGCGCCGTCGAGCGCTCGCTCGACATCGGCGTTCGCCCGCAGCGCGATGTCATCGGCATTCGCCCGGATTTCGAGGGCGATGAGGTGCCGCAGGGCGGCACCGCCAAGTTCAGCATCATCGCCGTCGACCCGAACGGCAAGCGCGAAGACCTGAAGGGCGCGCAGTGGTCGCTGGTCAAGGTCGAGCGGAACTATCAATGGTACCGTTCCAACAATTCGTGGAACTACGAAGCGGTCAGCCTCACCAAGGCCGTCGCCAACGGCGCGGTCGACCTGAAGGCCGATGGCGAGGCGACGGTGTCGCTGCCTGTCGACTGGGGCCGCTACCGGCTCGAGGTCGAGACGGCCGATCCCGACGGTCCGGCGACCAGCTATGAGTTCGATGCCGGCTGGTATGTCGCCTCCACCACCACCGAGACGCCCGACGGCCTGGAGATCGCGCTGGACAAGGACACCTACGCTGCCGGCGAAGTTGCCAAGCTGAAGGTGTCGCCGCATTTTGCCGGCGAGTTGCTGGTCACCATCGGCGCCGAGAAGCTGTTGAAGACCGTCACCGCTTCGGTGCCGGCCGGCGGCAGCACGGTCGACATCCCTGTCGGCGACGACTGGGGCGCCGGCGCCTATGTCACCGCAACCTTGTTCCGGCCCGGCGACGCGCAGGAATCGCGCATGCCTGCCCGCGCCATCGGCATCCAATGGCTGTCAGTCGATCCGGGCTCGAAGAAGCTGGCGGTCAGCCTGACGCCGCCGGAAAAGACCGTGCCGCGCCAGCAGCTGTCGATCCCGGTCGCCGTCAACGGCGCTCAGGCCGGCAGCAATGCCTATGTGATGGTGGCTGCCGTCGATGTCGGCATCCTCAACTTCACCAACTACAAGGCGCCCGATCCCGAGGACTGGTTCTTCGGCCAGCGCATGCTGGGGCTGGAGATCCGCGATCTCTACGGACGCCTGATCGACGGCTCGCTCGGCACCATGGGCAAGATACGCACCGGCGGTGATGGGGCGAAC
The DNA here is from genome assembly GCF_020165015.1 of Mesorhizobium sp. CA7. Lineage (NCBI taxonomy): Bacteria > Pseudomonadati > Pseudomonadota > Alphaproteobacteria > Hyphomicrobiales > Phyllobacteriaceae > Mesorhizobium > Mesorhizobium sp. CA7. The sequence continues at coordinate 1,000,205 of NZ_JAIUHH010000001.1, forward strand.
ATGCAGGCGCAAGGCAGCCCGCCGACGGAAAAGCTGGTCGCCTTCTTCTCCGGCCCGGTCGAGCTCGACGCCAATGGCAAGGCGCGGGTCGATTTCGACATCCCGCAGTTCAACGGCACCGTGCGCATCATGGCCGTCGCCTGGACCAAGGATGCGGTCGGCCATGCCCAGACCGACGTCATCGTTCGCGATCCGGTGGTGATCACCGCCGGCCTGCCGCGCTTCCTGGCGCCGGGCGATGCGGCGACCATGCGCCTCGACATCGCCGACACCGACGGCCCGGCTGGCGACTATGCGCTCTCGGTCACCACGACCGGCGACCTGTCGACCGGCGACAAGCCACTGCCCGAGAAGCTGACGCTCGCCCAGGGCAAGCGGCAGTCGCTCTCCTTCCCGCTGGTCGCCAAGACCGCGGGCGACGCCTCGGTCACGGTCAAGCTCGCGCATGCCGATGGCACGGAAGTCGAGCAGACGCTCTATCTGCCGGTGCGCCCGGCGCAGCTTCCGGTCACCAACCGCATGGTTGTCGACCTCAAGCCCAATGGCGGCTCGTTGCGCGTCGACAAGGAACTGCTTGCCGCAAGCGTGCTCGACGGCGCTTCGGTCAGCGTCGGCGTCTCGCAGTCGTCCGCGCTCGACGTGCCGTCGCTTCTGATGTCGCTCGACCGCTACCCCTATGGCTGCGCCGAGCAGACCACCAGCCGCGCCATGCCGCTGCTCTACGTCAATGACATGGCCAAGAGCATCGGCATGGAGAGCGATCCGGACCTGCATGGCCGCATCCAGGACGCCATCTACAAGGTGCTGTCCTACCAGGCGGCAAGCGGCAGCTTCGGCCTCTGGGGCCCCGGCTCCGGCGATCTGTGGCTCGACGCCTATGTCACGGAGTTCCTGACCCGGGCGCGTGAGCAGAAGTACGATGTGCCGGCGCTGGCCATGAACCAGGCGCTCAACAACTTGCAGAACGCACTCGGCTACGACCAGGACGTCCAGGACAAGGGCAGCGAGATCGCCTATGCGCTCTATGTGCTCGCCCGCAACAAGAAGGCCTCGATCGGCGACCTGCGCTATTATGCCGACACGCAGCTCGAAGCCTTCTCCAGCCCGATGGCCGTCGCCCAGTTGGCGGCAAGCCTGGCGCTCTATGGCGACGCGCAGCGTTCGGAAGCCACCTTCCAGACGGCGCTCAGGCTGGCGAAGTCGGAAACCGACTACGACTACTACCGCTCGGACTACGGCTCGCGGCTGCGTGACGGCGCGGCGATGCTGGCGCTGGCGGCGGAATCGAAGCCGGTGCCGAGCATCGTGCCGCAGCTGATCAAGCTGGTGGGAGTGGCGCGCGCCGACGCCCGCTGGACAAGCACGCAGGACGAATCCTGGATGCTGCTGGCCGCGCGGGCGCTGAAGGAAGGCAATGATTCCATCACGCTTTCCGTCAACGGCGCGCCGCATTCGGGCGGCTATTCAGACCAGGTCGCCGGCAGCGAGCTTGTCGACAGCCCGCTCACCATCGCCAATACCGGCGCGACGCCGCTGCAGGCGGTGGTGACCGCGGTTGCCGCGCCGGTCGAGCCGCTGCCGTCCGGCGGCGACGGTTTCACCATCGCGCGCACTTACTACAAGCTCGACGGCACCGAGGCCAACGTCACCGAGGCCAAGCAGAACGAACGCTACGTGGTCGTGCTCAAGGTCTATGAGCAGAACAAATGGCCGTCGCGGCTCCTGATCACCGACCTGTTGCCGGCCGGCTTCGAGATCGACAATCCGAGCCTGGTTTCCAGCGCGCAACTATCGAACTTCTCCTGGCTGACGCAAACCGACGCCGCGCATCTGGAGTTCCGCAACGACCGCTTCGTCGCCGCTTTCAATCCGAACGAAGGCGACGGCGACCGCAACATCACGCTGGCCTATGTCGTGCGCGCCGTGACGCCGGGCACCTACGCCCATCCGGCGGCGACGGTGGAGGACATGTACCGGCCGCAATACTCGGCCCGCACCGCCACCGGCGTGATGGAGGTGAAGGCCGAGTAGCGATGACAAGATCGCCGATGTCTCCCTTCTCCCCGCCTCCATACCGGGAGAAGGGGCCGGTTCACCGTCCGAAGCTGCAGCGTAGCTGCTGCGAAGGACGGGCAGGCGGATGAAGGTCAGCGCCATGCTTTCCAGGAAATTTCTCCGACGCACCGCGATCGCAGGCCTTTGCCTCGCCGGCTTCGCGGCGCTTTCCGTCGCTGCCCTTTGGGAACTCGACCGCGCTTTCCCGCCACCGCTGCCGGCAAAGCTGACGGTCTCGACGGAGGTGCAGGACCGCGACGGTCAGCTGCTGCGCGCCTTCGCCACGCCCGACGGCTATTGGCGGCTCGAAACCCGCCTCGACCAGGTCGACAGGCAATTCGTCGACATGCTGGTCACCTATGAAGACAAGCGCTTCTGGGACCACCGCGGCGTCGACCTCCTGGCGCTCTGCCGCGCTGCCGGCCAGCTCGTCACCAGCGGGCATATCGTGTCCGGCGGCTCGACCTTATCGATGCAGCTTGCCCGGCTGATCGAGCCGCGCGACAGCCGCAGCCTTGGCTCCAAGCTCAAGCAGATGCTGCGCGCCATCCAGATCGAGCGGCGGCTCACCAAGCAGGAAATCCTCGAACGCTACCTGACGCTGGCGCCCTATGGCGGCAATCTCGAAGGCGTTCGCGCCGCATCGCTCGCCTATTTCGGCAAGGAGCCGAAGCGGCTTACGGTTTCGGAAGCCGCCCTGCTCGTCGCGCTGCCGCAATTGCCGGAGAAGCGCCGTCCCGACCGCAACCTCGACATCGCCCACGCCGCACGCGACCGCGTGCTGACCCGCATGGTCTCGGCCGGCCTGCTCGGCGAACGCGAAGCCGCGCGCGCCGCGCTGGACGACGTCTCCGGCCTGCGCAGAAAATTGCCGGCGCTGGCCGCGCATGCTTCCTATGCCATGCTGCCCAGGGCCGTGCCAGGCAAGCCGCTGCAGCTCACCATCCGCAAAAGCGTGCAGCAGGGGCTGGAACAGGTGGCACGAGATGCCGCCAGGAAGCTCGGGCCGAAACTTTCCGTCGCCATGATCATGGCCGATGCGCGCACCGGCGACATTCTGGGCGAGGTCGGCTCGGCCGATTTCTTCGATGCCAGCCGCTCCGGCTGGATCGACATGACCAAGGTGGTACGCTCACCCGGCTCGACGCTCAAGCCCTTCATCTATGGGCTGGCCTTCGAGCAGGGGCTGGTGGCGCAGGAGATGATCATCGAGGACAGCCCCGCCGATTTCGGCGGCTACCGTCCGAAGAATTTCGACATGGGCTACCAGGGTGACGTCTCGATCCGCCAGGCGCTGCAAATGTCTCTCAACGTGCCGGCGATCCGCGTGCTCGACGCGGTCGGCCCCGCGCGGCTCACCGCGCGCTTCCGCCAGGCAGGCGTCAACCCGATCCTGCCAGTCAACGAAGCGCCGGGCCTGGCGATCGGACTTGGCGGCGTCGGCGTGACCTTGCGCGACCTGGTGCAGCTCTATACGGGGCTGGCCAATGGCGGCAAGATGCATACGCTGCGTGACGGCACCGAGCCGGCCGACGCCGAGCGCACCACCGCCACCATCCTCGAAGACCAGGCGGCCTGGCAGATCAACGACATCCTGTCCGGCGTGAAGCCGCCGGAAGGCGCCATGCAGCGCGGCATCGCCTACAAGACCGGCACCTCTTACGGCTATCGCGATGCCTGGTCCGTCGGCTTCGACGGCCGCTACGTGCTGGGTGTGTGGGTCGGCCGCGCCGATGCCAGCCCTGTCCCTGGCCTGTCGGGCTATGTCTCGGCAGCACCCATCCTGTTCGAAGGCTTCGTCCGTTCCGGCCTTGCCGGCGTGCCGCTGCCCGGCCGGCCGCCGGGCGTCTTCAACCCCAAGCGCGAGGAATTGCCGGTGACGCTCGCCCGCTTCGGCGCCGGCGCCGACGGTCTGGTGCAGGCCACCGCCACCGAGCCGGCGCCGACCATCATCTTCCCGCCCAACGGCGCCCGCGTCGACCTCGGCATCAATTCGGCCGATGCCACACCGCTGGTGCTGAAGCTACAGGGCGGCCGGGCGCCGTTCCGCTGGCTCGCCAACGGCAAGCCACTCGCCGGCATCGACCGCCGCCGCACCGCGACCTGGCAACCCGACGGCACCGGCTATTCGACGCTGACGGTGATCGATGCTGTGGGGCGAGCTGCAAGCGTGAAGGTTTTCGTTGAATAGGATGCGGCAAGCGATTCAGGGGATTGCGTTTTTCCATCTTCTGGATGGTGCGAGGCCCCCCTCTCTGGCCTGCCGGCCATCTCCCCCTCAGGGGGAGATCAGCAGCTTCGTGGCCTTCGCTAATCTTCAAAGTCGGAAAGGCGGGCCCAGCGCCGAAACTGCCAATCTCCCCCCTTGAGGGGGCCTGTTGCGTAATTGGCTGGTTGTGATTCTCTGAGAGGAAGCTCGGAGGGAATCGCGATGGCTGTGAAGCAGAC